>NZ_BLPG01000001.1:2595555-3244444 GCF_011764445.1 Phytohabitans rumicis
AACGTAGGCCACCTCGACGATGACCCTGTCATCGTGGATGGCGTAGATGACGCGGTACTCGCCACGGCGAGCGGAGTGAAGTCCGGTCAGGTCACCGATCAGCGGCTTACCCACTCGGTGGGGTTCTCCGCCAACGGTCCGGCGCAAAACTCTAAGACGGCCCAGGCGACCCGTTCAGGAAGCTTCGCGATGTCGCGGCGGGCGGCCCCGGTGAACTCGACCCGGTAGGTCATGCCGCTGGTCCGTCGCCTCCGCTGCGCGCCTCCAGGTCCCGGCGGATTTCATCGACGCTGAACCGCTCGGGATCGGACAGCGACTCGCGGATCGCCTGCGCCGCGCCGCGGTCGGACAGGATCTCCAGGGTTTCCTCAAGCGATGCAAGATCC
Source organism: Phytohabitans rumicis (assembly GCF_011764445.1). Lineage (NCBI taxonomy): Bacteria > Bacillati > Actinomycetota > Actinomycetes > Micromonosporales > Micromonosporaceae > Phytohabitans > Phytohabitans rumicis. Next base: position 2,595,942 of record NZ_BLPG01000001.1, read on the forward strand.
TCATAGGACATGAGTACGGCAGACGGACGACCGTTCTTTGTGATGACGACACGCTCATGAGTCGTCTCGACCGAGTTGACGATCGGCGAGAGGCGTTCACGTACATCGGCAAGCGGCAGGGTCGTCGTCATGTACAGAATTATGCCCCTGAGTTGCCAGGCCGACAACATGGTACCAAAGTGGTACCATAGCCGTCGTGGCCGTCAACCTCCGCCCCAGCCCCGAGCAGACCGAAGCGCTGCGCTCGATCGCGGCCGCCGAGGGACGCTCCATGCACGCCGTCATCCTGGCGGCCATCGACGAGTACGTCGCGCGCCACACCAAGCGCGCCATGCTCGACCGCGTCCTCGACACCCAGTTGCCCCGCTTCGAGGACGCCCTGCGCCGGCTGGGCGAATGATCTACCTCGACCTCGAGGACCTGCTGTACGTGGCCGAGCGGGTCTTGGGCGGCCCCGCGAAGGTACGCGACATGGGCCTGCTCAACTCCGCACTGGCTCGCCCGCAGACGGTCGCGTTCGGCGTCGTGGCCTATCCGACCCTGGCCGAGCAGGCGGCCGCCCTGATGCACTCGATCTGCCAGAACCATGCCCTGATCGACGGCAACAAGCGGCTCGCGCTCGCCGGAGTCATCGCCTTCGTCGGCCTCAACGGGTACGAGCTGCGGATGACCAACGACGAGGCGTACGAGTTGACGATGAGCGTGGCGGCCGGCGGCCGGGACGTACCCGAAATCGCCGCCGCCCTCCAGCACGCAGGCATCCCCTAGTCCCGCGCCGATCAAGGACTTCCACGCCGATCAAGGGCAATTGGTCGTGGTTTGGAGATCAAAGCACGACCATTTGCCCTTGATCGACGTGGAAAGGCGGGAGGTACGTGACGTACGTCTAGCGTGAGCGCTCTGCCGGCTTCAGGGGTGGGTGTCCAGTCGCTACGATCGCCAACCAAGGGTGTACGGGGAGGACGACATGGCGCGCACACTGACCGTTTCTTCGCAGCGGGCGGGGGCCTATCCGAGCATCCGGGACGCGCTCGAGGTCGCCTCGGACGGCACGGTCATCTCCATCGAGCCCGGCGTGTACGCGGAGTCGATCCGCCTGTCCGGCCGCCGCGTCAGCCTGGTCGCGGCGAAGGAGCCCGGCTCGGTGACGATCGACGCGAGCGACGCGGGCGGGTCCGCGGTCGCGTCGTCGGGTGGCGAGGTCACGCTGCAGGGGCTGGTGCTCAAGTCCGGCGACTACCCGGCGGTCAGCGCGTACGGCGGCCGGATCACGATCGAGAAGTGCGAGGCGACCGCCGGGTTCGCGGCGGGGGTGTCGGTGACCGACGGCGCGCACCTGTCCGCGGCCGACTCGAAGGTCACCGCGGGGCAGTACGGCTTCGTCATCGAAGACGCGGGCGGCCTGATCGACAAGTGCGAGGTCCGCGGCGTCACGGACGACGGCATCATCGTACGGCTGGGCGCGAACCCGACCATCCGGAACTCGACGATCGCCGGGTGCGGGTACCGGGGCGTCTACGTCTACCAGGCGGGCCGGCCGACGATCGAGCGGTGCGACATCTCCAGCACCGGCGACGCGGGGATCTCGGTCGCGCACCAGAGCACGCCGACCATCACCGACAGCTGGGTGCACGACACGCAGGGCGTCGGCATCGCGTTCGGCCGCGGCTGCGGCGGGCTGGTCGAGGGTACGCGGGTGGAGGACACCGCCGCGCCCGGCATCGACGTGGAGGAGGGTGCCACGCCCACCATCCACGCGGCCGACAGCGGCGCACACCAGCCCAAGGTCGGAGTCAGCGCGATCGAGGGCGCGACCCAGCAGGACGCCCAGAAGGTCGAGAAGCTGCTCGCCGAGCTCGACTCGATGATCGGCCTGGCCGGCGTCAAGGGCGAGGTGCGCGCGCTCATCGACGAGATCCAGGTCAACGAGTGGCGGCGCAGCGCGGGCCTGGCGGTCGGCGCGGCCAGCAACCACCTGGTCTTCACGGGCGCACCGGGCACCGGCAAGACCACCATCGCCCGCCTGTACGGCCAGCTGCTCAAGGCGCTGGGCGTGCTCCCGGGCGGTGACTTCAAGGAGGTCTCGCGGCGCGACCTGGTCGGCCAGTACATCGGGCACACGGCGGAGAAGACCACCTCGGTGTTCGAGAGCGCGCTCGGTGGTGTCCTGTTCATCGACGAGGCGTACACGCTGTCCCGGTCCGCGGGCGCCAGCGCCGACTTCGGCCAGGAGGCCATCGACACGCTGGTCAAGCTGATGGAAGACCACCGCGACCAGGTGGCGGTCATCGTGGCCGGCTACACCGACGACATGGCCAACTTCCTGGACGCGAACGCCGGTCTGGCGTCCCGGTTCGCCAAGACGCTCGAGTTCGAGAACTACTCCCCCGACGAGCTGGTCCTCATCGTCAAGCGGATCGCGCGCAACGACGACTACCTGCTGGGGCTGGGCCTGGACGAGGCGCTGCTGGAGTGGTTCGGGACGATCGAGCGGGACCAGAACTTCGGCAACGCCCGCGAGGCGCGCAAGCTCCTGGAGGGCATGCGCAAGGTGCAGTCCGGACGGCTGCGCGGCCTGGGCCGGATGCCCAGCCGGGACGACCTGCGTACGCTCGTCCTGGACGACCTGCTCGGAGCCACCCGCTGACATTCGTACCTATGATGGTGAAGCGTCCGGCGAAGGCGCGGGCACCGAGCGAGGCAGGGGGTAGCTGACGGCATGACGGTGTCGCCGCAGACCACGTCGCCACACCAGGTTCGCGCCGTCGCGCGGGTCAGCAGCGACTCGGAGCAGGCGGGGCCGGCGATCCTGCTCCCCGCCGCCGGCCAGGCCATCTCGGCCCGCTGCACATCACGCAGCTCCTGCTGGCCGAGGTGGTCGTCGTCGGCGTGCTCGCCAGCCTCGCCAGCGAGATCGTGGCGGTCATCGCCGGGGTGGCGCTCGCCGGCGTACTCCTGCTGCTGGTCACGCTCGGCCGCCGCAACGGGCGGTGGTGGTTGGAGCGGCGGCTGATGACCCGGCGCTACCGGCGCCGCCGGCAGACCGCCACCGCGACGCCGTACGGCGATGACGCGCGGCTGGGCGCGCTGCGCCGGCTGGCGCCCGGGCTGACCGTGGAGAACGTCTCCGTGGCGGACGGCGCGCACGTGGGCGTGGCCCGCGACGACGCCGGCTGGTACGCGGTAGCCGCGGTCACGCCGAGCGCGCCGATGCGCGACGACCCGGGCCTGATCCCGCTGGACGCCTTGGCGGGGGCGCTCGCCGAGGCCGACCAGCCGGGCGCCGTCCTGCAGGTGGTGACGCAGACCGTGCCGGCGCCCAGCATCGACATGCACCCGTCGTCGGCGGCCGGCCAGTCGTACCGGCAGCTGCTGGCGCGGTTCGGCACGGTGCCGGTGCCCGCCGACCGGACCATCTGGATCGCGGTGCGACTGGACGCCCGTACCCTCGCCGAGGCCGTCGCGGACCGCGACGCCGACCTGGACACGGCGCCCGCGGTGGTGGCGGCGCTGGTCCGCCGGGTCGCCAAGTCGCTGCGCCGGGTCGGGGTCACCCACCGGTTGCTCGACGCCGACGAGCTGCTCGACGTGCTGCTGCGCTCCACCGATCTGGAGCCCACGACGGAGAGCGCCGAGCCGGTACAGCCGCGGGAGAGCTGGTCGGAGTGGCACTCGTCGCGGCTGGCGCACCGGTCGTACTGGATCCGCGACTGGCCGCCGGTGGAGCAGGCCGCGGCGCTGCTGGACTGGCTGTCCACGGCGCCGGCGGCGATGACCAGCCTGGCGTTGATCATGGCGCCGGACGAGGACACCCGGATGATCGACCTGCGTGGCCTGATCCGCGTCGCGGCTCCGGCCGAGGAGCTGAACCAGGTCTGCCAGGCCATCAAGCGCGGCGCCCAGCAGGCGCGGGCCGGTCTCTTCCCGCTCGACGGCGAGCAGGGACCGGCGGTCTACGCCTCCGCACCGACGGGCGGTGGCGCACGATGACGCACCCCAGAAACGGCGACGAGCAGTCACCCGCCGTCGGCAAGGCGCACGTCAGCGTCCCGCCGCCGCCACTACCCGGGCAGTACGCCGCCCAGCAGGCGCCACCACCGCCACGGACGCTGCCCGCGCCGCCGACGCCGCAGCTGCCGCCCGGCGGCATGGTGATCGGCCGGGACCCGACGCTGTCCTCCCCGCCGTGCAGGCCGTGCCGTCGCAGGCCGCCCCGGCGGCGGGCACGGCCACCCAGCAGGCGGCGCAGGCCGCGGCCGCCGGCACCTCCACCGCCGCGCGGCGCACCGCCGCGCGCGCGCTGCCCGACATCGGCCAGCAGGAGCCACCCGGCACCGTGTACGACAGCCGCCGCCCGCCGAACGGCGGTGGCGGTGGCCGCGAAGGGCTGTCCGGCAAGCTCGCCCGGCTGCGCGTCGGCTCGCACACGATCTCCCGCTCGGCCCTGGCGCTGCTGCGGCTCTCCTCGCCCGGCACCGGCCTGATCCTCGGCGCCGACCGGCAGCAAAAGCCGGTCTCCGTGCGCTTCTTCCGGTCCGAGCCGACCCGCATCGGCCTGGTCGGCGGGGCGTGGGCGGGCCAGCTCGTGGCGTTCCGGGCGCTCGCGCTCGGCGCCCGGGTGGCGGTGATCACGGCGGATCCCCGTACCTGGCACGGCTTCGGGGAGCGGGCCACCGGGCGGGGCGACCGGGTGGCCGTGTTTCCGGTCGAGCAGCCGCTGGCCCTGGCCGCCACCGCGCAGCAGCCGGTCCTCGTCATCTACGACCTCGGGCTGGCCGGGCCGAACGCGCCGCAGTCGCTCGGGCCGTGGCAGACCCAGCTCACCGTGCTGCGCCAGCTCGACCAGACCGGCGTACCGTCCATCCAGGACTGTGACCTGGTGATGCTGCAGCGACTCGGCAGCGCGGAGTCCGCCCTCGCCGGCGCGGCGCTGCGCCTGCCCGCCCCGAGCACCCAGTTTCTCCAGGTGATGGCCGACGACATGATCGCCCTGGTGGGCGACGGCGCCGACCGCTACATCTGGCTGTCGCAGACCGACGTCGAGCGCCAGTACGCCGGCGCCCCCGCCGGTAAACCGGTCAGGTCGCGGGGGGCGTCCAGGCCAGCTGGACCAGGCGGGCGCCGTGCCGCCGGGTGAAGAGCCAGGCCCGTCCCGGGGGCAGGAGCTGGGGCTTCATGTTGCCGAAGAGGGCGCCTTCCTCCCGCGGGCCGGACATCATGATGCCCGGCGAGGCCAGCTCGCGGATGCGGCCGATCACCGGGTCGAACATGGCCCGGCCGGCGCCACCGATCCGGCGGGTGATCACGAGGTGCAGCCCGATGTCGCGGGCCTGAGGCAGGAACTCCAGCAACGGCGCGAGCGGGTTGTTGGTCGAGCTGGCCACCAGGTCGTAGTCGTCGACCAGGACGTACAGCTCGGGGCCCTTCCACCAGCTGCGGTTGCGCAACTGGTCCGGCGTGACCTCCGGCCCGGGCAGCCGCTCCTTCATGACCGTGGCCACCTGCTTGATCAGGTCGGTGGTGGTCTGCTGCGACGTCCCGTACCCGATCAGGTGTGCGGTGTCGACGCAGCCGAGCAGGCTGCGCCGGTAGTCGATCAGCATGAGCCGGGCCTGGCTGGGGTCGTAGCCGGTGGTGACCATCTTGGCCAGGCTGCGCAGGAACGAGCTCTTGCCGGACTCGATGTCGCCGAAGAGCACGACGTGCGGCTCCGCGTCGAAGTCGAGGTGCACCGCCTGCAGGTCGGCCTCGGCGATGCCGATCGGGATGCGGCCGCTGACCGGCATGGGCAGCGCGGCGTACGGCAGCTCGGCGGGCAGCAGGCGGACGGCCGGCGCGGGCGCCGCCGTCCAGTACGTCTGGGCGAGCTTGACGAACTCGGCGACCGCGTCGGCCAGGTCGTCGACCCGCTGCTCCCCGTCGAGGCGCGGCAGGCCGGCCAGGAAGTGGAAGCCGTCCGGGGTGAGGCCACGGCCGGGCGTCTGCTCGGGCACGTTGACCGCGGCCCGCCGGTTGATGACCGAATCGCTCGGCTCGCCCAGCCGCAGCTCCAGCTTGGTGCCGAACATGTCCCGCACCGCCGGCCGTACGTCCATCCAGCGGTTGGTGGCGGCGAGCAGGTGGATGCCGTAGCCCAGGCCCCGGTTGGCCAGCTCGTTGATCTTCGGTTCGAGGTCTTCGAACTCGGCGCGCAGCGTCGCCCAGCCGTCCACCACCAGGAACACGTCGCCGAACGCGTCCTCGGTGAACCGGCCCTGCTTCTTGGCCCGCCGGTACGCCGAGATGCCCTCGACGCCGTGCGCGGCGAAGAGCGCCTCACGCGCCTGCATCAGCCCGTGCATCTCGGCGATCGTGCGGCGCACCTTGTCGACGTCGCGCCTGTTCGCCACGCCGCCCATGTGCGGCAGGCCGGACAGCGCGGTGAGCCCGCCGCCGCCGAAGTCGAGACCGTAGAACTGCACCTCGCGCGGCGTGTGCCGCAGGACGAGGCTGCCGACGAGCGTACGCAGGAAGTTGGTCTTACCGGTCTGCGGTCCGCCGACGATCATCACGTTGCCGGCCGCGCCCGACAGGTCCAGCCACATCGGCTCGCGCAGCTGCTCGAACGGCTTGTCGATGATGCCGGCCAGGCCGTGCAGCGCCCGCTCCGGCGGCAGCGTCTGGGTGGTCAGGCCGCGCTCCGGCGACTGCACGATCGGCGCCAGCATCTGCCCCAGCGTGACCGGCTCGTCCAGCGGCGGCAGCCACACCTGGTGCGCCGGCGGGCCCTGGCCCTCCATCCGCTCCACGAGTACGTCGAGGAGCGTCTCGCCGACCGCGCTCTCCTCCGGCTCGATCGGGGCGTTCGGCTCGGGCTTGTCGTCGCGCTGCGGTGCCACGTAGTACGTCGTGTACTCGCGCACCGGGTCGATCACCCGGCCGCCGGAGGTGGGCCGGGAGCCGTCGCCCCGGACCACGCCGGAGACGTACGCGGCGCGGAAGCGGATCAGGCCCTCGGTGCCGGTACGCAGGTAGCCGTGACCGGGCGCGCGGGGCAGCTCGTACGCGTCCGGCACACCCAGCACCGCACGGCTGTCCATGGAGGAGAACGTCCGCAGGCCCACCCGGTACGACAGGTGCGTCTCCAGGCCGCGCAGCCGGCCCTCTTCGAGGCGCTGCGAGGCGAGCAGCAGGTGGATGCCCAGCGACCGGCCCAACCGTCCGATCTGGACGAACATGTCGATGAAGTCCGGCCGGGCGGTCAGCAGCTCGCTGAACTCGTCGACGATGACCAGCAGGCTCGGCAGCGGCGCGAGCGGTACGCCGGCGGCGCGGGCCCGCTCGTAGTCCCGCTGGGACGCGTAGTTGCCGGCCTTGCGGAGCAGCTCCTGGCGGCGTACCAGCTCGCCCTGGATGGCGCCGAGCATGCGGTCCACAAGGGACAGCTCCTCGGAGAGGTTGGTGATGACCGCGCTGGTGTGCGGCAACCGGTCGAGCGCGGTGAACGTCGCGCCGCCCTTGAAGTCGACCAGCACGAAGTTGAGGATCTCCGAGCTGTGCGTGACCGCGAGCGCCAGCACGAGCGTACGCAGCAGCTCGCTCTTGCCGGACCCGGTGGCACCGACAAGCAGGCCGTGCGGGCCCATGCCGTCCTGCGCGGACTCCTTGAGGTCGAGCTCGATCGGCCGCCCGTCCGGGCCGACGCCGATCGGCACCCGCAGCCGGTCCCGGTTGGGCCGGCTGGCCCACGTCATCGCCAGGTCGAAGTCGCGCGGCGAGCCCAGGTCGAGCAGCTCGGAAAGGCCCAGGTCGATGGTCGCGCCGGACGGCTGATCCGCGTACGACGTGGCGGACAGCCGCAGCGGCGCCATCTCCCGGGCGAGCACCTCGGCCTGGTGAGCGCCCAAGGCGTCCGCCCGGCCCACCTGCGTGGTGCCGTCCATCGTCGTACCCGAAATGGTGCCGTCCTCGGCGATGTCCAGCACGACCGACGTGTCGTCCAGCAGCCGCGGCGGCGGGTTGGACAGGTCGAGGATCGTGACGCCCTGCACGCCGCCGTCGGTCATCAGGTGGTCCGAGCCGGCCGTGGAACCGCCGTCGATGACGACCACCACGTGCGGCCCGGGGAACGAGCTGGCCGCTGTCGGGTCGAAGCGCGGCCGGTTGGCCAGCACGTCGTCCAGCATGGCCTCCAGCGCGGTGACCGACGGCGCGAAGAGCCGGATCGGGCCAACCGCGTCGAGCTTGGCCGGGTGCTGCGCGTGCGGCAGCCACTTGGCCCACTCCCAGTGCGGCCGGTGCACCTCCTGCGCGCACAGGCCGACGAGCAGGTCGTCCGGCGCGTGGAACGTCGCCACCTGGGCCAGCGTGGCCCGCACCAGGTCGCGGACCGCGCCCTCCGGGCCGCGCAGGTAGACGTGCGAGAAATCACGCAGCGCGATCGCGACCGGGAGGTCCGGCACGACGGAGTACGTCGCGACGAACTTGCGCAGTGCCATGGCGCACAGCGGTTCGAGCTCGTCGACCGGGCGGGTCTGCGGCGGTACGAGCGGGGTGGCGACCTCCTGCGCGCCCAGCCCGATGCGTACCACGGTGAAGTCGGCGTCGCTGCGCCGCCGCTCCCACAGCCGGCCGCCGCTCGCCGACGACCACAGCGCGTCCGGGTCGGGGTGCCGGTAGTGGATGGCCTCGCGCTGCTGCCGGATGGTGGCGCGGATCTGGGCACGGAGCTGAGCGAGGCGGCGCATGTACTGCCGGCGGGACTCGATCATTTCCTTTTTGCCCGGACCCGACTGATTCATCATCATCATCCCCATCATCCCGAGGATGGAGATGCCGAACATGCCGCCCGCCACGTACGTCAGCGGGCCGCCACCGCCGCGCTGGCCGGCCATCATCAGGCCCATGGCCGCACCGCCGGCCGCCATGGGCAGGATCATGAGCATCCTGGTCCACGCCTTGCCGGACGCCTGCGGCACCTCGGGTGGCGGGTCGAGGACGACCTCGCCGGTCGGGAGCGGCGGCGCGGCACGGCGCGGCGGCCGCTTGACAATCACCGATGTCACCGCACGTCCTCCCCACACTGCTGGCTGGTCAATCCTATAGAAGCGCCAACATGTTAGGTTGGGCCCGCTATCGGGCGGGTGACGGGGAGGTGACCAGCGTGACGGCCCCGGGCGGTCTCAGTCTGGCCAGGGTAACGGTCGCAGCGCCGAAGCGACGCATGGACGTCGCGCTGCCCGACAACCTCATCGTCGCCGAGTTGCTGCCGCATCTGCTGCGGCATGCCGGCGACGACCTCGGCGACACCGGCGAACGGCACGGCGGCTGGGTGCTGCGTCGCGCCACCGGTGCCATCCTCGAACCCACGCGCAACCTCTCCGTACAGGGCGTGCGCGACGGCGAACTGCTGCACCTCGCGCCGCGCCGCGACGACTGGCCCGAGCTGGCGTACGACGACGTGGTCGAGGTCATCGCCAGCGGCGCCCGGCGGGCCGGCCACTCCTGGGGCGAGGCCGCCACCCGCCGATGTGGACTGGCGGTCACCAGCGCGATCCTGGGCGCCGGACTCGTCGTACTCGTGATGTCAGGCCCGTCGTGGCCCGGACCCGCCGGCGTGGCGCTGGGCGTCGCGACCGTCCTCGCGGTCCTCGGCATCCTGCTGTCCCGGGCCCTGTCCGACGCCGGCGCCGGCGCCGTCGTGGCCGCCTCCGGCCTGCCCTACGCGTTCGCCGGCGGCGCCTTGCTGGCGGCGCCGAGCGACATCGCGCTGTCGCGCCTCGGCTCGCCGAGCTTGCTGCTCGGGTCGGCTGCCCTCTTGGTCTTCAGCATCATCGGGTACGCCGGCGTAGCAGCCGTCCAGCGCCTCTTCATGGCGGGGCTGGCGACCAGCCTGGCCGGCCTGCTCGGCGCGCTGATCTGCTTCGCGGGCGCCTCCCCCGCGGGCGCGGCGGCGGTGACCTTGACCACGGTCATCGGCCTGCTGCCCAGCTACCCGCTGATTTCCAGCTCGCTCGGCCGCCTGCCGGTGCCCGAGCTGCCCGACCGGCCGGAGGCCATCCTGGAGGACCGCCCGGTCCCCAAGCGGTCCGACGTCTTCGCCGCGGTCGCCCGCGCCACCGAGCTGCTCACCGGGCTCAACCTGGCCGCGGCGGTCACCGGCGTGGTCACCATCGCGTTCCTGGTCGCCGAGGACGGCACGACCGCCGGCAACCTGCTGGTCTTCTCGGCCGCCGTGGCCATGCTGCTGCGCGCCCGCCTCTTCGCCCTGCCCCAGCAGCGGGTCCCGTTGCTGGTCAGCGGGATCATCGGCCTGGGGCTGCTGCTGTTCAGCTTCGCGGTCGACGCCGACTCGGCGGGCGGGCGGCTGCTCGTGCTCGCCGTCGTCGTGGTGGTCGCGGCGGCGGTGCTGGCGGCGGGCCTGGTGTACAGCCGGCGCAGCCCGTCGCCGTACCTGGGCCGCGCGGCCGACATCATCGACGTGCTCGCCATCATGGCGCTGATTCCCTTGGCGTGCGGGGTCATCGGCCTGTTCGGCGCCATCCAGGGACTGTTCGCCTCGATCGGCGGGTGAGGACTCATGGCGACCCGGCGCGACCAGCTCCACTCGTACCAGTTCCTGACCCAGCGCGTCATCTCCGCGTTCGTGATGCGGGAGACCGACCCGGCGCAGTCCCCGCTGCGGCGCGGCGTCGGCGCGGTCTTCGGCGGCGTGATGATCGCCGTCCTGGTGGCCGCCGGCTTCGGCATCTACGGCATCATCACCAAGATCGGCAGCGACGGCTGGAAGACCGACGGCGCGGTCGTGATCGAGAAGGAGACCGGCGCCAGCTTCGTGTACGCCCAGGGCGTGCTGCGCCCCACGCTCAACTACACGTCCGCGGTGCTCGCCTCCGGCCGCCCCAGCACAAAGCCGTTCCGGGTGTCGAGCAACTCGCTGCGTGAGGTGCCCCGCGGCACCACCGTCGGCATCCCGGGCGCGCCGGACTCGCTGCCCAGCGCCAAGCGCCGCGTCGGTCTACCGTGGACGGTCTGCGCCACGCCGGGCACCGACACCTCCGGCAGCCCGACCAGCACCGTCACGCTCGTGGTGGCGGGCGCACCGACCGGCGGCCGCGCGGTCGGCGCCGACGAGGGCATCCTGGTCCGCGACATCCAGCGCGGTGAGACGTACCTCGTCTGGCACGGCCACCGGCACGGGATCGCGTCGCCGGACCGCCTCGTGCCCGCCCTCTTCGGCACCGCCACCCCGGCCCTGGCCGGCACCGCCTGGCTCAACTCGCTGACCGCCGGCGCCGACATCACCCGGATCACGATCGACGACCGCGGCAACCCGTCGACGGCGTTCCCGGACCGCGCCATCGGCGACGTACTGATCGCCCAGACCGGCTCCGGCCCCCAGCACTACCTGGTCTTCGACGACGGCGTCGCGGCGATCACCCCGCTCCAACTCGCCGTCCTCGGCGCCGAATACGAGGTACGTCCGGTCGAGGTGCCGCTCTCCGTGGTCACCCCGCAGGACAAGCAGAGCGCCCGGCTACGCCCCGTCCAGGGCGACATCGCCCCGCCGACCTCGGTGCCCACGCTCGTCCAGGCCAGCGGCAACGAGCAACTGTGCGCGGTCACCGCCGACGCCCAGTCCACGGCCGCCATCCGGGTGGGCGGCACGGTGGCGGGCCTGGAAACAGCCACCCCGACCCGCGCCCGGGGCGACGGCGGGGTCGCGCTCGCCGACCGCGTACTGGTCCCGGCCGGCCGGATCGCGGTGGTACGCGTACTGGGCGCACCAACCGCCGAGGCGGGCCCGTACTACCTGGTCACCGACGTGGGCATCAAATACGCCGCGGCCGACGAGCAGGTGCTCACGCTGCTGGGATACCCGCCCCAGGAGGCCGTCAACGTACCGGCCGCCCTGGTCAGCCGCATCCCGAGCGGCCCCACCCTGGACCCCGTACGCGCCGGCCAACCCGCAACCATCCCCTAACCCCCGTTACGCCGTTACGCCGCCCGTCGCGTGCGTCGCTGCGCCCCCGGACCTTCCCGTCGATCAAGGGCATACGGCCGTGGTTCGATCTCTAATCCACGACCATTCGCCCTTGATCGGCGCAGAAGTCCTTGATCGACGGGGCCAGCGCCACCCAGACCGCACGGACCGAAGCGGCCCCCGCCCGCGCTCCTCCGCCCGCTCCCAGCCCGCCCGCCCCGCCCGCCCTAGTCCGCCCGCCCTAGTCCGCCCGCCCGCGCTCGCCCGCCCGCCGGCCCGCCGCGTCGATCAAGGACCTTCCCGTCGATCAAGGGCATATGGTCGTGGTTCGATCTCAAATCCACGGCCATATGCCCTTGATCGACGCACCTTCCCTTGATCGGCGAGGCACCGCGTCGACCAGTCCGTCCAGACCGGGAGGGCGCGCCCTACGCACGGGCAGAGGTCCTGCGTCGCGGATGTTGACGACTTGCTGTCGTTGGGGCAGCAGAAGAGCGTCAACATCTACGACGACGCCTTCACAAAGCTGACAAGTCGGACGGGCGCTAGCCCATGCCCTCGCGCCAGACGCTCCGCGTAGCCCTCGCCGCCACCCACCCAGCCCTTCCACCGCGTCGATCAAGGACTTTTGCGTCGATCAAGGGCATACGGCCATGGTTTAGAGATCGAACCACGACCATATGCCCTTGATCGACGCAGCGCAGGGCGACGCAGCGCAGGGAGGGGCGCGGGCGAGCGGGGGCGGTGTTAGGGGCGGGGGAAGAGTTGGATGGGGGGCCGGGCTCTTCGGGTTCGGTGCGGGGGGCGGGCATGGGGGCGACGGCGGAGCGCCAGAAGCGGCGGCGGCCGCGGGCAGGACCACGGCGACGACCAGTACGGCCAGTGTGGCCAGTACGGCGAGCCCCGCCCCGGCCAGCGCCAGCTCGCGGCTGCGGGCCCACGCGGGCGACTCCGAACCGGACTGCGGCGCCAGGGCGGGCAGTGGTGCCGGCGAGCCGTTGACGAGGCGTTCGGTGACCGCCGCGTACGGGTTGACCACGCCGCGGCCGTACGCGGAACCGCCAGCCGCCGGGGTCGCCGTACCAAGGAGTTGGCGCGTGACCTGGTCGCCGCGCAGGCTGGACTGCCGGGCGTGGATCATGGCGGCCGTGGCGGCGACGAAGCCGCAGGCGACGCCGGTGCTGTTGACCACCGTCATGCCGCGGCCGGTCTGCAGGGTGACGACGCCGGCGCCCGGCGCCACGATGTCGACGAAGTCGCCCTGCTGGGAGTTGGCCCACCGGGCGCCGTCCTCCTGGATGGCGCCGACGCCGACCACGCCGTCGTAGCTCGCCGGGTACGGCTTGCCGCTGCCACCTTGCCGGTTGCCCTGGTCACCGACCGCCGCGACGACGACCGCGCCGCTGGCCAGCGCCCGGTCGACGGCGTCCTGCAGCGCAGCGCTGTCGGTGTACGTGACGACCGGCACCGCGATCACGTGCACGCCCCGTGCCACGGCGGCGTCGATGCCCTTGGCGATCAGCCCCGGGTCGATGACGCTGAGGCTGGAGACGGTGTCGACCACCCGGATGGGCACGATCGTGACCCGCGGCGCCAGCCCGGCGAACCCGATCGCGTTGGTCTGCTGCGCGGCGATGACGCCGGCCACCTGGGTGCCCAGGCCAAGGCAGTCGTCGTTTGCCGGGCCGCTGCCGGCCACCGCGTCGAAGCCCTCGGTCACCTGGTTGCCCAGCTGGTCCTGGCCGGCGTCGACGCCGGTGCTCAGCACCGCGACGGTCGCGCCGCCCCCACGGGTGAACGGCCAGACCCTCTCGGGCCCGAGCATCCGCTGCGCCCAGGGCACCGTGTCGATCACCTGGCCGGGGTCGGCGCAGTTCGGCGCCCGTTGGGCGGCGGCCGCGGGGGTCGCCCCGATGGCGCAGGTCGCCGCCGCCAGGCACAGCGCGGCCACGGTACGGACGATCGGATGGGCCATGTCAGACGATTTTGGTCCGGTTGATCTGGTTGCGATTGTCGTCGTCGGTGCCCTGGTACTCCGACATCGCGAGGATGGTGCCGTCGCCGACCTTGGTCAGGCGCTCGCCGGCCTCGTTGAGGTTGTCCACGATGGCCTCGCGGAGCGGCCCTTCGCTGCCCTCCGGCGTCACGTTGTACGTCTCGTAGAAGGCGGTGCCGTAGCTGTCGGCGCCCCACGGCTGCTCGGCCTCGATCGTCTCGATCTCGCCGGCGATGGCCTGGGCCTTGCTGTTGAAGGACGTGGCCATCGACCGCAGGATCGCGCCCCGGCCGCCGACCTCGTTGGGATCGTCGTCGATATTAAGATACGTACCCACGGCCGTCCTCCTCGTTCTTCTTCAACGCGTGCGGCAGATCGGCGTCGTGACTTTCCATCAGTACGTCGAAATCCGTCTTTCCGATCAGGCCGGGTCCCGGGTCTTTGGGCATGATCTTGTCGACGATCTCGCGGGTCTTCTTGTTGGCGTCTTCGACCGCGGCGCGGACCGTGGACAGGATCGTCGCGGACAGCGCCTTCGAGTTGGGGGTGCGGTACACGCGCGGGTCGATCTCCAGCTCGATGAGCTGGCCCCGCGGGCCCACGACCGCCTTGATCAACTTGTCGTCGGACCAGGCGGTGCCGGTGACCTCCATGACCTGCTGCCGGGTCTGCGCCGCGCTTTCCAGGGAGTGCTGAAGCTGGTCGATCACCCCACGGATCGCTGACCACTGCGGACGCTCCACGCCTCACCTCCCCGTCGGCTCATTCGACAGTATCAACCCTGGCCGCGCAGCAGATCCCCGATGTCGCCCGGGGGCAGCGGCACCGGCGGGTCGATGTCGTCGTCGGGAAACGGGACCACCACCGGAACGACGGTCGACGTGGGGCCGTCGAACCGGCGGGCCAGTTCTACGGCGTGCGCGAGCAGCTCCGGGATCTGCTCACCGTGCAGCATGACGGCGATGGGCGAGCCGAAGTTGACCGCGAGGCGGTACTCCGTACCGGGCCACTGCTGGAGCATCGCGACGAAGTCCATGGTCCTGGTCGGCACGCCGGCGTCGCCCAGGCACTCCTCGTACCGCTCCGGGGAGGTGAAGACCGGCACGGTCGGCGCGCCGTCCAGGTCCAGCGCCCGGGTCGGCACGATCACCCGCGCCGTCACCAGGACGTCGAGGAAGACGTCCGGGTCCGGCGCGACCAGTGCGTCGCGCAGCAGGCGCTCCACCTCGTTGGCCGGTACGAAGCCGGCCACGGTCGCCTGCGTGGGCACCAGCGTGGGCAGGTCGTCCGGGTTGACCAGCACCCCGATCGGCGTGACCGGGTTGATCGCCAGCCCCCACCCGGCGGGCGTGCGCTGCACGACCTCCTGCAGGCTGGTCTGCCGCCACCCGTCCGACTCGACCGCCCGCTGCATCGCCTCCGGCGAGGTGAAGACCAGCAGGTACGGCACGCCGTCCCGCTCCCGGGTGAGCAACCGCTGCTGCGGATCGGACGAGGCAGCGGACGCAAAGCCGGGCACCACCAAGGGACTGACCGCGAGGATCCGCATCACCTGGGCCTGGTCGCCGGCGCGTACCGCGTCGTGCAGCCGGCGCTCCACGTCGTTGGCGGGGGTCCACGGGGTGGTCATCGCGCCTCGAAGAGGGAGGTCAGCGGGTCCTGGCCGGACACCGGCGCCGGCTGCCACGGGGCCCGGGCACGTGCGGGGAGCCCGGCGCCGACCGCCTCGTCGCGTACCTGGGTGACCTGGCCGCGCTCGGCCCACTCCCCGGCCAGCCGCAACAGCGCCTCCGCCGGGCGGGCCAGCGCGGTCCACAGGTCGTCGATGCTGTCCGCGCACCGGTACAGCAGGTGGGCGCAGATGTGCTCGGCGTCGTACGCGTCGCGGTCGCGGGGATCGTCGTCGTCCCAGTACCAGATCGAGTCGAGGTCGCCGCCGGACACCTTGACCGCGAGCAGGCCGCCCTGGACGTACCCGATCGGCAGGAAGTCGACGGTGAGCCGGTCGCGCACCCATTCCACCACATAGGACAGATCCTGGTGCCGGTCGTCCCGGGCGATCCCGAAGAACGGCTGGTCGGCGACCAAGCCGTACCCGGAAAGGACGCCGGGCGCCGCGGGCCCGGCACCGTTGGTCTCGGCCAAAAACCGCCGGTATGCCGGCGGCAACGGCCAGCCGAGCGCGCTCTCCAGCAGGTCGAGCAGATCATCGGGTACGGGCTCGCCCGGCGCCCGCCGCGCGGATGCCGGCTCGGGGTCGACGCGCAGCCCTCGCCCGGCCGAGGGCAGCAGCCGCACCCCGCCCGCGTGCCGGAACGCCGCGTGCAGCTCGGCCGGCACCAGCGCTAACCGCCGGGGCGGGTCGGGCGCGCCCACGTGCGCCCAGCACCAGCCGACCGGCGTCGTGGCTGCCGTCCACAGTGGATCGCCGGCCGGCTCGGCGGCGGCGCGGGCCATCGCCTCGTTGGCCGCCAGCACGTCCACCACGCGCTGCTCGTCCCGGGTCAGCCCGGCGTCGGGCGGCGGCAGCTCGACGACCGCCCGCGCGCACAGCGGCCAGTCCGGAAAGCCGTACGGGGTGACCAGCACGCCTTGCCGGTACCGGACCTGCAGCGTCGGCGACCCGGGGTGGATCACGCTCATCGCGAAGCGCGCTCCCGGGGCCAGGTCCGGCGGGTCGGCGGCGGTCATGGTGCCAGTTTGGCGTATGTGCCGGCGGCGATCCGGACCAGCCGCGGCACGATGTCGGCTGGCATGCCGTCGGCGACGTTCACGGCCGCCTCGACCTCCAGCACCAGGTTGCCGTGGTAGCTGGTCAGCTTCACGTCGTCCTTGTCGCTGCTCCAGAACGCGTCAGTGCCGGCGCCGTCGACGTCGGTGTACGGCCGCTTCGCGAGCCGCCGGCCGGTCTCCACGAAGAGCTTCGCGGCCGCCTCGGTCTGCAGCAGGTCGGCGTCGATGGTGAGGCTGACGCTGCGCTCGGTCGACGTACGCCGGGTCACGCACAGCTTTTCGGTGTTGACGAGCCGCGCGGCGTCCTCCTTGGGGTAGAGGTCGACGAGCGGGCTCTGGTCGGCCTTTTCGCACAGCTCGCCGGAGAGCGTGTAGACGACGCCGGCCGCGGCCGGCGCGGACGTGGCGGGGCTGTCCGACGCGAGCGGCGGCAACGGGATCTCACCGTCACCAGGCGTGTTGGCGTCGCCGCCGCCGGAGCAGCCGGCCACGAACGCCAGGAGCAGTGCGGCGGCGAGTGTGGCCGGCCTCATGCGCCGAGGGTCGGCTTGGGCTCCGCCGACGGCGCGGCGGAACGAGCCGGTCCGCTGTCCAGGACACCACCGCCCGGCGTGTCCACGGTCCACGCGCCCTCCCGGTCGAGGATCCGGCGGATGTTGTCGAACTCATCGTCGACCGAGACCTGCGGCTCCTGGGCGGACCGCTTGCGCGAGCCGATCTCGCCCTCGTACCCGGCGATGCCGTCGTTGCGCTTGCCGCGCATGACGCCGGCGGTCGGCTCCGGCGGCGGCGGCGCGCCGGGGTCGAGCCGGGCGGAGCGTCCGACCACCGGGCTCGCCGTCGGCCGCGGCGGCGGAGCCAGCGGGTTCAGCGGCGCATTGGGTACGGGCGGCGCCGTGCCCGGACGCGCCGGCGGCTCGGCCTGCGGGCTGCGCTGCTGCGGCCGGCTCAGCACCGGCGGTGTGGTGGCGCCGGGGTGCAACGGTGGGCCGCTGCCGCCCGGGTTCTGGCCGCCGCTCACGCCGGGCGTGCCGCGGCGCGGGTTGCCACCACCTCGGGACGGCGCTGGCGGGTTCGCGTGCGGGTTGCGCAGCACCGGCGAGGCGGGCGTGCCGGGCGGACCGCCGAACTGGTCGCTGACGCCGGGCGTGCCGGGCGTACCCGGCTTTGCCTGCTCGGGCCCGTCCGTGCCGCGCTTGCCCTGCGGCGGGTGCGGCGTGCCGGAGCCCGGCCCCCGGCCCTTGATCGTCGGCGGTGGCGGCGCCTGCGTGCCGCGCTGTGGCATGCCCGGCGGCAGACCACCTTCCGGCGACGGCGGCGTCATCCCGGCGCGCAGCACGCCGGGCCCGGCACCGCCCAGGTTCTTCAGCAGGCCGCTGGTGGCGGGCGCGGTCGGCAGCCCACCCGGGCCCAGGGCGGGCAGCTTGCCCGGGCCACCGGGCGGCAGTCCCGGCGGAACGACCGGCGGCACCACGGGCAGCTGGCCAACCGGAGGCGTCACGGTCGGCGTGGTGATGCTCGGCGGGGTCGCGGTCGGCGTGTCGATGTCCGGCTTCGTGATGTCGTCGGTGGTCGGCGCCTTGATGTCCGGGTCGACGTTGCCGAGCTTGTCCTTCAACCCGCTGACGTCGGGCTTCTTGTCGTTCAGCGCGGTGATGTTGGGGTTGATGTTGGTGGGCGTCTGGATCTTCGGCGGCGGGCCGAAGTTCGGCATGCCGTACCTGGCGATGAACTCCGGGTTGGGCAGGACCGCGTCGCCCGGCCCCTCGTAGACCGTGGCCCGGCCGCCGGCGTAGTCCTCGCTCATCGTGCGCCAGTAGTCCTGCGCCATGTCGTACTGGATCTTCTGGGCCTTGTAGTGCCAGCCGAGCTGGGCGTTGCGCATCCAGGTGATGTAGTTGTCCGCCTGGTAGCTGCCCTTCGGGATCGCGTTGATGGAGGAGTACTTCTTGCCGTCGATGTCGGCGTTCTGCGGGTTGTCCAGCCACATGCTGCTCATCGAGACCATCGAGTCCTTGTACTGCTGGTACAGCCGCTCCATCTCGCCCCGGCGCTGGCTCATGGCGCTGGCCAGCGCGAGCGTGCCCATCCAGTTGTTGAAGGCGGCCTGCTCCCAGTCGTCGATCGACTTGAGCGTGGCGCCCGGGCCGCGAGCCAGGAACGCGTCGGCGCCGGCGCCGGTCCAGCCACCCTTGCCGCCTTCGCCGTCGCCGCCCTCCTTGAGGTTCTTGGCGGCGTTCAGGACCCGGCTGCGCAGATCCTGGAGAACGTCGTGCAGCTGCCACCACTGGTCGGCGAGCCGGTGCAGCACGACCGGGTCCTGACTCATGATCCGCTTGTAGATATCCTCGATGCCGTTCGCGTAGTAGGCGCGCGTCTCGTCGCCCGGCTTCAGGCTGTCCCCGAACTGCTTCTCGAAGTTGGGCGTCGGATCGATGTACTGGTCGTCGCCCTGCGGCGGCGGGTAGTGCGAGATGTCCTCGCCCATCCGGCGCGCCATCCGCCGGTTCTCCATCAGGTCTTCGTTTTGCGATGGGGTGTACCCGAAGTAGTCGCCTTCGCCCGCCATGACCGACCCCTACGCCATGCCGTAGTCGTTGACGGTGTGCTGCTGGCCATCGGAGTCGAGCGTCTCGGCCGCGTCCTCGACGGGCGTCTCGACCTCGCCGTCCTCGTGGCTGTCGCGCCGGACCGTCGTCTCGGTGACGTCCGGCTTCGCGTCTCCGGTCTTGGTCTCGTTGACGACCGTGACGCTGCCGTCGCTGTTCTCCGTCGTGGTGTTGGTGGTCGACCGCTGGTCGGCGCCCGAGCCGGTCGTGCTGGTCGTGCTGGTGGTCTGCCGGCCGTCGCTGGTCGTGCCGCGCTTGTCGGTCTGGGTGGAGAGAATCGTCTTGCCGTCCGCCGCGTAGATCGTGGTGGTGGTCACGTAGACGACGTCGCCGTTCGCGTTGATCTCGGTGCTCGAGTGGACGTGCTTCTGGGAGCCGTCCGCGAACGTGTAGTAGGCACCGTACGGGTACGGGGCGGTGCTGGTGGCCATGGAGTTGTCGGCCGTCAGGGACATCGCGTTCGTGCCGGCCTCCGCGGCCAGCCGCTGCTGCATCTCCTGGAACGTCTCGGTCTTGCGGAAGCCGCGCGGCCCGTTCGCGTCGGTGTCACCGAAGACGAAGCCGATGTCGTTGACGTTCGCGCCGTTCGCGTTGTCGGTGTTGGCGTACATCTCCGCCACGACGGCGGCTGCCCCACCGATGTTGACGACACCGATGGTCACGTCACCGACGAAGTGCCGGAAGTCACTGATCCGGCCGCGCAGGAACCGGGCGGCCTGCTGGCCCTCCGGGAGGATCTGGCCCTCCAATGGCGTATTCAGCGCGTCCTGCACGAGCATGCTCATCTCGGACATCGCCTTGCTCGCCGCCCCGGCGGCGTCACCGGACAGCTTCGACATCTCCTGGTAGTACGTGACCAGGTCCGTGACCTTGACCTTGACGTCCTCCGGGTCCGCGAAGGACTCGTAGGTGTAGGTCGAGCTGCCGCTATCCTCGTCCGGAATCGCCATCGTGCCTCCCCCGATCCTGATCGAACGGTATTACGCGCTGCCCAGTGCCACAGACGACGGGTCCCGGCGAAGGCGCCACCGCGCTTCGCCGGGACACCCGTGTCCGTCAGAAGCCGGCCGAGATCTTCTGGTCGACGCTCTGCATGCGCTCGGAGGATGCCCCGAGAGCCTGGCCCAGGCGCATCAGCGCCGACTTGATCTCGTTGGCCCCGTCGTTCCACTGGCGCTGGGCGTCCTCGCACGCCTGGCCGGCGGCGCCCTGCCAGTCCTGGGCGAAGAGGGTCTTGAAGTCGTTGTACAGATCGCCCAGCTCGACGTCCAGGTTGCCGGAGTACGTGCCGATCGCGGTCGCCACGTCGCCGATGGCGGCGAAGTTGTAGCTGATTGGGATGTCAGTCATTGCAGTGTCGCCTCTCGAGTGTCTCGACTACGGATAAGAACGTCAGCCACGCAGGGCGCTGATGACGGCACCGTCGCCGGTCTCCGCCGCTGCCTGCCGGATGGTCTGTGCCGCGTCCTCGTCGTTGACGCCGTATTCCGTCGAGGCATTGCTGATCTTGCCGGACAGCTCGTCTAGCGCGTTCAGGACCTTCGTAAGGCCGTTGTTCAGGTCGCTGGACACGTTCTGCAGCGCCGCGTTGGCCGAACCGCTCATGCCGGTGCCGCTCAGATCGGTGACCTGGTCGAGCAACTGCGCCATGCCGGTAGCCAGGCGCTCACGGACGGTCTGGCAGCGCTCGGCCATCTTGTTGAGCTGGTCCTGTGTGGCGTGCACATTGCCGACGCCTGGAGTACCCGTCAAGGCGGACTCACCCCGCTCCTCTGTAATGCCCCCGCCCAGGGGAGCCTCCCCTTGGGACGCATGACTGTCCATGCGCCATACATCGCGACCCGAAGGTAACGCCATTTGTCCACTCAGACCAGCCCGGGGTGGGGCTGTGCCGGTTTTGCCGGCTATGACCTCGTGGCCAGGGCGTTCCTCACGGCGATTGCTCGTACTACGTGAGGAACGCCCTGCCGGTTCACGGGTTCACAGGATGATTTCGCCGCCCTCGTGGTCGACGCGGTCGGCGTGCTCGTCGTCCAGCCACACACCACCGGTCGCCAGGTAGCGAAACCGGTACCGGCCGGGTTCGAGCTTGACCGTCACCGTACGGGTGCCGTCCTTGCGCGGCACCAGTTCGTGCCGGCCCGGCTCCCACTGGTTGAAACAGCCCACCACGCTCACCGAGCCTGCGGGCGCGTCCTTGGGCAGGCAGAACGTCACTCGGGTCTTCGTACCGAACAGCTTGTTTCTCTTGATCACGTTGCTCCTCCGGCGTTTTTCAGGTTCGCCGGTATCGAGCTTTGCCCGGCCACGACCCGCCAGCCGGAAGCGACACACCGTGACTTTTAGAAGTAACGTGAGAAGGAATCGCGCGCCGGCCAATGCGCCCCAGCGATGTGCTGTTGAGAATCGCCGTCGGCTTGTCGAAGAGCCGCACCCAACCTGATCTTGGTGTTCCGGTTGCCGACTCGGGCGCGATGGGCAAAGCTCCCGTTTGGAGGTGTTTGTCACCATGGCGATCTGCGAAGTCTGCGGCAACGACTACTGGCTGGCGTTCGAGATACGGACGATCAGCGGCGACACGCACGTGTTCGACTCGTTCGAATGCGCGATCCACCGGCTGGCCCCGGTGTGCGAGCACTGCCAATGCAAGATCGTCGGGCACGGCGTGGAGGTGTCCGGCCGGTTCTACTGCTGCGCGCACTGCGCCCGCTCGGCCGACACCGAGCACGGCTTCAAAATCCAGGACGCCGTCGGCGTCCACCCGGGCTAGCCCCTCGCCTGTCCCCCGCCGCGCCTGGTCGCGCGTGCCGATCAAGGCTTTCCGCGTCGATCAAGGGCATACGGCCGCGGTTTGATCTCCGATCCACGACCGTTTGCCCTTGATCGACGCGGAATCCCTTGATCGACGAACCGCGCAGGCAGCCCCGCGTCACGTCCGCGCGCCCTCCGCGCCCTCCGCGCCGCGCGCCCTCCGCGCCGTGTGCCCGATGATCGCGTTGATCAGGGGCGCGCTCCTGGGACACGCGGCCACACGCCCGAGCCACTCCCTGATCAACTCTCGGTCGGGGCGCGGCGGCCTACGATCGGGGCGTGGAGGTTCACGTCGCGGAGTTTGCCGAGTTGGACGGGCGCACGCTGTATGAGCTGCTGCGCCTGCGGGTGGACGTGTTCGTCGTCGAGCAGAAGTGCGCCTACCCCGAACTGGACGGGCGGGACACCGAGCCGGGGACCCGGCACGTCTGGCTCTCGTCGGGCGGGACGCCAACGGCGTACCTCCGGATCCTGGACGACCCCGGCGGTGTCGCACGGATCGGCCGGGTCCTGGTGGTCGCGGCCGAGCGTGGCACCGGCGCCGCCGGTCGCCTGATGGCGGCCGCCCTCGACGTGGTCGGCGACCGCCCCTGCGTGCTGGACGCCCAGTCCCACCTGGTGGGCTTCTACGAGCGCTACGGCTTCCGGCCCACCGGCCCGGAGTTCATCGAGGACGGCATTCCCCACGTGCCGATGGCTAGGGCGTTTCTGGTGGATCTTTGTGGGGCTGCGGCGGATCCAGACGACGACCGGCGGCACCGGGCGGAAGGCCACATACAACACCGGTATGCGACCTTCCGCCCGGCACCACCGGACCGCCGCCTGGACCTCGTCTCGCACCCACAAGATCCACCAGAAACGCCCTAGGGCAGCGACGCGACCAGCTCGGCCACCGAGCGGCGGCGACCGGTGAAGAACGGGACCTCCTCGCGGACGTGCCGCCGGGCCCGGGAGGCCCGCAGGTCACGCATCAGGTCGACGATCCGGTGCAGCTCGTCCGCCTCGAACGCGAGCATCCACTCGAAGTCGCCCAGCGCGAACGATGCCACCGTGTTGGCCCGCACGTCCGGGTAGCCGCGCGCCATCCGGCCGTGCTCGGCGAGCATCTCGCGGCGCTCCTCGTCCGGCAGCAGGTACCACTCGTACGAGCGTACGAACGGGTAGACGCACACGTACGCGCGCGCCTCCTCGCCGGCCAGGAACGCGGGCAGGTGGCTCTTGTTGAACTCCGCCGGCCGGTGCAGCGCCATCTGCGACCACACCGGGGCCAGGTGGCGGCCGAGGGCGGTGCGACGCAACAGCCCGTACGCCTCCTGGAGCGCGTCGGCGGACGAGGCGTGCCACCACACCATCAGGTCGGCGTCGGCGCGCAGGCCGGACACGTCGTAGCTGCCGCGCACCACCACGTCCTTGGCGGCGAGCTGCTCGAAGAGCGAGTCCACCTCGCCGGCCAACGGCTCGCGCAGCGCCGGCAGCGGCGCGGCGGCGCGGAACACCGACCACATCGTGTACCGGATCGTGGCGTTCAGCTCCTTGATCCGGCCCGCGTTCGTCTCGCTCATGTGCCCCATCCTTTCATCACCTCGTCGGCGGCGGCCTCGCCGGAACGCACGCACGCCGGGATGCCCACGCCGTCGTACCCGGCGCCGGCGAGCGCGAGCGTGGGCGGGAGCGCCGCCCGCAGCGCGGCCACCCGGTCCAGGTGCCCCGGCGCGTACTGCGGCAGCGCGCCGCCCCACCGCTGCACGTGTACACCGATCGGCGCCGGCAGGTCGACACTTACCAATGTGGACAGTTCGCTGTGGACGGCGGCGGCCAGCTCCGCGTCCGGGCGGTGCAGGGCGGGCTCTTCGCCGTACCGGCCCACCGACGCGCGCACCAGCGCCACCCCGTCCGCACGCCGCATGTGGGCCCACTTCGTCGTGAAGAAGGTCGCCGCCTTCGTCAGCGTGCCCTCGGTCGCCGGGACCAGAAAACCGGACAGCCGCGGCAGCTCCGGCGCCGGCACGGCCAGCGTCACCAGCGCCACGCTCGCGTAGTCCACCACCGCGTCCACATTGAGCAGTCGGGCGGCCGGGCGGGCGGGCAGGGCGAGGATGACCGCGTCCACTGTGTCCGTTCCGACCCGCCATCCGGCTGAGCTGCGGGTCAGCTCGCGGACCGGCGCGTCCAGCCGGATCTCCGCACCGGACGCCGCCGCGACCGCCGCCACCAGCCGGCTCACCCCGCCGGTGACGGTCGCGAAGACGGGCGTGCCGGGCGGGCGCGGCGCCGCGGCCAGCGCCGCCCGCACCGCCCCGGTCAGCGTGTGCTCGGACCGCGCCGCCCGCGCCAGTCCGGGCATCGTCGCCGCCAGCGACAGCCCGTCGGCCCGCCCCGCGTACACCCCGCCGAGCAGCGGATCCACCAACCGGTCGACCACCTCGCCGCCCAGCCGCCGCCGCACCAGCGCGCCGACGGCGACGTCCTCCTCCGGCCCCAGCAGCGGACCGCCGCCGTCCCGGTCCCGGTCCGCGTCCGCCCGCGCCACCGCGTCCAGCCGATCTAGATCTCCTGGTACGCCGAGGAGGGTCCCGCCCGGCAGGGGCAGGAGCGTGCCGTCGATCGCGACCGCCGCCTGCCCGATAGCCGGGTTGACCAGGTCCGGCGCCAGCCCCACCCGGCGCGCGAGCGTCACGGCGGCCGAGTCGCCACCCTCGGGATCGCGGACCAGGAACGCTTCCGCGCCGTACTCGATGATCGACCCCGCCACCGAACCGGTGCGCAGCTTGCCACCGAGGGCGCCGCTCTGCTCGTACACGATGATGGTCGTGCCGGCGGGCGCGCGGTCCCGCAGCCGGAGCGCGGCGGCCAACCCGGCGATTCCGCCGCCTACCACGGCGACGCGTGGCGGTTTGTGCACGGCTCCACACTGTCAGGTCTCGACTGCGCATCGACATCCGGGCCTGGCGTTGTGTGACGTTCGCGGCACATGCCAAGGTCGCTCGATGACACGGGGTGTGTTCTTTCTGATGGTCTTTTTGCTCGCCGCCTGCTCCTCGCCCACTCCTTCTCCCCCGCCCGAGCCGTCCTTCACACCCACGGCCGGTGACCATCGATTGACGCTGTCGTCGGGCGGGATCGAGCGCACATATCGGGTACACGCCCCGGCTGGGTACGACGCGAGCCGGCCCGTTCCGGTGGTGATCGGCCTGCACTTCTACCCCGGCGACGGCCAGGGGCTGCAGGAGATGATCGGCCTGGACGCGCAGGCCGACAAGGCGGGCTTTCTGACCGCCTACCCGGACGGCGTGAATGGCGGCTTCAACGCGCTGGTGTGCTGCGGCGACCAGGACGACGTCGCCTTCGTCAAGGCGCTGGTGGACGAGCTGAAGACCGTCTGGAAGGCCGACCCGGACCGGATCTACCTGACCGGCATCTCCAACGGCGGCGACATGAGCTTCAAGCTGGCCGTCGAACTGCCCGACACCTTCGCGGCGATCGCGCCGGTCAGCGGCGGGTTCATCGGCACGAAACCGACGGAGGCGAGCTACGCGCCGAAGAGCCCGGTGTCGGTGCTGACGTTCATCGGCGCGCAGGACCGGTTCGCCGACCAGTTCGACGGCGGCATCCAGGCGTGGCAGGAACGGGTGGGCTGCACGCCGTCCCGCCCGGCCCCGGTCCGCGGCTCGGCGACGGCCTCGCGGACCACGGCGCCCTGCGAGGACGGCAGCGAGGTGGTCGTCTACCGGCTGCCGGACATGGGGCACAGCTGGCCGGGCGCCACCCAAGGGCAGCTCGCGGCCCCCGACGCCGGCGTGGTCGCCACGGATCTGATCTGGGCGTTCTTCGCCGCCCACCCTAGGCTTCGGGGGTGACTGAGCAACGCGTGGCGGTGGTGACCGGGGCGGCACGAGGGATCGGGCGGCGGGTGGCGGAGGTGCTGGCCGCCGAGGGGTACGCCCTGGCGCTCCTCGACCGGCAGCCGGTGACCGCGGATCTCGCCTGGACCGGAGACGTGAGTTCCGAGGCCGACGTGACCGCGTTCGCCGCGGCGGTCGATGAGCGCTTCGGGCGGGTGGACGTGCTGGTCAACAACGCCGGCGTCGCGTTCATCACGCCGCTGGAGCAGACCACGCTCGACGACTGGCGCACGGTGCTCGACGTCAACCTGACCGGGCCGTTCCTGCTCAGCCGGGAGTTCGGCCGGCGGATGCTGGCCGCCGGCGCGGGCGCGATCGTCAACATCGCCTCGGTGGCGGGGCTGCGCGGCGTGGCCGACCGCGCCGCGTACAACGCCAGCAAGCACGGCCTCATCGGGCTGACCCGCACGCTGGCCGCCGAGTGGGGCGGGCGCGGCGTACGGGTCAACGCCGTCTGCCCCGGCTGGGTCAAGACCGAGATGGACGTCGCCTCCCAGGCCGAGGGCGCGTACGGCGACGCGGACATCACCGACCACGTTCCCATGGGACGCTTCGCCACTCCGGACGACGTCGCCCAGGCGGTGTCCTTCCTGGCCGATCCCGGGCGGGCGGCGTTCATCAACGGTGCCGCCCTGTCGGTGGACGGCGGCTGGCACGCCGACGGCAGTTGGCAGTCGCTACGCCTGGCTAGCCGCGCTCGCCTCGTGGATTAGGTCCACAACCCGGCCCAACACGTCCGGATCGGTCTCCGGCAGCACGCCGTGGCCCAGGTTGAAGATGTGCCCGGAGGCGGCCCGGCCCTCGGCGAGCACCCGCCGCACCTCGGCCTCCACCACCGGCCACGGCGCGAAGAGCGCGCACGGGTCCAGGTTGCCCTGCACCGACCTGCCCGGCCCGATCAGCGGCACCGCGGCATCCAGCGGGGTACGCCAGTCCACGCCCACCACGTCGGCCCCGGCCTCGCCCATCGCGCCGAGCAGCTGCGCGGTGCCCACGCCGAAGTGGATCCGCGGCACGGTGCCGGCCAGCCCGTTCAACACGTACGTCGAGTGCGGCAGCACGTAGCGCCGGTAGTCGGCCTCGGACAGCGCGCCGGCCCACGAGTCGAACAGCTGCACGGCGGACACGCCCGCGGCCACCTGCACCCGCAGGAACTCCAGCGTGATCTCGGCAAGCCGCGCGCACAGGGCGTGCCAGAGCTCCGGCTGGCCGTACATCATGGTCTTGGTCTTCGCGTGCGTGCGCGACGGCCCGCCCTCGACGAGATAGCTGGCCAGCGTGAACGGCGCCCCCGCGAACCCGATCAGCGGCGTGCCGCCCAGCTCGGCGACCAGCAGCCGCACCGCCTCGTCCACATAGGAGACATCCGCCGCCGTGATCGCACGGAGCCGATCAAGATCTTCCGGGGTACGGATCGGATCGGCCACCACCGGCCCGGTGCCCGGCACGATGTCGAGGTCGACACCGGCCGCCGCCACCGGCACCACGATGTCGCTGAAGAGGATCGCGGCGTCGACGCCGTGCCGGCGTACCGGCTGGAGGGTGATCTCGGCCACGAGGTCCGGGCGGCGGCACGACTCGAGCATCGGGATGCCGGCCCGCACCTTCCGGTACTCCGGCAACGACCGTCCCGCCTGCCGCATGAACCACACCGGCGTGTGTGGCACGGACTCGCCGCGGCAGGCCCGGACGAACGCCGATTCGGTTGGATTCGTGGTTGTCATCGTCGGCCATGGTGCCACGGCGACCCGGCCCGTCGGCGCGGCGGTCCCCCGCGCTGGCCGTGATCGGCTTAGGCTGCGAACTATGGCGTCCCCCACCGGGTATCCGGAGACCTTCACGCGGGCCGTGGCCGGGTTGAAGGCCGTGACGCCGCGCGCGGAGATCCTCCTGGAGGAGGTGGCCGCCCCGCAGCGGCTCGCCCCGTACGCCTACGCGCTGAGCGGGCTCGTCATGAAGGACGGCGACGAGGTCGCCACCGGGCGGCTGATCCTGCTGCACGACCCGGCCGGCCACGAGGCGTGGGACGGCACGTTGCGCCTGGTCACGTACGTCACCGCCGAACTGGAGACCGACCTCGCGGCCGACCCGCTGCTGCCCGCCGTGGGCTGGACCTGGCTCACCGACGCGCTCGAAGCCGAGGACGCCACGTACACGGCGGTCGGCGGCACCATCACCCAGACCACCTCGACGCGGTTCGGCGACCTGGCCGGCCCGCCCGCGGCCGCCGACATCGAGATCCGGGCCTCCTGGACACCCGTCGGCGACGACCTCGGCGCCCACCTGCTGGCGTGGTGCGCGCTGCTCGCCTCCACCGCGGGCCTCCCACCACCCGGCGTAACCGCCCTCCACGAACGCCGCGTCACCGCCTAACTTCCACGCCCCCACGCGCGCCTACCCGCACCCGCCCGGCCCTGCCCGCGCGCGCCAGCCCAGCGCGGACGCCGGCCCGGCACGGACGCCGGCCCGGCACGGACGCCGGCCCGGCGCCAGCCGGCGCGGGCGTCGATCAAGGACCTTCGCGTCGATCAAGGGCAAACGGTCGTGGATCGGAGATCAAAGCACGACCATTCGCCCTTGATCGACGCACAAAGCCTTAATCGACGCGCCCGCGCGCGACGTGCGCGACGTGCGTGGACAGGCGCGGCGTGCGCGGCGTGCGCGCAGAAACCCTGGGCCGTACGAAGGCCGTGGCACGGCCGCCGCGCGAGCGGCGCTGCCCAGTCGCGCACGGCCTATCCGAGCCCGCACCACCGCCCACCGCGGGCATCGATCAAGGAATTCCCCGTCGATCAAGGGCAAACGGCCGCGGATCGGAGATCAAACCACGACCATTCGCCCTTGATCGACGCACCAGCCCTTGATCGACGAGCCAGCCCTTGATCGACGCACCAGCCCTTGATCGACGCGGCCTGCCCCTGATCGACGCACAAAGCGTTGATCGACGAGGAGAGCGGCGCGCGCGGCGATGTGGAGCGCGAGCGGGCGTGTCAGGGGACGGGCCGGAGGGACGGGAGGAAAAGGGCTAGAGGTACTTTTCGGCCTCGTTGCAAGGCTTTTCCAGGGCGTTGGCGGCGCGTTCGGCGCTCGCCGTGTTGCCGGACGCCAGCGCGTCGAGGAATGCCGTGACCGCGTTGAGGCAGCTCGCGATCGCCGCCTTTTCCTTCTCGGTCTGGTCCTTGGCGTTCTG
Organism: Phytohabitans rumicis; assembly: GCF_011764445.1. Classification (NCBI taxonomy): domain Bacteria; kingdom Bacillati; phylum Actinomycetota; class Actinomycetes; order Micromonosporales; family Micromonosporaceae; genus Phytohabitans; species Phytohabitans rumicis. Next base: position 2,625,145 of record NZ_BLPG01000001.1, read on the forward strand.
GGTGCCGGTCAGGTCGGTTTCGAGCTGACCCGCCTTGTCCTGGGCCGCCTGCAGGTCGCGCTTGAGGTTGTCGATCTCGGTGGTCTTCGCGGAGATCTCGCTGTCACGCGTGCTGACCTGCTCGTTCATCGTCTTTTCGGTGGCGGTCAGGTCGCTGGACTTGCTGATGAACAGCCCGGTCATGACGCCGCCGAGGATGAAGAGCAGCACGGCCACGATGCCCAGGATCAGGGTGGCCTGGCCCCGCTTGGGCGGCGGGGTGACGGCGCCGTACGGGGAGCCGTAGGGCGAGCCGGACATCGGCGGGCCGGAGTAGGGCACCCCGGACAGCGGGGGCGCGGACAGCGGCGGTCCGGCCGGCGGGGCGGATGCCGGGTCGTACCCGGGGGCGGCGGCGTATCCCGGGGTGGCGTCGTAGCCGGCCGGCGGGTACGGCGCGGCCGAGACCGGCGGCGCCGCGGCGGGCTGCGGGATCGCGGCGGCGCCCGGGGCGTATCCGGGGGCGGCCGGGGCGTACCCCGGGGCGGCCGGGGGGTACCCAGGAGCGGCCGGGGCGTACCCCGGAGCGGCGGGCGGGTAGCCGGTGGCGTACCCCGGAGCCGGAGAGGCGGGCGCCGGTTGGGCGGGCACGCCGTACGGGGGCTGCGGCGCGGGCGGGACCGAGGTGGGCTCCGGCTGCTGGTACGCGGCGGTCGGGTCCGGCGGCGGGTACGCCGCGGCGGGGACCGACCCCGTCGGGATGGTGTACGCCTGCTCGTTGCCGGCCGGCATCGGCTGCGTCGGCGGGTCCGGCGGGACGCTTCCCGGCGGCGGGTAAGGACCGCCCGGAGCGCTCGGGGGGTAGGACATCGTTCCTCCAGGTGCCACGCCTGAGCGGCGCGGAAGGTGGGCGCGCGCCGGAGCGACGCGCGAGGGGCACGAATCAGCAGATCTTGAAGTCGTCGCAAGCGGTCTTGATCGGCACCGCCAGGCCGATGCCCTCCGCGTCCCGGGCCTTGGCGGTCGCGATGCCGACCACCTGCTTGGCCGCGTTGATCACCGGGCCGCCCGAGTTACCGGGGTTGATGGGCGCGTCGAACTGGATCACCGTGCCGGTGCCGTCCTCGTCCTTGCGGATGGCGCTCACGACGCCGGTGGTCACGGTGTCCTCCAGCCCGAGCGGGGCGCCGATCACCACGATCTGCTGGCCGGACTTGACCGCCTCGGTCGCCATCGTCAGCCCGGTGAACTTGTTGTTCGTTCGCAGCTGGGCGACGTCGTCCTCCTCGTCGACCTTGACGATCGTGGCGGGCCACCGCTGGTCCTTGCGCTCGATGAAGACCTCGCGCTGGCCGGCCTCCCAGACCGACTCGACGACGTGGTAGTTCGTGAAGAGGTTCGTCGTCGACCCGGTCTGCTTCCCGACCGCGAACGCCGTACCGGTGAACTGGCCGGCCGATACGCGGAAGACGCTGGGCAGCACCTCGGACGAGATCGCCTCCGGGTTGAACGCCTTGCCCGCCTCGGTCTCCAGGTCGGTCGTGCGCTCCTCGATGGAGTCGATGCGGGTCTTGTCGGCGGCCTGCGCGTCGGCCACCTGCTTTTCGCCGTCGACGACCCGGCCCTGCAGGTCGCGGATCTGGACCGCCTGCCAGCCGGCCACGGCGCTGAGGACGACGACCATGGCCAGCGCCGCGAGGCCGGGCCAGGTCCACCGGCCACGGCCACGGGCACGCGGCGGCGGGCCGCCGTACGGTTCCGCCGGCAGCGCGGACATCGGCGGCGCCGAGAGGGGGTACGCGGGCGCGGGGAACGCCGCGGGCGAATAGCCCGGGGACGGTACGGGCGACCCGACGGGCGGCAACGGCCCGGGCCGGTACATGGTGTCGCCGCCCGGCCGGTACATCGCGTCGTCGGGTGGGCCCGACGCCGGCCCGGCCGTACCCGGTGACACGCTCATCACGTCGTCGACCGAGTGGCGTGGTCCAGGCAGCGGTGCTCCGGGCTGCGCGGACAGTGGGTCATACCCAGCGGCCATCGAGATCTCGCCCTCCCCTGAGACACGCGTTCCACGGTCGCATCCCGACACAACCCGGCGGCCGTACCCGTCGGAAACGACATTTGTCTCCTTCATGCTGTCACGTGACCCAGGAGACGCGCCGGGCACCGGCTGCTCGTTGCCGGCCGGCGATCACACTACGGTTGTCGGGTGACCGACGAACCACCCCTGCGCCGTCGGGCCGCGCAACGCCAAGCAGGGGACGGACCACACAGCCGGCAGCTTCCGGCACCCGAGAACGTGGGGCCCGACCCAACGCCTGGCGGGCCCGTTCCGCTCACCGCACCCCGCGACGGCACCCCGACACCGGTGGCGACACCGCACGAGCTTGCCGAGGTCGTGGCGCGTTTCGCCGCGGGCACGGGGCCGGTGGCGGTGGACGCCGAGCGCGCGTCCGGCTACCGGTACACGCAGCGCGCGTACCTGGTGCAGCTGCGCCGGGCCGGCGCCGGCACCGTGCTGATCGACCCCTTGCCGCTCGGCGATCTGCGCACGCTCGACGAGGCCATCGCGGACGCCGAATGGGTGCTGCACGCCGCCAGCCAGGACCTGCCCTGCCTGGCCGATCTCGGCCTGCGACCACGTCGCCTATTTGACACCGAATTGGCCGCTCGGCTAGCCGGATTCGAGCGAGTCGGGTTGGCGGCACTGACCGAACAGCTACTTGGCTACACCCTCGAAAAGCATCATTCGGCGGCGGACTGGTCCAGCCGGCCGCTGCCGGAGTCGTGGCTGACGTACGCCGCGCTGGACGTGGAGCTCCTTGCCGACCTGCGCGACAAGCTCGCCGCCGAGCTCGCGGCGCAGGGCAAGGACCAGTGGGCGGCCGAGGAGTTCGCCGCGCTGGTGGCGTGGGGTGCGCAGCCGCCGCGGCCGCGCCCGGACCCCTGGCGGCGCACGTCCGGCATCCACCGCATCCGCGGGGCGCGGGCGCAGGCCCGGGTACGGGCGATGTGGTACGCCCGGGACGAGATCGCCTCCCGGCGTGACTCGGCACCCGGCCGGGTCCTGCCCGACGCGGCGATCATCGCCGCCGCCGAGTTGGATCCCAAGGACGAGCGGACGCTGCTGACCCTGCCCGGGTTCGGTGGCCGCTCGGTACGCCGGCTGGCCCGCACCTGGATCGACGCGCTGGCCGAGGCCCGTGCGCTGGCCGACGACGCCCTGCCGGTCAACCCGCCGCTCGACGGTCCGCCACCCCCGCACCGGTGGGCCGAGCGGGATCCCATCGCGGCGGCGCGCCTGGCCCGGTGCCGCGAGGTGGTCACCACGACCGCCGGCGCGTACACCTTGCCGCCGGAAAACCTGATCACGCCGGACTCCGTACGGCGGCTCGCCTGGACGCCGCCCGAGGAGATCTCCCCGGAGACGGTCTCCGCGACGCTGCGCGGCTACGGCGCGCGGGCCTGGCAGGTGGGCCTGATCGGAGAAAAGCTGGCCGGAGCGCTCCGCGACCCCGAGTGACCCGTACCACAGCGCAACCCTAGTTACCGACGAGTAGCATCCCGGGCAGACGTAAAACCCCACGAGGAGGCCCGTCGTGCCCCGTCAAGTCCGGGATGTCGTCTTCGTCGACGGCGTCCGCACCCCGTTCGGCAAGGCGGGCGGCATGTACGCCAACACCCGCGCCGACGACCTGGTCATCCGCTGCATCCGCGAGCTGCTGCGGCGCAACCCCCAGCTCCCGCCCGAGCGCGTCGACGAGGTGGCCATCGCGGCCACCACGCAGATCGGCGACCAGGGGCTGACCATCGGCCGCACCGCGGCCCTGCTCGCCGGCCTGCCCAAGACCGTTCCCGGGTACGCCATCGACCGGATGTGCGCCGGCGCGATGACCGCGGTCACCACCGTCGCCGGCGGCATCGCCATGGGCGCGTACGACGTGGCGATCGCGGGCGGCGTCGAGCACATGGGCCGGCACCCGATGGGCGAGGGCGTCGACCCCAACCCGCGCATCCTGACCGAGAAGCTGGTCGACCCCTCCGCGCTCGTCATGGGCGCCACCGCGGAGAACCTGCACGACCGGGTGCCGCAGATCACAAAGGCCCGCGCGGACGCGTTCGGCCTCGCGTCGCAGGAGCGGACCGCCAAGGCGTACGCCGACGGCAAGATCCAGCCCGACCTGGTCACGGTGGCCGTGCGCGACCCGGAGACCGGGTGGGGTCTCGCCACCGTCGACGAGGCGCCCCGCGAGACCAGCCTGGAAAAGCTGGCCACGCTGAAGACGCCGTTCCGCGCGCACGGCAAGGTGACCGCGGGCAACGCCGCCGGCCTCAACGACGGCGCCACCGCCAGCCTGCTCGCCGCCGAGGACGTCGCCCGCGAGCTGGGCCTGCCGGTGGGGATGCGCCTGGTGTCGTACGGCTTCGTCGGCGTCGAGCCGGAGATCATGGGGTACGGCCCGATCCCGTCGACGGAGAAGGCGCTCCGCATCGCCGGGCTGTCCATCGAGGACATCGGCCTCTTCGAGCTGAACGAGGCGTTCGCCGTGCAGGTGCTGGCGTTCCTCGACCACTTCGGCATCGCCGACGACGACCCGCGGGTCAACCCGTGGGGCGGCGCGATCTCGGTCGGCCACCCGCTGGCGTCCTCCGGCGTACGGCTGATGACCCAGCTCGCGCGGCAGTTCGCCGAGCACCCCGAGGTGCGGTACGGCCTGACGGCCATGTGCATCGGCATCGGCATGGGCGGCACGGTCATCTGGGAGAACCCGGCGTGGGAGGGCAAGTGAGCACGGAGTTTCCGAACGAGGTCGTCACCAAGTCGCTCCTGCGCTTCGTCGACGTGCCCGGCCTCGACAAGCGGGCCGCACTGATCACATTGGACAACGGCTTCGACCACAAGAAGCCCAACTCCTTCGGCCCGGGCGGGCTGGCCAGCCTGGACGCCGCCATCACCGAGGCGCTGGCCGCCAACCCGGCGTTCATCGCGGTGACCGGCAAGCCGTACATCTTCTGTGTCGGCGCGGACCTCACCGGCCTGCCGCTGGTGACCGACCGCGAGCAGGCCCTGGAGGTCGGCCGGCTCGGCCACAAGGTGTTCGCGCGGCTGAAGGACAGCGCGGTGCCGACGTTCGCGTTCGTGAACGGCGCGGCCATGGGCGGCGGCCTGGAGCTGGCGCTGCACTGCCACTACCGGACGGTGTCCGGCGGCGCCGCGGCGGTCGGGCTGCCCGAGGTCCTGCTCGGCCTGGTGCCCGGCTGGGGCGGCACCCAACTGCTGCCCAACCTGATCGGCATCCCGGCCGCGGCCCAGGTGATCATCCAGAACCCGCTGATGCAGAACAAGATGCTCAGGCCGGCGCAGGTGGCCGAGCTGGGCATCGCCGACGTGCTCCTCGAGGCGGCCGACTTCCTGGAGCGGTCCCTGGAGTGGGCGGCCGGCGTCGTACGCGGGGAGGTGACCGTCACCCGGCCCGAGGTCGACAAGGACATGTGGGACGGCGTGCTGTTCTTCGCCCGCAAGACGCTGGACGAGCGGCTGCACGGCGCGGTGCCGTCCGCGTACCGGGCGCTTGACCTGCTCGCGCTCGCCAAGGACGCGCCGTTCGCCGACGGCACGGCCGCCGAGGACGAGGCCCTGGCCGACCTGGTGCTGAGCGAGGAGCTGCGCAGCGGCCTGTACGCCTTCGACCTGGTCCAGCGGCGCGCGAAGCGACCGGCCGGTGCGCCGTCGCCCGCGCTGGCCCGCGACGTGACCAAGGTCGGCGTCGTCGGCGCCGGGCTGATGGCGGGCCAGATCGGGCTGCTCTTCGCCCGCCGCCTCGAGGTGCCGGTCGTCCTCACCGACCTGGACCAGACCCGGGTCGACAAGGGCGTGGCGTACGTGCACGCCGAGATCGACAAGCTCGCCTCCAAGGGCCGGCTGGACGCGGGCAAGGCGGCCAAGCTGCGCGGCCTGGTGACCGGCTCGGTGGACAAGGGCGCCTTCGCCGACGCCGACCTGGTGATCGAGGCGGTCTTCGAGGAGCTCGGCGTCAAGAAGCAGGTCTGGGCCGAGGTGGAAAAGATCGTCTCGCCGGAGACGGTGCTGGCGACCAACACCTCCTCGCTCTCGGTGACCGCGATGGCCGCCGACCTGGAGCACCCCGAGCGGGTCGTCGGGTTCCACTTCTTCAACCCGGTGGCGGTCATGCCGCTGCTGGAGATCATCCGCGCCGACCGCACCGACGACGCCACGCTGGCCACCGCGTTCGCGGTGGGCAAGCAGCTGCGCAAGTCCTGCGTGCTGGTCAAGGACGCGCCCGCGTTCGTGTTCAACCGGCTGCTGACCCGCTTCCTCGGCGAGATCTTCGCGGCCGTGGACGAGGGCACCCCGCTGGACGTGGCGAACGAGGCGCTCGACCCGCTGGGCCTGCCCATGCGCCCGCTCCCGCTGCTCCAGCTCGTCGGGCCGGCGGTGGCGTACCACGTGGGCGGCATCCTGCACGCCGCGTTCCCGGACCGGTTCGCGGTCAGCGACAACCTCAAGCGGCTCGCCGAGGCCGGCCGGCCCCTCCTGGTCGACAACGAGGTCGACCAGGAGGTCGCTGCGCTGCTCGCGGTGGGCGACCAGCCGTCGACCGCCGAGCAGGTACGCCAGCGTGCGCTCGACGCGCTCGCCCAGGAGATCCGGCTCATGCTCGACGAGGGCGTGGTCGCCGAGGCGCAGGACATCGACCTGTGCCTGATCCTGGGCGGCGGGTGGCCGTTCCACCTGGGCGGCATCACCCCGTACCTGGACCGCACCGGCACGTCCGAGCGAGTGACCGGCCAACGCTTCCTGCCTCGCGGCGTCGCCAGCCTCGCCTAACCCGTGATCAAGGCGTCCTTCAAGTCGTTCTAGCGACTTGAAGGACGCCTTGATCACGGAGGGGTGGCCCGGCTCACATCACAGATGGCCGGGCTGCCTCGTCTCAGAGCTGAAGGACAAGTTCTTGAGACGGAGAAGGTGTTGGTCATGCGGGTATTCGTGGCAGGTGGAACCGGGGTCCTGGGGCAACGGCTCGTGCCGCAACTGGTGGACCGGGGCCACCAGGTGACGGCTACGACGACGGGCGCGGCCAAGCTGGGCCTGCTGGCGCGGTTGGGCGCGGAGGGCGTCGTGATGGACGGGCTGGACGCGGCGTCGGTCAGCGCGGCGGTGGCCGCGGCCCGGCCGGACGTGATCGTGCACCAGATGACCGCGATTTCCGTGACGCACGCCGGCAAGGCGGACATGAAGCACATGGATCGGTGGTTCGCCACCACCAACCGGCTGCGCACCGAGGCGACGGACAACCTGCTGGCCGCGGCCGAGGCGACCGGCGTGCCCCATTTCGTCGCGCAGAGCTACGCCGGCTGGAACGGGATCCGCGAGGGCGGTTGGGTCAAGACCGAGGAGGACCCGCTGGACCTGCACGAAGGGACGCCGGCGCACCCCGGGATGGTGGCGATCCGGCACCTCGAGGACGTGGTGGGCAAGGCGGACGGCGCGGTCCTGCGGTACGGCTGGCTCTACGGGCCGGGCGCCACCGACGACCTGGTCGAGCCCGTGCGCAAGCGGCAATTCCCGGTCGTCGGGGGCGGGCGCGGCCACACCTCGTTCGTGCACCTCGACGACGCGGCCAGCGCCACCGTCCTGGCCGTGGAGCAGCAGGCCCGGGGCCTGTTCAATATCGTCGACGACGAGCCGGCACCGGCCAACCAGTGGCTGCCCTACCTGGCGGAGTGTGCGGGGGCGAAGCCGCCGATGCGGGTCCCCGCGTGGCTGGCCCGGCCGCTGGCCGGGCAGGTCGCGGTGGCGGTCATGACCGAGGGGCGCGGCTTCTCCAACGCCAAGGCCAAGCGGGAGCTCGGCTGGACGCTGCGCTATCCGTCGTGGCGGCAGGGCTTCAAGGCAGAGTTGGCGTGAGACGTCTCGCGGTGAGGGTGAAGAAATCAAAAGATGTTGAGCTGCCGCGACGCGGTCCGGCGTCCGCATAGCGGTCCGCTCAAGTGTTTCCTGCAGAGAAGCAGAGCAAAGCGCTTCGGGACCGAACCCCACGTCGTACGCCGCCGCGAACCCACCGGCACCACCTGCCGGGTCGGTTGTGGACCGCGCAGGGTGAGGCCGCGGGAGCGACGGCACGGACCACGACGGACATCGCGGTAGCTCAGAATCTGATCCTGAACCTAACCTCAAATCTCCAGGACTTTTCCGAACCGGGGAAGGGGGCGGAAGGCGACACGGATACGGTGTCCTTAGTGTCCACACGGTTCCGGATCGCCTGGTTGCTGCGCTCGCTGCGACGGCATGCGCAGGATCCCGTGCTGCGCAACGGGCGCCGGTTCGCCGCGGCGTTCCCCAGCGGGATCGAGGGTGAGGTCGCGGGCGGCATCAACCCCAGCCAGGTCACGCGCTGGGAGACCGGGCAGACGCCGGTCACCTATCGCGTGCTGCGCGGCTACGAGCGGCTGCTGGGTCTGGGCCGGCGCAGCCTGGTCACGCTCGTCGACAGCACCGTCCGCTTCGAGCAGGGCGTCATCGGCGCGCCACCGCTCGGCCGTCCGGCGGTGCCCGACGAGGCGGTACGCCAGCGGCGGCTGCTCGACCTCGTGGAGCGCGCCGACTCGCCCGCGCCGATGCACAGCCGCGACTGGGACGACCTGACCGCGCTGCTGTCCGGCTGGCGGTACCCGTGCCTGCGCGACCGGGACTGGGAGCAGCTCACCGGGCGCCTCGCCACCGAGCTGTACGTCAGCGAGGGCCACGCCTGGCTGCGCCGTCAGGAGGCGCTCTTCCGGCTGCTCGGCCACCCGAGCGGCGGGCGGATCGCGATCGCGACCTGCGCCGGGCTGCTGGCCGACCCGACCAACCCCGGTTGCGGCGACATCCTGCTCACCCTCGACGGCGTCCGGGAGGAGAGCGCCAGCGGGCTCGTGCTGCGCCAGTTCCAGGCGGCCAGCGGCGGCGAGGCGCAGCACCGGGCCGCCGTGGTGAGCCTGCAGAAGCTCAAGCTCGGCCACTTCCGCGGGCGGCACCTGGACACGCTGGTCACGCACGCCACCGAGCTGGTGACGCTGCCGCAGTTGCACGGCACGCTGCGGGTGATGGCGGCCGAGCTGCTGCGGATCGTGCCCCACCCGCACCGGGCCGCGCGGGAGCAGCTGCGCCGGGCCGCGGACGCCCACCGCTCGGTCGCGGCGGTGTCGCGTACCGGGCGGCTGCACGCGAGCCGGGCGGCGGCGACCGTGCCGGACGGCGACCCGGTCCTGGGCGCGCTGGTGGAAGACCTGCTGCACCAGCCGGACGTGAGCCGGCGGTTCTTCGCCGCCCAGTGGCTGGCGCTCAGCCCGTACGGGCGACCGCTCGGCCGGCAGCTCGCCGCCGAGTTGCGCCGGCCGGAGGTGATGCGCGACGAGGTAACCGCCCCGGTGCACCTGGAGGCGCTGACGATCCTGGGCAGCCCCGCCGAGCGCCCGCTCGGCGAGCGGCTGCTCGTCTCCCCCGGGCTGCCGGCGAGCGTACGGGTGAGCGCCGCCCGGGCGCTGACGCACATGCCGGGCCGCAGCGCGGACGCGTTCTGGCGGCGCGCGCTGGCACACCACCGGGCGGCCTGGCACCGCATGCCGTCGCCGGGCGTGGCCGCGGTTTTGGACCACCTCGTGTACGCCGCCGGCAGCACGCAGAACCACGGGATGCTGCGCGACGTGGCCGCAGACCCGTCGCTGCCCGCCACGATGCGGTCGGTCGCGCGCTGGTGGTGCCGCCACCCGGACCTGGCGCCGGCGGGCGTCGAGACCTGAGCACCTCAGCGGAGGCGGATTGCGCGGCCGGGACTCACAAGCAACATCCCGACCGTACGGCAGCCACCGCCGCTACGTTCGCCGCATGAGCGCGCGTCGGCCTCCCGCTCGTGACGGGATCCAGCCCGCCACGGCCGGCGCCGCGCTCCCTCCTGCCCTGCGCACCCTGCCCGGCGCCACCGAGGCCGAGCTGCACGCCCGGATCGAGCGCTACCTGAGCTGGGCCGGCCTCGTCTGGGGGCCGGCCCCAATCCTCCCTACCGGACCAGCGTCGCCGGGTTTCCGGTGCGGTTGAGCCCGCGCCGCAAGGCGGTGGCGGTCGTCGTGCCGGTGGCGCACGACGTACGGCCGGAGGAGCTCACCGACGCGCAGGCCCCGGCGCTCGCGGGCGCGGGTGGCGCGCTGCTGCGCCTCGTGCCGGCCGTCGCGGGGTGGAACCTGGTGGCCACCACCGTCGTACCGGCGGAGCCGCTGCACCTGGTGGACCTCGATCACGCGGTCAAGACCACCGTGGCCCGCGCCATGGCGGCACCGGCCCTCGGCGGGCGCCCCGCGCGGGACGGACCGCCGGCAGCCCTGCCACCGGTACGGCGGGACACCGGCGACCCGTTGCTGGACCCGACCAAGGAGCGCGACTTCCAGCGCGTCGTGGCCTCGCTGGAGGCGCTCGACGTGCCGGTCGACCGGTACCAGTGGGGGCCCGGCATCGCGCACGTCGCGTCCGGGCCGCTGCTCGTCCGGCTGGACGCCGGCCGGAGCGTTCCGGTGCTGTCGATCGACCTGCTGCTCGGCGGGGTCGACCCGGCCATGGCCACCGCCGCCAACGTCCGCCGCCTGCTCAGCCCGCCGAACGCCGCGGGCCGGCTGGCGCTGCGCCGGGGCGGCGACGGCCTGTACCTCACCCGCTGCGCCGAGGTGGTGTTCTGCGAGACCGCGCACGGCAACCTGCGCGCGGTGCTGGCCGACCTGTACGCCGCCGGGCCGACTACGACGCCTGTGGTACCGCCGCCTTAGCCGCGACCACCGGGGTGGTGTCCGCCGCCGGGAGCGTGACCGTGACCTCCAGCCCGCCGCCCTCCTGGGCCGCGGCGGTCACCGTCCCGCCGTGGGCGTCGCACACCGCCCGTACGATGGACAGCCCCAAGCCCGAGCCCCGCGCGCCGGTGCGTTCGCGACCGCCGCGCCGGAAGGGCTCGAAGAGCCCGGGCACGTCGACCTGGTCGACCTCGAAGCCGGTGTTGCCCACGACCAGCCACGCCGCGGCCGCGTCCGAGCCGGTACGCGCCCACACCTTGCCGTGCAGGTGGTTGTAGCGGATCGCGTTCTCGATCAGGTTGCCGGCGAGCCGGTCGAGCAGGCTGGGGTCGCCCACGACGGGCGCCGGCTCCAGCGAGGTGGTCACGGTCAGCTTCAGCCGGTCGGCCTCGCCGCGCACCGCGGAGAGCGCGTTCGTGGCCGCGGTGGCGAGGTCGGCGGGCACCTTGCGGGCCAGCCGCCGCCCGGACTGGGCCTCGCTGCGCGCCAGCACCAGCAGCGCGTCGACCAGGCCGTTGGCGCGCTCCGAGGCGTCCCGGACGACCGTGGCCATCCGGCGGTACTCGGCCACGTCGGCCTCGTCGTCGGCCAGCGTCACGTCGATCTCGGTACGCATGACGGCCAGCGGCGTACGCAGCTCGTGCGAGGCGTTGGCCACGAACCGCTTCTGCGCCTCGAACGCCTCGCCCAGCCGGTCCAGCATCGCATCGAACGTGCCCGCCAGCTCGGCCACCTCGTCGTCCGCGCCGGAGTAGCGGATGCGCTGGTCGAGGGTCTCCCCGCCGAGCCGCTGCGCGGTCGACGTCACCTGGTGCAGCGGGCGCAGCGCGCGGCCGGCCACCGCGTACGCCCCGGCCACCCCGACCACGCTGATCGCCAGCAGCGCGACCAGGCCCTTGGCCAGCAGCTCCCGCGAGGCCGCGTCGACCACCTGGTCCTGCCAGTCCCGGGCGTCCAGTTCCTGCCCGTTCGCGAGGGTCACCGTGGTGCCCGCGCTGAGCTCGTCGGCGGGGTGCAGCGCGTCGCCGACGAGCAACCAGGCCAGCACCACCAGGATCGCGCCGGCACCGACCAGCAGCACGCCGTTGAGCACGGTCAGCCGCAGCCGCAGCGTCGGCCGCAGCCGATGCCGGCCGGGCCGGCCCGAGTACACCGTCATGCCGTCACCCGGTAGCCGGCGCCGACGACCGTCTCGATCAACGGCGGGTCGCCGATCTTCTTCCGCAGCGTCATGACCGTCACCCGCACGGTCGTGGTGAACGGGTCCGTGTTCGCGTCCCAGACCCGTTCCAGCAGCTCCTCGCTGGAGACCACAGCGCCGCGGGCCTTGAGCAGCTCCTCCAGCACGCCGAACTCCTTGCGGGTCAGGTCGACGGCCGCGCCGGCCCGGGTGACGACCCGCTTGGCCGGGTCGAGCACCAGGTCGGCGACCGCCAGCACCGGCGGCGCCGCTGGCGTGGCCCGCCGGCCCAGCGCCTGCACCCGGGCCACCAGCTCGTCGAACGCGAACGGCTTCGGCAGGTAGTCGTCCGCGCCCAGTTGGAGCCCCTCCACGCGGTCGGCGACGGTGCCGCTCGCGGTCAGCATCAAGACCCGGGTCAAGGCGCCCGACGACACCAGGTCCGCGCAGATCTGATCGCCGTGGATCCCGGGCAGGTCACGATCGAGTACGACAACGTCGTACCGGGTCACGAACGCCATCTCGTGGCCGGTGGACCCGTCGTACGCCAGATCCACGGCCATGCCCTGCCGGCGCAGGCCGCGCGCGATCGCGTCGGCCAGATTGCGCTCGTCCTCGACCACCAGGACCCGCACGGCAGCCACCTCCGTTCGTTGTGCCAGGACAGCCTCCGTCAGGGGGCGTTAAGCCCATGTGAGCCAACGTAACCCGACCGGTCACGCCCCCATGATCGGACGCCACACGCCGACCGTCGCGTTGAGTCGCCGGCAGAGTACGGCGTCCGCCCACACCTCGCAGTCGCCGGTGACGTCGCCGACCACGCCGAAGACGCGGGCCGCGCCGGTGGCCGGATCGAGCCGGGCGAACCAGGCCCGCGCCGTGGCCAGATCGGAGCGCATGCCGATCAACTGCCCGGCGCTGTCCGGCGGGCCGATCACGCTCCAGATGCCCAGCTCGCCCACCTGGGCGCCGGTGGCCGGGTCGAGGACGACCAGCGGCACCTCGGACTCCCGGCCGCGCGCCCCGGAGATCAGGTAAGCGCCGGCCCGCACGACGAACGACCAGTCCGGGTCGGACCACAGGATCCGGCCGGTGGCCGGGTCGAGCACCCGCACCCCGCCGATGTGGGAGACCACGCACACCGTTTCGCCGCAGTTCGGCGAGATGTACTCGGTGGCCAGGTCGATCGGGGACCTCCAGCGCAGCTCCAGCCGGGTCAGCCCGTACGCCGACACCACCGGCCCGCCCTCGCGCACCAGCATCAGGTCGCCGGCGAACTGCACGTAGCTGGCCGGCTCGTTCGGCAGGCGCGCGGGCAGCAGGTCGGCGCTCACCAGCACCCGCCCGTCCTCGGCGTCGCGCACCTCGACGAGCCCGGACGGCAGCAGCGTCACCACGTGGGTGGGCGCGTCGTCCACGTACCGGTAGGAGAGCCAGGCCCCGGTCGGCACCCGGTACGACCAGCGCACCACCCCGGTCACCGGGTCGACGGCCTCCAGCACCTCGGTGCCCGTACCGGCGGTGGGGGCGCCGTCCGGCGACGTCCAGAGCAGCACGTGCCCGCGCGGCGTGACGCCCTCGAAGAGCGCCCGGCGGCGCCACGACACGGTGCCGGTGTCCTCCCGGATCGACACGCTCTCCACCTGCTCCAGCAGCTCCGGCTGGGTGCTGATCAGCATCTGCCCGGACGCCAAACCGACGCCCCGCAACGCCCCCTTCAGCGGCAGCGGCGCCTCCCACAGCAGGCGCGCGTCCGGCAGCCCGTACGCCGAGATGGTCCGCGTGTCGGCGGGCACGGCGCGGTCGTTCGTGACGACGTAAAACCGGTCGCCCACCGCGAACGAGGTGTCGCCGAGCCGGGCCGGGATGGTGGCCTCGGTCAGCGGCACCGGCAGTGGGGTGGCCGGCCCCAGGAGCACGGCGAGCGCCGCCAGGCCGGCCAGCGCCCAGCCGAACCGGGGCCGCGCCGGCTCCGGCTCGACGGGCGGCGAACCGTGCCCCACCTCGCCAAGATCGATGACGCCGATCACTGCCACGGTTACAGTTTGCGCCGCGGAGCCCACACTCCGACAGATCCGTCGCCGCGCCGGCAGACCACCGCGCTCGGCGCGACAGCGCAGCCGAAGACGTCGGTGGCCACGCCCAGGACCACGGTCCGGCGCGCGTCCGCGTCGAGCCACCCGACCCAGGCCCGGTTGGTGCTGGGCTCGGGGCGCACGCCCAGCACCCGCGGGCCGGCCAACCGCGGCGTCTGCCACTGCCCGAAATCGGCCACCTCATGACCGTTCGCCGGGTCGAGCACCCCCACCCGCGGCGGATCCTCCAGACCGTACGCGATCAGGTACGGCCCGAGCGGCTCCATGGAGCCCCAGCCGTCCACCCCCCACCGGGTCCGGCCGGTGGCGGCGTCGAGCACCCGGACCCCGTTCGGCGACCGGCTCACGCACAGGTTTCCCTGGCCGCACTCGCCGCTGACGAACTCCAGCTCCAGGTTGACGTCCGCCTGCCACCGGCGTTCGAGCCGGTCCAGGTCGTACGCCGTGACGATCGGCCGCTCACCATCCCATCCGGCGATCAGCAGCACGTCGCCGACCACCTGCACGGCCGACTGGGGATCGGCGGCCGGCAGCTTGGCCGAGGCCAGCTCGGTCCCGGTGTTGTCGTCGTACACCCACGCCTGGCCGGACGTGGCCCACCGCACGAGCCGGCCACGGGTGGACGTCACCGTGTCGTCCGCCGGGATCGTCAGCGACCACCGCGGCGCGCCGTCCCGCACCGCGACGCTCTCGATCCGATTCGCCCTCTCTCCGGGGCGGTAGTCCCCCATCAGCACCGTCCCCGCGGCGCGCGGCTCGAACCACCCCGGGCGCCGCCACAGCACCTGGCCGGTGTCCGTCCGGATGGCGACGGTCTCGATCGCCGCGGTCTCCATCAGCACGAGGAGCATTCCGTCCACAACGGACATCCAGCGCAGCGGTCCGCCCGGGTTCAGCGACACCTTCCAGGCGAGCCGGGCCTCGGGCAGCCGGTACATCGCGATCGTCCGCTCGCCGGGGTCCACCACGGCGGCGTCCGGCGTCGTCAGGAAGAGCGCGTCGCCGTCCACGGTGAAGCCCGTACCGGTGGGCACCGGGATCGTGACGTCGACCAGCCCACCGCGTACCGGCGAAGCGGCACCCACGGCGGCGAGGAGCGCGATCACCGCGACCACGGCGGCGGCCGTGCGGCGCCGCCGCCGCGACCAGCGCGGCGGATCGACGACCGGCGCGTCCCGCGCCTCCCCCAGGTCGATCACCATACGGATGCGATCCCCCGCTCCACCCGCCGGTTCCGCTTCTTAGTGGTACGTCCAGATGCGCAACTGGTCTGTCGGCGCGCGGCACACCACGCTCTCCGTGCCGGGCACGCAGTCCCACACACGGTACGGCAGGACGCCCAGCATCCGGGGGCCTCGGTGTGTGGTGCGGCGATCGACAGCCAGGTCTGCTCGCCCCTGCCCCGGGCCACCGCGACCAGCCCGGTGCCCTCGCTCACCGCCACCGACGTCTCCCAGCCGGCCAGGTCGAAGAGGGTGCGCCCGCTGTCCGGCTCGACGGCGGCCAACCCGGCGCCCGGCGCCGACGCCACCAGCACCCCGCCCGCTTCGAAGACCGCGTCGGCGCCCGCCACCGCCCAGCCGAGGGCGCCGGTCGCCGGGTCGATGGCCTCGATGCCGCCGGACGTGCCGGTACAGATCCACCGGCCACAGGCGCTGATCCGGCGCCCCTCCTCCTCGGCGACGGCCCGGGTCCAGCGGGGTTCGAGCGTGTTCCGGTCATAGGCGGCGATGCCCACCGAACCGGACGTGTCCTGGTACCCCAGCACGACCGTGTCGCCGGCCGTCACGGCGAAGCTCGGCCCGGCTCCCGGCGGCGGCACCACCCGGGACGCCCGCAGCGCGCCACTGTGGGCGTCGCGCAACTCGACCCGGCCGTCGCCGGTCAGCACCATGGCCCGCCCGTCGCCGACCGGCCGGATCGTCGCCGACACCGGGTACGCGGCTTCCCACAGCTCCTGCCCGGTACGCAGGTCGACCGCCCGCACCGTCGAACCGGCCGGCGCCGGCAGCCGGGGCGACCAGCCGCCCACCAGCCCGGTACGCCCGTCCGCCACGACCACCCGTACCGGCAGGGACCACAGCACCCGCCCGGTCTCGGCGTCCATCGCGGTGGTGGGCGTCGAGATGCCCTCGCCGGCCACCAACCCGGTGATCAGCACGAGACCGTCCGCCGCCTGGAGGTCGACCACCTGCTCGACGCTCGACTCGTACGGCGCCGTCCACAGTGGACGCCCACTGGGCAGCTCGTACGCCGACAGCAACCACCGATGCTCCGCCGGCTGGCCGGTGCTCTCCGTCGTGGCCGCCGACACGTACAGCCGGTCACCGAGCACGACAAAGTCGGTACGCGGCTCCAGCGCGTAACTGGCCGTGGGCACGAGGACCGGTCCCGGAGCGGGCGCCGACGCGGCAACGGCGAGCAGCAGGCCGGCGCAGACGGCGTACGTCAACGGGCGCAACACCCGGGACGGCCGCCACCAGTCGCGCAGTCGCGTAGCCGGCGCCTCCCGCTCGTACCCGAGATCGATAACCACGCAATAAAGCGTGCCACGCCCTCCCCCACTCCCCCTCCCGCGCGCATCGCGGCCCTCCCCGCGCGGCCCGCGGCGCGCTCCGCGCGCCCTTCTCCGCGGCCCCGGCGCGCTCCGCGCGCCCCCCTCCGCGCGCCCTTCTCCGCGGGCCCGGCGCGCTGCGCGCGCCCCCCTCTGCGCGTCGATCAAGGGCATACGGCCGTGGTTTGATCTCTAATCCGCGACCGTTTGCCCTTGATCGACGCAAAAGTCCTTGATCGAGGTCGGGCTGGGCGGGTTGGATGTTGGCACATCCTGATCGTGTCCCGTAACCAAGGCCGATCCGTGGATGGGTAACGTCCGTGGCTGGCAGACGGCGAGGGGAGACGCGGTGGCGTACGGCCAGACGAGCGTGAACGGGCGGAGTCCCACGGTGGCGACCCTCGACGCGGCGCTGGAGCGGGCGGTGCGCCGTGCCTCGGTGATGCGGCAGGGCTTCTACGTGGTCGTCCTGCTCGTGGCACTCGCCGGCCAGGTGTCCGGCGCGGTGGAGGCGCTGGGCATCCCGCTGGCCGCCGCGATTCCGGCGGTCGCCGCGCTGGAGTTGGGCGGCATCGTCGTGCTGGCCAACGCCGACGTGCGCCGCCGGCTCGGCGAGCGGGCCATCGGCTCCCGGCTGCTGTCGGCGGCGATCGCGGTGGGCGCGGTCGCCTTCAACTGGCTGGCGCACGACGACCACCTGCTCGGCGGCTTCTTCGCCGGAATGTCCGCGCTCGGCTACCTGGTGTGGCTGACGCACACGGAAAACCAGCGCCGCGACCGGCTACGCGCCACCGGCGACCTGCCGCCCACCACGCCGGCGTACGAGGTCGTCGGCCACTGGCTGCGCCACCCGTGGCTGACCAACCGCGCGAAGTCGCTCGCCAAGGCCAACCCCGACCTGGGCCTGTACGGCTCGATCGCGGCCGCGCAGGACGAGATCAGGCGCAACCGGCGCCGCCGCGCCATCGCCAAGGTGCTGCACCGCAAGATCCGCGCGGCCGTGGACCCGACGACCGCCGACATCGCCCTTGCCGTGTACGACCTAGAGGAGATCGCCGGACGGCTGGCGAGCCAGGCGGACTACGACGGACTGACCGCACTGATCGCCGCCGACCTGGCACCCGCTCGGCTCGCCCCGTCCCCGTCGTCGTTGGCGACTTCTGAGCCCGCGCCGTCGCCTGCCGACACCTCCGCATCCGAGCAGGTTGAGCCCCCGTCGGCGGCGCTGACCGAGACGACCGACCAGTTCCGGGTGCTCGCCGCGGTACGGCGCGAACTGGAAGAGTTGCAGGCACCCGGCCGCAGCCAGGGACCCAGCTCACCCCGGCGGCGCCCCCGAACGCCCGAGCCGCCCGCTCCGGCGCCGTCCACCCCGCTGGCCGACGAAGAGCCGGAGCCGGTGTCCCGTACCGCCCGGCGGGACCGGTCGCTGCGCAGCCGTGTCCACGCCGCGCTCGACCGGCACGCACCCGTGGACGGACGGGGCGACAGCACCCAGCTCGTCGACCTGGTCACCGACGTACTCCAACTCGACGACGTCGAGCGGATCAGCGCCGCCACGTACGTACAGACGTGGCAGCGGGACGCCGGTGTGCCTATCCCGCAGCAGGCCCGCCCGTAACGCGTGCGCCGCGACCGACCCGACCCCGCTACCCCTGAGTAGGGCGCAGTCGCCCGTGTGGCGCCCGCACCCGCCGGTCGTCCGCTCCCCACCGCTGGCCGTCCGTCGATCAAGGACTTTCGCGTCGATCAAGGGCAAACGGTCGTGGATCGGAGATCAAAGCACGACCATACGCCCTTGATCGACGCCAAAACCGCCGACGGCGCGACGCCGAGAGGTGGGAGCGGCGAGGGAAGGGGTTAGGCGCGGGTGGCTAGGTCGGGGTGGGTGGCGGGCTCTTCCAGGCGAGAGAGCCAACCGGTGACCTCGCGGGCCACGTCCTGGGCGGTCAGGCCCAGGTCGGCCAGGATCTGGGCGCGGCTGCCGTGCGGGTGCCAGTCCTGCGGTACGCCGATGTCGCGCAGCGGTACGTCCACGTCGGCGTCGCGTAGCGCCTTGGCCACCGCGTCGCCGACGCCGCCGGTGCGTACGCCGTCTTCCACTGTCACGACGAGCCGGTGGTCGCGCGCGAGGGTCACCAGTTCCGCCGGCACCGGGCGCACCCAGCGCGGGTCGACGACGGTCACGCCGTACCCGTGCTCGGCGACCCGGGTGGCCACGTCGACGCCGAGCTGGCCGAACGCGCCGACCGCGACCAGCAGCACGTCCTTGCGGGGCGACTCCACCAGCACGTCGACGGTGCCCACGCGCCGGACCGCGGGGAGGTCAACAGCCACCGAGCCGGTCGGGAAGCGCAGCACGGTCGGGCCGTCGTCGACCGCGACCGCCTCGCGCAGCTCCTCGCGCAGGGTGGCGGCGTCGCGCGGCGCGGCGATGCGCAGGCCGGGCACCACCCCGAAGACCGACATGTCCCAGATGCCGTAGTGGCTGGGCCCGTCGGGGCCGGTGATGCCGGCGCGGTCGAGCACGAAGGTGACGGGCAGCTTGTGCATGGCCACGTCGAGCAGGACCTGGTCGAAGGCCCGGTTCAGGAATGTCGCGTACACGGCCACCACCGGGTGCAGGCCGCCGAGCGCCAGGCCGGCCGCCGAGGTGGCGGCGTGCTGCTCGGCGATGCCCACGTCGTACACCCGCTCGGGGTACTTGCGGGCCAGCGTGGCGATGCCGGTCGGCTCGGCCATCGCGGCGGTGATGCCGACGATGTCAAGCCGCTCGTCGGCGATCGCCACCAGTTCGTCGGCGAAGACGTGCGTCCACTTCACCGAGGGCGCGGCGAGCAGCTTGCCGGTCTCCACGTCGAACGCGCTGGGACCGTGCAGGCAGTCGGCCTCGTCCTCTTCGGCCGGGCGGTAGCCGTACCCCTTGCGAGTGACCGCGTGGACGATGACCGGGCCCCCGAAACCCTTCGCACGGCGGAAGGCCGACTCGACGGCGGCCACGTCGTGGCCGTCGATCGGGCCGACGTACTTGATGCCGAGGTCCTCGAACATGGCCTGCGGCGCGACCGCGTCCTTGATGCCGGTCTTGACCGCGTGCAAAACCTCGTACATCGGGCGGCCGACCACCGGCGTCGCGCCGAGTGTGTCCTTGACCACGTCGAGGACCCTTTCGTAGCCGGGGTTGAGCCGCAGCCGGGACAGGTGGTCGGCGAGGCCACCGATGGTCGGCGCGTACGAGCGGCCGTTGTCGTTGACAACGATGACTAGCGGATTGCGCGCCGCGGCGATGTTGTTGAGCGCTTCCCAGCACATGCCGCCGGTCAGGGCGCCGTCGCCGACGACGGCGACGACCTGCCGCGCCTCACCCCGCAGCGCGTACGCCTTGGCCAGCCCATCCGCGTACGACAGCGCGGTCGAGGCGTGTGAGTTCTCGATGATGTCGTGGTCGCTCTCGGCCTGGTTGGGATAGCCGGAGAGGCCGCCGCGCTGGCGGAGCTGGTCGAAGCCGGCCTGCCGCCCCGTCAGCATTTTGTGGACATATGCCTGATGTCCGGTATCGAACAGGAAGCGATCCATGGGCGAGTCGAAGACCCGGTGCATGGCCAGCGTCAGCTCCACCACGCCGAGGTTGGGCCCCAGGTGGCCGCCGGTGCGCGACACCTTGGCCACGAGGAAGTCGCGGATCTCCGCAGCGAGCAGCGTCAGCTCATCGGCCGACATCCGCTTGACGTCCTGAGGACTACGGATCGTGCTCAGAAGACCAAACTCAGCGCTCATGACCGCCGAGTCTATCGAGGCCAGCACCGCGCCGCGCCGGACTCTGTGTCGAAGACGTGAAGGCTCTGGGGATGATTCGACAAGGTCAGCGGGGCACCAAGCCTGACTGGCCGGTCAGGATTGGCGCCGCCTCGCTCAGCAGGTCGGTGCGACTTGCCCGTCCGAGCCGGTGTACATGTAGGCGTCCGAGACGAAGTACCCCGGAGCCAGCCGGTCCCAGAGGTTCGTCGTGCCGTACGTCCCGGTGACCGTGTCGCCGCGCACCTGGCACTCGATGATCGGCCGGGCGTAGTTGGCGGCCAGCCCCACCACCGCGTTGCTCACCCGGGGTCCACTGCGGACGTTCACCGGCCCGCCCGCCGTGCGCACCGTTCCGCGTACACCCGTGCCCGTCCACAGGTACGTCACGGTGACCCACGCGTTGTCGTCAGCAGCAGCCCGTCCCAGAAGGTGCCGTCGGCCAGGTCGATGCCGGCCGGGTTGGCCACCGTCCGCCCAAACTGGTCCTTGCCGCCGTTGTACCCAACCTCGTACGCCGCCTGCGCCTCCGGCCTGCCCTGCGGCAGGTCCGTCCACGACGGGCGCACCGAGGGCGGGTTCCAGTAGTCGTCGGTGGTGTTCCACGGGCCGACGTCCCAGACCGGCGCCCACTCGCAGCGGCCGGACGCGGCGCACACCCGTACCGTGTAGTCGCCCGTGTCGCGCGGTGCCAGGCCCCGGCGCGACGGCAGCGCCACGAAGTGGTCCCGGCTGGTGATCACGTGGCCGTTGGCGGTGGTGCCGCCGACGAGCCCTTCGCGCGTCGCGTAGACGCGGTAGGTGTTGCCGAGCGCGAGCGGAGCCACCGCCGACTCGGCCCGCCCGGCGGTCAGCCGGACGCCGCGCACCGATGGCGTCGCGCCGGCCGCCCCGAACAGGCCGACCCGCACCTGCACAGCCGTCGTGTCGGGCAGCGTCGCCGGCGCCTCCGTCCACTCCGACCACCGCTGCGCGCCGAGCAGGGCACGCACCTCGACACTCACCGCCATACCGGCCGGGGTGGCTGCGACAACGTTGGCGCGTACCAGGTTGACCGGTTGCGCCGTGGCGTGCACGCGCCCGACCAGGTAGCCGCCCACCTGCCCGGTCCCCGCGCTCGCCGGACCGGCTCGCCCGCCGGCGAGCGTCAGACCTGCGGTGGACCAGACAACGTTGGCATCATCACCGTCCACTGTGTACAGCATCAGATCCCACGCGCCGCCCGCCACCGCCGCGGCCGGCGCCGGGTGCGCCGCGACAAGACCAATCTCCTCCCCAGGAATGCGACGAATCCCCAGCATGGGGGGATCGACCTACATCGCTGATACAAAAACGTGCCTCACCCATCCGACTGACAAATCGGACAGAACCTACCATTAGTCCTGTACGCTCAGTGACATGTCCGCTGCTCCCCCGGGACATCGAGCGCGCCGTCCCGATGGGTCAGCCGTCGGCCAGGCGCTCGCGATGGTCGTCATCCTGCTGCTCTGCCTGCCGCTTTTGCCGCTGATCCTGGTAGTCGTAGCCGTCATCCGCGTACGCGACAGCATCACGGCCCGCCGCTCCGTACGCGCCGCTCCCGCTCGCCCGTTCCACGGCGCGCCCGCCTTCCCCGCCGATCCGGGCCACAAACACGTGGCCTGACCCAGTTGCCACCCCGGCGCCGGCCTCCGCCCCGACCACGGCGTCGATCATGAAGTTAGCGCCCCCGAGAGCGCTTTCCCCCGACGACAACTCCATGATCACCGCAGGCTGGCGCCGATCTAGGAGTTATCGTGGGTATAAATCGGACTCGATACCCACGATAAGTCCTAGATCGGCGCCGGTCGCTTCGGCGACACCCGAGAATCCTTAGCCGCCCGGCCGTGTGGGTGCGCTATCACGCGCGAGCCCCAAGAGGGCAGCCCTATTGGGGCCGGTCCAGGCCCTCGCGAGAGCCGGCCTGGATCACTCCCGCCCTCACCTCCGCCTCCAGCCCCGCGCGCCCGCCACCCGCGCCCACCCGCGCCCACCCGCGCCCGCCTCTCCGCGCGCCCGCCACCCGCTCGCCCCGCCGCCCGCGCCCCCCGCACCGCGCCGCGCCGCCGCGCCGCCGCGCCACCCCGCCACCTGCGCCCCCGCCACCGCGCCGCGCCGCCGCGCCACCCCCCGCCACCGCGCCCCCGGCCCCGCGCGCCCGCCGCCCGCGCCCGGCGCCGATCAAGGGAAAGTGCGTCGATCAAGGGCAAACGGTCGTGGATCAGAGATCAAAGCACGACCGTTCGCCCTTGATCGACGGGAAGAGGCCGGCGCGAGAGGCGCGCGGGGAGAGGCGAGCGCGGAGAGGCAGGCGCGGAAGAAGCGGAGGGCTATGGGAGGAGGAGGGCTACGCACTCTACGTGGTGGGTCATGGGGAAGAGGTCGTAGGCGCGTAGCGCGGCCAATTGCCAGCCGCCCTCGCGGAAGGTTCGCACGTCTCGGGCGAACGCGGCCGGGTCGCACGCCACGTACGCGACCGCGCGCGGCCGCGCTGCCATCACCGCCCGGGACACCGCCGCCTTCGCCCCGGTACGCGGCGGGTCGAGCACGACCAGGTCCACCGGACCGCGTAGCCGTCGCCGCAGTGCGACCTCCACCTTGGCCGGTACGATCCGCAGCCCGGTCAGGTCGCCCAGGTTGGCGCGGGCGGCGGCGACGGCGGGCGGCGCCGATTCGACGAGCGTGATCGGCGCGGAGGGGCCGAGCCGGGTGGCGAGCGCGGCGGCGAACAGGCCGGCCCCGCCGTACAGGTCCCAGGCCGACTCTCCCGGACTCGGGTCCAGCAGGTCGAGGACCGCGCCGGCCAGGGTGTCCGCCGCCGAGGGGTGCACCTGCCAGAACGCGCCCGCCGGCAGGGTCCACTCCCGCCCGACGGCGCGCTCGACCACGGAAACACCCGGTGCGACGACACCGGCGCGGGCCACCACCTCCACGGCGTCGACGGACCAGGTTTGCGACAACACCGGCAGTGACTGGATGGACGGGTGCGCGATCCGGCACCGGTCGACCGGTACGACCTCGTGCGACCGGTGCTTGAGCAGCCCGGGCCGGCCGGCGGCGTCCACGGCGTACCGGATGCGGGTGCGCCAGCCCAGCGGCCCGCCGGGGAGCGGCTCGACGCGTACCGGGAAATCGGGCAGGCCGGCGAGCCGGGCGAGTTGCTCGCGCACGACGGCGGCCTTCCATTCCAGTTGCGCGGGCGGCGCGACGTGCTGCAGGTCGCAGCCGCCGCACCCGCCGGCGTGCGCGAAGGGGCACGGCGGCGGGACGCGGTCCGGCGACGGTTCGAGGATCGAGACCGCGTCCGCGCGCAGATAGCCCGGGTGCTCCTCGGTGACCTCGGCGATCACCCGCTCGCCGGGCAGCGCGTGCCGGACGAAGACCACCTGGCCGGGCGGCTCACCGTAGCGGGCAACACAGTGCCCACCGTGGGCCACCGCACCCACCGTCACCTCAATGCGGTCAAGGATCAGTGAACCTTTTTCAACCTCCACCTGCGGCCCGTCGAATCCGCGGCCTTCGCGCCGTTCAGGTTGAAAAAAGTTCATCGTTCGCGGGGGCCGCGCGCCGGGCCACGGGCGAGGTCGCGGTCGTAGCGGTCGAGGTCCTTGGCGGCGCTGGAGGCGAGCTGCCAGGGCACGCTGGTCACCATCACGCCCGGCTCGAAGAGCAACCGGCCCTTGATCCGCAGTGCGCTCTGGTTGTGCAGGAGGTGCTCCCACCACTTGCCCACGACGTACTCGGGAATGAAGACCGTGACCACGTCGCGGGGTGCGTCCCGGCGGACCGACTTGACGAAGTCGATGATCGGGCGGGTGATCTCCCGGTACGGCGAGTCGACGACGGTGAGCGGCACCGGGATCTCCCGGCGTTCCCACTCCTGCTGGATGCGGCGGGTGTCCTTGTCGTCGACGTTGACGGTGAGCGCGGTGAGGCTGTCCGGCCGGGTGGCCTGGGCGTAGGCGACGGCCCGCAGGGTCGGCATGTGCACGTTGCTGACCAGCACGACCGCGTGGTTGCGGGCGGGCAGCACGGGCCGGTCCTCGGCCGGGGCCAGCTCGCGGGCGACCGTGTCGTAGTGCCGGCGGATGGCCAGCATCGTCAGGTAGATCACCGCCATCGCGGCGATCGCGATCCAGGCGCCGAGCAGGAACTTCGTCACCAGTACGACGATCAGCACGGCCCCGGTCATCACGGCGCCGAACGCGTTGATGGCCCGCGAACGGATCATGCGGCGGCGGTGGTCGGGGTCGCGGGTGCGGGGCAGCAGCTTGTTCCAGTGCCGGATCATCCCGATCTGCGACAGCGTGAACGACACGAACACACCCACGATGTAGAGCTGGATGAGCCGGGTGACCTCGGCCTGGAACGCCACGACCAGCACGATCGCGAAGAGCGCCAGCATGATGATGCCGTTGGAGAACGCCAGCCGGTCGCCCCGGGTGTGCAACTGGCGGGGCAGGTAGCGGTCCTGGGCGAGGATCGAGCCGAGCACCGGGAAGCCGTTGAACGCCGTGTTCGCCGCCAGGAAGAGGATCAGCGCGGTGGCGCCGGCCACCACGTAGAGCAGTACCGAGCCGTCCCCGAAGATCGCCGTGCCGATCTGGGTGGTGACCGTCTTCTGCTCGTACCCGGGCGGGCCTTGCACGATCTGCTGCGCCGGGTCCTCCATGAACTGCAGGTGGGTCAGGCGGGACATCCAGACGATGCCGACCAGCATGGTCACCGCGACAACCCCGAGCAGCAACAGCGTCGTCGCCGCGTTGCGGCTCTTCGGCGGCTTAAACGCGGGTACGCCGTTGGAGATCGCCTCCACGCCGGTGAGCGCCGCGCAGCCCGACGAGAACGTCCGTAACAGCAGGAACGCCATCGCGAACCCGGTCAGGTGCTCCTCCTCGGCGGCGATCACCAGCCCGGCGCTGGGCGCACGCAGGTCGTCGCCGAGCACGAAGATGCGGACCAGGCCGGTGAGCAGCATGCCGATGATGACGATCATGAAGCCGTACGTCGGGATCGCGAACGCGGTGCCGGACTCGCGCAGCCCGCGCAGGTTCATCGCGGTGAGGATCGCCACCGCGGTCACCGCGACGCCCACCTTGTGCTCGGCGACCCACGGGATGACCGAGCCGAGGTTGGCGACGCCCGACGAGGTCGACACGGCCACCGTGAGCACGTAGTCGACCAGCAGCGCGCTGGCCACCCCCACGCCCGCCTTCGGGCCGAGGTTGACGGTCGCCACCTCGTAGTCGCCGCCGCCCGACGGGTACGCGTGGACGTTCTGGCGGTAGCTGGCGACCACGGTCAGCATGACCACCACGACGGCCAGCGCCACCCACGGCGAGTACAGGTAGGCGCCGGCGCCCGCGATCGAGAGCGTCAGCAGGATCTCGTCCGGCGCGTACGCCACGCTCGAAAGCGCGTCGGAGGCGAACACCGGCAGCGCGATCCGCTTCGGCAGCAGTGTGTGCTGGAGGCGATCGGATTTGAACGGCCGGCCGACGAGCAGGCGTTTCAGCAGGGAGGTGGGACTGGCCACAAGCGCCGATCGTACGGGCGACGGCCGGCCGGCGCCGCACCGGAGGCGATCACATGGCACGCTACTCGTGGACGGATGAGGGGAGTCACGGGTGCACGTCGTGATCATGGGCTGCGGGCGGGTCGGCTCCACGCTGGCCCACAATCTGGAGGCGCGCGACCACACGATCGCGGTGATCGACCAGAACGCGGACGCGTTCCGCCGGCTGGGCCCCGAATTCGGCGGGATCACGGTCACCGGCATCGGGTTCGACGGCGACGTGCTGCGCCAGGCCGGCATCGAACGCGCCGACGCGTTCGCGGCCGTGTCCAGCGGCGACAACTCCAACATCATCTCCGCCCGGCTGGCCCGGGAGACGTTCGGCGTGTCCCGCGTGGTGGCCCGGATCTACGACCAGAAGCGCGCGGAGGTGTACGAACGGCTGGGCATCCCGACGGTGGCGACCGTGCGCTGGACCGCCGACCGGATCCTGCGGCAACTGGTCCCCGAGGGCACCGTGGAGATCTTCCGCGACCCGACCAGCACGGTCTCGATCATCGAGGTGCCGGTGCACAAGGACTGGTTCGGCCGGCCCCTGCACGACCTGGAGAAGGTCGGCGGCGCGCGGGTGGCGTACCTGACCCGGTTCGGCATCGGCACCCTCCCGACCCCCACCACCATCCTCCAAGAGGGCGACCAGGTCTTCATGATCGTCACTGACGACATCGCGGAAGCCGTCAGCGCGGCGGTCAGCACCGCGCCGGAAGGGGGCGGTAGCCGTGCGGGTCGCCATCGCCGGAGCCGGCAACGTCGGCCGTTCCATCGCGCAGGAGCTCATCGAGAACGGCCACCAGGTGATGCTCATCGAGCGTTCACCGGGCATGCTGCGCCCCGAGCGGGTGCCGAGCGCGGAGTGGATCCTCGCGGACGCGTGCGAGCTGGCCAGCCTCGAAGAGGCCGATGTGGCCGGTTGCGACGTGGTGGTCGCGGCCACCGGCGACGACAAGGTCAACCTGGTCGTCTCGCTGCTGGCGAAGACCGAGTTCGCCGTGGCGCGCGTGGTCGCCCGGGTCAACCGGGCCGAGAACGAATGGCTCTTCACCGAGCAGTGGGGCGTCGACGTCGCGGTCAGCAAGCCGCGCGTGATGGCCGCGCTCGTGGAGGAGGCGGTCACGGTCGGCGACCTGGTGCGGCTCATGACGTTCCGCCAGGGCGAGGCCAACCTGGTGGAGATCACGCTGCCGCCGACCGCGCCCTACGTCGGCCACCCGGTGCACGCCGTGCCGCTCCCCGGGACGCCGCCCTCGTGGCGATCCTGCGCGGCAAGCGGGTGCTGGTGCCCACGCCGGACGACCCGATCGAGGCCGGCGACGAGCTGATCTTCGTGTGCACCGCCGAGGTCGAGGACACCGTCCGCGCGGTCATCCTGGGCGCCGACAGCGTCGAACGCACGCGCGGCGGGGGATAGCCCGGCCTCTATGCCGGCGCGGCCTCCCGGTCACAGGGCTGCGGGTCACGCGCCGCGCGGCCTTTATGCCGGCGCGGCCTCCCGGTCACAGGGCTGCGGGTCACGCGCCGCGCGGCCTTTATGCCGGCGCGGCCTCCGGGTGCGGGTCACCCGCCGCACGGCCCAGACCGTAAAGGCCAGCAGCAGGAGGTACGGCGGGTAGCCCAGCACCAGCCGGGCGATGCCGAGCGCGGTGTCCTGGTCGGCGACGTAGAGGCCGGCCTGGACGCCCACCTTGGCCAGCCACACCACGCCCCAGAGCACGGTCAGCCGGCTGAAGAGGCGGATGAGCCGGGCATCGGTGCGCCATTCGGCCTTGCCACCCGCCACGATCACCGACCAGATCCAGCCCACCAGCGGCTGCCGGATCGCCACGGACGCGAGCAGCGCCAGGCCGTACCCGATGCCGTACAGGATGCCGGGCAGGTAGAAGTCCTTTTCGTCGCCGGTGCGCCAGGCGATGAACGCGCCGATGCCCACCCCGAAGAGGCCGTTCACCGCGTGGCGGATCGGGCGGCGCTGGATCAGGCGCAGCGCGGCGATCGCCAGCGCGATCCCGACCGAGGCGATCAGCGCGGGGTTGAGGTCGGCGACGATGTTGACGACCACGAACACCATGACCGGCACGCTGGACTCGACAAGTCCCCGCCAGCCGCCCAACTGGTCGGCCATCTGCTCGGCGAAGCTGGGCAAGCGTTCTTCGTCGTCGTCCGGCTGCGTCATATTTATCGAGGCGCTTCCAGCTCGTAGTACGGGTTGTAGATGACTTTACGGTCGTCGCGCACCGCGACGCGACCACGCGCGGTCAACTGCCGGCCGGGCTCGATGCCGGCGATGTGCCGCCGACCGAGCCAGACGAGCGTGACCACGTCGCTGCCGTCGTACAGGTCCGCCTCCAGGGTCGGGAGGTTGGTGCGTGGAGTGTAGACCACCGTACGCAACCGGCCGGACACCGAGACGAGCTGCCCCCGCCGGCACAGGCCCGCCAGCGTAGATCCGGACTCGGCGCTTTCCCGTTGCAGCTCCTCCGCGTCGAGCTCGGCCTCGCTCGCCGTGAGGCGCTGGAAGAACCGGCGGACCGAAGATTGGTTTTGGTCGGTCGCCATGACCTTGGTTGTCGCCTCCTAGAGAGCCGGCGCCCGCATACGCCGACCCGTCCAGCGTACGTCGCCCCGTCCCCGCCGCTCACCCCGCCGATCAAGGCTTTCTCGCCCCTCAAGGGGTCTCCCCGCCGATCAAGGACTTTCCCGTCGATCAAGGGCATATGGCCGTGGTTCGATCTCCGATCCACGACCGTTTGCCCTTGATCGACGGGAAAGTCCTTGATCGGCACGGGCAGCGCGGGGCCGCCGCGCATGGCGCGGACGGACGAGCGTGGTGCCGGCGGGTGGCGAAAGGGGTTACGGGCGGGGGCGGGGGAGGGCTTGCGGCGTGAGGGCTGGCTGGGGCCGGCGCCGTTGACCGTAGGCGCGGCGGCCGGCTGTGGCTCCGCGGACTGCGCCGCGCCTTCCGCGTGGGCCTGCTCGGCGAGCTCCCGCGGCAGCCGCAGCGGCAGCGGCTCACGCACCGGCTTCGCCTCGTGTCCCCGGTCGACGACGAGGCCGTGCAGGCACGCGACCAGCGGGCCGGCGTTCACCGGATCGGCCGCCGCGGGACCCTGGTACACGCCGCGCACCATCCAGCGCGGCCCGTCGACGCCGACGAAGCGCAGGTCGGTCAGGCCCTCGGGGGTACGGACGCGGGCGCGCAGCTCGATGCCGTACTCGCCGTTGATCTCCTCGGCCGCGACACCGTCGTCGAAGAGCGACTTGCGGATCTCCGCACGGACCTCTTCCCAGATGCCCTCGGTACGCGGAGCCGCGAACACGCCGAGTTGGAGGGCGTTGTCGCCGTGCACCAGCACCACCTGCTGGACCGCGCCATCGGGGTTCGCCTGCACCCGGACCTCTACGCCCTCGATCGCCGGGATCTGCAGGCTGCCCAGGTCGAGCCGCTGCACCCCGCCCGGCGCCTCGGACACGTCGTACGGCCCTACGGTCGGGACCGACTCCGGCTCCGGGGTCTCCACGAAGTCACTGGGGCGCGCCCGGCGGTTGTCGTTGCCGCGCGCGTGCCGTCCGGAGCTCTCTCGACGCCGCGAGAACATCACTGACCCTCCTCAACCCGACCAAGTCCCGCGTGCCCACCCGTCGACCCGTGCCCGCCCGCACCCCGGCTGGAGTCGGGCAGCTCGTCGACCACCTGGAAGTGCGCCCGCTCCACCCGCTGGACGAGGAGCTGCGCGATCCGGTCGCCCCGGGAGATCTTCGCGGTCGTGTCCGGGTCGTGGTTGACCAGGTTGACGAGGATCTCCCCGCGGTAGCCCGCGTCGACCGTGCCCGGCGCGTTGAGCACCGTCACGCCCAGCCGGGCGGCCAGCCCGGACCGCGGGTGCACCAGTCCGACGTACCCGTGTGGCAGCGCGATCGCCACGCCGGTGCGGACCAGCGCCCGCGTCCCCGGCGCTATCTCCACGTCTTCGGCCGCGACGAGGTCGGCGCCCGCGTCGCCCGGATGGGCGTACGCGGGCAGCGGCAGGTCCGGGTCGAGCCGGCGCACCGGTACGGGCACAGCGTCGGTCACGTCAGTCTCTTTCGTTCGCGTGGACTTCGGGCTCGGGGTGGTCCCTCCATCCTGCCGTGTGTGGTCCGGCCGCCGAGACGTACCCTCACCCTCGTGGAGTATGCCGAACGCCTCACCGTGCCGTGGTGGCTGTGGGTGCCCGGCCTCGGCGCCGCCGGCCTCCTCGCGGCCGAGATCTGGATGGGCTCCGGCGGGCTGCGCGCGTGGCTCCCGTTCGCGCTGCTCGTGCCGCTGGCGGCCGCCGGTCTGTGGTGGGTGGGCCGCATCCACGTCCGGGTCACCGACGGCGAGTTGCACGTCGACGACGCCCACCTGCCGGTGCGCTTCATCTCCGACGTGGTGCCGCTCGACGCGTCCGGCAAGCGCGAGGTGCTCGGCGTGGGCGCCGACCCGCTGGCGTTCGTCGTGCAGCGACCGTGGGTGGGCGGGGCGGTCCAGGTGATCCTCGACGACCCGGCCGACCCCACGCCGTACTGGGTGGTCAGCTCCCGGCGCCCGGCCAAGCTGGCGGCCGCCGTCCTGGCCGCCCGCGACTAGTCGCTGACGACCTCGCCCTCGATCGCCTTGCGGACCTGCCTGCGCAGGTCGTCACGGATGCGCTCGGCGAGGCCCTGGGTCGCCCGGCGGTTGAGATACCCGGCCACCGCCGCGCCGGTCAGCATGGGGCCGAGCGTGGTCAGGTTGCGCCCGAACCGGCGCAGCAACCGGTCCCGCAGGTCCTTGCGGGCCGCCGTACTCAGGATGGCGCCGACCCCGACACCCGGCACGAGCGGATTGACGCCGCGCTGGCTGGACCACGCCTGGATCAGGTTGACGGCGCGCTGAGCGCCGGTGCCGGGCACCGGCATCCCGTACACCTCGTGCAGCTCGCCGATGAGCTTGATCTCGATGGAGACCACCGCGACCGTCTCGGCGGCGAGTAGCACGGGAGCCGTCAGCAGGGTCGGCGTCGCCGCCCATTCGATCGCGGCGATGCCACCCCGGCGGCGCCGACGCCCGCGGTCGCCCGCGCGGCGTTGCGGACGAGCCGGTCGGCGAGCGCCTCGCCGTCCAGTCCATCGTGGTGCTGGCGGAGCGTCTCCAGGTCGCGGACCGGGATGTGCGGCGCCAGGTCGCCGACCGTGTCCGTCATCCAGCGGATGACGGACTTCGGCCGGAACATGGCACCGAGCCCACGCCCGCGCACCTGACCGGCCAGCCGGCGCAGGAGCTGCTTGCGCTCTGCCGCGGGTACGTCCGCGCCGGCCAGCTCCGCCACCGTCTTGCCGAGGGCAGGGTCGACCGCCGGCGACTTGCCGAGGGCAGAGTCCGCCCCCGGCTCGGGAATTCCGTCCGTCATTGCTCCCCCGCCCGTCTCCGGCACAGGATCAGCCTCTGGTCAGGCGCACTCGGTACAGATCAGTTCGCCGTTCCGCTCGAAGGCCAGCTGGCTCCGGTGATGCACCAGGAAACAGCGGGCGCAGCGGAACTCGTCCTGCTGCATCGGCAGCACCTTGACGGTCAGCTCCTCGTCGGCAAGGTCCGCTCCGGGTAGCTCGAAGCTCTCGGCGACCTCGGCCTCGTCCACGTCCACGGCGCCCGACTGTGAGTCGACCCGCCGGGCCTTGAGCTCCTCCAGGCTGTCCTCGCCGAGGTCGACCTCGTCGCGACGCGGGGCGTCGTAGTCGGTGGCCATCGGTTGTCACTCTCCCGTTCGATGTGTCGCTTCCGGGTGTAACGCCGGACGACGATGTTTCGGTTCCCAGCTAGGCGCCGGGTAACCCGCCTGGTCCGACTTGGCACATCACCGTGCCAGCCGGGTCGCAGCCTCCCGGAGGAAACTCCCCCTGCGAGCCGGGTACCTTACCGCCCCCTGGGCGAGGCATGTATACCGCCCCTGTGGGATGCATGTACGCCCGCGCGCGCGAAGTTGTTCCCAATGTGACTCAGGCGACACGAAGATAGGGGTCAGACTCTCTGGATCAACGTCAACGCGCCGGCACGGCGACCTGTTTCCGGCCCTTTTCACGTGTCCCTCGCGCCCCTGCGGCATACTCGGTAGCCATCCAGCCACGACGTACGTACGGGGAGCACACCCATGACCTTTGCCCGAGTGCGAGCGCTCGTCGTCGTTGGCGTACTCGTCGCGGCAGCGTTGGTCTTCGTCGTGGTCGCCCTGGCGCGTGACACCCAAGGTGGAGCCGTCCCGGTCGCGAGCTGCCCGGAGGGCTGGGTACGGGCCGACCTGACGCTCCGCGAAGAAAAAGACATCAAGATCAACGTCTACAACGCGACAGAC
Organism: Phytohabitans rumicis; assembly: GCF_011764445.1. Taxonomy (NCBI): domain Bacteria; kingdom Bacillati; phylum Actinomycetota; class Actinomycetes; order Micromonosporales; family Micromonosporaceae; genus Phytohabitans; species Phytohabitans rumicis. The sequence goes on from NZ_BLPG01000001.1 coordinate 2,657,528, forward strand.
ACGCCCGGGCTGGCCAATTCGGTCGCGGATGACTTCGCGAACCGGAAGTTCCAGGTCAAGAAGAAGGGCAACGACCCGAAGAAAAAGGGCGTCGCCGACGTGGCGGTGCTCCGGTACGGCCCCAAGGCGGTCGGCTCGGCGCACGTGATCCAGGCGTACTTCCTCGCCAAGGCGGAGAACGAGTACGACCCCAACCGTACGGACGACATCGTCGACGTGGTGATCGGGGACGCGTTCCAGCAGCTGGCCACCCCGACCGAGAAAAACCAGTCCCTGGTCGACCTCGGCAGCCCCCAGCTCCCCAAGCAGAGCTGCGCCCTGTAACCCACGCCGCCCTCCCGGACGCGCCGTGCGGCGCCGCGCCGCGCGGGCGCGCCGATCAAGGACTTGCCCGTCGATCAAGGGCATACGGCCGTGCTTTGATCTCAAAACCACGACCATTTGCCCTTGATCGACGGGCAAGTCCTTGATCGGCGGGCCGACGCACGACGGCGCGACGCACGACGGCGCGACGCACGACGGCGCGACGCACGACGGCGCGACGCACGACGGCGCGACGCACGACGGCGCGCGACAGGGCCGTCGTGCGACGGCGGGCGGGGCGGGAGGGGGCTAGGGGCCGCCGGCGGCGTCCAGCTCGACCAGGCGGTCGTGGAGGGGTTTGAAGAGCGCTGGCGGGGCCGCGACGACCATGTCGAGCCCGGGTGGTGCGCCGGACAGGCCGCCGACCAGTAGGCCCGCCTCGGTGGCGACCAGCCCGCCGGCCGCGTGGTCCCAGGGGTTTAGGCCCTTTTCGTAGTACGCGTCCAGTTGGCCCTCGGCGGCCATGCACAGATCCACCGACGCCGAGCCGAACCGCCGGATGTCGCGTATGTGGGCCAGCAGCCCGTGCAGGACGCCCGCCTGGTGCACCCGCCGCGCCGGGTCGTACCCGAAGCCGGTGCCGACGAGCGCCTGGCCCAGGTCGGTCGCGGGGGATCCGCGCAGGCGGCGGCCGTCGCGGTGGGCGCCGCCGCCCAGCGTGGCCGTCCACTCCGCTCCGGTCGCCGGGTTGTGTACGACGCCGGCGACGACCTGGCCGTCCACCTCGGCGGCCAGCGAGACGGCGTACTGGGGCAGGTCGTAGAGGTAGTTCACGGTCCCGTCGATCGGGTCCAGGATCCAGCGCACCTCGCCGGTCGCCCCGCTCGCCCCGTACTCCTCGCCGAGCACGACGTCGCGCGGTCGGCGTACCCGGAGCGTCTCCACGACCTGGCGCTCGACGGCGCGGTCGGCGGCGGTCACGACATCGGTGTCGGTGCTCTTGGTGGCGACGCCGGAAACGCCCTCTTCGCGCATGCGGCGGGCGGTCTTGCCCGCCTCCCGGACGATCTCCACCGCGATCGCGAGCAGCTCTGTCGCGTCCTGCATCCAGTACCCCCTACGACCCGCCCAAGGCCCGTATCATCCTCCCAGAGACCTGACATGCTCGTTTGCGGCGGCCCCCGGAGCCGCTCCCCCGGCGTGCACCGCGGGATGATCGCCGCAGACAGCGTTACAATTCACGCCTGCCCACCGCGACGCGAACCATCACCGCCCGGATGGTCCACGACACGGGGGCTCCCACACAAACAACCGGCCAGTCATTGCTTCGTGCTGTGCTATCTCCGGAAGGTCATTCGTGACAGAGCCTCGCCACAACGGCGCCGACGTTCGCTCGATCACCGATTCGTTGATCGCCCACGCCCAGAGCGCCGGCGGCCAGTTGACGTCGGCTGAGGTGACGCGCACGGTCGAGTCCGCCGAGGTGACCCCGGCCCAGGCCAAGAAGATCTTGCGTGCGCTCGCCGACGCTGGCGTGACCGTGGTGTGGGACGGATCGGTAAGCACCCGCCGCCGCGTCTCCGCCGCGCGGTCCGCGACACCCGCGTCGAAGGCGACCACCGCCAAGGCGACCAAGACGGCGGCCAGTAGAGCGCCCGCTCCCCCGCAGCAGGCGCCAGCCGAGGAGGCCACCGTGACTCCGCTGAAGAAGACCGCGCCCGCGGCGGAGACCGCTCAGGCGGCCAAGGCCCCGGCCGTCCCGGCCAAGGCCCCCGCCAAGAAGGCCGCCCCGGACGCCGCGCCCAAGAACGGCCCGGCCAAGAAGGCGGCCAAGGCCGTCGATGGCCAGCCCGCCGAGGGTACGCCGGCAGAGGGCGTCGTCGAGGGCGAGGACATCGATCCGGAGGCGCTGGCCGCCGAGATCGAGGACGTGGTGGTCGAGGAGCCGGCCGAGCTCGCCGAGGCGGCGCAGGCCGACGCGACGGCGGACAGCAACGACTTCGAGTGGGACGACGAGGAGTCCGAGGCCCTCAAGCAGGCCCGCCGCGACGCCGAGCTGACGGCGTCCGCCGACTCGGTCCGCGCCTACCTCAAGCAGATCGGCAAGGTCCCGCTGCTCAACGCCGAGCAGGAGGTCGAGCTCGCCAAGCGGATCGAGGCCGGGCTGTACGCGGCGGAGCGGCTGCGCGCCGCCGAGGAGGGCGAGGAGAAGCTCCCCACCCAGATGAACCGCGACCTGAGCTGGATCGGGCGCGACGGCGAGCGGGCCAAGAACCACCTGCTGGAGGCCAACCTGCGGCTCGTGGTGTCGCTGGCCAAGCGGTACACCGGCCGCGGCATGGCCTTCCTCGACCTCATCCAGGAAGGCAACCTCGGCCTCATCCGCGCCGTCGAAAAATTCGACTACACCAAGGGCTACAAATTCTCCACCTACGCCACCTGGTGGATCCGCCAAGCCATCACCCGCGCCATGGCCGACCAAGCCCGCACCATCCGCATCCCGGTCCACATGGTCGAAGTGATCAACAAGCTCGGTCGCATCCAGCGCGAGCTGCTCCAGGATCTGGGCCGCGAGCCCACCCCGGAGGAGCTGGCCAAGGAGATGGACATCACACCGGAAAAGGTGCTGGAGATCCAGCAGTACGCCCGGGAGCCCATCTCGCTCGACCAGACCATCGGCGACGAGGGCGACAGCCAGCTCGGCGACTTCATCGAGGACTCCGAGGCGGTCGTCGCGGTCGACGCGGTCAGCTTCTCGCTACTGCAGGACCAGCTCCAGCAGGTGCTGCAGACGCTCTCCGAGCGCGAGGCCGGCGTCGTACGGCTGCGGTTCGGCCTGACCGACGGGCAGCCGCGGACGCTCGACGAGATCGGGCAGGTGTACGGCGTGACCCGTGAGCGTATTCGCCAGATCGAGTCGAAGACAATGTCAAAGTTGCGACACCCGTCGCGCTCGCAGGTGCTGCGGGATTACCTCGATTAAGGGCGTTTCGTCAACAGAGCGTGTCGCTTTGATCACCAGCCGTATATCGAGGTGTGATCATCTTCTCGTTGCCAAGTTGTGATCGTTGACGTGGCACCCTTGTCGCACGGCACACTGTTCGGTACCCACGTGTGACCTCGGTCCCCCGAGGGCACTCCGGGAAGGCGGCACCCCCCAAGGGTGTTGCACGATAGGTGAGCAACGACCGAGGAACATGTTCATCGGTGACGACCAGAGGAGGAAGGCGATGACCCCGACTCTCACGCCGCCGCCCGAAACGGCGGCGCCCCGGCCGCTGATGAACGGTGCGACCGCTGCAACGCTGCCGGCAAGCTCCGCATCACCCTGGCGGGCGGGAGTGAGCTGGTGTTCTGTGGACACCACGCGAACAAGTACGCCGAGGATCTCGTGAAGATCACCGTGCAGTTCGTCTCCGACCCGGAGTTCAGCTGGCGCGGCGCGGAGCTGATGTCCAACCCCAACTGACGAAGACGTCAGCGAAGGCCTGAGACCGGCCGGAGGAGGTGTGCCTCCGGCCGGTTCGTCTTCACTTCACAGCGTCTGCACCGTCGCGATGCGCTCCTCGAGCTGCTCGATCGTGGCCTGGGCGCTCGGCGGGCCGCCGCAGAGCCGGCGCAGCTCGGCGTGGATCTTTCCGTGGGGCAGCCCGCTGCGGTGGTGGTGCGCGTTGACCAGCGAGTTGAGCTGGCGGCGCAGCGCGATCCGGCGCTCCCCCGCCGTACGCGGGCCGGCCGGCTGGGGCGGCGCCGTCGTGGTGGGCGCGGTGGCCTGAGCACGCCGCTGAGCGGCCATCTGCTCCGCCTGGCGCTTGTTGAGCAGCAGGGACACCTGGTCGGCCGTGAGCAGGCCGGGCAGCCCCAGATACTCCTCCTCCTCCGGCGTACCCGCCTGCGCGCCCGTCCCGAACGACGCGCCGTCGAAGATGACCTGGTCCAGCTCGGCGGTGGCGGACAGCGCCTCGAACCGCTTCTCCAGCTCGCCGCTGGCGTCCTCGGCGCGCTGGGCGCGCTCCAGGAGCAGGTCCTCCTCGGCGCGCTTGGGCTCGCCCAGCACGTGGTCGCGCTCGGCCTCCATCTCGCTGGCCAGCCCCAGCAGGTGCGGCACGCTGGGCAGGAACACCGACGCCGTCTCGCCGGGCTTGCGGGCCCGGACGAACCGCCCGATCGCCTGGGCGAAGTAGAGCGGCGTGGAGGCGCTCGTCGCGTACACCCCGACGGCCAGGCGGGGGATGTCGACGCCCTCGGAGACCATCCGCACCGCGACCATCCAGCGCTGGTCCGACGCGGCGAACGCGGCGATCCGCGCCGACGCCCCCGCGTCGTCGGAGAGCACGACCACCGCCTTTTCGCCGGTGACCCGCTCGATCAGCTTGGCGTACGCCCGCGCGGTCTGCTGGTCGCTCGCGATGACCAGCCCGCCGGCGTCGGACATGCCGCCGACCCGCAGCACCTGCAGCCGGGCGTCGGCGGCCCGCAGCACCTGCGGCATCCAGTCGCCGGCCGGGTCCAGGGCTGTGCGCCACGCCTGGGCGACCAGGTCCTGCGTCATCGGCTCGCCGAGCCGCGCCGCCAGCTCGTCGCCCGCGCTGGTGCGCCACCGGGTCTCCCCCGAGTACGCCAGGAAGATGACCGGCCGCACGACCCCTTCCCGCAGGGCGTCGGAGTACCCGTACACCGAGTCGGAGCGGGACCGCTGCAGGCCGTCAGAGCCCCGCTCGTACGTCACGAAGGGGATGGGGTTGTCATCCGACCGGAACGGCGTGCCGGTGAGCATCAGGCGCCGTACGGCGGGCTCGAAGGCGGCGCGGACGCCGTCGCCCCACGACCGGGAGTCGCCGGCGTGGTGGATCTCGTCGAGGATCACCATCGTGCGCCGGGTCATCGTGCGCCGCCGGTGCACCTGCGGCGCGACCCCCACCTGGGCGTACGTCACGACGGCGCCGTGGAAGTCGGCCGCGGAGTGGATGTCGGCGTTGCGGAAGGACGCGTCGAGCTGGATGCCGACCCGGGCCGCCGCGGCCGCCCACTGCGTCTTCAGGTGCTCGGTCGGCGCCACCACGGTGACCGCCTCGACCGTGCCGTCGGCGAGCAGCTCAGCCGCGATACGCAGCGCGAAGGTCGTCTTGCCGGCGCCGGGCGTGGCCACCGCCATGAAGTCGTCGGAACGGCGGCGCAGATACTCCACCATCGCCTTGCGCTGCCATGCCCGCAGTGGTGGAAACTCCGCCAACGCCAGCCGCACCCCAGCTCCCTCCACACATGAAAGCGCCCCCGCGCAGAAGCGCGAAGGCGGCCTTCAGCATAGCGGGCGGGTATGACAGCTCAGCCGATCACTCGGCCATCGACTCGTAGATCTCCTTGCACTGCGGGCAGACCGGCGAGCCCGGCTTGGGCACCTTGGTCACCGGGAAGGTCTCGCCGCACAGAGCGATCACGAACGTCCCCATGACCGCACTCTCGGCGATCTTCTCCTTGCGGACATAGTGGAACATCTCAGGACCAGTATCGGCGTCCTTCAGATCCGGATGCTCGAGAACCTCAGTGCTCACGTCGAGTAACACCTCCAGCCCTCTAGTTTCCCACCTCCGCGCCGCTCGGTCCATCGGAACGCATACGGTAATGATCGTGACGGACTTTCACATCGAGTACGGCGCCGAGGTGGCCCAGGCGGTCCAGGCCGGCCGGCCCGTCGTGGCCCTGGAGAGCACCATCGTCTCGCACGGCCTGCCCCGCCCGGACAACCTTCGGGTGGCCCGCGAGATCGAGCAGACCGTACGCGCCACCGGTGCCGTCCCCGCCACCATCGGCATGGTCGGCGGCCGCCTCGTGGTGGGCCTCGACGACGCGCAGCTCACCCACCTGGCCACCGCGGACGACGTGACCAAGCTCTCCGTACGCGACCTGGCCGTGGCCGCCGCCGCCCGCGCGGACGGGGCCACCACGGTCGCCGCGACCAGCGCCGTGGCGGTCGCCGCCGGCCTCAAGGTCTTCGCCACCGGCGGGCTCGGCGGCGTGCACCGCGAAGCCTTCGACGAGTCGAACGACCTCATCACGCTGGCGCGTACCCCGATCGTGGTGGTGTGCGCGGGCGTCAAGTCCATCCTGGACGTCGGCGCCACCCTCGAACGCCTGGAAACCCTCGGCGTCACCGTGGTCGGCTACCGCACCCGGCGGTTCCCCGGCTTCTTCATCACCGACGCCGGCTTCGACCTCGACTGGTCGGTCGAGTCGCCCGAGGACGTCGCCGCGATCATGGCGGCCCGGCGCGGGCAGGGCGTCCACCACGGCGGCGTACTCGTCGCCAACCCGCTGCCCACCGACGAGCAACTCGACCCGGACCTGCACGACCGCACGCTCGCCGACGGCCTCGCCAAGCTGGAGAGCGAGGGCATCACCGGCAAGGCGGTCACCCCGTTCCTGCTGGCCCACTTCCACGCCGCCACCGAGGGGCGCAGCCTCGCCGTCAACACCCGGATCATCCTGCGCAACGCCGAGTTGGCCGGCCGGATCGCCGTAGCCGCCGCATGATCCTCGTCGTTGGCGACCTGGCCACCGACGTGGTCGCGGCCGTCGAATCCGCGCTCGCCACCGGCTCGGACACCCGGGCGCGGATCCGCTTCACGGGCGGCGGCCAGGCCGCCAACACCGCCGCGTGGCTCGCCGAGCTGGGCGCGCCGGTCACCCTCGTCGCGGCGGTCGGCGCCGACGACGCCGGCCGGGCCCGGGTGGCCGAACTGACCGCCCTCGGCGTCCGGTGCGCGATACACGAGCACGCCGGCGCGGCGACCGGCAGCGTGATCGTGCTGACCCACGACGGCGAGCGCACCATGGTCACCGACCGCGGCGCGAACCTCCTGCTCTCCGCCGACCACGTCGACACCGCCCTGACCGCTTCCCTCGACGCTCGGCATGTGCACGTCTCCGCGTACACCTTGCTGGATGGCGGGTCCCGCGAGGCCGGGCTGCGCGCGCTGGCCGCGGCGCGCGAACGCGGGCTGACGACGAGCGTCGACGCGGCGTCCGCGGCCCCGTTGCGGCGCGCCGGCGCCGCCTTCCTGGATTGGGTACGGGGTGCCGACCTGCTCCTGGCCAACGCGGACGAGGCGGCGGTGCTGGCCGGCGTGGGAGACGCGGCCACGCAGGCGCGCGCGCTGGCCGAGGTGGCCGCGAACGCCGTCGTGAAGCGCGGCGCGGACGGCGCGGTGTGGGCCGCGGCCGGGCAGGTCGTGTCGGCACCCGGCCGCCCGGCGGCGGTGGTGGACCCGACGGGCGCCGGCGACGCCTTCGCGGCGGCCCTGCTGGCAAGCTGGCTGGCCGGCGCGCCCCCGGCGGAATCCCTGGCCGCCGCCGTAGCCACCGGCGCCCGCGCCGTAACCACCCTAGGCGCCCGCCCGACCTAGTCCACCCCGCGGCGCCCTCCCCGCGGCGCCCTCCCCGCGGCGATCAAGGACCTGGCCGTCGATCAAGGGCGTATGGCCGTGGTTCGATCTCCAATCCGCGACCGTATGCCCTTGATCGACGCACTTTCCCTTGATCGGCGAAGCGCCGCGCCGACCGGGCCGCACGGCCCCGGAGCGGCCCCCACGCCCGCTCCCCGGCCCGCGCCAGCCCGCCCGCCCGCCCCGTCGATCAAGGACTTTCCCGTCGATCAAGGGCATATGGCCGTGGTTTAGAGATCGAACCACGACCATATGCCCTTGATCGACGCGGCGGGGCGCGGCGCCGGCCGGGGCGCGGCGCGGGCGGGCGGGTGGGGGTGGCTAGGGCTGGTCGGCGTCGATTGTGCGGGGTGGGGGTGCGTCGGGGAGCGCGGACGGTGACGGCTCCTCGTGGTGGTGGCGCTTGTGGCTGAGCCGGTGCCGGTCCTTCGGTGGGCGGTCGTTGGCGAGGATCACGGCGAGCCAGGGGATCAGCACCATGCCCAGCAGGCACAGCGGAAGCCACAGCCAGAGCATGGGCGCCTTGGCGCCGACCAGGAGCGCCGCCACGACCAGGCAGCCGGCCCGGATGGACATCATCAGGACGTACCGCACCTGGCGGCTGCGCAACTGGTCGGCCTGGCTGCGGTCAGCGTCGGTGATCAGGATCGGCCGCTGGGCCTTTCGCTTCACACGTCCCATCCTTCCACTGACTTCACGGCGCCGAACAGCCAGGCGGCGCGTGTTACGTGCGTGGTACGCTCGCGTCCGTGGGCAACAGGTTCAGCTTCACCGACGAGGGCCTGAGCAACCTGCGGCTCTACGAGGTGACTCCCGGCGACGTCTGGGAGGCGCTGCACAGTTCCCGCCGGGTCATCCGGCACCTGGGCGACGACGTGATGGTCGTGTACGCGGCGACGCGGCGCGGCCGGCGGCTGGCGATCCTTCTCGCCGAGGCCGACCGCACCGACAACGACTGGGACGTCCTGTCCGCACGCGACCTGACCGATGTCGAGTCCAAGCGGTACGACGAGGCTCTACAGGGGTGGCGACCATGAACAGAAACGACGCGATCAAGCAGTTCCACGAGGGTGGGGAGCGGCTCGCGGAGCTGATCGGCGAGGGACAGCCGGTCGAGCTGCCCGCCCCGGACACGGACGTGCCGATGGTCAGCCGCTCGGTGCGGTTGCCGGTTGAGACGTACGAGCGGGTGCGCGCCGCGGCCGAGGCACGCGGCATCGGGGTGACCACGCTGATGCGGCAGTGGATCGAAGCCGGCCTCGCCGACCTCGACGACTCGGCGACCGTGTCGCTCGCCGACGTGCGCCGGGCGATCGCGGCACTGGCTCACCCGACCGCCGCCTGAAGCGCGTTTACTTCTTGGCGGCGGCCTTCATCTGCTGCTTGTACTCGCGCACCTTGACGAGCGAGTCGGCGTCGACGATGTCGGCGACCGACTTGTACGTGCCGTCCGGCCCGTAGTCGCCGGCGGCCTGCTGCCAGCCCTCGGGGCGTACGCCGTATTGCTTGCCGAGCAGAGCGACGAAAATCTGTGCTTTTTGCTTGCCGAACCCGGGCACCTCACTGACCCGCTTCAGCAACTCCTTGCCCGTGCCCGCGTCTGACCACAGCGCGGCCGCGTCGCCGTCGTACTTCTCGACGAGGAGGCGGCAGGCGTCCTGCACCCGGGCGGCCATCGCCTTGGGGAAGCGGTGCAGCGCCGGTGGCGTGGCGAAGATGGCGGTCAGCGCTTCCGGGTCGTACTCGGCGAGTTCCCGCGCCGTCGGCTCGTGTCCGAGGCGCCGCACCAGGTCGTACGGGGAACTGAACGCGCGTTCCAGTGGGATCTGCTGGTCGAGGATCATGCCGATGAACAGCGCTAGCGGGCTGCGCTGAAGCAGCTTGTTGGCCTCGGCGTCAATAGGCAGTAACAGTGTCATACACCCCATCCTGCCCGATCAGTGCCTCCGGTGAAGCGACAGATGAGACCGCAAGCCGGGTCCACTTTGGAAGAGGTAATCTCACGCAGTCGACATTTGTGACAGGTCGTCCCACCGTGACTTGCGGGGCGCCGTCGATCGCGCGGGGGGCGCGGCGGTTCAGGCGTGGGAAGGACCCACTGGCACCAGGAGGCTTCCCGTGAGCAGATACGTCATCACCATCACCCCGGACAACGGCGGGGGGACCGGCGCCGACACCGCACACACCACCGTGCGCGTGGACACGTCGACCGGGCAGACCCGCATCACCGAACTGACCGTCCGGGCCGCCAGCGGCGGCGGGCTGGCACCCGCCGATCTGCCCCCGGTGGACCTGGACCTGCTGGTCCGCGCCCTGACCGGCCCCATGCCGGCGCAGGCACTGCCGCCCACCGCGGCGGCGGCGGAACCGGAGGCGGCGGAGGAAGCCACCGTGGTCGCACCGGCCGCGCCCGCTCCTCGCCGCCGGGCCCGCAAGGCCGCGACGCGGGCACGGAAGGCGACCGCCGCCAAGAAGACGGCCGCGAAGAAGGCGACGGCACAAAAGGCCACCGGCACCCGGGCGTACCGGCGGATGCCCGAGCCCGAAGAGGTCATGGACGCCTACCGGCGTACCGGCTCGATCACCGCCGTGGCCGAACACTTCGACGTGCCGCGGCACACCGTCGCCGGCTGGGCCCGCCGCCTGCGCGGCCTCGGATACGCCATCGGCCGCCAGTAGGGCTTTCCCCGGCCTTTCGGTCGCATTTGATCCGATGGCGTAACAGCGCCGCCGACGAGAGGACAGCGAACATCGTGCGTACGGCGAAGTACGTTGCGACACTGGCCCTCGCGGCGGCGGCGCTCGTCGCCTGCTCCGAGGAGCCCGAAGAATCCGTGGCGCAGCCGGCACCCACGGTGCCCACGCCGACCGAGTCGCGCGGCGCCACCAGCACGCCCGGTGCCGCCCCTGACCTGAACGCTCCGCAGCAGGTCGCCAGCGGCCTCGACGTACCGTGGGGCCTGGCGTTCCTGCCCGACGGCGACGCGCTGGTGGCCGAGCGGGAGACCGCCCGAATCCTGCGGGTGTCGCCGGGCGGCGGCCGGGCGCGCCAGGTGTACGAGGTGCCGGGCGTGGACCCGGGTGGCGAGGGCGGCCTGCTCGGGCTCGCCGTCTCCCCGAACTACGCCACCGATCAGTACGTCTACGCGTACTTCACCGCCGAATCCGACAACCGCGTCGTCCGGTTCAAGCTCGACGACCAGAGCCGGCCGGAGGTGATTTTCGACGGCATCAGCAAGGCGTCCAACCACAATGGAGGGCGGATCGCGTTCGGGCCGGACGGGATGCTGTACGCCGGCACGGGCGACGCCGCCGAGCGCGACTCGTCGCAGGATCCGGACGACCCCAACGGGAAAATCCTCCGGCTCACCCCGGACGGCGACCCGGCACCGGGAAACCCGCGACCCAACTCCCCCATCTACAGCCTCGGCCACCGCAACGTGCAAGGACTGGCGTGGGACGCGGACGGCCGGCTCTTCGCCACCGAGTTCGGCCAGAACCGGCTCGACGAGGTCAATCTGATCCAGCCGGGCCGCAACTACGGGTGGCCGGAGGTGGAGGGCGAGGGCGACACCGACGGCGGCCGATACACCAACCCGATCGTAACCTGGTCCACGGATGAGGCATCTCCGTCCGGCGCGGCCATCGCCGGCAACACGCTCTACGTCGCCGCCCTGCGCGGGGAACGCCTCTGGGCCGTGCCGCTGACCGCCGGCCGGGCCGGTGAGCCGCGTGCCTTCTTCGTCAACCGGTACGGCCGCCTGCGTACCGTCGCGGTGGCCCCGGACGGCGCGCTGTGGCTGGCGACGTCGAACCGCGACGGGCGCGGCGACGTCCGTGCGGGTGATGACCGGATCCTCCGCCACCCGGCGCAAGAATGAACGGGTGACGACACCGCGACCCGCACTTGCCGAGCAGCTCGACCTGGCACCGCATCCGGAGGGCGGCTGGTTCCGGGAGACCTGGCGCAGCGGCCACACGTTCGACCCCGCGGGGTACGGCGGGCCGCGCCAGGCCGCGACCGCGATCTACTTCCTGCTCAACCTGGGTGAGGAGTCCCGCTGGCACGTGGTGCGCTCGGACGAGCTGTGGCTGTGGCACGCGGGCGGGCCGCTGACCCTGCGAATGCGCGATCGGGAGCCGACCATTCTCGGCAACGACGTAGCCGCCGGGCAGCGCCCGCAGGTGCTGGTGCCCGGTGGTGTGTGGCAGTCCGCCGCGCCGGCCGGCGCCGAGCCGGTGCTGGTGAGTTGCGTGGTGGCGCCCGGGTTCGACTTCGCCGACTTCAGGATGGCGTGATGCTGCTTTCGACCGCCCAGACAGAACAGCTCCGCGCGGCGCTGACTGACTACACAGCCAGCGGCATCGCCGAGCGGCTCGGCCCGGCGGCCACCGCCGCGGTCGCGCGCAACGACTTCCGGGCCGCCCTGCGCGCCACCGCCGACCGGGACCGGCTCGCCACGCTGATCCGGCTCTTCGTCTGCGCGCAGACCGAGCCGGCCGCCGCGGTCGAGGCCGCGCTCGCCCCGCTCCCGCTCGCCGCCGCGCTCGCCGCCGGACTCGTCGTGCCCGACGGGGACGGCCTGCGGCAGGGCCTGGATCTGGAGGCGTACGGCGACGCGTGGTGGGTGCTCGCCGACCTGCCCGTCGCGGCCCGCCCCGGCGTACCCCTCGCGCCCGACCATGTGCTCGGCGTCGGCGGCGCGTCCACGACGCTCGCCGGCGCCACCGTGCGGCGGCCCGTCGGCACCGCGCTCGACCTGGGCACCGGCTGCGGCGTGCAGGCCCTGCACCTGTCCCAGCACGCCACCAGCGTGACCGCGACCGACCTGAGCGAGCGGGCGCTGGCCTTCGCCGCCACCACCGCCGCCCTCAACGGCCTGGAGTGGGAGCTGCTGCGCGGGGACATGACCGCTCCGGTGGCCGGCCGCCGGTTCGACCTGGTCGTCAGCAACCCGCCGTTCGTGGTCGGGCCGGGCACGGCCACCCACGCGTACCGCGACTCCGGCCGGGCCAGCGACGGCATCAGCGCCGAACTAGCCGCCGCCGCGCCCGGCCTGCTGACCGAGGGCGGCGTCATGCAGTACCTCGCGAATTGGGTACATATCGCCGGCGAGGACTGGGCCGACCGGGTGGCCGGCTGGGTCGCCGGCACCGGGCTGGACGCCTGGGTCATCCAGCGCGAGGTCGCCGACCCAGTGTCCTATGTGGACCTTTGGCTGAGCGACGCGGGCGAGCCGCACGACCCGGCCCGCAAGGCGGCGTGGCTGGACTGGTTCGACGCGCACAAGGTCGAGGCCGTCGGCTTCGGCCTGGTCACCCTCCGCCGGGCCGGCGCGGACGACCCGGTGGTCCGGGTCGAAGACCTCCGCCAGCAGGTCGCGGGGCCGCTCGGCGCGCAGGTCGCGGCCTGGTTCGACCGCCAGGACTTTCTCCGGGTACGCGATGCGGACGCGCTCCTCGCCGCGCGCTACCGAGCCGCCGAAGGGCTGCAACTGCGCCAGGAGGCGACCATGGGCGACGAGGGCTGGGCGGTCGACCGGCAGGTGCTCGCCATGCCGCAGGGGCTGCGCTGGACGGAGGAGATCGATCCGCTCGTACTCGCGCTGGTGGGCGGCTGCGAAGGGCAGGTGCCGCTGCGGGACCAGATCGCCGTACTCGCGGTGGCGCACGATGTCGCGGAGGCCGACCTGGCGGAAGCGGCCGTGCCGATCATCGCGCACCTGGTGGAGCGCGGAGTCATCGTTCCCGCGGACGGGGAGTAGCGGGTGCGGGCGGTGGTGCAGACGGTCAGCCGGGCGAGCGTGACGGTCGGCGGCGAGGTGGTCGGCGCGATCGAGGACGGCCTGCTGGTGCTGCTCGGGGTGACCCACTCGGACACGGCGGCGACCGCCGACACGATGGCGCGCAAGGTGTGGGAGCTGCGCATCCTCGACGACGAGCGGTCCGCCTCCGACGTGGGCGCCCCGGTCCTGGTCGTCAGCCAGTTCACCTTGTACGGCGACACGCGCAAGGGCCGCCGCCCGTCCTGGACGGCGGCTGCCCGAGCCGAGGCGGCCGAACCGATGGTGGCGGCCTTCGTGGCGGCCCTGCGGACCCGTGGCGCCGTGGTCGAGGAGGGCCGCTTCCGGGCCCACATGGAGGTCTCCTCCGTCAACGTGGGCCCGCGGACGGTCCTCCTCGACCTCTAGTTAGAACTCGACCTCTAGCTAGAAGAAGAGACCTCGGCGCTGGGAGGACTGGCGGAGCCAGCCGTCGAGCTGGCCGGCCCAGTCGGCCTGCTCCGCGCTCGCGTAGTCGACCGTGAACCGCCCGAACGCGTCGCGCCCCTCGGTGAACACGCCACCCCGCTTGTCCACCTCCAGCACCACCTGGAGCTGGTGCGGCGTGGGGATGAAGGTCACCTCGAGCTGGTTGAACGCGCGGGCGTACTGCGGCGCGGGGTAGAACTCGATCTCCTGGTAGAACGGGAGCGTCTGCTGCACCCCGTGGATCCGGCCGCGCTCCACGTCGGCCTTGCTGAAGCGGAAGCCGAGCCGCAGCAGCGCGTCGAGGATGCGCTCCTGCGCGGGCAGCGGGTGCACCGCCACCGCGTCCAGGTCACCCTTGTCGACGGCGCGGGCCACCTCCAGCTCCGTACGCAGGCCCATGGTCATGCCGTGCAGGTGCTGGCCGTACAGCTCGGTGATCGGGGTCTCCCACGGCACCTCGAAGCGGAACGGGATGTCGTGCCGCCCGCCCGGGGCGAGCTGGAACGCGCCGGTCAGCCGCTTGGTGTGGAACTCCTGGATGGTGTTGTACTCGCTGTCACCACTCTCGACCTCGACCTTGGTCACCAATCCGACAGAGACGTAGTCGATGGCGACCGCGTGATCACCGCCGACAACGTGCACCTGCCCATCCAGGTATCCCCCTGGCCGGCAGTTCGGGTTGCTGAGCACCGTTTCAACCGACGGGCCCCCCACGCCCATTGCCTGCAACATCCGCTTGAAGACCACGACGTCCTCCGTCACTTAGAGCCAACGTTCGCACAGTAGCGCTTGACGGCAAGCACTGACATTCGTTCGAAAGCGGACAAATCATCTACCGGATTCATGCCACCAGTCGTCCGCCTCACTCCCGCTTCACGCCCCAACCGCCAAGCTTTTCTCACCAGCGCCACCCGGCTGCTGGGACGCGTGCCACTTGTCGACGCGGGGAGGCGACTGAAAGTGGTCTTGCACATGAACGACAACGAGCTCAGCATCGACGCCGACCTTGACGCTACCGATGAGCGTGGAGTCTCGGCCGACCTGGTCCGGGCGTACCTGAACGGTATCGGCCGCACCAAGCTGCTCACCGCCGTTCAGGAGGTCGAGCTGGCCAAGAAGATCGAGGCCGGGCTCTTCGCCGAGGAGAAGCTCGCGGACGGGGACGCGCTCGCACCGCAACTGCGGGGCGATCTGGCGATCGTGGCGCTAGAGGGCCGCGCGGCCAAGGATCACCTGCTGGAGGCCAACCTCCGCCTGGTGGTCAGCATCGCCAAGCGGTACACCGGCCGCGGCATGGCCTTCCTCGACCTCATCCAGGAAGGCAACCTCGGCCTCATCCGCGCCGTCGAAAAATTCGACTACACCAAGGGCTACAAATTCTCCACCTACGCCACCTGGTGGATCCGCCAAGCCATCACCCGCGCCATGGCCGACCAAGCCCGCACCATCCGCATCCCGGTCCACATGGTCGAGCAGGTCAACCGCATGGTGCGCGCCCGGCGCGACCTCAGCACCACGCTCGGCCGCGAGCCGACCATCGCCGAGGTGGCCGTCGCGATGGGCGTGCAGGAGTTCCAGGTGATCGAGCTGATCTCGTACGACCGCGAGCCGGTCAGCCTCGACCAGGCCGTGGGCGAAGACGGGGAGAGCGCGCTCGGCGACTTCGTGGCGGGCGTCGACCCGCGGCAGGAGCCAGCCGACAACGTCGCCCAGGGCGAGCTGCGCAGCGAGGTCGAGATCGTCCTGTCGACGCTGTCCCAGCGGGAGCAGGCGGTGATCCGGCTGCGCTTCGGCCTCGACGACGGCCGCCAGCGCACGCTCGACGAGGTGGGCCGCGAGTTCGGCCTGTCCCGGGAGCGGATCCGCCAGATCGAAAAGGTCACCCTTCTAAAGCTCCGCCACCCGTCCCGCGCCAAGCGCCTAGAGGCATACGCCAGCTAGCTGCAAGGAAGGGCACCTTGTTATCGCTTTTTGCATAACAAGGTGCCCTTCCTTGCATCTCAGGGGCGGCAGAGCACCTCGCCGTGGAGGACCGCGAACCAGCCGTCCTCGTCAGCGCCCCACTCCCGCCAGGCCGCCGAGATCCGTTCCAGATCGGCCGCGCCGTACCCGGCGTCGAGCGCCTGGCCCGCGATCGCCGAGCCCACGATGCGGTCCGCCCACATGCCGCTCCACCAGCCCCGATCCTCCGGCGACGCGAAGCACCAGACCGACGCCGACCCGGTCACCTCGGTGAAGCCGGCCGCGCGGGCCCACGCCAGCAGCCGCCGCCCGGCGTCCGGCTCGCCGCCGTTGCGCCGGGCCACACGGCGGTAGAGGGCGAGCCATTCGTCCAGGACGGGCGCCTCCGGAAACCAGGTCATCGCCGCGTAGTCGGAGTCCCGCGCCGCGACCACGCCACCCGGCCGGCACACCCGCCGCATCTCCCGCAGCGCCCGCACCGGATCGCCGACGTGCTGCAACACCTGGTGCGCGTGCACGACGTCGAACGCCCCGTCGGCGTACCGCAGGTCGTGCACGTCGGCGACCGCGAAGTCGACGTTGTCCGTGCCCCGCTCGGCGGCCGCCTGGCGCGCCGCGGCCAGCGCGTCCTCGGAGGTGTCCACCGCGGTGACCCGACCGGGCGCGACGCGCTCGGCGAGGTCGAGGGTGATCGTGCCGGGACCGCACCCCACGTCGAGCACGGACAGGCCGGGCCCGAGGCGGTCGAGCAGGTACGCGGCCGAGTTCTCCGCCGTACGCCACCGGTGCGAGCGCAGCACCGACTCGTGATGCCCATGCGTGTACGTCGCCATGCCTGTCACGCTACCGCTAGCTGTCCACGATGTGGTCACTCTTTCCCGCATGTTGGTCCCGCCACATGCGCGGCGATCAAGGATTTGCGCGTCGATCAAGGGCAAACGGCCGTGGTTTGGAGATCAAAGCACGACCATATGCCCTTGATCGACGGGGAAGGCGGCGCGCGGCGCGCGGCGCGCGCGGCGCGCAGCGGGGCGGGGGCGGGGTTAGAGGCGGCGGGGGGCTTCGTTGGGGCGGGGGCGGGCGGGCCTAGGCGGAGCTCGGCGTGCAGGACGGACAGGCCGTCGGGGCGGGCCAGGACGGGGTTGAGGCGCAGCTCGCGGACCTGGGGTTGCTCGTCGGCCAGGCGGCCGACGCGGATCAGCAGGTCGGCCAGGGCGTCCCGGTCCACCGTGGCGGAGCCCCGGTAGCCGCGCAGCAGCGGCGCCGCGCGCGGCTCGTCCACCAGCGCGGCGGCGTCCCGGTCGGTCAGCGGGGCGGCCCGCCAGGCCCGGTCGCCGAGCAGGTCGGTGGCGACGCCGCCCAGCCCGAAGCCCACCACCGGGCCGAACGCCGGGTCCTCCACCATCTCCACCACGCACGCCACGCCCGGCGGGACCATCGACTGCACCAGCATCCCGGCGCCGAACGCTTCGGCCATCTCCGCGTACGCCTGGGCGACCGCGGCGGGGCCCGCCAGGTCGAGGCGTACCGCGCCGAGGTCGAGCCGGTGCCGCAGCGCCTCGCCGGCCGCCTTGAGGGCCACCGGGTAGCCCAGCCGTTCCGCCGCCGCGACGGCCTCCTCGGCCGACTCCGCCGGCAACGACGGGACCACCTCGATCCCGTACGCGGCCAGCACGTCGTACGACTCCACGGTGGACACGGGTGGGACGGTGCCCAGCGGTTGGCGCAGCCAGTCGGCGTACCCGCTGACCCGGCTCAGCGCGCGCACCGCCTCCTCCACCGACGGGTACGCCGCCACGCCCGCGGGCAGCTTTTCCACAAGGGACACCGCCACGGTCGGCTTGTCTCCGGCCAGCGCCACGCTCGCGATCGCCGTCGCGAAGTCGGCGTCCTCATCGGACAGTTGGCCGGGCAGCGGCGGCGCGAGCACCGCGACGAGCGCATCGACGTCGCCATCGGTGGCCGCGTCGGCGAGCGCGTCGCCGAACTCGTGCGCCCCCGCCTGGGGCGGCACATCCAGCGGGTACCGGGAAACGACCACCAGCCCGCCGTCCCGGCACGCGGCGGCGGCCAGCCGGGTCAGCGCCGACGAGTTGCCCACGATGCCGACCCGCCGCCCGGCCGGCAGCGGTTGGTTGGCCAGCAGCACGCCGGCGTCGAAGAGCTCGGCCACGGTGTCGACGCGGATGACGCCTGAGTGGGCGAACAGCGCGGTCACGGCGCCCCGGTCCGGGCCCACCTCGCCCGGCGGGCGGGCCGGCGAGGCGACCACGACGATCGGCTTGGTACGCCCGATCCGGCGTGCCAGCCGGGCGAACTTGCGCGGGTTCCCGAACGTCTCCAGGTACAGCAGGATCACGTCGGTGCCGGGGTCGTCCTCCCAGTACTGCAGCAGGTCGTTGCCGGACACGTCGGCCCGGTTGCCCGCCGACACGAAGCTGGACAGGCCCAGCCCGCGCCGATCCGCCTCGGCCAGCAGCGCGACGCCCAACGCGCCGGACTGGCTGAAGAAGCCGGCCCGCCCCGGCAACGGCAGCTTCGGGGCGAGGGTGGCGTTGAGGCGTACCCGGTCGTTGGTGTTGGCCACGCCCAGACAGTTGGGGCCGACGACGCGCATGCCCGCGGCGTGCGCCGCGCGGGTCAGCTCCTCCTGCGCCGCCGCGCCGGAAGGCGTACCCGTCTCGGCGAAGCCGGCCGACACCACGACGAGGCCGTGGACGCCGGCGGCGGCCGCGTCGGCGACGACGCCGGGCACCCGGTCCGGTGGCACCGCGACCACCGCGAGATCCACGTCGGTGGCGTCGCCGGCCGACCGCAGCGCCGGCAGCCCGGCCACGGTGGCGGCGGTGGGATGCACCGGGTGGATCGCGCCGCTGAACCCGCCGTCGCGCAGGTGCCCCAGGATGGCCGCGCCGATGCCGTGCCCGCTGGAACTGGCGCCGTAGACGGCGACGCCGCGCGGGCGCAGCAGCCGGGCGATCGACCGGGCCTCGGCGCGCTGCTCGCGGCTCCACTGCACTTCAAGTGACTGCTCAGTCAGGGCGATCGGGAACGTGAGGTGGACGACGCCGTCGGCGTACTCGCGTTGGATCTGGTAGCCGGCGTCCGCGAAGACCCGCAGCATGGTCGAGTTCGCCGGCAGCACCTCGGCCACGAACCGGCTGATGCCCGCGTCGCGCGCAGCCGCCGCCAGGTGCTCCAGCAGCACCGACCCGATCCCCCGCCCCTGGTGCGCGTCCTCCACCACGAACGCCACCTCGGCGTCCGGCGCGTCCGGCCCCAGCCGCTCGTAGCGCCCGACCGCCAGGATCCGGCCGCCGGACTCGATGATCAGGGCCTCGCGCGCGTCGTGGTCGACGTTGACGAAACGGTGCAGGTCGCGTTCGGGGATCCGCGGGTACGGCGAGAAGTAGCGCAGGTAGCGGGTGCGCTCGGAGAACCGCGAGTGCATCGCCACAATGGCTGGCGCGTCCTCCGGCCCGATCTGTCGCAGGTGGACGGTGGAGCCGTCACTCAGCAGTACGTCCGCAGCTCGGTCGCGCACAGGTGGTGTCACATTTCCATCATCGCCTTGACCGCCCCTCGACGGTCACTAAAACGTGTCCCTGTGCCGGTCGAGCTGATTGTCGCCATCATCGGTGCCGTAGCCACGCTCGTGGGCGTCGGCTTCGGCTTCTACCAGTGGCGACGAGGACAAGGGCTGGACCGTGAGCGACTCCGCCTCGAGCAGGCCCTCATCCGGGAGCAGAAGATCTGGGAGGAGGCTTGGGAGGAGGAACGGACGGCGGAACAGGAGTCGGCCCGGCAAGTCGCGCAAGCCGAAAAGATCCGCGACGCGGTGGAAAGATACCGAACCCTGCTCGCCAACGAGTTGGCCCAGCTCAAGATCCTCGATATGACCAAGCCGCTCGATCTAGAGGCGCTGTACGTCCAGCTTCGAGTGCGCGAGGACCGCCCAGCACGTTTCGCCAGCCCGGAAGAGATGGAGCCGCTGTCCTACGGCACGCCCGAACATCTCCTGCAACTCTCGGCCAAGCAGTCCCGCGAAGCAGAGTCATCGGCCATGCGACCCGAGGACGCGCTACGCCGATTCGGACGGTTCGTGGCGCTCGGTGACCCCGGCGCGGGCAAGACGACGATGCTGCGTCACCTGGCGCTGCGTCTGGCGCGCGGCGAGATCACGGAGGACTTGACCCTGCCGATCTACGTCGAGTTGCGCGAGTTCGTTGACAGCGGCGTATCGGACATCCTCGAGTTCGCTGCCGACACGTGCCGGCGACGGTACGGCTTCGTCAACGCGGTCGAGCACTTCGCCGAGCGGTTGGATGCCGGCTTGGCGGCGCTCCTGCTCGACGGGTTGGACGAGGTCCTCGGTGGTGCCGCAGCCGAGGACGCGGCGCGGGCATACCGGCGGGTCGTTGACGAAGTGGACCGGCTCTCCACCCGCTATCCCAGGGCCACCATCGCGGTAACCTGCCGCCGGGCCGGCTGGCAGGGCGGCCTGCGGGCATTCCACACGGTGGAGGTGCTCGACTTCGGTTGGCCGCAGATCGAGACATTCGTCCGCAACTGGTTCGGCAACGAACCTGCTCGCGCCGATGCGCTAGTCACCGCGCTACAGACCAACCTGCGGGTCCAGACGCTGGCCGCCAACCCACTGATCTTGTCGTTGGTGGCCATCGTTTATGACCGCGACCTCGAACTGCCGGAACGTCGCGCCCAGCTCTATAACCGCTGCGTCGAGGTACTGCTCAAGGAGTGGGATACGCATCGCGGAATCCGCCGGTTTACCCGCTTTACCACCGACCGTAAGCGAGACCTACTTGAGGAGGTGGGCTGGCACTTCCATCAGCAAGGGCTGCGGTACTACCCACACGATGAGCTCTTGCGGGTGATAGCCGAATTCTTGCCGACGATAGACATCGAACCCGTGCACGCCCAGGCAATCTTGGACGAGATCGCCGCCCAATACGGCCTGCTCAAGGTCCAGGCCAACGGCTGGTACGGCTTCCTACATCTCACCTTGCAGGAGTACTTCGCCGCCGTCGCCGCCACCGAGCGGGGAGCGCAGGCAGTGGCGCTCGTCGTCCAGCACCGTCACGACCCGTGGTGGGAGGAGGTGCTTTTCCTGCTCGCAGGTCGGACCGTGGACGCATCGCCGCTACTCCTCGGGATCCTCGGACGGGATCCGCTGAGTGCCGATCCACCTGTGCCCGACGCGCCTCTCGCGCTCGATGACGACGTTCTGCACCACGACCTTCTCCTCGCGGCTCGATGCCTGGCAGGGGCGCCTCGTGTGCGAGTCCCTTGGCTCCGCTCCGCGATCATCGAGGTCACCTATGAACTCGTCCGCACAGCACCATCGCCATCGATGTCTGAGTCGTCCGCGAGGATCCTGGTAGCCGCTGGCGGTCGCGCGATCCACGACCGACTAATCGACGATCTAATCAACCGACAGCTCGGGAGTGGGCCGCGCACATCGATCGCCAGAGCCCTGGGCACGGGCGGCGATGCCTATGTCGCGGCCCGGCTAACCGCCATACTCAGCTCTCGCGCGCTGGATAGCCGGCTAGCCTCGGCCGTAGCCGATTCGCTGCGAGCTCTCAGGCATTCGCCGGCCATCCCAGCCCTGCGTGCCCGCCTGGACCGGGAGTTGGTCGCCGACAGCAACGGTGCGTTCCCACTCGCGGCAGCAGTCGCGGCGCTCGGCGGAGCGAGCGGCGCCGCGCACCTCCGTCACCTCATCGACACGGCCGGCACCCGTCAGACCGCCAACGTTCTGATGTGGGCCCTGCAGTACTCGCGCGATCCGGCCGTCGAGAGGTGGCTCATCGAACGAGTCCCGGACAGCTCCGACGTGGGCATCGCGTTCATCGTGCACAGCTATCTCGCACTCACCGGCGCGGCAGGCGCCCCTCGCCTCCTCACCGCCCTGCTGAGCCGGCCCGGGTCGTGGGGCCCGAGCGTGTCGATCATCGTTTCTGCCTTCCACGAGCACGCCTCGCCATCGTTGGCCGTACAGCTTGTCGGTGCGCTCACCGATCCAGACCGCGATGCCAGCGTGCGATGGGCGGTCTCTGCTTTGCTGGACGACCAGCCCGAGATCTGGCCACTGGTTGCCAAGTGGATGGTCCGGCAGGACGCCGACCAGTTGACGGTGTGGGCGAGCGCCGCGGTGATCGGTAGCCATGGGTACGGGGCAGCCCGACAGCCGCTGCGTGACGCACTCACCGCGCTGACTGGCGAGGAGTGGGTTTCTACCGAGGAGATCGCCGTTCGCAACCTCGCCCTCCCTCGGATCACCGAATGCCTGGTCGCGCTTGGGGACGGCCAGTGGGCGCAGGACCTTCTCCTGACCCGCATCAACGCAATGTGGCAGGATGCCGCCACGCCGAACACGGCTGTTTTCGGCGCGCTCCTGGCGGCGCTCGGTCATACGGATATCGGGCCGCTGGCCGAGTGGTCTACCGGATTCCTCGACCATTTCCCGGCGCTGAGCGGCTACCTCCTGTACAAAGGCGCCGACGTGCGCCGCACGCTGCTCCATCCGTCGATCGCCCCACGCCTACTCGCCCGGGCAGAGTCCGAACTGCTCACGGACGAGGAGAGACATGCCGCCCTCGAACTGGTCGCGGCCATCGCGCAGGATGTGACGGTAGTGCCTCAGCTGCTTTCGCTCTGCTCCGTGAACGACGATGAGCTCGTCCGGCACGCCCTGGACGCCCTGGAAAACATTGGCAGGCACAATCGAGTCCGGATTTTCGCTGATGGCCGGATCGCCCCCGTCCAACCGCGAACTACACCGTAGGTGGTCAATCCCGCGGGTCGTGCGGGTCGAGGCCGAGGAGCGGAAAGACCGCCTTGCGGGTGGCCATGATGGCGCGGTCGACGGCGTCCGGCTCGCCCTCCGGCTGCCACGGCGCGAACGACACGTCCGCGTCGTCGGTCATCCGCAGCGGCACCTCATGGTCCGGCCGGCGGGAGCGGGCCAGCGCCCGCCAGTCCAGCGGCGTCAGCGTCGCCGGGGCGATCGGCTCGCCGGTGGCCGTGGCCAGCAGGTGGGTCCAGGTACGCGGGACGACCTCGACGAGCGCGTACCCGCCGCCGCCGGTGGCCACCCACCTGCCCTCGCACAGCTCGTCGGCGAGCGCCCGCAGGGCCAGGTGGGCGGCGCGCTGGCCGTCGACGGACAGCCGCAGGTCGGCGAGCGGGTCGAGGCGGTGGCTGTCGGCGCCGCACTGGGTGACGAGCAGCTGCGGCCGGAACGCGCGCAGCACCGACGGCACCACCGCGTGGAAGGCGCGCAGCCAGCCGGCGTCGCCGGTGCCCGGCGGGAAGGCGATGTTGACCGCGCTCCCCTCGGCCTTCTTGCCCCCGGTCTCCTCCGGAAAGCCGGTGCCCGGAAAGAGCGCGAGCGGCGTCTCGTGCAGGCTGACCGTGAGCACCCGCGGGTCGTCGTAGAAGATCGCCTGCACGCCGTCGCCGTGGTGCACGTCGATGTCGATGTACGCGATGCGCTCCGCGCCCAGGTCGAGCAGCCGGGCGATGGCGACCGCCGGGTCGTTGTAGACGCAGAAGCCGGCGGCCCGCGCGGGCATCGCGTGGTGCAGCCCGCCCGCCACGTTGACCGCCCGGGTGGCGTGCCCGTGCCAGACCGCCTCGGCGGCGGCGAGCGTCGCGCCGCACACCAGCGCGCCGGCGTCGTGCATCCGGTCGAACACCGGGTTGTCCGGCGTGTTCAGCCCCCACCCGGAGAAGAACGGGTCGTCGGGCGCGGCGCGTACGGCCTCCACGTAGTCGGGGCGGTGCACCCGGGTCAGGGCGGCGGCGTCGGCCGGCTTGGGGGCGACGAGCTCGACGCCCGAGCGGTCCAGGACGCCCAGCGAGCGGGCCAGGGCGATGGTCAGCTCCACCCGGACCGGGTCGAGCGGGTGGTCGCCCATGTCGTACCCGAGCAGGGCCTCGTCCCACACCACCAACGTGCCATCCGCTGCCATGCGCCTCATACTCGCACGCGCACGGTGAGGTGCACGCCGTACCGGGGGCGCAGCGTGATCAGCGGCCGGGGCACGACCGGCGGCGCGCCCGGGGCCGGCGCGAGCGCCCACCGCCGGCAGACCGCCTCGGTCACCAGCACCGCCTCCAACTCCGCGAAGCCGTTGCCGATGCACTGCCGGGGCCCGCTGCCGAACGGGAAGTACGTATATCTCGGCGGGGGCGGCCCGTCGAGCCAGCGCTCGGGGCGGAACCGGTCCGGCTCGGGCCACCAGCGCGGGTCGCGGTGCACCACCCACGGGCTCAGGATCAGCGTCGACCCGGCCCGCAGCCGGCGCCCGCACACCTCGCGGTCGTCGACCAGCCGCCGCCAGATCGCCCACGCCGGCGGGTACAGCCGCATCGACTCGCGCACCACCGCCGTCGCGAACGCCCGGTCGCCGCCGGCCACCCGGTCCTGCGCCGCCGGATCCCCCGACAGCAGATGGAACGTCCAGGCCAGCGCGTTGGCGGTGGTCTCGTGCCCGGCGAGCAGCAGGGTGAGCGCCTCGTCCCGGATCTGCCGGTCCGGCATGCCGGTGGCCAGCAGCAGGCTGAGCAGGTCGGCGCTCCCCGGACGAACTCGGCGGGCCTCGATCAGGTCGTACACGACCTTGTCCACGGCCGCGCTGTCGGCCCGCCACCGCCGGGTGGCCGGCAGCGGCAACCGGTCCAGCAGCCGCCCGCCGGGTAGGACCTCCCGGCGCAGGGCCCGCTGGTTGCGGCCGATCGCCCGCCCGAACGTGGTGATCACGTCGGCGCCCACCTCGACGTCGAAGACTGTCCGGGCCACGATCGCCAGGGTCAGGTCGGTCATGTCCCGGTGCACGTCGCGGGCCTCACCGTCGCGCCACCGCCCGCACGCGTCGGCGGCGAGCGCGGTGAATTGGTCCGCGTACCCGGCGATCCGCTCGCCGTGGAAGAGCGGCTGGATCAGCCGGCGCTGCCGCCGGTGCAGGTCCGGCGGGCTGGTCAGCAGGCCGTGGCCGAGCACCCGGCGGAGCGGTTCGAGGCCGCGCCGGCCCACGCCCTTGGCGTACTCGCGCTGGGTGCGGGTCAGCGCCTCCTGGATCGCCTCCGGATCGCTGACCAGGTAGACGCCCGGCACCGGCAGCCGCGCGAGCACGCCCTGCCGCCGGTGGGCCCGGGTGAGGACCGCGAGCGGGTTCAGGCCACCGGGCGGTCGGGGTCCGTGATCCACTCGCTCCACGACCCCACATAGAGCGCGGCGTCCGTCCGCCCTGCCAGGTGCAACGCGAGTACGGTGTGCGCCGCGGTCACCCCGGATCCGCAGTACACGCCGACGCGTACCCCCTCGGCGACACCGGCCTCGGCGAACCGCGACTCCAGCGCCGCGGCGGCGCGCAACCGGCCGTCGGCCTCGACGTGCTCGGTGCTCGGCAGGTTGACCGCGCCCGGGATGTGCCCGGCGACCGGGTCGATGGGCTCGGTCTCGCCGCGGTAGCGCGGCGCCGCGCGCACGTCGATGAGCACGCCCTCGGTGGCGAGGCGGCCGGCCGCCGTGGCGTCCAGGACCGGCAGGCCACCGGGGCGGACGGTGATGTCGCCCGGCTTGGTGTCCGGCACGTCGGCGGTCACCGGCTGCCCGGCCGCGACCCAGGCCGGGTAGCCGCCGTCGAGCACGCGGACCGCCCGGTGGCCCGCCCAGCGCAGCGTCCACCACGCGCGGGCGGCGGCCAGGCCGTCGCCACCGTCGTACACGACGACCGGGTGCCCGTCGCGGACGCCGGCGGCCCGCAGCGCGCGTTCCAGATCGGCTGGATCGGGCAGCGGGTGCCGGCCGCCGCGGCCCGGCGCCCCGCAGAGGTCGGCATCGAGATCGATGAATGCGGCTCCGGGCAGGTGGCCCGCCGCGTAGTCCTCGCGGCCGGGCGGCCCGGCCAGCCGCCAGCGCACGTCCAGCACGGTGGGAGGCTCGGCGGACGCCAGCACCGTAGCCAGCGCGGCCGCGTCCACGATAGGGTTCTGGGGTAGGGTCACGCGGTCAAGTCAACCACCGCCTTGACGGGTAGCATGGTGGGTCGGGAGGGCTGTGCCGTGAACGACCTGGTCGATACCACCGAGATGTACCTAAAGACCATCCTCGAGCTAGAAGAGGAAGGCGTGCCGCCGCTGCGTGCCCGGATTGCCGAGCGGCTGCACCAGAGCGGCCCCACCG
Source organism: Phytohabitans rumicis (assembly GCF_011764445.1). Lineage (NCBI taxonomy): Bacteria > Bacillati > Actinomycetota > Actinomycetes > Micromonosporales > Micromonosporaceae > Phytohabitans > Phytohabitans rumicis. Next base: position 2,683,699 of record NZ_BLPG01000001.1, read on the forward strand.
TCAGCCAGACCGTCGCCCGCATGGAGCGCGACGGCCTGCTCACCGTCGAAGGTGACCGGCACCTGCACCTCACCGATTCCGGCCGCGCCCACGCCGTGTCGGTCATGCGCAAGCACCGCCTCGCCGAGCTGCTCCTCGTCAACGTCATCGGGATGCCCTACGAGGAGGCCCACGAAGAGGCTTGCCGGTGGGAGCACGTGATGAGCGACACCGTTGAGAAGCGCGTCTACGAGCTGCTCAACCGGCCCACCCGCTCGCCGTACGGCAACCCGATCCCCGGCCTCGACGCGCTCGGCAACGGCGGGTCCGCGGCCGCCAACGGCGAAGACGGCGAGCGCAACCTGGCGTTTCCCGGCCTGGCCGGCCAGGTCGTGGTCCGGCGGATCTGCGAGAGCGTGCAGACCGACGCCGACGTGCTGCGCCAGCTCCACGCCGCCGGGGTCGACCCGGGCGTGACCGTCACCGTGGCCCAGGAGCGCGACGGGGTGACCATCGACCGCTCCGGCGACAAGGTCCGGCTGCCACGCGAGGTGGCATCGCGCGTCTTCGTGGCCGCCCGCTAAAGCACCCCACGAAAACGCTCCGCTGCGCTCCACGTTTCCGCGGGGGCCCCGCTAGACCTCTTCTTTGTCCACCTTTTTCGCCAGGTTGACCAGTTTGGGCCCCAGCGCGCTCGCCGCGGACTTGGGCTGGCCGGTCGCGAACGTGTAGCGCATGATGATCATCCGGGCATCGTCGGTCAGCCAGGCCACCTCGACGCTCGGCCCGACGCCGCCGCCGGCCGCGCGGACCTCGCGGTACGCCGCCTTGCCCAGCCCTGTGAGCTCGTCGGCACCGTCCGGCGTGACCTCGTCTTCGAAGATGTCGGCGTCGGCCTGGGTGGTGGTCACCGAGAGCACCAGGTCGGGGCGGGCCGCGCCGCCGCTCTGCACGACGCAGGTGTAGGTGTCCTTGACCCGCCGCGCGGCCGCCACGTCGAACCGGGTGCCCAGCAGCTGCTCGATCACGTCGTAGTCGAGCAGTTGGCACGCCCCACCAGCGGCGGCGGCCGGCAGCGCGACGGTCTCCGGGGCGGGCGGCGGGAGCGGGGTGTCCGCCGCCGCCTCTTTCCCGCAACCGGCCACGAGCAGCAGCAGGGCGGCAGCGCCGAGCCGTCGCATATCTGTCCGCACGACCTATTCCTTCCGGGGAAGTCCGTCGGACAGGCTACGGCGTCTACCGGCCCCGCGAAACCCCTTCGACCCGCGACACGATGTGTTTAGCGATCTCCAGCGAGCTTGTCGCGGCCGGCGAAGGCGCGTTGAGCACGTGCACCTGCCGATCCCGGGCCACGATCAGAAAATCATCGACGAGCGCGCCGTCGGGCGCGATCGCCTGCGCGCGTACGCCTGCGGCGGTGCGCACGAGGTCCGCCTCGGTCACCTCGGGCACCAGCCGGGCCAGGCTGTGCGCGAACCGCTTCGGCGACAGCGACCGGCGCACCTCGGTCAGGCCGTAACCCAGATGCTTGCGGGCCAGCCGCCACAGTCCGGAGTAGACGGCGTAGTCGGCGATGTCCCGCGGGCTGACCCGACCCCACGTGTACCCCTCGCGGGCCAAGGCGAGCACCGCGTTCGGTCCAGCGTGGACACTGCCGTCGATCATGCGGGTCAGGTGGACGCCCAGGAACGGGAACTGCGGGTCCGGCACCGGGTAGATCAGTCCGCGTACCAGGTCCCGCCGGTCCTCGCGCAGCTCGTAATACTCGCCACGGAAGGGGATGATCCGGGCCGGCGGGTCCACGCCGGCAAGCCTGGCCACCCGGTCCGCGTGCAGGCCGGCACAGTTGATCAGTACGTCGGCGAGCACGTCACCCGCCGTGGTCTCGACGACCTGCTCACCACCCCGCAAGGCGAACCCGGTCACCCGGGCGCCGAACCGCACCTCCGCGCCCGCCTTCTCGGCGAGGGCGGCCAGCGTCGTACACACCGCGGTGAAGTCGACGATGCCGGTGGACGCCACGTGCAGCGCCTCCACACAGCTCAGGTGCGGCTCGTACTCGGCGGCCTCGGCGGGGCCGATCAGCCGTACCGGCAGGCCGTTGGCGACGGCCCGCTCATGCAGGGCGTGCAGCCGGGGCAACTCGCTCTGCTCGGTCGCCACGATCAGCTTGCCGCACACCTGGACCGGGATGCCATGCTCGGCGCAGAAGTCCACCATGGACTTGCTGCCGGCCCGGCACAGGGTGGCCTTCAGGCTGCCGGGCTTGTAGTAGACGCCCGCGTGGATCACCCCGGAGTTGTGCCCGGTCTGGTGCACCGCGACCCGGGGCTCCTTCTCCAGCACGGTCACCTGGGCGTCCGGATAGTCCTGGGTGATCCGGTACGCGGTCGCGAGCCCCACAATCCCAGCCCCGACCACCACAAACCTCGCCATGGCCGGGACCCTACCTGTCGTGACCTGCCGCCACGCCAGCGGCGACACATTCCCGACCCGAGGGGCCTCCAAGATCCGCCCGAACGGCACCGTCCGACCCTGAGTGGGGCGCCCTCAAGGCCGGTAGTTAAGGGAATCAGGTCCATGTCGAGCGCTGATGTGACGCGGTCATCGCCCTCGACGTTGGCGGACCGAGATCCAGCGGCCGGTTATGTCGGATACATCCGGGTGCAGGCCCGGCCCACCCCTTAGCCAAGTCGAAGCTGGCAGTAGATCTAGACGCAATGCCGCTCAGTTAAGGGTCTGGCCGGGCGTTGTTGATGGGGCCGGGGTAGACGGGCAGCGAGGCTCCGGTAGACATGGCTGTCCTCACAAGACGGTCATGATCTGTAGGGAGCCTCGCTGTCCACGTATTTTGTCACCCGCCGGATGATCAAGGTCGCTGCGGGTGTGTTCGCCCCAGGGCACGTTGGGGAGTTGACGCAGCATGTGCCGTTCGAGATGGTCGATGCCGCGTTGGCCGAGGCCGGTCTGGGTAAGTCCCGTGTGCGTGAGGTACCAGCCCGGGTTGTGGTCTACCTGCTGTTAGCCGGCGCGTTGTTCGCCGAGGTGGGCTACCGGCAGGTCTGGGACAAGCTGGTAGCGGCCCTGGACGGTGTGCCGGTGGCGAACCCGACCTCGGGTGTGCTGGCCCAGGCCCGCCAACGCATGGGACCGGCTCCTTTGCGGGCCTTGTTCGACCTGGTGCGGGGACCGGGTCCGGCGCCGCGTACCCGTGGGCGGTGGTGGCGAGGGCTGCTGGTCTGCGCTATAGACGGGACCAGCGCGGCTGTCCCGGCCAGCGCGGCGAATCTGGCCGAGTACACCCCGCATCGCTGCAACCATGGCGGGTCGGGCTATCCGAAGCTGCGGCTGCTGGTGTTGGTGTGCTGCGGAACCCGGACCGTCATCGACGCGATCTTCGGGCCCACCGGGGTGGGGGAGATGCCCTACGCCAAACGGTTGGTGGCCAGCCTGCGTCCGTCGATGGTCGTGCTGTTGGACCGGGCCTTTGGGGCGGCGGACCTGATCGAGGCGATCGCGCAGGCCAGGGCATACCTGGTGGTGCGGGTCAAGGACAACCGGAAACTGCCGGTGATACAGCGGCTGCCGGACGGCTCATACCTATCGGTGATCGGCCAACTGCGGGTCCGCGTGGTGGAGTGTCAAATCCACGTGCAGACCACGGCCGGGCGTGCCACGACCATGTACCGCCTCGTCACCACGCTGATTGAGCACCACCACTATCCGGCGTTCGACCTGGTCCGGCTCTACCACGAACGGTGGGAGGTCGAAACAGCGTTCCTGGAACTGAAATCGACGATCCTGGGCGGGCGGGTACTACGAGCCAGGACCCCGGCCGGGGTCCGCCAGGAGGTCTACGCCCTGCTGGTGACCTACCAGGCCATCCGCCTGGCCATGGCCGACGCCACCGACACCCAGCCCGACCTTGACCCCGACCGGGCCTGCTTCACTACCGCCTTGAGCGCGGCGCGTGACCTGGTCGTGCAGGCGGCGAACGCCATCACCGGCGCGGTGATCGACCTGGTCGGCGCGATCGGCCGGCGAGTCCTAGCCAACCTCATGCCCGAGCGTCGGACCAGGCGCGCCCCGCGGATCGTCAAACGAGCGATCTCCAAGTACAACGCCAAAGGCCCCAACATCGACCGGAAGACCTACCAGGCCACGATCAGCATCGACATCCTCGTGCCCCAGAGCCCTTGACGACGCCACACCACGCCTTAACTGAGCGGCATTGGATCTAGACGAGTTAGGGCTCAATGTCAGCCATAACTCGTCTAGATCTACCCCGCTCGCCCGGATGGTGACCCGACTCCTGCGCTGGGCAAGCGATCAGCCGCGCGGCTTGACAGCGCCCAGGAATCCTTAACTACCCGGCCTTGAGGGCGCCCCCACGGCCGGGTGCGGTGATCATTCAGGGCAAATGGGCTCTCCGACTCGACTTGGTGGGGTACACCGGGATCTTGGGTCCGGTTATGTCGGACACATCCGGACGCAAGATCCCGCCCTGACCCACCAAGTCCACTGCTAGCGCCCTGGTTGGGCAGCGCGCGTGGGCGGTGGTCAGGTGTTGACGTAGGGGCAGTGGCGGCAGCCGCGGGCGCAACACGTGCCGCGGTTCGCCAGGAAGGCCGCCGTGAGGACGAACAGGCCCGTCTGCGGGTCCAGGTAGCCGGGCTCGTCGGAGGCCAGGGCGGCGTCGTGGGCGGCGATGATCTCTTTCCGGTACGGGTGGTCCGGCGCCAGCCGGGACGGGTGCGGCTCGCGCAGCGGGCGGGGCGCGCGCTCGTCCATCCACGTCAGGCTACCGGTGCTCGGTGGTCGCCAGGGCGGCCACCGCGCCGAGCAGCACCAGCGTGCCGACGAGGGCCGCCGTGCTGAGCCGCTCGCCGAAGAGGCCGACCGCGATCGCCGTCGCCGCCACCGGTTCCAGCAGCGCCACCACCGAGGCGGTCGTGGCGCGTACCAGCCCCAGGCCGGCGAAGAACAGGCCGTACGCCAGGGCGGTCGGCACCGCGCCCAGGTACAGCAGCCAGCCGACCGTGCCGGCCAGCCCCTGACCCGCCGGCATCAGTCCCTCCACGAGCGCCAGCGGCAACAGGCACATCCCGCCGATCACGAACCCGACCAGCGCCGTGTCGTACGGGTCGCCGGACGTACCCGTGGCCCTGGTCAGGAGGGTGACCGCCGCGTAGCCGGCGGCGGACAGCAGCGCCAGCCCGATGCCCAGGGCCGGTCGCGGCCCGGCCGCGCCTGAGCCACCGGTCAGCAGGACGAGGCCGGCGATGGCGAGCCCGACGGCGGTCGTGCCGGCGCGCCCCAGCCGCTCGCCCAGCACGAACCGGGCACCGAACGCGATGAGCACCGGCCCGGCGCCCAGCGTGACCACGGTGCCGACGGCGAGGCCGACGTACGCGATCGCGGCGTAGAACGCGCACTGGTAGACGGCGAGGCCGACGCCGGTGGCGATCAGGGTCAGGTTGGGGCGGACGGCGAACCGGCGGCGGCGGCGCACCGCCAGCACCGCCGCGAGAATCGTGACGCCGATGACGAAACGCCACCAGGAGACCGCGATGGGACCGAGGCCGCTGGTGCGGTACAGCAGGGTCGCCGCGCCGGCGCCACTGCCCCACGCCGTCGCTGCGATGGAAATGAAAAGGAAACCACGTGCGGGCACGCTGAACTCCACTGTGGATGATTGACGGGGGCCGCGGAGAGCGGGCGACAACCATCCACCGCGGGACCAGAAGTGGTCCGCGGTCTGGGTTCAGTAGGGGCCGCCCGCTAGCGGGCGGGTGGAGCTAAGCGCACGGATGCCACCCTACCTGCCACTGGATGTCAGGTACGGCCGCCAGGATCGGAGGCATGAATGACTTCGACTTCTTCGTCGGCACGTGGGACGTGGCGAACCGGTATTTGACCAAGCGCCTGGCCGGCGGCGACGACTGGGAGGAATTTCCCGGTCGGTCCGTCGCGCAGAGCTTCTTCGGCGGCGCCGGCAGCTTCGACGAGATCGAGTTCCCGACCAAGGGCCGGCGCGGCGCCTCGTTCCGGCTCTATGACCCGGCGACCGAGCTGTGGTCGATCTACTGGGCGAGCAGCCTCACCGGGCACCTGGACCCACCGGTGGTGGGCCGGTTCGTCGACGGGGTGGGCGAGTTTCAGGGCGACGACGTGTGGGAGGGGCAGCCGGTCCGGATGCGCTTCATCTGGTCGCGCATCACGCCGACGTCGGCGCGGTGGGAGCAGGCGTTCTCCCCCTCCTCCGCTGGTGAGCCGGAGTGGGAGACGAACTGGTACATGGACTTCACCCGGGTCGCCTGAGCGATGTCGAAATCGCCCCGCCCGCCTCTACGTACCCTGTGAGAGGGGTGATTTCCATGGACAAGGTGTTTACCGCGACGCTGCTGAAGAGCCCGAACAAGGGCGGCTGGACGTACGTCGTCTGGCCCGAGTCGGCGGAGTTCTTCGGCACGCGGGGGCTCGTCAAGATCCGGGGACGATCGACGGTCACCCGTTCCGGAGCTCGTTCATGGCGCTGGGCGACGGCACGCACAAGCTGCCGGTCAAGGCGGACGTCCGCAAGGCGATCGGCAAGCAGGAAGGCGACGAGGTAACCATCCACCTCCAGGAACGCCTCAAGGAGTAGCGCGTCGGGCGTCTGGTCGCGACCAGACGCCCGACGTCTCACAGCCTCAGCTGCAGCCGCTCGTGGAGCCGCAGCCCTCGCACACGTAGCAACTGCCGGCCGGGCGCATCTTCGTGCCGCAGGTGAAGCACAGCGGCGCGTCCGCGGCCTTGCCGATCACCGCCTCCAGCAGCTCCGTCGAGGAGCCGACGTGGGGTGCCGGCTTGGCCGCCACCGGCTCGTCCGGCGAGGACACGGCCGGCGCGACGATCGGCGCCGACACCGGGGCCGACGCGGCCATGCCGGCCATGTCGATCTGGCCCTCGGCCTCGGCCGCCACCTGGGCGGCGCGCTCCTTGGCGGTGAAGATGCCCAGCTCGGCCCGGCGCTCGTACGACAGGAAGTCCAGGGCCAGCCGCCGGAAGATGTAGTCCATCACCGAGGAGGCCATGCGGATGTCGGGATCGTCGGTCATGCCCGCCGGCTCGAACCGCATGTTGGTGAACTTGCTGACGTACGTCTCCAGGGGCACGCCGTACTGCAGGCCGATGGAGATGGCCACCGAGAAGGCGTCCATCACACCGGCCAGCGTGGAGCCCTGCTTGGACATCTTGAGGAAGACCTCGCCCAGCCCGTCGTCCGGGTACGACGACGCGGTGAGGTAGCCCTCGGCACCGGCGACCGAGAAGGAGACCGTCTCCGAGGGGCGCTTCTTCGGCAGCCGCTTGCGGATCGGCCGGTACTCGACCACCGGCTCCGGGTCACCACGGCCGGCACCGAAGCCGAGGCCGGCTTGGCGACCGACAGCGGCTGGCCCACCTTGCAGTTGTCGCGGTAGATGGCCAGCGCCTTCAGGCCCAGCTTCCAACCCTCGTAGTAGATCTTCTCGACGTCTTCGACGGTGGCGGACTCGGGCATGTTGACCGTCTTGGAGATGGCGCCGGAGATGAACGGCTGCACCGCCGCCATCATCCGCACATGGCCCATCGGCGCGATCGACCGGTCGCCCATGGCGCAGTCGAAGACCGCGTAGTGCTCGGTCTTGAGACCGGGCGCGTCGACCACGTGGCCGTGCTCGGAGATGTGCTCGATGATCGCCTCGACCTGCTCCTCGGGTAGCCGAGTGAGCGCAGCGCCCGCGGCACCGTCTGGTTGACGATCTGCATCGAGCCGCCGCCGACCAGCTTCTTGAACTTGACCAGCGCCAGGTCGGGCTCGACCCCGGTCGTGTCGCAGTCCATCATCAGGCCGATCGTGCCGGTCGGGGCCAGCACCGACGCCTGCGAGTTGCGCCAGCCGCTCTTCTCGCCGAGCTTGTTGCCCTGCTGCCACTGCTTGGTGGCCTCGCGGACGATCGCGGTGGCCACCGAGCCGGTCGGCTTGATCGCGTCGTTGGCCGCGGCGTGCTTGCGCATGACCCGCTTGTGCGGCTCGGCGTTGCGGGCGTATCCGTCGTACGGCCCGACGACGCCGGCCAGTTCGGCCGAGCGGCGGTAGGCGGTGCCGTTCATCAGGGAGGTGATCGCGGCGGCGACCGAGCGGCCACCCTCCGAGTCGTACGGCAGGCCGGACGCCATCAGCAGGGCGCCGAGGTTGGCGTATCCGATGCCGAGCTGCCGGTAGGCCCGCGTGGTCTCGCCGATCTTCTCCGTCGGGAAGTCGGCGAAGCAGATCGAGATGTCCATCGCGGTGATGACGAACTCGACCGACTTGACGAACCGCTCCACCTCGAAGCCGCCGTCGGCCCGCAGGAACTTCATCAGGTTGAGCGAGGCCAGGTTGCACGAGGAGTTGTCCAGGTGCAGGTACTCCGAACACGGGTTGGACGCGGTGATCCGCCCGGTCTCGGGGCAGGTGTGCCAGTCGTTGATCGTGTCGTCGTACTGCAGGCCGGGGTCGGCGCACTCCCAGGCCGCCTGGGCGATGGAGGCGAAGAGCTTCTTCGCGTCGATCGTCTCGATGACCGACCCGTCGAGCCGCGCCCGCAGGTCGAAGCCCTTGCCCTCCTCGACGGCCCGCATGAACTCGTCGGACACCCGCACGGAGTTGTTGGCGTTCTGGTACTGGACGCTGACGATGTCCTTACCGCCCAGGTCCATGTCGAAGCCCGCGTCGCGCAGCGCCCGGATCTTGTCTTCCTCGCGCGCCTTGGTGACCACGAACTCCTCGATGTCAGGGTGGTCGACATCCAGGATGACCATCTTCGCCGCGCGCCGGGTGGCGCCGCCGGACTTGATCGTGCCGGCGCTCGCGTCGGCGCCACGCATGAAGCTCACCGGGCCGGACGCGGTGCCGCCGCTTGATAGCAGCTCCCGGGACGACCGGATCCGGGACAGGTTGACGCCGGAGCCGGACCCGCCCTTGAAGATCAGGCCCTCCTCCTTGTACCAGTCGAGGATCGAGTCCATCGAGTCGTCGACCGCCAGGATGAAACACGCGCTGACCTGCTGCGGCGACGCGGTGCCCACGTTGAACCACACCGGCGAGTTGAAGCTGAACACCTGGTGCAGCAGCATCCAGGTCAGCTCGTGCTCGAAGACCTCGGCGTCGGCCGGCGAGGCGAAGTAACCGTGCTGCTCCCCCGCCGCCCGGTAGGTCTTCACCACCCGGTCGATGAGCTGCTTGAGCGACCACTCCCGCTGTGGCGTGCCGACCGCACCCCGGAAGTACTTGGTCGTCACGATGTTGGCCGCGTTGACGCTCCAGGAGTCGGGGAACTCGACGCCCCGCTGCTCGAAGTTGATCGAGCCATCGCGCCAGTTGGTCATCACGACGTCACGGCGCTCCCAGGCCACCTCGTCGTAGGGGTGGACACCCTCGGTGGTCCACACCCGCTCGACCTTCAGCCCCCCGACCGTGCCGCGCGCCGTACGCCCCTTACCTGTTGTCACGCCTTCCCCCGACATCACACATGCCCCTCGGACGGAACCTGAGAACCTAAATCAAAAAGAACTACGGAGTACGCCCGGCGGCGGCGCTTTCGCGCGCCTCCGCGGCGGCGCGCAGCGTCGCGATCTCCCGCTCGAAGTCACCCAACGACTCGAACGAGCGGTAGACGCTCGCGAACCGCAGGTAGGCGACCTCGTCCAGCTCGCGCAGCGGCCCCAGGATGGCCAGCCCCACCTCGTGGCTCGGGATCTCCGCCGCACCCTTGGCCCGGACGGTCTCCTCGACCTTTTGCGCGAGGAGCGCGATCGCGTCCTCGTCGACCGGCCGGCCTTGGCACGCCTTGCGCACGCCCCCGATGATCTTCGTCCGGCTGAACGGCTCGGTCACCCCGCTGCGCTTGACCACGGCCAGGACCGCCTCCTCGACCGTGGTGAACCGCTTGCCGCACTCGGGACAGGCCCGGCGACGGCGGATCAGCTGGCCGTCATCGGCCTCTCGCGAGTCGACGACCCGGGAGTCGGCGTGCCGACAATACGGACACCGCATCGACACACCTCCCTTCAGCAACCTGAAGGCTATGCCCACCCCCGACAGTTTTCGGGCACGCCGATACGCAGCGGACGGCCACTGCCTGTGGACACCGCTGTGCATACCGTGTGGGAAAGCTGTGGGAAGCGAAACCCAACCTGTGGACAACTTACAGCCTTGTAACTACTACATCTAGGGGTCGACGTTATGCCAGCCGGCGGCCCAACGCAAGTTAAACGGCCGATCCTGCCGGTGGTGTCGGGCGTCTCACCGTAAGGGTCTGTGTCGAAGTGGGGGCCGGAGCGAGGCGAGGCCCAGGCGGCGGTCCGGTGGTGCCGGGCGGAAGGTCACATACCGGTGTTGTATGCGGCCTTCCGCCCGGTGCCGCCGGTCGTCGTCTGGGTCCGCCGCAGCCCGGTCATCCACTTCGACACAGGCCCTAACGAGGTAGGGCCAACTCCTGGCCGACCCGGACGGTGTAGCCGTCGAGGTTGTTGAGGCGGCGGATCTCCTCGATCACCGCGACCCGGTCACCGCGCAACCGGTGCCGGTCGACGATCGACCACAGCGTGTCCCCCGCTGCACGACCGTCGTGGCCGGCGCGCCGGGCGGATCGGCGGCGCGGGACGCCGTCGCCGCGAGGGCGGTGACACCGGCGGCGAGCGCCAGAAAGAAGATCAGCACCACGACCCGCCCCGGCGGGTCAGGCGTAGTCTCGGCTTGGCATTGACCCGTCGGTCACCCACGGACATCGGTAGGAGCCGGGGTCGCACCCGGCGGTGCTCGACCCGAATTCCGCTTAGGCTCTCCAACGCGTTCATCGCGGCCCCTCACAGGTCGAACAGAAGTTCGATCGAACGGACGTACGATGGTTTACCAGAACACACGTGCGGATGTCGAGCCTCAAAGCGCGACACGCCGGGGTTAGGTCGTACAGATGTTTGAAACTGGCTAATCTTGCCGATACGGTGAGTCAACCGATCCGGGACCCTGCGGCACCATCCACAAGCGAGGGTCACCGGCGCCATCGCCGACCAGGAGGACAGACCCGTGTCGACCGACGACGGAGGCAGCCGCCAGACGCCGCCTCAGCTCAAGAGCGCCAAGGCCACCGGCTCCACGGCGACGAGCGGCCGGCGGCGCGGGGCGACCCGGTCACGCGCTGAGGGCGGGCCCCAGCTGCGCGCCGTCACACCGGTGGTCAGCTCGTTCCCCGACCTGGTCACCGCCGACCTCACCGCCCGACAGCGGCGCATCCTGGAGTTCATCCGGGACTGGGTGGAGCGCTACGGCTACCCGCCCAGCGTCCGCGAGATCGGCGAGGCGGTCGGCCTGGTGTCCCCGTCGAGCGTCGCCTACCAGCTCAAGGAGCTGGAGCGAAAGGGCTTCCTGCGGCGCGACCCCAACCGGCCGCGCGCCGTCGACGTACGGCCGCCGAGCGACCTGATGGACGACGAGACGGCCCGCGCCGCCCGGCCGGCCCCGGCGTACGTGCCGATGCTGGGCCGGATCGCCGCCGGTGGCCCGATCCTGGCCGAGCAGGCGGTCGAAGACGTGTTCCCGCTGCCGCGCGAGCTGGTCGGCGAGGGCGAGGTCTTCATGCTCCAGGTCAAGGGCGACTCGATGCTCGACGCGGCCATCTGCGACGGCGACTGGGTCGTGGTACGCCAGCAGCCGACGGCCAACGCCGGTGAGATCGTCGCCGCCATGATCGAGGGCGAGGCGACCGTGAAGACGTACCGGCGGCGGGACGGGCACGTGTGGCTGATGCCGCAGAACCCGGCCTTCGACCCGATCCCGGGCGACGACGCCACCATCCTCGGCCGGGTGGTCGCCGTGCTCCGCCGGGTCAAGTGAGTAGTTAGTACTCGTCCGGGTAGACGCCGCTCGGACCCGCCTGCGGGCGGCCGTACACCCCACCGGAGTACGTGCCGCCGGCGGGCGGGGCCTCGGGCGGTGGCGGCTGGTGATACTGGCCGCCGCCGTACACGTTGCCACTGTTGCCCCCGTTGACGCCGCCGCCGTAGACGTTGCCGGCCGGCGGTCGGGCGGGCGCGCCGTACGCCTGCCCCGCCGGCTGGTAGTCGTTGGGTGCCGGCTGCTCCGACCGGTACCCGTCGTCGAAGCCGCCCGGCCGGCGATCCCAACTCGCGTCGTCGTACCCCCCGTAGCGATCCTCGACCGCGACCGCCGCGACGGCCGCGCCCGGGACGGGCTGGCGGCCGACCGTGGGGCTCGGGGTGTCGTCCTGGCCGGCCTTCGCGCCGACCGGGGCGGCCGGCGGCCGGCGGCGGGCCCGCAGGATGCCGAAGACGCCCGCGCCGACCAGCAGCGCGCCGAGGAGGCCGACCCCGCCGATCAGATAAGTGATCTGCTGCAGCGTGATGTCGTCGAGCCAGGACCGGTCGCTCCCGCCGCCGTTGGCGCCGCCGCCGATCGACGCGGCCTTGGTCGCCTGGGGCGCGGCCACGGACGGCGTGTAGCGCAGCAGGTCGTTCTTGATGTCCTCGTCGAGCGTGCCGAGATCCGACACGGTCAGGAACGACTTTCCGTCCGCGCTGTACGCGATGGCCTCGCCGAACTGGTCGGTCTCCAGCGGGGTGATCCGGGGCTTGCCGGTCGTGATCGCCTTGACGATGTCGCCGCCGGTCACGTCGAACTCGAAGGCGTCGGCGTAGGTGCGCAGCACGACCTTGGTGCCGTCGGGCGACCGCGCCGCGCCCGTGACCAGCAGCCGGCCGGGGGCGCCGAAGACGTTCTCCGTCTCGGTCTTGGGCAGCGTGACCTCGCCCACCTTGGCGAGGGCGACCGGCGTCTCGTTGTTTTTCTTCAGCGCCGCGGCCGGGCTGTAGAGCTCAGCCTTCCCTGCCGTCTTGGTGATGATCACCGGGACGTTGTTGGCCCCGATGAGCAGCGCCTCCGCGTCGTGCGCCTTGCCGTCGGGGTACGCGACCCGGTGGATGACCGGCTCCGAGCCCCCGCCGACCGGCATGGACCACAGCGCCACGTTGGTGCGGCGCGGGTTGCTGTCCGGGTTGTCGCCGACGTCGGCGATCCAGAGCGTCTTGGCGTCCGGGGAGATCGCCAGGTCTTCGGTGTCGCGCGGACCGTTGCCGCTGTACGGCACGTTCTTCGAGATGCCGCACTTGCTGGTGAGGTAGAAGACACGCTTGCGACTGGACGAGTCGGTGCTGTCGTTGATGGTGATGTAGCCGGTCTTGGTGGCGATCAGGCCGGACAGCTCGTCGAGCCGCTCGTCCTGGATCGTGCAGACCTTCTTTCCCGCCGCCATCGCGGGCACCGCGCCGACGGCGACGCTCGCGCCGACCACTCCCAGCGCGACCACCACCGAGGACACCACACGACGCATCCGTTCAGTGTCGCATGTCGTCCGCAACCCGTGGGTAACCCCGGATCGTCTCACGCTGGGTCAGCGAACGGTGCCAATTCCGCAGCCAGCGCCTCGTCCACGCGCACGTGGATCCGCGTGCCCTGCTCGGTGTGCGTCGTGGCGAGCACCTCGCCCCGGCTGTGCACCCTGGCGACCAGGTCGCCCCGGTCGTACGGCACCGTGGCCAGCACCTCCACCGCCGGCCGCGGCAGCCGGGCCTCGATGGCGGCGCGCAGCTCCTCGATGCCGCGCCCGGTGCGGGCGGACACGAACACCGCGTCCGGCCAGGTCCGCTTCAGCCGCAGCAGGGTCTCCTCGTCGGCGGCGTCGACCTTGTTGACGGCCAGCAGCTCGGGCAGCGTGTCGGCGCCCACCTCGGCGAGCACCTCGCGGACCGCGCGTACCTGCCCCTCCGGGTCGGCGTGGGCGCCGTCGACCACGTGGACGACCAGGTCGGCGTCGGCCACCTCCTCCAGCGTGGAGCGGAACGCCTCCACGATCTGGTGCGGCAGGTGCCGGACGAACCCGACCGTGTCGGACAGCGTGTAGACCCGGCCGTCGCCGGTCTCCGCGCGGCGGGTGGTCGGGTCGAGCGTGGCGAAGAGCGCGTCCTCGACCAGTACGCCGGCGCCGGTCAGCCGGTTGAGCAGGCTGGACTTGCCGGCGTTGGTGTACCCAGCGATGGCGACCGCGGGCACCAGGTTGCGCGTGCGGCTGGCGCGCATCGTCTGGCGTACCGTGCGCATGCCCTTGATCTCGCGACGCAGCCGCGCGATGCGGGTGCGGATCCGGCGGCGGTCCGTTTCCAGCTTGGTCTCACCGGGACCGCGCAGACCCACGCCGCCCCCGGCGCCGCCGCCGCGCCCGCTGCCGCCGGTCTGCCGGGACAGCGCCTCACCCCAGCCGCGCAGCCGCGGCAGCAGGTATTCGAGCTGCGCCAGCTCGACCTGGGCCTTGCCCTCTTTGCTCTTGGCGTGCTGGGCGAAGATGTCGAGGATCAGCGCGGTGCGGTCGATGACCTTGACCTTGGTGCGCTGCTCCAGGTTACGCAGCTGGGACGGGGACAGCTCCCCGTCGCAGATCACCGTGTCGGCACCGCTGGACTCGACCACCGAGCCCAGCTCCTCGACCTTGCCGCGGCCGACGTACGTGGCCGGGTCCGGGCGGTTGCGCCGCTGGATGACGCCTTCGAGCACCTGCGAACCGGCGGTCTCGGCGAGGGCGGCCAGCTCGGCGAGCGAGTTCTCCGCGTCGGTGGCGGTGCCCTCGGTCCAGACCCCGACGAGGACCACCCGCTCCAGCCGGAGCTGCCGGTACTCGACCTCGGTGACGTCGGTGAGCTCGGTGGACAGGCCCGCGACGCGGCGCAGCGCATGGCGGTCCTCCAGCTCCAGCGCACCCGTCGTGGCGTCGTCGTCCAACAGAACGAGGTCCTGCAAGCTGATCTCCCACCGTGTCCCATAAATCCCGACCCGACAATGGTGGCACGCCGTCCCCCGTATCGCACCTGGTTAAGGAGCGCGGTAAGAATGGCATCGTGCCGACCACCCGCCTGCCCAGTGCCGGATTCTCGATCACCGTCCGGGTCAGTGTCACCGCCGACGCCTCCGCGATCGGCCGCCTGACCACCTGCGTCGGCGAAGCCGGCGCCATCGTCACCGCGCTCGACGTCGTCGACTCCGACCACGTACGGGTGACCGTGGACATCACCTGTGACACCGCCGACTCCACCCACGCCGACCAGGTGGTCAAGGCGCTCGAGGTGCTGCCCGGCGTGGACGTACACAAGGTGTCCGACCGCACGTTCCTGCTGCACCTCGGCGGCAAGATCGAGGTCACCCCAAGGTCGCGCTGCGCAACCGCGACGAGCTGTCCCGGGCGTACACCCCCGGGGTGGCCCGGGTGTGCCTCGCGATCGCGGAGAACCCCGAAGACGCCCGCCGGCTCACCATCAAGCGCAACACGGTGGCCGTCGTCACGGACGGCTCCGCCGTGCTGGGCCTGGGCAACATCGGCCCGGCCGCCTCGCTGCCCGTGATGGAGGGCAAGGCGGCGCTGTTCAAGCGCTTCGGCGGGGTCGACGCGTGGCCGGTCGTGCTGGACACCCAGGACACCGACGAGATCGTGCGGATCGTCCAGGCGATCGCGCCCGCGTACGGCGGGATCAACCTGGAAGACATCGCCGCGCCGCGCTGCTTCGAGATCGAGGCGCGGCTGCGCGAGCTGCTCGACATCCCGGTCTTCCACGACGACCAGCACGGCACCGCGATCTGCGTGCTCGCCGCGCTGACGAACGCGCTGCGCGTCGTGGGCAAGCGCCTCGCGGATGTCCGGGTGGTCGTCTCCGGAGCCGGCGCCGCGGGTACGGCGATCATGAAGCTGCTGCTCCGCCAGGGGTCGGCGACATCATCGCGTACGACCGCCGGGGCGCCCTGCACCGCGGGCTGGCCGACATGAACCCGTCCTGGCAGTGGCTGGCCGAGCACACCAACAAGGATGGGTACGCCGGCGACCTGCCCGGTGCGGTCCGGGGCGCGGACGTCTTCATCGGAGTGAGCGCCCCCAACCTGCTCACCGGCGACGACGTGGCCGCGATGGCCAAGGACTCGATCGTGTTCGCGCTGGCCAACCCGGACCCCGAGGTCGACCCGCGGGAGGCCCGCAAGCACGCCGCGATCGTGGCGACCGGCCGCTCCGACCAGCCCAACCAGATCAACAACGTGCTGGCCTTCCCCGGCGTGTTCCGCGGCATGCTGGACGCCCACGCGGAGGAGTTCACCGAGGAGATGGCCCTCGCGGCCGCGCGGGCCATCGCGGACGTGGTCGGATCGGAAAAGATCAACCCCACGGTCATCGTCCCCAGCGTCTTCGACCCGCGCGTGGCTCCCGCGGTAGCGGCGGCAGTCCGCGCCGCCTCCGGCCGCTAACCCACCCACGCCGCACTGGCTGCCGCCCACGCCGCGCTGCTCGCGCTGCTGCGCTTCGCGCTGCGCCGCCCGCGTCGCGCCGATCAAGGCCCTGCGCGCCGATCAAGGACTTGTGCGTCGATCAAGGACTTGTGCGTCGATCAAGGGCATATGGCCGTGCTTCGATCTCAAAACCACGGCCGTTTGCCCTTGATCGACGCGGAATTCCTTGATCGACGTCGGGAGAGCCCGCCGCCCCTGCCCCGGTGAGGGCCGCGGCACCGCGCCGCCAGTACCCGCCCGCGCCGCGCCGCGAGAAACCCCGCCGCCCCGCGCCGCCGTTCCGGCGGCGCGGGGCGGCACCGGGGAACGGCGCCCGCTCGTCCGCGTCGATCAAGGCCCTCTGCGTCGATCAAGGGCATACGGCCGTGGTTTGGAGATCAAAGCACGACCGTATGCCCTTGATCGACGGGCAAGTCCTTGATCGACGCGGCAAGGGCCTGCCGCACGACGCGGCAAGGGCCTGCCGCACGACGCGGCGCACGACGCGGCAGGGGCCCGACGCGCGGCGGTGCAAGGGCCTGCCGCGCGACGGCGTGGGGGGTTAGCAGGTCGAGGAGGACTTGCGCTTGGCGATCGCGGCGTCGGCGCCCGAGGCGTACTCGACCAACGTTTCGCCAGCGGGTTCGTACTGCCACTTCTTGCCGGTCAGCCGCAGCGCGCTGTGGCCCACCTTGTCGCCCTGGCGCCAGGTCAGCTCCACCAGTTCCATGCTCACCGGCTTCACTTCCTGCAGGTCGATCTTCACGCCCTTCTGCGCCGCCGGGCAGGTCTTGTTGACCTTCTCGAAGTCCTTCTGCGGTACTTCTTTCTTGGCCGCGTCGGTCCACAGGCCCCAGGCGCCGGCCCAGTCACCGTCGGCGAGCAGCTTGAACTGGCTGTTGGCGGTGTCGAGCGCCTCCGCCACGTTCGGGCCGTTCGACACGGGGGTGCCGGGCACCGCCGACTGCGCCACCATCGGGTTGGTGGCGGTGGGTCCTTCGCCGGGCGCTGTGCCGCATCCGGTGGCGAAAGCCAGCACAGCCGCGCCGATCAGCACGCCGCGAGTCCAGCGCATGGGAAAACCTCCGAGGTATCGATTATTGTCGTTGGGAGCGTTCCCAAGGACGCAGTCTGACACCTCGACTCGCATCGATCAACCCCCACGCCGGCGACGCGCTCACCCGGCGATGGTGGTCTCCCCCGCCGCGACGAGGACCGCCGGGCCCTCCAGCCACACGGTGTCGGGAGGGAAGTGGACCTGCACGCGGCCACCCGGAACGTCGACGGTGACGGAGGAGGCCGCGCCGCGGGCCACCGTGGCCACCGCTACCGCGCCGGTGCCGCAGGACAGGGTCTCGGCGGAGCCGCGCTCGTAGACGCGCATGCGTACGTGGGCGGGCGCCACCGGCTCGTAGAACTCCACGTTCACCCCGGCCGGGTAGAAGTCGTGGTCGTACGCCGGCGGCCGGTCGAGGTCCAGCGACGAAAGCGACACCCCATCCGGCAACGGGCAGACCAGGTGCGGGTTGCCGCAGTCGACGGCGGTCCCCTCGTACACGCGGCCGGTCACCGTGGCGGTGCTTTCGCCGTACACCTTGGGCAGGCCCATGTCGACGGAGATGGTCTGCTCGCCGATGACCGCGCGCACGACGCCGGCCCTGGTCTCGATCGGCACCGTGCCGGCCGCGAGGCCGGCGGACTCGAGGTAGCGCGCGAACACCCGGGCCCCGTTGCCGCACATCTCGGCGAGCGACCCGTCGGAGTTCCAGTAGTCCATGAACCAGTCCACGCCCGGCAGCGACGAGCGCGCCACCCGCAGGACGCCGTCGCCCCCGATGCCGAACCGCCGGTCGCACAGCGCCGCCACCAGCGACGGCGTGAGCTCCGGCGCGTCCGGCAGGATCACGAAGTCGTTGCCGGTGCCATGGCCCTTGAGGAAACGCACAGCGCCATCATCCCGCAAGCGCGAGTGCGGCCGCCACGAGATCCGGGCGGGTCGCGTCGAGCCACCCGATCCGCGGGTCGCGGCGGAACCAGGTGCGCTGCCGGCGCACGAACCGCCGGGTGGCGCGCACGGTCTCGTCCCGCGCCTCGTCCCGCGTGGCGGCGCCGTCCAGGTACGCCAGCACCTGCTGGTAGCCGAGCGCCCGGCTGGCGGTGCGCCCGTCCCGCAGGCCCTGCTCGGCAAGCGCCGCGGTCTCCTCGACCAGCCCGTCCGCGAACATCTGGTCCACCCGCGTCTCCACCCGGACCGCCACGTCGGGCCGGTCGACGCCGATCTGGATGGCGTCGTAGTAGGGCTTGGGATCGGGCAGCGACGCGGTGAACGGCGCCCCGGTCAGCTCGATCACCTCCAGCGCCCGGACGATCCGCCGGCCGTTGCTGGGCAGGATCTTGGTGGCCGCGGCCGGGTCGGCGGCGCGCAGGCGCTCGTACAGACTCGCCGGACCGTTCGCCGACAGGTCGTCTTCGAGGCGCGCGCGAACCGCCGCGTCGGTGCCCGGGAACTCGAACTCCTCCAGCACCGCCCGCACGTACAGCCCGGAGCCGCCGACCACGATCGGCACCCGGCCGCGCGCCCGGATGCCGTCCACCGCCGCGCGGGCCAGCCGCTGGTACGCCGCGACGCTCGCCGGCTCGGTCACCGCCCAGATGTCGAGCACATGGTGCGGCACGTCCTCGCGTTCGGCCGGGGTGAGCTTGGCGGTGCCGATGTCCATGCCCCGGTAGAGCTGCATCGAGTCGGCGTTGACCACCTCGCCGCCGAGCGCGTGGGCGAGCGCGATGCTCAGCGCCGACTTACCGGCCGCGGTCGGCCCCACCACGGCGATGACGCTCACACCCGCTCCCAGGTCGCCACGAAGTACGCCACGCCGTAGGGCGCGTCGTCGTACTCCAGGGTGGCCCGCCACCGCCCGCCGGCGGCGGCCGCGGCCAGCACCTGCCATGGCGCCCGCCCGGCGACCATCAGCTCCGCGGACAGCACCGGGTCCAGCCCGAGCAGGGCGTCCAGGTCCGCCGTCGCCAAGGCCCGCGCGACCATTTCGTCGTACGGCTTGGCGCGCGGGTCGTCGTACCCGGGGGCCTGGATGCCCCGGCACGCCGACCCGTCCCCCATCACGAGCAGCGCCCATGGATCGCCGTCATCCCCGAGGCGGCGGCCGAACCTCACGCATCCATCGGCCGGTTCGTCCGCGGCGACGGTGGCCATCCGGTAGGTGTGGTTCTGACCCAGTGCCCGATTGACCAACCAGGCACCAACCGAAAGGCTGAGGGGCAGCGGAGTGCGCGGATCGCCGTCGGGCAGCCCCCACGGCGAAAAGGACCCCCGGGTCGGAGATACATAGTCTATTGTCGATGAATCGCTACCCAGGACCAGCAGCGACCGGGCGCCGGACGAGGCGATCCGGCGTATCGCCACGTCGCATGCGGCGCGCAACCCCGCCAATTCGGGGGCCGCGCCGCTGGCGATCTCTGGGACGATCATGGGCGGATAGGGACAGACCGCAGCGGCGACCAGGGGCACGTCAATACGGTAGCTGTCAGGCAACTGTGTCAGGCGCAAGGCGACCAAGGACACCGTATGGTCACGGTCAACCGCAAGCGCTCGACGGGGACCGGGTTGGACCTGTGACAATGCCGGGAGATACTCCGCTGCAAACATACTGCGCTGTGGCGGTGGCCGCCGGGTAACCCCCACCCGACGGTGCCGGGAAGAACGAGGATGGGCACATGAGCGACTGGACCGCCTTCGGTCGAGTGGACGCCGACGGCACGGTGTATGTCAAGACCGCAGAAGGCGAGCGCGTGGTCGGGTCCTGGCAAGCAGGGCCACCGGAGGAGGGTTTGGCCCATTTCGCACGCCGGTTCGCCGACAAGGTCACCGAGGTCAATCTGGTCGAGGCCCGCCTGAATTCCGGCGCCGCGGACGCGGCCCATTCCCTGGCGAGCGTGCGGCGCCTGCGGGCCGAGCTCGCCGAGGCGCACGTGGTCGGTGACATCGACGGGCTGTGCGCCCGGCTGGACAAGCTCTCCAGCCTCGCCGAGCAGAAGGCCGGCGAGGCGCGCGCCGCTCGCGAGGCGGCTCGTGCCGAGGCGCTGACCCGCAAGACCACCCTGGTCGAGGAGGCCGAAAAGCTGGCCGCCGAGTCGACCGGCTGGAAGACGGCCGGGGACCGGCTCAAGGAGATCCTCGACGAGTGGAAGACCATCCGCGGCGTCGACAAGAAGACCGACGGCGAGCTGTGGAAGCGGTTCGCCGCGGCCCGTGACTCGTTCACCCGCCGGCGGGGCGCCCACTTCGCGACCCTCGACGCCCAGCGCAAGCAGGCCCAGGGCGCCAAGGAGTCGCTCGTGGTCGAGGCCGAGACGCTCACCGAGTCCACCGACTGGGCGTCCACGGCCGCCCGGCTCAAGGACCTCATGGCCCAGTGGAAGGCCGCCCCCCGCGCCTCGAAGGAGGCCGAGCAGCGGCTCTGGGAGCGGTTCCGGGCGGCCCAGGACGCGTTCTTCACGCGGCGCAGCGAGGTCTTCTCGGCCCGCGACGCCGAGCAGCGCGGCAACCTCGACCGCAAGCACGCGCTGCTTTCCGAGGCCGAGGCGATCGACGTCGACGCCGACCCGCGCGCCGCGCAGGCCAAGCTGCGCGAGATCCAGGGCCAGTGGCACGACGCCGGCCGGGTGCCGCGCGAGTCGGCCACCGGTCTGGACCGCCGGCTCCGCACGGTCGAGGAGCGGGTACGTCAGGCGATGGAGTCGGCGTGGCGGCGCACCGAGCCGTCGGCCAACCCGCTGCTGGCGCAGATGCGCGAGCAGGTGGCCGAGGCCGAGGCGCGGCTCAACCGGGCGCGCGCGGCGGGCGACGCCAAGCGGATCCGCGAGGCCGAGCAGGCCCTCGCGTCGAAGCGGCAGTTCCTCCAGCTGGCCGAGCAGACGTCATAGTTTTTGTGATCAGGGCGTCCTTCAAGTCGTCATAGCGACTTGAGGGACGCCTTGATCACGAAGGACGCGCGGCAGGCCGAGCACCGCCGCGGCGGCGTCCAGCAGGGTGCCGCGGATCACGGCGGGCGACACGTCGGCCAGGATGGGCAGCGGGTTGAGGGCGGCGCCGAGCGCCTCGGCGGCCGCCACCGCACGGATCCGCTCGACGTCGGTCGGGTCCGGGCCGGCCAGCCACGTGTGCAACCGGCTGGCCAGCTCGATCACCTCGGCCCAGATCGGCTGGATCGTGGCGAGCACCGCGGGGACGTCGCGCATGAAGAGGGCGCACGCGCTGCGGTGCCGCAGCATGACGTCGAGGAACTGGCCGAGCACCACGCGGACCGTGTCCGGGTTGTGCGGCTGGCTCTCCGCGTACTCCACCGCCCAGCGCCAGTCGTCGACGAGCGGCTGCACCAGCGCGAGCAGGAGCGCCTGCTTCGACGGGTAGTGGTAGTAGAGCGATGCCTTGGTCATCCCGACCCGGTCGGCGATCTCGCGCAGGCTGGTCTGCTCGTACCCCTGCGCGGTGAACAACTCCATCGCCACGGCACGGATCCGGGCCTTGGTGTCTTCAGCGACCACGGTCGTGCACCTCCTCAGCGGGCCGATCGTATCTACCTATACCCCCGCACGCACTCTCAGCACCCTCTCAGCACACCTCCGGCATCATCCTGTGAATCGACTTGCCATACGCTGAGATCCTATCTACCGTGCGGCAGGTAGGCATCTACTTGCCGGACGGTAAGGACCGACGGTCGACTTGAGGGGGAGTCATGTTCGAACGGTTGGGGCGCTTCGTCGTCTACAACCCGTGGAAGGTCATCCTGGGGTGGGTGATCGCCGCGGCCGCCATCGTCGTCTTCGCGCCCACGCTGTCCGACGTCACCAGCTCGGACCAGGCGAACTTCCTGCCCAACAGCTACGAGTCGGTCAAGGCGCAGGAGCTGGCCGAGTCCGCGTTCGGGGAGTCCAGCGACTCGACCGCCACGATCGTCGTACGGCGTACCGACGGCCAGCCGCTGACCGACGCGGACTCCTCGATGGTCGGCACGCTGGCCCAGAAGGTCCAGTCCGCCAACATCGAGCGGGTCACCGGCGTGGTCACCGGGCCGCAGGCGGTCTCGCCCAACAAGCAGGTGCAGCTCGTCAGCGCCGGCCTGGAAGGGCTCCCCGACGACCAGAAGGTGATGGACGCGGTCCAGTCGATCCGCGACATCGCCAAGTCCGAGGTCACCGGGTCGCCGCTGACCCTCGCCGTCACCGGCGACGTGGCGATGCAGCTGGACAACCAGGACGCCTTCGAGAACGCGTTCGTGATCGTCGGTATCGCCACGGTCGCGCTGATCATCATCCTGCTGCTGGTGATCTACCGCAGCCCGATCGCGGCTCTGCTGCCGATCGTCACGGTCGGCGTCGTGAGCGCCATCGCGCCCGGCCTGATCGCCCTGGTGGCGAAGGCGACCGACCTGCAGGTCGACCAGTCACTGCAGATCATCCTGACCATCGTCCTGTACGGCGTCGGCACCGACTACATCCTGTTCCTGCTCTTCCGGTACCGGGAGCGGCTGCGCGCCGGCGACGACCGCAAGGAGGGCCTGGTCAAGTCCGTCGCGCGGGTCGGCGAGGTCATCGCCTCGGCCGCGGGCGCCATCGTGATCGCGTTCATGGCGCTGCTGCTGGCCGTGTTCGGCGCGTTCACCAGTCTCGGGCCGTCGCTGTCGATCGCGGTGGCGCTGATGGCGATCGCGGCGGTGACGCTGGTCCCCGCGGTCGTCTCGCTGTTCGGCCCGAAGGTCTTCTGGCCGTCCAAGTCCTGGCAGCGCGCCCCGCGCGGGAGCGTGATGCAGGCCGTCGGCAGGTTCGTCGGCCGGCGGCCGGCCGTGGTGGCGCTCGCGTCCGGCGGCCTGATGGTGGCCCTGGCGCTGGGCTCGCTCGCCATGCAGACCGACTACGACCAGACCGCGCAGCTCCCCGAGGACACCGAGTCCTCGCAGGGCTTCCGCGACCTGCAGGCCGGCTTCCCGCCTGGTGCGCTCAACCCCACCACCGTGTACGTCCGCAGCGACAGCGGGCAGCGGCTCGACCAGGCCGCCCTGGACCAGTACGCGAACAAGCTCAAGGAGGTGCCCGGCGTCGGCCAGGTCATGGCCGGTCCGGCCGGGTTGGCCACGCTGAGCCAGGACGGGACGGCGGCCCAGATCAGCCTGCTGCTGGCCGACAGCCCGTACTCGCAGGAGGCCCTCGACCTGGCCGGTGACGAGCTGCGCGACGTGGCGCACGCCAACACCCCGTCCGGGACCACCGCGTACGTGGGCGGCGCGACCTCGGTCTTCGCCGACATCCGGGACGCCAACGGCCGGGACCTGCGGGTCATCTTCCCGGTGGCGGGCGCGCTCATCGCGTTGATCCTGGCGCTGCTGCTGCGGGCCGTCGTGGCGCCGCTCTACCTGATGCTCGCGGTGGTGCTGGGCTTCTTCACCACGCTCGGCACGACGGTCCTGGTCTTCCAGGGCATCGGCGACCGGGCCGGGCTGTCGTTCATGCTGCCCACGATCCTGTACCTCTTCGTGGTGGCGATCGGCACCGACTACAACATCCTGATGATCGCCCGGCTCCGCGAGGAGGCGCGGCTCGGCAACGACCCGCGTACGGCGGCCGACCTGGCCGTCGAGCACGGCGGCCCGTCCGTCGCCGCGGCCGGTCTGATCCTGGCCGGCACGTTCGCCTCGATGATGCTGGGCGGCATCGCGTTCCTCACCGAGATGGGCTTCGCGGTCGCCATCGGCATCGCCATCTCGGCGTTCGTGATGTCGATGTTCCTGGTGCCGAGCCTCACCGCGCTGCTGGGCCGCAAGGCATGGTGGCCCGGACACGGCGACGCACCCAGCGGCACCGCCGAGCCGGCCGAGGAACGCGAACCCGTGGCCGCAGCTACCCATTAGACGTTCCTCACCCAAAGAACGAAGAGGGGCTCCCCGGCGGGGGAGCCCCTCTTCGTTTGACTCATACATTTACAAGCGTCACAATGATCCGCGGAGCCAGGGCAACGTTCTTTCCTCGACGCTGCTTTCCTATGAACGGAGAACCCTGGCAATGTCACGCAGAGCGCTTGCTAGCGCCCTTGCCGTCGCCACCACCGCCGCCGCCGGCTTCCTCGTCGCCATCGCCATGGCACCGGCCGCGCTCGCGGCGGGCACCGGCACCGGATACCTGCGCACCAGCGGCAATAAGATCATCGACAGCACCGGCGCGACGGTACGGCTGACCGGCATCAACTGGTTCGGCATGGAGACCGACAACAAGACCTTCCACGGCCTCTGGTCGAACAACCCGTGGCGCAACCAGCTCGACAAGATGGCCAGCCTGGGCTACAACACGCTGCGCATCCCGTTCTCGAACGACGCCCTCAAGCCGGGCGCCACCGCCACGGGCATCAACGACTTCGTCAACCCGGACCTGGTCGGCAACACCCCGCTGCAGATCCTCGACAAGGTCATCAACTACGCCGGCACCAAGGGTATGCGGGTCATCCTGGACCGGCACCGCCCGACCGCAGCCGGCCAGTCCGCGCTCTGGTACACGCCGACCGTCTCCGAGGCCACCTGGATCGCGGACTGGCGGATGCTCGCCCAGCGGTACGCCGGCAACACCACCGTCATCGGTGCCGACCTGCACAACGAGCCGCACGCCGAGGGCACCAACCCGAACGCGACCGGCGCGTGCTGGGGCTGCGGCGTGGAGAGCCGCGACTGGCGCCTCGCCGCCGAGCGGGCGGGCAACGCGATCCTCGCCGTACAGTCCAACTGGCTGATCTTCGTGGAGGGCGTGAGCTGCCCGAGCGGTGGCCTGTCGAACGTCTGGGACGGCGACCCGAGCAACGACGAGAGCTGCGGCTGGTGGGGCGGCAACCTGTCCAAGGCCGGCGCGTTCCCGGTCCGGCTCAACGTCGCGAACCGGCTGGTCTACTCACCCCACGAGTACGCCATCTCGGTGTACCACCAGGACTGGTTCGACGAGCCCAACTACCCGGCCAACATGCCGGCGCTGTGGGACGGCTTCTGGGGCTACCTCTACAAGCAGAACGTCGCCCCGATCATGATGGGCGAGTTCGGCAGCACCCTGGCCGACCCGAAGGACAAGGTCTGGCTCCAGGAGCTGATGAAGTACACCGGCACCGGGGTCAACGGCATGTCGTTCACGTACTGGTCGTGGAACCCGAACTCCGGTGACACGGGCGGCATCGCGCTGGACGACTGGACCAACATCAACACCGAGAAGCAGGCGATCCTGCAGCCGTACCTGATCGCGCCCGTGGGCGGCAACCCGACGACCGGCCCGACGTCCGCCGGCCCGACGTCGAGCGGTCCGACCACCAACCCGACCACCTCGGCTCCCGGTGCCTGCACCGCGACGTACACGCAGACGAACGCGTGGCAGGGCGGCTTCCAGGGCAACCTGACGGTGCGCAACACCGGCGGCGCGCTCAACCCGTGGAGCGTCACCTGGACCTGGCCGTCCGGCGTGACGCTGGGCAGCGGCTGGAACGCCACCGTGACGCAGAGCGGCACGACCGTGACGGCCGCCGCGCCGACGTGGGCACCGTCGCTCGCCGCCGGCGCGTCGGTGACGATCGGCTTCACCGCGAACGGCACGGCGTCCGCACCGGCGAGCGTCCGCCTGAACGGCGCCGCCTGCACCAGCTAGCGATCTCAGTCGTGGGCGCAGGCTGTCGCGGGAGCGGCGGCCTGCGCCGGCGGCGCACCCACCGTCGGCAGTCCCAAAAGGACTCCAGGGGTACGGGGTGCCCGCCCGCTCTCCCACGCGTCGCCGGCCCGGGTGCGGCGGTGACTCAGCGGTGCACCGTCGGCGTTGAGGTGATGCGGCGCCGCGTACGTAACCACAGTGGACACGACATCGCCGGGCCGGATCTGCGCCGCCCCACCGGTCGCGCCGTGCTGGCCGTTCGCTCCGGCTGGCGCCGTCGCGAAATGAACGAGCCGGCCGTCGCGGGCCCGCCCGGACATCCGCCCGGTGCGGCTGTCCTTGCGGCCCTCCCCCACGGCCACCAGCAGCTCGACCGTCTCACCCACGAGCGCCTTGTTTTCCGCCCAGGTGACGTCTTCGACGACCGCCATCAGCCGCTCGTACCGCTCCTGCACCACCTGCTTCGGCAGCTGGTCGGGCATCGACGCGGCCGGCGTACCCGGGCGCTTGGAGTACTGGAACGTGAACGCGCTGGCGAAGCGGGCCGCCCGCACCACGTCGAGCGTGCGCTGGAAGTCCTCTTCGGTCTCGCCGGGGAAGCCCACGATGATGTCGGTGGTGATGGCCGCGTCCGGCATGGCGGCGCGGACGTTCTCGATGATGCCGAGGTACTTGTCCGCCCGGTACGAGCGGCGCATCGCCTTGAGCACCGCGTCGGAGCCGGACTGCAGCGGCATGTGCAACTGGTGGCACACGTTCGGCGTATCGGCCATGGCCGCGATCACGTCGTCGGTGAAGTCCTTCGGGTGCGGGCTGGTGAAGCGCACCCGCTCCAGGCCGTCCACCCCGCCGCACGCCCGCAGCAGCTTGCCGAACGCGAGGCGGTCGCCGAACTCCACGCCGTACGAGTTGACGTTCTGGCCGAGCAGCGTCACCTCGAGCACGCCCTCGGCGACCAGCGCCTCGACCTCCGCGAGAACCTCGCCCGGCCGCCGGTCCTTCTCCTTGCCGCGCAGCGCGGGCACGATGCAGAAGGTGCAGGTGTTGTTGCACCCGACCGAGATCGAGACCCAGCCCGCGTACGTCGACTCGCGGCGCGCCGGCAGCGTCGAGGGGAAGACCTCCAGCGACTCCAGGATCTCCACCTCGGCCTCGGCGTTGTGCCGGGCGCGCTCCAGCAGCGCCGGCAGCGAGCCGATGTTGTGGGTGCCGAAGACCACGTCGACCCAGGGCGCCTTGGCGACGATCTCGCCGCGGTCCTTCTGCGCGAGGCAGCCGCCGACCGCGATCTGCATCCCGGGGTGCTGGTCCTTCACGGGACGCAGGTGACCGAGGTTGCCGTAGAGCCGGTTGTCGGCGTTCTCCCGTACCGCGCAGGTGTTGAACACCACGACGTCCGGATTGTCCGACTCGGCGGCGCGCACGTAGCCGGCCTGTTCCATCAGGCCGGATATCCGCTCGGAGTCGTGGACGTTCATCTGGCAGCCGTACGTCCGCACCTGGTAGGTACGCGGGCTGCCCTCAGTTGCGGTACTCATGACAGTGACCAGAGTATCGGGCGAGGGAGGACTGCCATGTGCCGGAGCATCGTCACGCTGCGGGAGCCGTACACGGAAGATGTGACCGACGCGGATATCGAGGCGGCCGCGCTGCAGTACATCCGCAAGGTCTCGGGATTCCGTACCCCCGCCGCTCATAACGCCGAGGCGTTTCACGCCGCGGTCGCCGCGGTGGCCGACGCCACGCGGACGCTGCTCGCCGACCTCGTGGTGCGCCCCAGCCCGACCGCCCTCACGCCGGCCGAGCGGACCGAGGCGAAGCGTCAGGCCAGGGCCAGGTCGGCCAGCGCCACCACCTGATCGGGCAGCCAGCGCGACTGGCGGCACTCGACCGACTCGCGGCAGCGCTGCGTCGCGATCGTGCACGGGCGCGCGTTGGAGTGGGCCGAACCGTCTTCGGTGTCGGCGACGTCGACGTGCGCCGGGCGCAGCGTGCCGTCCGGCAGGGCGAGCAGGTGGCGGCCCGGGTTGAGGGTGTCGTCCGGCACCAGGCAGCGGTGGCCGATGAGCCGGGCCACGGCCGCCACGACCACCGCCTCGGCGAAGTCGTCCAGCACCCCGTAGCACTCCACCATCGTCGGAAAATCGCCTGAAGTGTGCCAGACATCGCAAAGTATGACATCACGCGGCAACCGGCGCGGATCGGCGGCACCGAGCGGAACGACCGGGCGTGCCAATACCTCCCCCAGCGACATGCAGAACGTCACCGGAGGTATCTCGGCGTCCACCGACCAACTCCACATACGGGCCGAGGGGTTCATACGACGATGGTGGCGGTCCAGCACGGCACGCGTGGCCGCTGTTACTCCTCCGTGACCATCTAAGTGGCATTCCGACACTTCGACCCGCTTAAAGTGACTGCACCGAGGGCAATCGAGACCTACAGGACGGTGGACGAAGGTGACAGCGGGCGAACCGCTCATCGTGCTCGAGGCGGTCAACAAATGGTTCGGTCCGTTGCATGTGCTGCAGGACGTCAGCCTGTCGGTGGATCGGGGCGAGGTCGTCGTGGTGATCGGGCCCTCGGGCTCGGGCAAGTCCACGCTATGCCGCGCGATCAACCGCCTGGAACCGATCAACTCGGGCAGCATCGTGTTCGACGGAAAGCCGCTCCCCGCTGAAGGCCGGGCCCTGGCCCGGCTGCGCAGCGAGGTGGGCATGGTGTTCCAGTCGTTCAATCTGTTCGCGCACAAGACGATCCTGCAAAACGTCACGCTCGGGCCGATCAAGGTACGCAAGGAAAAGGCGGCCGTGGTGCGCGAGCGCGCCATGTCGCTGCTCGACCGGGTGGGCATCGCCAGCCAGGCCGAAAAGTACCCGGCCCAGCTGTCCGGCGGCCAGCAGCAGCGGGCCGCCATCGCCCGTGCGTTGGCGATGCAGCCCAAGGCCATGCTCTTCGACGAGCCGACGAGCGCACTCGACCCGGAGATGGTCGGTGAGGTGCTCGACGTGATGACGTCGCTGGCCCGCGAGGGCATGACGATGGTGGTTGTCACGCACGAGATGGGCTTCGCGCGGCACGCCGCCAACCGGGTCGTCTTCATGGCCGACGGCCAGCTCGTGGAGCAGGCACCGCCCGACGAGTTCTTCGGCAGCCCGAAGAGCGAGCGGGCCAAGGACTTCCTCTCGAAGATCCTGACGCACTAAGCGTCCACTGTGGAGCGCACCGATCGGGTGCTCCCTCGTATCGGGGGCTCCCTCGTAAGGAGGAGAATGACAATGCGTATTTCGCGGATGACGGCGATCGCCGCGGCTGCGGTGCTTTCGCTGGGCGTCGCGGCTTGCGGTGGCGACGACGGTGACGACACCGGCACCGGCGGCACCACGGCCAGCGGCATCATCGGCAAGGCGCAGGGCCAGAAGAAGCTCGTCATCGGCGTCAAGGGCGACCAGCCCGGCCTCGGGCTGCAGACCGGCACCACGTACGAGGGATTCGACATCGAGATCGGCAAGATCCTTGCCAAGGGGCTCGGCGTGCCGGAGTCCGGCATCGAGTGGAAGACCACCGTGTCGGCCAACCGGGAGCCGTTCATCCAGCAGGGCACCGTCGACCTGGTCGTCGCGACGTACACGATCAACGACGAGCGCAAGACCAAGGTGAACTTCGGCGGCCCGTACTACATCGCCGGCCAGGACCTGCTGGTGCCGACCGACTCGACCATCACCGGCCCGGAGTCGCTCGACGGCAAGAAGGTCTGCTCGGTGTCCGGGTCGACGCCGGCCAAGCGGATCCAGACCGAGTACCCGAAGGCGCAACTCCAGCAGTTCGACGCGTACTCGAAGTGCGTGACCGCGCTCGCGGGTGGCCAGGTCGACGCGGTGACCACCGACGACATCATCCTCGCCGGTTACGCGTCGCAGGCTGAGTACGCCGGCAAGTTCAAGGTCGTCGGCAAGACCTTCTCCACCGAGCCGTACGGCATCGGCCTGAAGAAGGACGACAGCGATGGCTGCAAGAAGATCAACGAGATCCTCACCGCGGCCGCCGCGGACGGCTCGTACAAGGCCGCCTGGGATTCCACCCTCGGCAAGAGCGGTAAGGCCGCTCCCACGCTGGACACCAGCAAGCTGACCAACTGCAGCTGAGCACGGAGCGAGGTGGGGCCGGCCGCGCGTCGGCCCCACCCGCTTGCTGGCGACAGGAGTGACTCCATGCACGTCTTCCAGGACGAGGCCAACCTCGACCTCTACCTGACCGGGTTCCTCTGGATCCTCAAGCTGACCGCCGCGTCCGCGGTGATCGCGCTCGTGCTGGGCGTACTGCTTGCGGCGATGCGGGTGTCGCCGATCCCGGTGCTGCGCGGCTTCGGCACGGCGTGGGTCAACATCTTCCGCAACACGCCGCTTACTCTGATCATCTTCTTCTGCTACTTCGGTCTCTTCTCGACGCTCGGCCTGAGCCTCTCGGACGACCTGAACCTCAACAACTACTGGCTCTCCGTCGTCGGACTGTCCGTGTACACCGCGGCGTTCGTCTGCGAGGCGCTTCGCTCCGGCATCAACACCGTGCCGCCCGGCCAGGCCGAAGCGGCGCGAGCGGTCGGGCTGACCTTCATCCAGATCCTGCGGATCATCATCCTGCCCCAGGCCGGCCGTGCGGTCATCGGCCCGCTGGGCAGCGTCTTCATCGCCCTCGCGAAGAACAGCACCATCGCCGGGACCATCGGCGTCATGGAGTCCTCCAACGCGATGAAGGAACTGATCAACGCCAACGGCGACGCGGTCATCGAAATCTTCCTCGTCTTCGCCGGAACGTTCGTCCTCTTCCTCGTGCCGACGGGTTACTTCTTCGGCTGGTTGGCCAATCGACTCGCGGTGAGGCGGTAAATGAGCGACACCACGGTCCTCTACGACCACCCGGGCCCGCGGGCGCGGCTGCGCAACCGCCTCCTGACCGCCGTCTTCGGCGTGGCCCTCCTCGCGCTGTTGTGGTGGATCTACCTCAAGTTCGACGAGAAGGGCCAGTTCGAGTCGCGGCTCTGGAAGCCCTTCACCGAACAGAACATCTGGGTCAACTTCATCTGGAAAGGTCTGCAGGCGACGCTGACCGCCGCGGTCACGGGCATGGTGCTGTCGCTCGCCTTCGGCATCATCTTCGCCGTCGGCCGGCTCTCCGAGCACCGGTGGATCAGCATCCCGGCCGGCATGGTCGTGGAGTTCTTCCGCGCCGTACCGCTGCTGCTGATGATCTTCTTCATCTTCTACGGCGTGCCGTTCCTCATCGAGGGCCCGGTGCCGGCGTTCTGGGCCGTGGTGATCGGCCTGACGCTCTACAACGGATCGGTGCTGGCCGAGGCGTTCCGCGCGGGCATCCGCGCCGTGCCGGGCGGGCAATCCGAGGCGGCGTACGCGGTCGGCATGCGCAAGAGCCAGGTCATGCAGAACATCCTCGTGCCACAGGCCGCCCGAGCGATGCTCCCGGTCATCGTGAGCCAGCTCGTCGTCCTGCTCAAGGACACCGCCCTCGGCTACATCGTGGCGTACCCCGAGCTGCTCCAGAAGGGCGTCAACGAGGTGGGGGCCCTCAAGGTCAACATCGTGCCGGCAGCCATCGTGGTGGCCATCATCTACATCATCATCAACTGGCTGCTGACCACCCTGGCCCAATGGCTCGAACGACGTACCAAGCGCCGCGGCAAGGCTCCCCGAGCGATCGAGGAGGCCGCCAAGGCCGCCACGGCGGTAGAGCCCCAGGGCTAGCCGCTGTCCGCGCAGCCCCCGCCGTTCAAGGCCCGCCGCGTCGATCAAGGACTTTGACGCCGATCAAGGGCAAACGGCCGTGGATCGGAGATCAAAGCACGGCCGTTTGCCCTTGATCGGCGTCAAAGTCCTTGATCGCCGTACGGATGGAGAGCCGGGCGACGAGCCGCCCCCCTCTCGCCCACGACCGGCATCAAAGTCGACGACAAGGGCACCCTTCTCACGCGACAACACCCAACCGGGGCACCCCACTGGGGTGGGCGCCGCCCGCGAACGCCACACATGCGCTGCACGAACGCCGCCACGGGCGACCCCGAGGGCCCTCGCACACCCCTCCGCGACCTTCGTCGATCAAGGAAAAGCCCGTCGATCAAGGGCAAACGGTCGTGGATCGGAGATCAAAGCACGGCCGTTTGCCCTTGATCGACGCGGCGGGCCTTGATCGACGCGGGCCAGCGCAGCACGCGGCGGGCCTTGATGGACGCGGTGGGCCGGCGCAGCGCGGGGCGGGGAGAGTGCACGGCGGGGAGAGTGCACGGCGGGGAGAGTGCACGGCGGGGAGAGTGCGCGGGGCGGGGAGTGGGCCGTGTTAGCGGGCGATCTCGGTTACCCGGGACTCGCGGACCACCGTCACCCGGATCTGGCCGGGGTACGTCAGTTCCTCCTCGATCTGCTTGGCCACGTCCCGGGCCAGCACCGCCGCGCCGATGTCGTCGACGTCGTCCGGCTTGACCATCACCCGGATCTCGCGCCCGGCCTGCATCGCGAAGACCTTCTCCACGCCCGACTTTCCGCCGGCGATCTCCTCGATCCGCTCCAGCCGGTTGACGTACGCCTCCAGGCTCTCCCGCCGCGCCCCCGGCCGCCCGCCGGAGCAGGCGTCGGACGCCTGCGTGAGAACCGCTTCGATGGTTTGCGGCGTGACCTCGTTGTGGTGCGCTTCGATCGCGTGGACCACCTCTTCGGACTCGCCGAACTTGCGGGCCAGGTCGGCGCCGATCAGCGCGTGGCTGCCCTCCACCTCGTGGGTGAGCGCCTTGCCGATGTCGTGCAGGAACGCGCACCGCTTGATGATCTGGGCGTCCAGCCGCAGCTCGGCGGCCATGATGCCGGCGATGTGGGCGGTCTCGACGAGGTGCTTGAGCACGTTCTGCCCGTACGAGGTCCGGTAGCGCAGCCGCCCCAGCAGCGTCATCAGCTCGGGGTGCATGTCCGTGATCCCGACCTCCACCAGCGCGTCCTCCGCCGCGCGCTCGCATAGCCGTTCCACCTCGTGCTTGGCGGTCTCGAAGACCTCCTCGATGCGGTGCGGGTGGATCCGCCCGTCGAGCACCAGCTTTTCCAGGGTGAGCCGGCCGATTTCCCGGCGTACCGGGTCGAAGCAGGACAGCAGCACCGCCTCGGGCGTGTCATCGATGATCAGGTTCACGCCGGTCACCGACTCGAACGCGCGGATGTTGCGCCCCTCGCGCCCGATGATCCGGCCCTTCATCTCGTCGCCGGGCAGGTGCAGGACGCTGACCACGCTCTCCGCGGTCTGCTCGCTGGCCACCCGCTGGATCGCGTCCACCACGATGTGCCGGGCGCGCTGCTCGGCGGTGTTGCGGGCGTCGCTCTCGATGTCCCGGACGAGCAGCGCCGCCTCCCGCTTGGCCTGGCCCTCGATGGCCTCGACCAGCTCGGCGCGCGCCGCGTCCACGGTCAGCCCGGCGATCCGTTCCAGCTCGCGCCGGCGTACCACCTCGGCCTCGGCCAGCGTCGACTCGCGCGCGAGGAGCGCCGCCTCCCGGTCGGTGAGCTCGGCCTCCGCCGCCGCGGTCCGGCGGTCGCGCTCGGCCAGCCGGTCGGCCTCCTCTCTGTGCAGCCGCTCCCGGTCGTCGATCCGCGAGGTCCGGCGTTCCAGCTCGGCGGCCTGCTCCTTGGCGGCCTCGGTCAGCATGGCGATCTCCCGCTCGCCGCTGCGCCGCGCCGCCGTCCGCACCTGCTCGGCGTCCGTTTCGGCCTGCCGGTGGGCCCGTTCGAGGATGGTGTCCGCTTCGGCCCGCGCCGTGTCGAGCACGCGGCGGGCCTCCGCCCGGGCCGCGCGCGCCTCGGCCTTGGCCTCCGCGGCGTCCGTGCGGGCGGTGGTCGCGGCCGTCTTGGCCTGCTCCACCGCCGACGACGCCTCGCCCGCCGCGCTGCGCAGCGCGGCCAGGGACTGCTCCTGCCGGTCCAGCTCCGCCGTGTACGCCGGGTCGTCGACCCGCGCCGTCGCCGGCTGGAACGCGGTGAGTCCGCGCAACGCCCGCGCCCCAAAAACAAGACCGCCGAGCACGAGTACGGCCAGCGCCAGCACCGCGATCAGCAGTACTGCCTCTACCCCGCCCATGCCGCCTCCCTTCGCCGCCGTGACGCCGGAGAGTTGTGCCCTCCTGTTGACGCGCCATACGGCTGTCGAACGCCCGACCGAGGCAGCGGGCCGCGGATACGGACCACCGGCGACGCCCCTCGGGGCCTCGCCACTGGCCAGTTATGTCACGCCGTCGCCGACGCGGCCCGGTCGACGACGGATCTAAAGTGATGCCGTACTGTTACGCGATCTATGTTGTGCGATTAGCCTGCGATTGGTCGGGCCTTCTCGTCTGTAACGCGAGGCTAGGTCGCGAGTGGCGGTTCGGTCAAGGACCCATGATCCGACCGAAGCCGGGACGTACGGCATTGGACCGCTCACGCGCAGGTCATGACCGGTACGGGCAATCCGGGACGAGTCACGAACGCGGCACATTTTTCGGCCCACGCCGAGCAGCAAATGGCCGATCAAGGCCCACCCGAAGGGCTTGATCTAAGTCACCCCAAAGGTTACCGCCGCTTCCACCAGAGTGATGTTGCCGGCTGCCATCGTGCCATCCGGCATCGTCCGGGTGTCCTCCAGCCCTGTGCGGGTGTCGAGCCCGAGCCGCACCGCCTCCCGGATGACCGCCCAGACCGCCGGGCCCTCCGCGTGCAGCAGCACCGGCGGCACCCCGGTGGACGGAAGCGCGGCCAGCATCGCCGCCGCGTTCGCCAGGGCCGCGTCCTCGTCCGGCTCCATGCACTCCAGCAGGAGCCGGACGCACGGGACGCGCCAGCCCCGGTATGCCTCGACCGCCGCCGGGGTCCACAGCCCCGCCTCGACGCCGATCCCGCGGGCGTGCAGGGCGGCCGCGACCCGCTCGGCCCCCTCTTCATGGGCGTTGACCGAGGCGAAGTCCGGCACATTCATCCAACTCAGTACGGCCGCCACGCGCGCGTCGGGATCCGGCTCGATCCAGGCGCCGGTGCTCACCCCGACCGGGAGCGCCGGACACGCTCGCCGCAGCGCCGTGACGGCTGCCCCGGTGGCCTCCGCGGCCAGCGACTCCCGGCCGTCCACGTCACGCGGGTGGATGTGCACGGCGCCGGCCAGCACGCTCTCGCAGCGCACCGCGTCGGCGGCCAGCTCCGCCGGGGTGATCGGCACCGCGGGATGCTCGTCGCGCCGCACTCCCCCGTTGAGGGCGACAATGAACACTGTCCACTACTCCCCGATGAACGCGTCCTCGTCGATGTCGTCGGGGAGGTCGGCCATGGCGTCCTTGACCGCCCGGATCGCCACCCCGGGCGGGTAGCCCTTGCGGGCCAGCATGCCCACCAGCCGCCGGAAGACCGCGTCGGGCGCCCCCGTGGCGGTACGCAGCTTGCGGTCGACCAGCGCCCGCGCGGTGGCCGCCTCGGTGTCCGGGTCGAGATCCTCCAGGGCGGCTCCGGCGGTCTCCGCGTCGACGCCGTGCTGGCGCAGCTCGCTGGCCAGCGCCCGGCGCGCCAACCCGCGCCCGTGGTGGCGGCTGGACACCCAGGCCCGCGCGAACGCGGCGTCGTCGATCAGGCCGACCTCGTCGTACCGGTCGAGCACCTCGCCGGCCACCTCCGCCGAGATCCCCCGCTTGGCGAGCGCGGCGGCCAGCTCGGCCCGGGTACGCGGACGCACCGCGAGCTGCTTGAGGCAGATCTCCCGGGCCTGCTCGGCCTCGTCTCGCTCCTCGGGCTGGGCCGCTGGACGCGCCTGGGCCGGGGTCGCGCGCGCCCGAGGTGGGGCGGCATCCCAACCCCGCCCCGAGCGCGCTCCCCGCCGTCGTCCGGCCATCGTGACCGTCGTCAGAAGTCGACCGGCGGCAGCTCAGGGCCGCCGGCCTCGTCGCCCGCACCCTGCCCGACGCCGAGCTTTTCCAGGATCTTCTTCTCGATCTCGGCGGCCACGTCAGGGTTTTCCTTCAGGAACTCGCGCGCCTTTTCCTTGCCCTGGCCCAGCTGGTCCCCGTCGTACGTGTACCAGGCGCCGGACTTGCGGATGATGCTCTGCTCGACGCCGACGTCGATGAGCGAGCCCTCGCGGGAGATGCCCTTGCCGTACATGATGTCGAACTCGGCCTGCTTGAACGGGGCGGCCACCTTGTTCTTGACCACCTTGACGCGGGTCCGGTTGCCGACCACGTCGGTGCCGTCCTTGAGGCTCTCGATCCGCCGTACGTCGAGGCGGACCGACGCGTAGAACTTCAGCGCGCGGCCACCCGTCGTCGTCTCGGGCGAGCCGAACATCACGCCGATCTTCTCGCGGAGCTGGTTGATGAAGATCGCCGTCGTGCCGGTGTTGTTGAGGATGCCGGTGATCTTGCGCAGCGCCTGGCTCATCAGCCGCGCCTGCAGACCCACGTGGCTGTCGCCCATCTCGCCCTCGATCTCGGCGCGCGGCACCAGCGCCGCCACCGAGTCGATCACGATGACGTCGAGCGAGCCGGAGCGGATCAGCATGTCCGCGATCTCCAGGGCCTGCTCACCCGTGTCGGGCTGGGAGACCAGCAGCTGGTCGGTGTCGACGCCGAGCGCCTTGGCGTACTCCGGGTCGAGCGCGTGCTCGGCGTCGATGAACGCCGCGATGCCGCCGGCCCGCTGCGCGTTGGCCACCGCGTGCAGCGCCACGGTCGTCTTACCCGACGACTCCGGTCCGTAGATCTCCACCACCCGGCCGCGCGGCAGGCCGCCGACGCCGAGCGCCACGTCGAGCGCGATCGAGCCGGTCGGGATGATCGCGGTCTGCACGACCGGGCGCTCCCCCAGCCGCATGACCGAACCCTTGCCGAACTGCTTGTCGATCTGCGCAAGAGCGAGGTCGAGTGCCTTCTCCCGGTCAGGTATTGCCGCCATTGCCGCCACCCCTACATTCGCCGTCTTAGCGGGCGTCTTCGCCGAAGAGCTTCTCGTCACGCGGACACGCTAGGCGCTGGGTCTGACAGAAAACAGCCGACGGGCCGTGACCTGTGGACAAGCGCCCCAGCTGTGGACAATAGCCGAACACCTGTACGACGCAAGCAACGACCCGCCGAAGAGACATCAATGCAGCTGGCGGGGCACCCGCTCGGGGTACGCGGCGACCACGGCCCGCCAAACCACCACGGTGGGGGTGCCGGCGTCGAGGGCCTGCCGGATGGTGCGGCCGTCGAGCTGGGGCAACACCTGGTCGGAGGCGAGGCTCGCCGCGTACCCGGGCCCGAATGCCTGCTCCAAGCGCGCCCAGAAGTCCGTCAACCGCACCCGGCAAAACTAGCTCACCATGTATAAGAGCCCACCCGCGGCTGGAACGTCTCGCCGTTCCAGCGCATGACCACCTCGCGCGGGTTGTCCGGCTGCCCGTCCGGGATCGCCGACGGCGGGATCTCGGGCTGCGCGTCGAGGTCGTCGAGCGTCACGGCGAGGGTGTCGCCGGTCACGCCGAAGCTGTCCAGGATCGGCCGCGGCGAGTCGAACCGGCGGTTGTCCGAGACGGGCACGTCGAGCACCTGGTAGCCGTCGTCGACGCGCTTGAACACGTACAGGTTGACGGTCCGCCGCCCGCCCTCGGGCGCGCAGGCGATGGTGGTGATGATCTCGTTCACCCCGTCGCCGTCGAGGTCGCCCATGGCCGCGGAGAGGCTGTGGTCCGGCATGGTGGGGTGGCCGCCGATCTGGTACGTCGTGGTGCCCACGGTCGCGGTCGCGGGGTTCATGCCGTCGCTGTGGAAGACCACCTCGCCGCCCGGACACGCGGGCGCCCCGGCCGTGCCAGGCTGCGCGATGGTCGGCAACCGGGTGCGGAACGTCTCCAGGTCGATGCGCCCCGGCAGGCCCGGTTGCGTGGTCGCCGGCGGTTGGCCGCCGGGGGCATCGGCGCACGCTCCTTGCCGTCGCCGCCGCCGAACAACACGACGGGTGCGGCCGCGATCGCGATCACGCCGGCACCGAGCGCGGCGACCGCCACGACGGTGCGCCGGCCCGAGCGGTGCCGGGCCGCCCCGGTGATCTGCTCGACGGGCGGTGCGGTGAACCCCGCGGGCGCCGTCGTCCGAAACTCGGTCATCAGCGACTCGATCCGGTCGGTCATGCTGCACCACTTTCTACGGAGGATTGATGAGCCGGCCCGAGGTGCGCCGCCAACTCCTGGCGCCCGCGGTGCAGCCACGACAGGACCGTGCCCTTCGGCACGTCGAGCTGTGCGGCGACCTCGGCCACGGGCAGGTCGGCGATGTAGTGCAGGACCAGCGCCCGCCGGTGTCTGTCGGGGATCCGCTGCAGCCCGGCCACGAGCGCGACGTGATCCGGGCGTACAGGCTCCGCGTCGGCCCGCCCGAGCAGGCGCAACCGCACGCGCGCCGCCATCAGCAGGTGGCGCCACCGGCTGGCCGCCAGGTTCCAGGCGACCTTGCGCACCCAGGCGATCGGGTCCTCGTACCCGCTCACCGCGTCCCAGCGCTGCCAGGCCCGCAGGAACGCCTCTTGAACCACGTCCTCGGCCTCCGCCGCGTCGCCGAGGTAGGCGTACAGCTGCGCCGCGAGCGGACCGTACCGGCTCCGGTAGAAGGCTTCGAAGTCATTCACAACCAGATAGACGCCCGAGGCGCCCGTTCAATTGCGGGCCGGCGCGGGCCGCAGCGCGAGGGCGGTCAGCGGCACGGTCGCGATCGCCGCGAGCAGGGTCAGCGCGGCGTACCCGCTCAGCTCCACCACGAGCCCGCTGAGCGCACCCGCCGACGCCCCCGCCAGCCCCGTCACCAGGTCGGACAGGCCCTGCGCGGCCGGGCGCACCTCGATCGGCACCGACTCGGACAGCAGCGTCGAGCCGGCCACCATCGTGCAGGACCAACCAAGTCCAACGAGGACGAGACCGGCCGAAAGCCGTACCGTGTCGTGCCCCGCCGTCCCGGCCACCGCGCACGCGACGAGCAGCACCGCGACGCCGCAGAGGATGACCGGCCGGCGGCCGAGCCGGTCGGTGAGCAGCCCGACCACCGGCGACAGCGCGTACATCCCGGCGATGTGCAGGCTCAGCACGATGCCGACCACGCGCAGCACGTCCGCTTCGCCGTGCGACTCCCCGATGTGCACCGGCGTCATCGTCATGACCCCGACCATGACCAGGTGACCGACGGCAACGGCCGCCACGCCGAGCCGGGCCGCGGGCCGCTCGGCCACCGCCCGCAGCGCAAGCCCAAAAGAGCCGCGCGCAGGTGCCCGCACGGCCTCCGCGGCGCGCCGCGCGGCCAGCAGTGGGTCGGGCCGCAACAGCAGCACGAGTACGCCGGCCGCCAGACCGAATGCGACGGCGCTGAACACGAACGGCCCCGCCAGCGCCGGCACGGCCAGCCCGTGCACGGCGTCATCGGCGAGCGAGGCGAAGTTGGGCGCGGCCACCGCGCCGATGGTGGTCGCCCAGACGACCAGCGACAGGTCCCGGCCCCGCGAGGACGGCGACGCCAGGTCCACGGCCGCGTACCGGGCCTGCAGGTTGGCCGCGGTCCCGCCGCCGAAGAGCAGCATGCCCACGAAGAGCAGCGGCACCCACCGGGTCACCGCGGCGGTCACGACCAGCGCGCCGCCCACGGCCCCGACGGTGTACGCGGTGGCCAGGCCCCAGCGCCGGCCGCGGGCGTTGGTGATCCGGGTGACCGGCACCGCCAGCAACGCCGCCCCGACGACGGCGGCGCTCGCGGCGAGGCCGGAGATACCGGTGCCGCCGAGCCGGGCGGCGAGCAGCGCGCCGACGGAGAAGCCGATGGCGACACCCATCCCGCCGATGATCTGCGTGCAGAAGAGCACCCGTAAGGTGCGCCGCTGGACGTCCTCCAAAACCAGGGTCACAGCCCGAGACTACGGCCGATGATCTCTTTCATGATCTCGGTGGTGCCGCCGTAGATGGTCTGCACCCGGCTGTTCAGCCACGCCTTGGCCACCGGGTACTCCAGCATGTAGCCGTACCCGCCATGCAGCTGGACGCACCGGTCGGCCACCTTGTTCTGCAGCTCGGTGGTCCACCACTTGGCCTTCGCGGCGTCCACCACGGTCAGCCGGCCCTCGTTGAACTCCCGGATGCAGTGGTTGAGGAACGTCCGCGCGATCGTCACCTCGGTGTCCAGCTCGGCCAGCAGGAACCGGTTGTGCTGGAACCTCCCGATCGGCCGCCCGAACGCCTCGCGGGTCCCCGCGTACTCCAGGGTGATGGCCAGCAGCCGCTCGCAGGCGGCGACGGCGGCCACCGCGATGCTGAGCCGCTCCCGGGGCAGGTTGCCCATCAGGTGGTAGAAGCCGTGGTTCTCGGTGCCGATGAGGTTGTCGGTGGGCACCCGGCAGTCGTCGAAGAAGAGCTCGGCGGTGTCGTTCGCTTTCTGGCCCACCTTCTCCAGCCGGCGGCCGCGGCTGAAGCCGGGCGTGCCGCGCTCGACCGCGATCAGGCTCACGCCGTGGGCACCCTCGTCGGGCGCGGTCTTGGCGACGATCACGACCAGGTCGGCCATGTCGCCGTTGGTGATGAACGTCTTCTGTCCATTGAGGACGTACGAGGAGCCGTCGCGCACCGCCGACGTACGCACGCCGGCGAGGTCGGAACCCGCGCCCGGCTCGCTCATCGCGATGGCGGTGACGATGTCGCCGGAGCAGAACCCGGGCAGCCACCGCTTGCGCTGCTCCTCGGTGCTCAGGTCGGTCAGGTACGGCGCCACGACGTCGTTGTGCAGCCCGAACCCGAGCCCGGAGCAGCCCGAGCCGACGATCTCCTCGACCAGCACCGCGTTGAAGCGGAAGTCGCGCTGACCGCCGCCGCCGTACTCCTCGGCGACGTCCATGCCGAGCAGCCCGGTGGCGCCCGCCTTGCGCCAGACCTCGCGGTCCACGATGCCGGCGTCTTCCCACGCGGCGTGGTGTGGCACCGCCTCCCGGGCCAGGAACTCCCGGCACAGCGCGCGGAACTCCTCGTGGATCGGGTCGTACAGCTGCTGCTCCATGCCTCTCAGTTCAGCACGCGAGCCGCCACGGTCAAGTCCGCGACCAAACCGTTGTACGCGATCTCCTGGTTGTCGGCGCGCAGCACCGCCGACGGGTGGATGGTGGCGACCAGCTTGGCCGGCGCAGCGAAGTCCTGCGGGCGCTGGGCCGAGTCGGGCCAGGGCAGCACCCGGCCGCGCGACTGGGTGACCCGGAACGACGGCCCGAGCAGCGCCTTGGCCGCGGTCGCGCCGAGCACCACCACGACCTGCGGCCGCAGCAGCGAAAACTCGGCGACCAGCCAGGGCCGGCACGCCTCGATGTGGGTGCGGTCGGGCGTCTGGTGGATGCGCCGCCTGCCCCGCAGCTCGAACCGGAAGTGCTTGACAGAGTTCGTGATGTACAGCTGGCGCGGGTCCATGCCGGCGGCGTCGACCGCGCGCCGCAGCAGGTGCCCGGCCGGCCCGACGAACGGCAGGCCCTTCTGGTCCTCCACGTCACCCGGCTGCTCGCCGACGAACACCACCCGGGCGTGCGTGTCACCCCGCCCGAAGACCGTCTGCGTGGCGCCCTCGTGCAGCTCGCAGCCCTTGCACGACGCCGCGGCGGCCTTCAGCTCGTCGAGCGTCCGCGCGCCGTCGGGGACGAAATCCTGGGCAGTCACCTGAATGTTCTACCCCATTCCGGCGCGGAAGATGCGGCGGCCGCGACCGCGTCGGCCACCGCCGCGATGTCCGCCTCGGACAGCGGGCTCACCGTGATCCGGATGCCCTGCGCGGTGCGCTGCCGGTACAGGGCGCCGGGCGCCACCGCGTACCCGCTGTCGCGCAGTGCCGTGACAGCGCGCGTCTCGTCGGGGACCTCGACCCAGACGTTGATGCCGGTCCGCGCGTGCGCGACCAGGCCGTGGGCGGTGAGCGCCGCGTGCAGCGCGTCCCGCCGCCGGTCGTAGCTCGCGCCGGCCGCGGCCACCCCGGCCGCGACGGACCGGTCGGTCCACACCCGCATCACCAGCCGCTGCAGCAGCGTGGAGACCCAGCCGGCGCCGATCCGCATCCGGCCGGCCACGCGCGCGACCGTGGCCTCGTCGCCCGCGAGCGCGGCGACGCGCAGGTCCGGGCCGTAAGGCTTCGAGGCCGACCGCACGAACGCCCAGGTCCGCGTCGCCCCAGCCAGCGGACACAGGGGTACGTCGGCCAGCTCGGCCGCGTGGTCGTCCTCGATGAGCAGCACGTCCGGGTGCCCGCCCAGCACCTCGCGCAGGGCGGCCGCCCGGGGCACGGTGACCGCGGCGCCGGTCGGGTTCTGCGCGCGGGTGGTGACCACGACGGCCCGGGCGCCCGCGGCGAGCGCGGTCCGCAGGCCGGCGGGCGTGGGCCCATCCCCATCCACGGGTACGGGTACGGCGCGCAGCCCGAGCGCGGCGACCAGGTCGAGGAGGTTGGCCCAGCCGGGATCCTCGACCGCGACCGGGTCGCCGGGGCGCAGGTGCGCCGCCAGCAGCCGGTCGATGCCGTCGAGCGCCCCGCTGGTGACCGTGACGGCCGGCGCGTCCACCCCGTCAGCCGTCAGGCGGGACCGGACCAGCTCCGCCAGGTCGGGCAGGACGCCGGCGTCGCCGTACCCGATGGGGGTCTGCGATTGGGTGGCGATGGCCGCGAGGTGCGGACCGAGCGGCGGCAGCAGCCTGGCGTCGGGCTCTCCGGAGGAGAGGTCGAGCACGCCGGCCGGGACCGCCGGGCGGAGCATGCCGCGGCTGGAAACGACCGGCGGGCGCGGGCGGACCCGCGTGCCGTTGCGGCCCGCGGTCTCGATCACCCCGCGCTGCCGCAGCGTCTGGTACGCCTTCGCGACCGTCCCCGGGCTGACGCCGAGCAGGTCGGCGAGCGCCCGGACGGCCGGCAGCGGGGCCCCGGCCGGCAGCCCGCCGGTGCGCACGCCCGACTCCACGCTGGCCGAAATCTCGGCGGACGTGCTCCCGGCGATCTGATAATGTACCGACACAGTCACAGTTTTGTACTATAACAAAGGGGGCGCGGGTGTACGAGCAGACGCACCGCACGACCGCCAACCGCGACCGTGGCCGGGTCGCCTACGAGCGCGCCACCGCGCACGCGATCATCGACGAGGCGTACCACTGCGCGATGGGATTCACCGTGGACGGTGAGCCGCGGGTGCTGCCGACGCTGCACGTGCGCGTGGGCGAGACGGTGTACCTGCACGGCTCCACCGGCAGCCGCCCCCTGCTCGCCGCCCGCGGCGAGGACGGCCTGCGCGTCTGCCTGACCGTGACCCACCTCGACGGCCTGGTGTACGCCCGCTCCCAGATGCACCACAGCGCCAACTACCGCTCCGTCGTCGCGCACGGCACCGCCCGGCTCGTCACCACCGAGGCGGAGAAGCGGCTCGCCATGACCGCCCTGATCGAAAAGGTCGGCCGCGGCCGGGCCGCGCAGACCCGCCCGCCGAACCGCAAGGAGCTCGCCGAGACCGCCGTGCTGGCGCTGACGCTGCGCGAGGTCTCGGTCAAGGCGCGGGTGGGCGGCGTGATCGACGACGAAGAGGACCTCGCGCTGCCGTACTGGGCGGGC
The DNA here is from genome assembly GCF_011764445.1 of Phytohabitans rumicis. NCBI lineage: Bacteria > Bacillati > Actinomycetota > Actinomycetes > Micromonosporales > Micromonosporaceae > Phytohabitans > Phytohabitans rumicis. The sequence continues at coordinate 2,727,378 of NZ_BLPG01000001.1, forward strand.
GTGCTGCCGCTGCGCCTCACCCCCGGCCTGCCCGAGCCCGACGCCGGCGTGACCGTGCCGGTCCCGGGCTACCTGCGCGCGCCCCGCTCCCCCTGGCTCACTCCGGCCCCCATGCGCGGCGACCACGTCCTGCTGGAGCCCCTGGATCTGTCCCATGTGGACGATCTGTTCGCCGCGACCCGCGACGCCATGGTGTGGACCCACCTGACCAGCCCGCAGCCGCGCGACCTCGCCGAGATGCGGGCGTTCGTGGCCGGCGTGCTCCAGACTCCCGAGCGGGTGGCCTGGGTGCAGCGCGACGCCCGCTCCCTCGAGGTTGCCGGCGTGACGCAGTACGTCTATCCCGACGAGGCCGGTCGCACCCTGGAGATCGGCGGCACCTTCCTCGGCCGGCGGTGGTGGCGCACCGGCGTCAACACCGAGGCCAAGCTGCTGCTGCTCACCCGGGCGTTCGAGGAGCTGGGCGCCGTGCGGGTCACCTGGCAGACCGACATCCGCAACGAGCGCTCGCAGGCGGCCATCGCCCGGCTCGGCGCGGTCCGCGAGGGCGTCCTGCGGTCCAACCGGCGCCGCGGCGACGGCTCCTGGCGCGACTCCGTCCTCTACTCGGTGACCGCCACGGAATGGCCCCAGGTCGGTGCCACCCTGCGGAAAAAGCTTCGCGCTCCAGCGGTCGTGGGGTGAGGATGGCGTGGTGCTGGGGATCACCGACATCTGGACGTACGTACTGGGCACCATCGCGATCATCCTGCTGCCCGGGCCCAACTCGCTCTTCGTGCTCTCCACGGCGGCCCGGCGCGGCGTGCCGTCCGGCTACCGGGCCGCGGCGGGCGTCTTCCTCGGCGACACGGTGCTCATGGTGCTCTCGGCGGGCGGGGTCGCCTCGCTCCTGAAGGCGTACCCGCCGCTCTTCCTCGTGATCAAGTACGCGGGCGCGGCGTACCTGGGCTACGTGGGCCTGTCGATGCTGTGGCGCGCCTGGCGCCGCCCTCGCCAGCCGCAGCGGCACCCGCCCCGCCTCCCGTCCCGCACGCGTTCCGGCGGGCCGCCGTGATCAGCCTGCTCAACCCGAAGGCGATCCTGTTCTTCATCTCCTTCTTCATCCAGTTCGTCGACCCGCAGTACGCGTACCCGGCCCTGTCGTTCCTGCTACTGGGCCTGATCGCGCAGGTGGTGAGCGTCCTCTACCTGACGCTGCTGATCTTCATGGGCACCTACCTGGCCACCCAGTTCCGCCGTCGCCGCCGGCTGGCCGCGGGTGCCACCAGCGCGGTGGGCGCCTTGTTCGTCGGCTTCGGCATCAAGCTAGCCACCGCCACCTCCGCCTAACGCCTTCCTTCCCCCGCCGCGGTGATCATGAAGTTAGCGTTGGAGAGAGCGCTCTCCGCGACGCTAGCTTCATGATCACCGCGCGGGGTGGGCCTCGCGGCTCGCGGCTCGCGCCCCGCGGCTCGCGTCGATCAAGGATCTGCGCGTCGATCAAGGGCAAATGGTCGTGGAAAAGAGATCCAAGCGCGGCCATATGCCCTTGATCGACGGGAAAGTCCTTGATCGACGCGGGACGGGCCTTGATCGACGCGGGAAGAGCCTTTGATCGGGCCCGAACACGGGCGCATGGCACCAGCGCTGCGCCGATCCACAGTGGACCAATCAGGGGTTTCGATCGGCTTACCGAAATGTTTCCGTAGCGGACTTGACACACCCGTGGGTAACCGTGAACATGCCTGTTAACGTGAACACCCACAGAACAGGCCCTAGACATATGCCCGAGCGACGCTCCGACAACGGCAAGCCGTCCACGTCTCGCGGCGTACGGCGAGCGGTCGGGATGGTCGATGTCGCCCGCCTCGCCGGAGTGTCTCACATGACGGTGTCCCGGGTCATCAACGATCAACCGACCGTCAGCCAGGTGACCCGCCAGCGGGTGCTCGCCGCGATGAACGAGCTGGGCTACCGGCCCAACATCGCGGCCCGCGCGCTGGTGACCGGCCGGACCCGCACGCTCGGCGTGATCTCCATTGACACCACGCTCTACGGGCCCGCGTCGATGCTGCTCGCCATCGAGCGCGCCGCCCGCGACATCGGGTACGCCATCAGCATCGCCAGCCTGCCCAGCGTCGACCGGCGGTCGTTCGGCGACGCGTTCGAGGCGCTGATGGCGCAGGCGGTCGAGGGGATCATCGCGATCACCCCGCATGTGGCGACCACGGCGGCCCTGCGGCACGTGCCCAAGGACGTGCCCGTCGTGGCGGTCGAGGGTGGCAAAGGCCCGCTGCCGACGGTGGCCGTCGACCAGCAGCACGGCGCCCGCCTGGCCACCGCTCATCTGCTGTCGCTCGGCCACCGCACCGTGGCGCACATCGCCGGACCCATCGACTGGCACGAGGCCCAGGAGCGCGAGCGCGGCTGGCGCGACGTGCTCCTCGCCGAGGAACGGGAGGTGCCTGACGTCGTACGAGGAGACTGGAGCCCGCGTTCCGGGTACGTGGCCGCGCGCAGCCTGCTCGACCGGCCGGACCTGACCGCCGTCTTTGTCGCCAACGACCAGATGGCGATCGGCGCGCTCCGGGCGTTCGGCGAGGCCGGCGTCGACGTGCCCCGCCAGGTCAGCGTGGTGGGCTTCGACGACATCCCGGAGGCGGAGTTCTTCTCGCCCCCGCTGACCACGCTCCGGCAGGAGTTCGGCGAGGTGGGCAGGCAGAGCCTCGACCTTCTCATGGAGCAGGTCGACGGGGCACCCCGCACCCGCCGCCGCGTCGTGATCCCGCCCGAGTTCGTGATCCGCGATAGCACCCAAGCGCCCGAGTGACGATCCCCCGCGAAGGACATTTGATGAGCTCAGCTGTTAGCGCTAACAACACCGATCGGTACGTCATCGGCGTGGACTACGGGACCCTGTCCGGGCGGGCCCTCGTCGTCCGCGTCGATGACGGTGCCGAGGTGGGTACGGCCGTGCACGAGTACCGGCACGGCGTCATCGACCGCACCTTGCCCGCGACCGGCGAGGCGCTCCCGCCGGACTGGGCCCTGCAGGATCCCGAGGACTACCTCGAGGTGCTGCGTACCGCGGTGCCCGCCGCGATCGCCGCCGCCGGCATCCACCCGGCCAGCGTGATCGGCATCGCCACCGACTTCACCGCCTGTACGGTGCTGCCCGCGCTCGCCGACGGCACCCCGCTGTGCACGCTGCCCGACCTGGTGGGGCGCCCGCACGCGTACCCGAAGCTCTGGAAGCATCACGCGGCCCAGGGCCAGGCGGACCGGATCAACGCGCTGGCGCACGAGCGCGGCGAGCCCTGGATCAACCGGTACGGCGGCAAGATCTCCTCGGAGTGGCAGTTCGCCAAGGGCCTGCAGCTGCTGGAGGAGGACCCGGAGGTCTACGCCCGCGCCGAGCGGTGGATCGAGGCGGCCGACTGGATCATCTGGCAGCTGTGCGGCGCCGAGACCCGCAACGTCTGCACCGCCGGTTACAAGGGCATCTTCCAGGACGGGCAGTACCCGAGCGCCGAGTACCTGGCCGCGCTCAACCCGGACTTCGCCGGCTTCGTGGCGAAGATCGAGCACCCGCTGCTGCCGCTCGGCGCCCGCGCCGGCGGGCTCACCGCGGAGGCCGCCGCCTGGACCGGCCTGACCGAGGGCATCGCGGTGGCCGTCGGCAACGTCGACGCGCACGTCACCGCGCCCGCGGCGCAGGCCATCGACCCGGGCCAGATGGTCATGATCATGGGTACGTCGACGTGCCACGTGATGAACGGCGAGACGCTGGCCGAGGTCCCCGGCATGTGCGGCGTGGTCGAGGGCGGCATCGTCGCCGGCGGGTACGGCTACGAGGCGGGCCAGAGCGGCGTCGGTGACATCTTCGCCTGGTTCGTCGACTCGTCGCTGCCGGCCGAGTACGGTGCCGAGGCCGAGCGGCTCGGCGTCTCCCCGCACGAGTACCTGAGCGGGCTGGCCGCGGCGCAGCGGGTCGGGCAGCACGGGCTCGTCGCGCTCGACTGGCACAACGGCAACCGGTCGGTGCTGGTCGACCACGAGCTGTCCGGCGTCATCGTGGGCCAGACGCTGGCCACCAAGCCGGAGGACACGTACCGGGCACTGGTCGAGGCCACCGCGTTCGGCACGCGGACGATCGTCGACGCGTTCGAGGGCTCGGGCCTGCCGGTCCGCGAGCTGGTCGCGGCCGGCGGCCTGCTGAAGAACGCCTTCCTCATGCAGTTGTACGCGGACGTCACCGGCCGGCCGCTGTCGATCCTCGGCTCGGAGCAGGGGCCCGCGCTCGGCTCGGCGATCCACGCGGCGGTGGCCGCCGGGGCGTACCCGGACGTGCCGGCCGCGGCGGCGGCGATGGGCCGCGTGCAGCGCCGCGTCTACGAGCCCGATCCCGAACGGGCCAAGGCGTACGACGCGCTGTACGAGGAATACCGCCTCCTGCACGACTACTTCGGGCGCGGGACGAACGACGTCCTGCACCGCCTGCGCAAGATCCGGAACGAGGCAACCAAGTGAGCATCAGCGTGAAGCAACTGCGGGAAGACCTGGTCGGGCTGCACGACCAGCTGATCAGGTGGGGCCTGGTCGTCTGGACGGCCGGAAATGTCTCGGCCCGCGTCCCGGGCGAAGACCTCTTCGTGATCAAGCCCAGCGGGGTCTCGTACGACGATCTGACGCCCGAGTCGATGGTCGTGTGTGACCTGGACGGCAATCTCGTCGAGGGCGACCTGTCCCCGTCGAGCGACACGGCGGCGCACGCGTACGTCTACCGGGCCATGCCGGAGGTGGGTGGCGTCGTGCACACCCACTCGACGTACGCGACGGCGTGGTCGGCGCGGGGCGAGGCGATCCCGTGCGTGCTCACCGCGATGGCCGACGAGTTCGGCGGGGAGATCCCGGTCGGCCCGTTCGCGTTGATCGGCAACGACGACATCGGCCAGGGCATCGTGGCGACCCTTTCCGGGCACCGCTCTCCGGCCGTGCTGATGCGCAATCACGGGGTCTTCACCATCGGCAAGAGCGCCCGCGCCGCGGTCAAGGCCGCGGTCATGTGTGAGGACGTGGCGCGCACCGTACACATTGCGCGGTCGCTGGGCCCGCTCATCCCGATCGAACAGTCCGATGTGGACAAGCTGTACGACCGGTACCAGAACGTATACGGACAGCGTTAAATGTGAGCGATCACATCGCGCTGAACACCGTCGTTGCGCGTCTGTTACCAAAGTTATTGCCGGGATTCCGGGCCAGAGATCGGAGCGCCGCTCGTTACAAGACCGTGACACCGCGATGTCCAGTGAGGGTCTTGACGGGAGATTTGTTAGCGCTAACACTGTGCCTCGGTGTTACCTGCGGCGTCAGGCAATGGCACCGGTTCCTGGAAGGGGAGAGCCTGTGAGCAAGAGGTTTTTGGTCGCTCTTGGCGGCGTCGCGCTGGCGCTGAGCCTGGCAGCGTGCGGCGGCGAGGGCGCCGGCAGCGGCGACAGTGGCAGCAGCGGGGAAAAGCCCGCTGACCTGACCATTGGCGTGTCGATGCCGACGCAGACGTCGGAGCGGTGGATCGCCGACGGCAAGTCGGTGAAGGAGAAGCTGGAGGCGAAGGGCTACAAGGTCGACCTGCAGTACGCGGGTGACGACATCCCGACCCAGTCGCAGCAGGTGGACCAGATGATCACCCAGGGCGCGGACGTCCTGATCATCGCCGCCATCGACGGTACGGCGCTGAGCAGCCAGCTGCAGGCAGCGGCCGACAAGAAGATCCCGGTCATCGCCTACGACCGGCTGATCCGCGACAGCAAGAACGTCGACTTCTACGTCAGCTTCGACAACTACAAGGTCGGCGTCGCCCAGGCCAACGCGCTGCTGGTCGGCCTCGGCCTGCTGAAGGAGGACGGCTCGAAGGGCACGGCCACCGGGCCGTTCAACGTCGAGCTGTTCGCCGGGTCGCTGGACGACAACAACGCGCACTTCTTCTTCAGCGGCGCGATGGACACCCTCAAGCCGTACCTGGACAGCAAGACGCTCGTGGTCAAGTCGGGCCAGACGAAGATCGAGCAGGTCGCGACGCTGCGCTGGCAGCAGGAGACCGCGCAGAAGCGCATGGAAGACCTGCTGACCAAGAGCTACAACGACGGCACCAAGGTCCAGGGCGTGCTCTCGCCGTACGACGGTCTGTCCCGCGGCATCATCACCGCGCTGCAGAACGCCGGGTACGGCAAGGGCTCCGCGATGCCGCCGGTGACCGGCCAGGACGCCGAGATCGCGTCCGTCAAGCTCATCAACGACGGTGTCCAGAGCTCGACGATCTTCAAGGACACCCGTCTGCTGGCCGAGCAGGCCGTGATCGCGTCCGAGGCGTTCCTGCAGGACAAGACGCCGACCGCCAACGACAGCAAGACGTACGACAACGGCGTCAAGGTCGTCCCGTCGTACCTGCTGCCCGTCGTGACGGTCTACAAGGCCAACATCCAGAAGGAGCTCATCGACTCCGGCTACTGGACGGCCGAGGAAGTCGCGGCCGGTCAGGCCAAGTAAGGCGCGGGATCGGGCTCGGTGGTGATGTCCGCCGCCGGGCCCGATCCCCTTCCATGCAAGAGGAGAACCGCCATGGATGACGCCATTCTCGAGATGCGCGGCATCACCAAGAAGTTTCCCGGCGTGATGGCACTGCAAGACGTCTCCATCACCGTCCGGCGGGGTGAGATCCACGCCATCTGTGGCGAGAACGGCGCCGGCAAGTCCACGCTCATGAAGGTGCTGTCCGGGGTCTATCCGACCGGCAGCTACGACGGCGAGATCATCTTCGACGGCCAGCCTGTCCACTTCAACGGGATCAGGGACAGCGAGCACGTCGGCATCGTGATCATCCACCAGGAACTGGCCCTGGTGCCGTACCTGTCGATCGCGGAAAACATCTATCTCGGCAACGAGCAGCGCGGCGCCAGCCGGCTCATCGACTGGAACCGCACCAACGCCGAGGCCGCCAAGCTGCTCGCCTCGGTCGGGCTGGCCGAAAACCCGGTCACGCCGGTGATCCAGCTCGGTGTCGGCAAGCAGCAGTTGGTCGAGATCGCCAAGGCGCTGTCCAAGGACGTGCGCCTGCTGATCCTCGACGAGCCCACCGCCGCTCTCAACGACATCGACTCGGCGCACCTGCTCGACCTGCTGCGCAAGCTGAAGGAGCGCGGCATCACCTGCATCATGATCTCGCACAAGCTCAACGAGATCACCGCGATCGCCGACTCCACCACGGTCATCCGCGATGGACGCACGGTCGAGACGCTGGACATGCGCGCCGGTGAGGTGACCCAGGAGCGGATCATCCGCGGCATGGTGGGCCGCGACATCGAAAGCTTCTACCCCGACCGGGTCTCGTCGCCGGGCGCGGAGGTGCTCCGGATCGAGAACTGGACCGTCCGGCACGCCGTGCAGGACCGCAAGGTGGTCGACGGCGCCAACCTCAACGTGCGGGCCGGCGAGGTGGTCGGCATCGCCGGGCTCATGGGTGCCGGCCGCACCGAGCTGGCGATGAGCGTGTTCGGCCGCTCGTACGGCCGGGACATCAGCGGCCGCCTCTACATGCACGGCAAGGAGATCAAGGCGCGCACCGTCGCGGAGGCGATCGGCAACGGCATCGCGTACGCCACGGAGGACCGCAAGCGGTACGGCCTGAACCTCATCGCGGACGTGGCCCGCAACATCTCCGCTGCCGCGCTCGACAAGCTATCCCGTGCCGGGTGGGTGAACGGCAACGAGGAGATCAAGGTCGCCGAGGAGAAACGCCGCGACCTGAACATCAAGACGCCGACCGTCATGTCGGTCGTGGGCCAGCTCTCCGGTGGCAACCAGCAAAAGGTCGTCCTGTCGAAGTGGCTGCTCACCGAGCCCGACGTGCTGATCCTGGACGAGCCCACCCGGGGCATCGACGTCGGCGCGAAGTACGAGATCTACACGATCATCAACAAGCTGGTGGCGGACGGCAAGGCCGTGATCGTCATCTCGTCCGAGCTGCCCGAGCTGCTCGGCATCTGCGACCGCATCTACACCCTCTCGGCCGGTCGCATCACCGGCGAGCTGCCGGTCGCCGAAGCCACCCAAGAAAGCCTCATGGCGCTCATGACGAAGGAAAAGGAGCACGCCGGATGACCACCACCGAGCCCGCCGCGGCGCAGGACCGCGCGTCGTCTGAGAGCGCACAGGCAGCGGCATTGCACACCGGCATCAGCGACCCACGCACGCTGATCACGCGCAACCTGCGGCAGAGCGGCATCTACGTCGCCTTCGTCCTCATCATCGGCCTGTTCGCGATCCTGACGGACGGCGTACTGCTGAGCCCCGACAACCTCACCAACATCGTCCTGCAGTACTCGTACATCCTGGTGCTCGCGATCGGCATGGTGATCGTGATCATCGCGGGCCACATCGACCTGTCCGTCGGGTCGGTGGTCGCGCTCACCGGCGCGGTCTCCGCGGTGCTCGTCATCCAGCAGGACTACCCGTGGTGGGTCGGCATCCTGGCCGCGGTGGTGGTCGGCATGGCGGTCGGCGCCTGGCAAGGCTTCTGGGTGGCCTACGTCGGTATCCCGGCGTTCATCGTGACCCTGGCCGGCATGCTCCTGTTCCGCGGGCTCACGCTCCAGGTGCTGAACAACATCTCGCTCTCGCCGTTCCCGGAGGAGTACACGCGGGTGGCGACCGGGTTCCTCAACGGACTGCTCGGCGGGCAGGGCTACGACGCGTTCACGCTGGTCATCGCTGCCATCGCCGTAGGGGGGTACGCGGTGAGCGGCTTCCGTACCCGGTTGGCGCGCATCCGCTACCAGCAGCCGGTCGAGTCGTTCCCGCTGTTCGTCGCCAAGGTCCTGGTGGTCGGCGCCGTCGTCATGTACTTCGCGTGGCAGCTGGCCCACGCCCGCGGCCTACCGATCGTGCTGATCATCCTGGCGGCGCTCGTGCTCGTGTACGGCGTCATCACCCGGCGCACGGTGTTCGGCCGCCAGGTGTACGCGATCGGCGGCAACCTGTCCGCGGCGACGCTGTCCGGCGTGAAGGTCAAGAAGGTGAACTTCTGGATCTTCGTCAACATGGGCTTCCTGGCGGGCGTGGCCGGCGTCATCTACTCCTCGCGGACGAGCGGCGCGCAGCCCGGCGCCGGCAACATGTTCGAGCTGGACGCGATCGCCGCGGCGTTCATCGGCGGCGCGGCCGTGGCCGGCGGCGTCGGCACCGTGATGGGTGCCGTGGTCGGCGGTCTGATCATGGCGGTGATGAGCAACGGCATGCAGCTCATGGGCGTCGACCAGTCGACCCAGTCCGTCGTGAAGGGCCTCGTGCTGCTCGCCGCCGTCGCGTTCGACATCTACAACAAGCGGCGCGCCGGCGCCACCCGCTGACGGCCGTCTACGGGGCAACGTTCTTTCAGAAGGGACCGCAGTGGCAGAGAACCCATACACCGGCAGGGAAATATGGTTCCTGACCGGCAGCCAGGGCTTGTACGGCGAGGCGACGCTGCGGCAGGTGGCGGAGCAGTCCCAACGGGTGGCAGCGGCACTGGACAACTCCGGCGAGATCCCCATGCCGGTCGTGTGGAAGCCGGTCCTGACCAGCTCGGAGGCCATCCGGCAGGTGATGGGCCAGGCGAACGAGGACCCGGCCTGCGTCGGCGTCATCACCTGGATGCACACGTTCTCGCCCGCGAAGATGTGGATCTCGGGCCTCGACGCCCTGCGCCTGCCGCTGCTGCACCTGCACACCCAGGCCGACGCCGCCCTGCCGTGGGCGACGATCGACATGGACTTCATGAACCTCAACCAGGCCGCGCACGGCGACCGGGAGTTCGCCTTCGCCCTGACCCGGCTGCGGGTGCCCCGCACCACCGTCGCCGGCCACGCGACTGACCCGGCGGTGGCGGCCCGCATCGGCTCCTGGGCCCGCGCGGCGACCGGGGTGGCGGAGGCGCGCACGCTCCGGCTGGCCCGGTTCGGCGACAACATGCGGGACGTCGCGGTCACCGAGGGCGACAAGGTCGAGGCGGAGCTCCGGGTCGGGGTCTCGGTCAACACCTGGGGCATCAACGACCTCGTCCAGGTCGTCGACAACGTCAAGGAGTCCACTGTCGACGAGCTCATCGACGAGTACGTCGGCGCGTACGACATGGACGACGACCTGCGGCCCGGCGGCGCCCGGCACGAGTCCGTCCGCTACCAGGCCCGCATCGAGGCCGCGCTGCGGCAGTTCCTGGACGAGGGCTCGTTCAAGGCGTTCACCACGAACTTCCAGGACCTCGGCGGCCTCCGCCAACTGCCCGGCCTCGCCGTGCAACGGCTCATGGCCGACGGGTACGGCTTCGGCGGCGAGGGCGACTGGAAGACGTCCGCGCTGCTGCGGATCCTCAAGGTGGTGGGCGCCGGCCGTCCGGGCGGCACGTCGTTCATGGAGGACTACACGTACCACCTGGGGCCGGGCACGCCGAAGGTGCTCGGTGCGCACATGCTCGAGGTCTGCCCGACGATCGCGGCGGAGCGCCCCGGGTGGAGGTGCACCCGCTGGGCATCGGCGACCGGGAAGACCCGGCCCGCCTCGTCTTCACCGCTGCCACCGGACCGGGCATCGTGGTGGGCTGGGCGGACCTCGGCGACCGGTTCCGCTGGGTGGCGAACGAGATCGACCTGGTGGAGCCGGACGAGCCGCTGCCGAACCTGCCCGTGGCCCGGGCGATCTGGCAGCCGCGGCCGGACTTCTCGACGGCGACCGAGGGCTGGCTGACCGCCGGCGGCCCGCACCACACAGTCCTCTCGACTGCGCTGGGCGCGGACGAGCTCACCGTCATCGCCGACCACCTCGGCATCGACCTGGTCGTCATCGACGCCGCCACGACGCGGCGCGGGCTGGCGAAGGAACTGCGCTGGACCGCCGCGTACCAGAAGCTGGCCCAGGGCCTGTAGTGATCAAGGCGTCCTTCAAGTCGTTATAGCGACTTGAAGGACGCCTTGATCACGAAGTGGATGGTGCGAGAGAGAAGTAGTCGAAGTCGGCCGCCACGCGGGTGCCGGTCAGGTCGTGGGCGCAGAGGCCGACGAGCGTGCCGGTGAAGCGCAGCCCGGAGCCGTAGTCGTCGGACAGCTTGACCGTCTCCAGCGGCGGGCCCACCTCGTGCCAGGTGACGCCGTCCGGGGACGCGGCGAACCGCACCTCCGTGGGCTCGATCCGGGCGCGCAGGTGGATGACGTCCCAATCGGCCACGCCGAGCTGGGCGCCGACCGGCTCGGCGTACCGCCCGTCGTCGGTCAGCGCGACGCCGACCACCGGGCCGAGCCGCTCGTCCCGGGTCACCCGCAGGTAGAAGTGCGTGCTCGCGTCGTACCAGAGGATGAGCCCGGCCGCCTGCGTGCCGTCGGTGGGCGCGAACCGCAGGCAGGTCGTGGCCTGCATGGGCAGCGCCCGCAGGCGCCGGGCCACCAGGCTGTGCGCGAAGAGCGAGTGCGGGCTCTGCCGCCCGCGCAGCCGCAGCCAGCCGGGGTGTTCGGTGAGGCTGGCCCAGGACTCGTCGATCGGCCCGCGCGGCGCGACCCACGCCGGATCGAGTGCCGGGCCGTCGAAGTCGTCCCGCTCCGGCTCCGCCGCGCCCGCCATGGCCCCAGCCCCGACCGGGCCGGGCACCGCCAGCGCGGGACGGTTTCCGCCGCCGGCCAGCCGCAGCCAGCCGTCGGACGCCCACTCCACGCGCTGGATGCAGGTTTCCCGACCGAGTACGCAGTACCGGCCGGCCGGCGTGACGACCGGGCGGCTCGCCAGGTGGGCGAGGAACCACTCCCCCTCCGGCGACTCCACCAGCTCGCCGTGGCCGGCCTTCTGCAGCGGTACGGACTCGTCGTCCCGGGTGGTGAGCAGCGAGCCCCGCGGGTCCACTTCGTACGGTCCTTCGATGGACCGGGACCGGGTCATGAGGACGCCGTGGTTCCAGCCGGTGCCACCCTCGGCGAGCATCAGGTAGTACCAGCCGTCGCGGCGGTAGAGGTTCGGGCCCTCGATCAGCGTCTCCTGGCGCAGGATCGTGCGGACCGGACCCACGAGCGCGCGCTTGTCGTGGTCGTACTCCTGCAGGATGATCCCGGCGAACGACGGGTGCGCGGGGCGGTGGTCCCAGCGCATCTGCACCAGCCAGCGGCGGCCGTCCTCGTCGTGGAAGAGCGACGGGTCGAAGCCGGTCGCGTTGAGAAAGACCGGCTTCGACCACGGCCCGGTGATGTCCGGCGCGGTGATGAGGTAGTTGTCGACGTCCTTGAACGCCGGCGTACGGGTGTGCACCACGCTGTAGATCAGCCAGAAGAGCCCGTCGTGGTGGCTCAGCGAAGGCGCCCACACGCCGGCCGAGTCGGGCACGCCGCGCAGGTCCACTTCGGACGGATCGGTGAGCGCGTGCCCGATCAGCCGCCAGTTCGCCAGGTCGGTGGAGTGGTGGATCGGCACGCCCGGAAACCACTCGAAGGTGCTCGACGCGAGGTAGTAGTCCACCCCGACCCGCAGGATCGACGGGTCGGGGTAGAAGCCGGGCAGTACTGGATTGCTGATCACGATCTTGTACGTTACTCCAGGTAGTACGTGGCGTCCGCGCGCTCCGTCGCGGTGCTCACCGGCTGGATGTAGAGCAGGTTGTTGGCGTGCCGCAGGTAGCGGCCGGCGAAGTTGTACGACTCGAACGACGCCGCGGCCGAGTCGGCGAGCCCGGCCCGCCGGTAGAAGCTGGCGTCGTTGCGGAAGAGCGTGGAGCCGTCGCTGCGCTCCACCCACATCTCGTAGTTCTTGTGGCGCAGGTAGTAGCCGGGGTAGTTGGTCGACTCCAGCGACACGGTCCCACTGCCGGCGAGCCCGGTGACGATCCGGAACTGCGAGTCGGCGAGGTTGGTGACGTTGGCTTCGAGCCGGGCCCGGAACTCCCAGTGCCGGACGAACCGGTCCGGGTAGTTGTACGACTTGAGCCGGTACGGCGTGGCGCCGTCCGGCACCGGGATGCCGAAGTTCGGCGTGCCGTCCGCGTTCCAGTAGAGCTTCTGGATCCGGGTACGCCGGTTCGGGTCGTTCAGCGGGTCACCGGAGATGTCCCGGTAACTGCGGTCGTGGTAGACGAGGATGTCGCTCTGGCCATCCTCGGAGACCGTGAACGAGTTGTGTCCCGGGCCGTACTGGCTGGTGTTCGCGTTGCTGGTGAACACCGGGGTCGAGGTCTTGGACCAGGAGGCCGGGTTCATCAGGTTGCTCGACGCCGAGGCGGTGAGCAGCCCGACGCAGTAGTTGGCGTCGGTCGCGCTGGCCGAAAACGCCATGAAGACCCGCCCGTTGCGCTGGATCACCGCCGGGCCCTCGTTCACCCGGTGCCCGATGGTCTCCCAGGAGTACGTGGGGACGCTGATCCGGGCCGGGGTGCCGGAGATGGTCCACGGGTTGGACATCGGCGCCAGGTAGAGGTTCGTGCCGCTGCCCACGGCAGGATCGTTCTGTGCCCAGGCGAGATAGCGGGTGCCATTGTGGACGAACGTGGTGGCGTCCAGGGAGAAGGTGTTCAGCGGCAGCGCGATGCGGCCCCGCTCCGTCCACGTGCCGGTGAGGGGGTTGGCGCTCGTGGTTTCCAGGACGTACGGCCGGATGGCCCAGACGTCGTCGGTACGCCCGGCGGCGAAGTAGATGTACCACCTGCCGTCGATGTAGTGGATCTCCGGCGCCCAGATGTGCGCGCCCATCTCGCCGCTGGAGTGCTTGCGCCAGATGACGGTTTCGGCCGCGGTCGCCAGGCCCTGCAGGCTCGTGGCCCGGCGCATGACGATGCGGTCGTACTCCGGCGCGGTCGCGGTGAAGTAGTAGTAGCCGTCGGTGTGCTTGACGATGTGCGGATCGGCCCGCTGAGCGATCAGCGAGTTCGTGTAGAGGACGCCGGGCGAGGCCGGCGCGGGATTTGCGATGAGCATGCTTGCCAGTACCACCAAAACGACGATCGCGGTCCTTCTCATGGTCCGCCCTCGGGATGTGGCAGGAGCCGGGGCCGGCCACGACGGCGCTCGACCTGAATTCCGATTCATGCTCTCCTCTTCTCTCAGACGGGTTGTAGCTGCCACTGCTGGCAGTTGTTGTTGAGCCAGGTCCACTGGCGTACGTCGGCGCCGTCGGCGGTGCCGCAGTTGGCGACGTCGGCTACCTTGCCGGTGCTCGCGTTGACCAGCCGCACCCAGCCACCGGCCGCCGACAGCACGAGGCGGAACCGCTGGCACGTGTTGTTGAGCCAGGACCACTGGCGGATGTCGACGCCGTCCGCGGTGCCGCAGTTGGCCACGTCCGCCACCTTGCCGCTGCCCACGTTGACCAGCCGGCTGGTGTCGTCGGCCATGTCCTCGATCCGCCACCGTTGGTTGTTGCCGCTGTTACACGTCCACTGCTGGATGTTGGCGCCGTCCGCCGTGGACTGACCCGCCACCTCCAGGCACTTGCCGCTGTTGCGGTTGACGATCCGGTACGCCGTCGGCGTGGTCGCCGTCTCCCCCGCCGGGCCGTCGGCCGTGGTGCCGAGCCGCATCGGGGTGCCGAAGTTCGGCGTGCCGTCGGCGTTCCAGGTGAACCTCTGCGCCCGGGTCGTCCGGTTGTTGTCGCACCCGCCGCTGGTGGAACTGTTGGCGTGGTAGACGATCCAGTTCTCGGTGCCGTCGGGCGAGGTGAAGAAGCCGTTGTGGCCGGGGCCGTACACGCTGTTGGCGTCGCTGCGCGCGAAGACCGGGTTGGCGGCCTTGGTCCAGGACCCGGCGCTGAGCGGGTTCGAGCCGGTCAGGGTGAGCCGGCCCAGCTTGTAGTCGGGGCCCCAGCAGGCGCTCGCCGAGTACACGATGAACGTCTGGCCGTTGCGCTGCAAGGCGACCGGGCCCTCGTTGACCGTGCCGCCCTGGGTCTCCCAGGAGAGCGCCGGCGAGGAGATGACACTGAACGAGCCGCTGACCGTGTACGGGTTGCTCATCGGCGCGATGACGAGGCTCTGCGCGCTGCCGTTGATGAACCCGCTACCCAGCAGGTAGAGCGCGCCGTTGACCGGTAGCACGCTGGCGTCGATGAGCCAGCCGCCCGGCGTGAGGTTGGATCCGGTGAGGATGTTCCGGTACGTGTACGGCCCGAGCGGGTCGGTGCCCGCGCTCTCCAGCACGTGCGTGCGCTGGGTGTCGCAGCACGCGGCGCCGACCTGCGCACCGGAGTAGTAGATGTACCACCGTCCATTGAGGAAGTGCAGCTCCGGGGCCCAGAAGTTGGCCCCGCGCGACGGCGTGGTGTCCTGCCAGACCTGGACGCTGGGCGCGGTGGCCAGGCCGGCGAGCGTCGCCGACTTGCGCATGGTGAGCGTGTTCGTGAACGACGTGGTGATCAGGTAGTAGTTGCCGCTGTAGTACTGGAGCCAGGGATCGGCGCCCTTCTGCGACTTGACCGGGTTGGTGTACGGCCGGCCGGGAGCCGCGGAGGCCGGTTGCGCGATGCCGGTGACGAACACCGTGAGCAGCGCCGTCACGGCGATGAGCCAAGCACGAGGACGGGGCATGGGCGAGGTCCTTTCGTGGGATCGGCCCCCGTATCTGTTAGCGTTCACATAGATAGCCGTATTTTAGACCCGATGCGGACCTGACGAGCTTTCCCGCACCACGAGTTCCGGTGGGAACCGCATGTGCTGTTGGGTCCGCACGCCAGCGGCTATCTGCCCGACCAGCATTTCCAGGCTGGCCCGGCCGAGTGCGGCGAAGTCCTGCTGCACCGTGGTCAACGGCGGCAGCAGGTAGGCGGCCTCCTCGATGTCGTCGAACCCGACAATGCTCACTTCGTCCGGCACCGACCGGCCGGCCTGGTGCAACGCGCGCAGCGCGCCCAGCGCCATCTGGTCGTTGCCGCAGAAAATCGCCGTCACACCGGGATCCACGGCGAGCAGCCGGCCCGCCTCGTAGCCGGACCGGACGCTCCAGTCTCCGGAAAGCACCGGCGCCTCGGGCGCGCCAACCTGCCGCAGGGTGGTGCGCCAGCCGGTGACGCGCTCGCGGGTCTCCGGCCACTCGGCCGGGCCGGAGATGTGGTGGACGGTGGCGTGGCCGAGGTCGACCAGGTGCTGGGTGGCCAGCGCCGCGCCCGCGATGTTGTCGACGCTCACCATGGGCACGCCGACCGCGTCGCCCACGCCGATGCCGACGAGCGGGATGTCCGACGGCACCCGGGCGAGCGCCGCGAGCGCCGAGTCCATGGGCGCGACGGTCACGATGCCCTCGACCGCCTGCTCCCGCAGCCGGTTGATGGCGTTGGACACCGAGCCCTCGTCGAGCGAGCGCGCGCTCGCCACGCTGACGAAGTATCCGGCGTCGCGGGCGGCCCGCTCGATGGCGTACACCGTCGAGGATGGACCCACCAGCGTGGTGTCGAACGTGACCAGACCCAGCGTGTGGGAGCGATTGGTGACGAGCGCCCGGGCGGCCGAGTTGCGCCGGTAGTCGAGCTCCTGCATGGCGCGCAGGACCCGCTCGCGGGTCTCACTCCGCACGCTCGGGTGTTCGTTGAGGACGCGGGAGACGGTCTGGTGCGAGACGCCGGCGAGCCGCGCGACGTCCATCATCACCGGCTTGCCGCGCAGCTTGCGCGCCCCGCTCGGGGTCTCGGACATGCGCGGAGCCCCCTTTCACGGGCAGGTTACGGACATGTGGTGGCAGTGTTAACGCTCACACCCACGCTGTCAAGAGCCCTCTCGAAATCGATCCGCATCGAAAGGTCACCCAGACATCACAATTGGATGAAGTCCTTGACGACGGGCTACGTGAGCGTTAACACTCTCGCAAACAGGGCGTCACGGAGACGAAGCCAGGGCCACAAAACCCCCGCAGCTTCGGCCCATGGCTCGACGAAATCCGCGTGCGTGTAGGTGCCCAAACCATCCAGGCGAGGAGGACATATCTTCGAGTGGATGTTAGCGCTAACAGTGACGACCAGTAACCCCCCTCTCACCCCGATTCGAGGAGAGTGCACTGTGCTCAGGAAGATATCGATGATCCTCATCGCTGGCGTGCTGGCCGCCCCACTGGCGGCGTGCGGCGGCGACGGCGACTCCGCCAGTTCAGGTTCAGGCAACAGCGGCGACGACAAGATCGTTCTTGGCTTCTCTCAGGTCGGCGCGGAGAGCGGCTGGCGTACGGCCAACACCAAGTCCATTCAGGACTCGGCGAAGGAGGCCGGCATCGAGCTGAAGTTCTCCGACGCGCAGCAGAAGCAGGAGAACCAGATCAAGGCGATCCGGTCGTTCATCCAGCAGAAGGTCGACGTCATCGCGTTCTCGCCGGTCGTCGAGTCGGGCTGGGACACCGTCCTCAAGGAGGCCAAGGACGCGGGCATCCCGGTCATCCTGACCGACCGCGCGGTCGACTCGCCGGACACGTCGCTCTACAAGTCGTTCATCGGTTCGGACTTCGTGGTCGAGGGCGAGCGGGCCGGCGACTGGCTGGTCAAGGAGTACGCCGGCAAGACCGAGCCGGTGAACATCGTCGAGCTGCAGGGCACCACCGGTTCGGCCCCGGCGAACGACCGCAAGAAGGGCTTCGCCGACAAGATCGCCGCCGCGCCGAACCTCAAGATCATTGCCTCGCAGACCGGTGACTTCACCCGGGCCAAGGGCAAGGAGGTCATGGAGGCGTTCCTGAAGGCGCACAGCGACATCGACGTGCTCTACGCCCACAACGACGACATGGGCCTGGGCGCGATCGAGGCCATCGAGGGCGCCGGCAAGAAGCCGGGCGTCGACATCAAGATCATCACTGTCGACGCGGTCAAGGACGGCATGCAGGCGCTCGCCGACGGCAAGATCAACTTCATCGTCGAGTGCAGCCCGCTGCTTGGCCCACAGCTCATGGAGCTGGTCAAGAAGGTGAAGGCCGGCGAGGCCGTGGAGGCTCGGATCCTGACCAACGAGACCACCTTCACCCAGGAGCAGGCCAAGGCCGCCCTCCCGACCCGCCAGTACTAGCTCTCCCGGTACGAACCCGCACCCCCCTCACCCGTCGATCAAGGGCAAACGGTCGTGGTTGGATCTCCGATCCGCAACCATTTGCCCTTGATCGGCGGGCAATCCCTTGATCGGCGAGGGCCGGCGGAGAAAGATCCGGCGCACGGCGTAGCAGGTGGACGGCGTACCCGATAAACGGACGGCGCCGCCCCACGGCGGAGGGCGAGCGGCGGACGGCGCGAAACATGGGCATTGGCCGATCGGCACGCGGCCAGCATGATGAAAGACGAGCAAGGAGTCACGCGGATGGCAGAGCCGGCAGCGATCCTGACGATGACGGGGATCAGCAAGGAGTTCCCCGGCGTCAAGGCGCTCAGCGAGGTGGACTTCCGGCTGCTGCCGGGCGAGGTGCACGCCCTCATGGGCGAGAACGGCGCCGGCAAGTCGACCCTCATCAAGGTGTTGACCGGGGTCTACGACATCGACCAGGGCGACATCGTGCTGGACGGCACGCCGGTGCGCTTCACCGGACCGTTGCAGGCGCAGCACGCCGGCATCAGCACGGTCTACCAGGAGATCAACCTCTGCCCCAACCTGTCGGTGGCCGAAAACATCTTCATCGGCCGCGAGCCCCGGCAGTTCGGCCGGATCCAATGGTCCAAAGTGGAAAAGCGCGCGGACGAGCTGCTGGAGCGGCTCCAGCTCGACATCGACGTGTCCGCGATGCTCAGCACATACTCCATCGCCGTCCAGCAGATGGTCGCGATCGCCCGAGCCATCGACATCTCCGCGCGGGTGCTCGTCCTCGACGAGCCCACCTCCAGC
Source organism: Phytohabitans rumicis (assembly GCF_011764445.1). Classification (NCBI taxonomy): domain Bacteria; kingdom Bacillati; phylum Actinomycetota; class Actinomycetes; order Micromonosporales; family Micromonosporaceae; genus Phytohabitans; species Phytohabitans rumicis. The sequence goes on from NZ_BLPG01000001.1 coordinate 2,746,189, forward strand.
CTCGACGCCAGCGAGGTCGACCAGCTCTTCCGGGTCATCCGCCAGCTCAAGGACGAGGGCATCGCGATCCTGTTCGTCACCCACTTCCTGGACCAGGTGTACGAGATCTCGGACCGCGTCACGGTGCTTCGCAACGGCCGCCGGGTCGGCGAATACGCCACCCGCGAGCTCACCCAGATCGACCTGATCGGCAAGATGATCGGCAAGGAGCTGGAGGTCCTGGAGCAGCTCGAGGAGCAGCCGAAGCGGTCCCTGGCCGCGCTGGAGAGCAGCCAGCCGCTGATCGAGGCGCACGAGCTGGGCCGAAAGGGGTCGGTGGCACCGTTCAGCCTCACCATCCACCGCGGTGAGGTGGTCGGGCTCGCCGGCCTGCTGGGCTCCGGCCGCACCGAGGTGGCCCGCCTGCTGTACGGGGCCGACCGGGCCGACCACGGACAGATCAAAGTGGACGGTAAGGAGGTGTCGCTCCGGTCGCCGCGCGCCGCGATGGGACACGACATCGCGTTCTGCTCGGAGAACCGGCGCACCGAAGGGCTCGTCGAGGACCTCACCGTCCGCGAAAACATCATTCTGGCGATGCAGGCGGTACGCGGGTGGACCCGCCCGATCCCCCGCCGCCGCCAGGACGAGCTGGTCGACAAGTACATCAAGGCATTGGACATCCGGCCCGCCAACCCGGAGGCGCTGATCCGCAACCTGTCCGGCGGCAACCAGCAGAAGGTGCTGCTCGCCCGCTGGCTCATCACCGAACCGCGCCTGCTCATCCTGGACGAGCCCACCCGGGGCATCGACGTCGGCGCGAAGGCCGAGATCCAGCGGCTCGTGGCGACGCTCTCCGACGGTGGCATGGCCGTGCTCTTCGTCTCGGCCGAGCTGGAAGAGGTGATGCGGCTCAGCCACAAAATCGCCGTGCTGCGCGACCGCCACATGATCAGCCAATTAGCCAACGACGACGAGCTGGATGCCGACCGCATCATGGAGACCATCGCAAGTGGAGCGACCTCATGACTAACGTGATCAAACACCGGCTCTTCTGGCCGGTCGCCATGCTGGTCGTACTCCTGCTCAGCAACCTGATCTTCACGCCGAACTTCTTCTCCATCACGGTCCGGGACGGCCACCTGTACGGCAGCCTGATCGACATCCTGCGGTTCGGCGCCCCGCTGGTGCTGGTGGCGGTCGGCCTGACCCTGGTCATCGCGACCGGGGGAATCGACCTGTCGGTGGGCTCGGTCATGGCCATCAGCGGCGCCCTCGCCTGCTGGTGGATCAGCGAGGCGAGTCAGCAGAACGCCCTCGCCACCGTGCTGAGCGCCGTCGGGCTCGCGCTCGGGCTGGCACTGATCTGCGGGTTGTGGAACGGCTTCCTGGTCGGCGTCGTCGGCATCCAACCGATCATCGCCACGCTGATCCTCATGGTGGCCGGGCGGGGCATCGCCCAGCTCATCACCGAGGGCCAGATCATCAACGTCAACAGCAGCACCAAGTTCAAGGTGATCGGCGCCGGCTACGCGCTGACGATCCCGGTCCCGGTCATTATCGCGGCGGCCGTGACCGTCCTGGCCGTGGTGCTGACCCGGCGGACCGCGCTCGGCCTGCTCGTCGAGTCGGTCGGCGGCAACGCCGAGGCGAGCCGGCTGGCCGGCATCCGGTCCCGCCGGATCATCCTGATGGTCTACATCTTCGCCGGCCTCTGCGCCGGCATCGCGGGCCTGATAGTCAGCTCCAACATCACCAGCGCCGACGCCAACTACGCCGGCCTCTGGTACGAGCTGGACGCGATTCTCGCCGTGGTCATCGGCGGCACGCTGCTGACCGGTGGCCGGTTCTCCATCGCCGGTACGGTCATCGGCGCGCTGCTCATCCAGACGCTCACCACTTCCATCTACACGATCGGCATCCCGCCGGAGACGACCCTGCTGTTCAAGGCGGTCGTCGTCACGATCGTCTGCCTGGTCCAGTCGCCCGCGTTCCGGGACAAGGTGTTCCACGCCCGGCGGCCCCGACCACCCGCGCCCGCCAGCCCGTCCAGCGAGCCGCAGCAGAAGATCGAGGTGCCGGCATGACCACCTTCAGCGACGTACGGGCCCGGCTCTACCGGGGACCCCAGCGCAAGTATGTGCCGGTCCTCGCGACCCTCGCCCTCTTCGCCCTGATGTACGGCCTCGGCGCCGCCCAGTACGAGGCGTTCGGCGACGCCCAGGTCGTCCTCAACGTGTTCATCGACAACGGGTTCCTGCTCGTCGTCGCGGTCGGCATGACGTTCGTGATTCTGACCGGCGGCATCGACCTCTCGGTGGGCGCGGTCGTCGCGCTCACCACGATGGTGTCCGCCTCGCTGCTTCAGAATCAGAACTGGCCGGCGTTCCTGGTGCTGCCGCTGGTGCTCTTCATGGGCTCGTTGCTCGGCTTCGGGATGGGCTGCATCATCCACTACTTCGACATCCAGCCGTTCATCGTGACGCTCGCCGGGATGTTCCTCGCCCGGGGCCTGTGCTACACGATCGGCACCTCCTCGATCCCGATCACCGACCCGTTCTGGGTCAAGATGGCCGAGTCGAAGATTCGCTTCGGCGAGTACCGCATCTCGCCGAGCGTCGTCGTCGCGCTTGTCGTGGTGCTCATCGCCGCGTTCGTGCTGGCGTACACCCGGCTCGGCCGCAACACGTACGCGATCGGCGGCAACCCCCGCTCGGCGCTGCTGATGGGCCTCCCGGTGGCCCGCACCAAGATCGCGGTTTACACCATCAGCGGGTTCTGCTCCGCCCTCGGCGGCGTGCTGCTCAGCTTCTACATGCTTTCCGGGTACGGCCAGCACGCGGTGGGCATGGAGCTCGACGCGATCGCCGCGGTCGTGATCGGCGGCACGCTACTGACCGGCGGCTCAGGCTACGTGCTGGGCACCGTGCTCGGCGTGCTGGTGCTCGGTCTGATCCAGACGCTGATCTCCTTCGACGGCCGGCTGAGCTCCTGGTGGACCAAGATCTTCATCGGCGCCCTGCTCTTCGTCTTCATCCTGCTGCAACGCCTCATCTCTCCGCGTAAGGGCTGATCTCTTAGGAGTCGTCGTGAAGCGAGTCCTCGTCGGCGTGTTAGCGCTAACACTCATCGTTGTCCCTGCGGTGCCAGCCTCGGCCGCGGAGGCGCCCATCCCCAGCGGGGCGGTCGTCGACTCGTTTGACGGGGCGACGCTGGGGGTGGACTGGGAGGTGCTCAACTCCGAACCCGCGCAGTGGTCGCTGACCGAGCGGCCCGGGTATCTGCGGGTGCACTCGCTGACCGGCGACACCCACCAGGCCACGAACAACGCGCGGAACCTCTTCTTCCAGGACATCCCCGCCGGTGACTTCGAGATCGTGGCGAAGTTCGAGGCGCCCGTCACGCTCAACTACCAGGGCGCCGGCATCCTGGCATGGCAGGACGCCGACAACTACGTACGCGCGGCGCTGGCCCACGTCGGCTTCGCTGGCGGCGTGATCATCGAGAACGCGCTCGAGGTCAACGCCGGATTCGCGTCCACGTTCACGCCGCGCCCGGGGTCCACATCGGAGACCCTGAAGGTCGCCCGGGTCGGCAACGTCTTCACGACGTCCTACTGGGACGGTGCGGCCTGGGTGCAGGCCGCTCAGGTTACCGCCGCGCTGAACGTCCAGAAGGTCGGCGTGTACGCGCTGTCCGCCCAGAACGGCACGCCGATCACCGCGGACTTCGACTACGTCGCCATCGTCGCCCCGGACGGCCAGCCGGTCGTGCCCGAGGGACCGTTCGCGCTGGAGGGCGCCGACAACGGGCCGTACCTGACCGCGGGGCGCGGCGGCGCCGTCGTCACGTCGTCCCGGCGCTCGGCCACGCAGCTCGCGTTGCGGGCGGGCGATGGCGGGACGCTCACCGACGTGGTGAGCGGCCGCACGCTGGGCCTGCGCGACGGGCGGGTGGTGCTGGGCGGTACGCCCGCGGCGTTCACGCTCGTGGACGCCGGGGGCGGGAAGGTCCGCGTCGCGGTGGCCGGTGGCTACCTGGACGACCACCTCCGCGTCGCGGCGGCCGGCGCCAAGTTCGTCGTCCGGCCGTACTCGCTCGGCGGCAAGCTGTCCGTCGACGGCGACGGCCCGACAACGCCGGTGAGCGACCGCCTCTACGGCATCTTCTACGAAGACATCAACCAGGCGGCCGACGGCGGCCTGTACGCCGAGCTGGTCCGCAACCGCTCGTTCGAGTTCAACACGGTCGACAACCCCAGCTACACCGCCCTCACCGGATGGTCCACGGTGGAGCGTGACGGGGCGAGCGCCGCGGTCGCGGTCACCGGGGCCGAGCCGCTCAACGACAACAACCTCAACCACCTGTCGCTCCAGGCGAGCGGCCCCGGCGCCGGCGTGCGCAACGCCGGCTACAACAGCGGCATCGCGGTCCGCGCGGGAGCGTCGTACGACTTCTCGGTGTGGGCCCGTACGGGCACGGCCGGCGGGATGCCGCTCGCGGTGACCGTGGAGAGCGCGGACGGCGCCACCGTGTACGGCCGCGCCGCCGTCACCGTCGCGTCGGACACGTGGACCAGGTACACCGCCCGGCTCACCGCCACCGGCACCACCGCTGACGGGCGGCTCGCCGTCGTCGCGGGCGGCGCCGGCACCGTCAAGCTGGACATGGTCTCGCTCTTCCCCGGGACACGTTCAAGGGGCGCGCGAACGGCATGCGCAAGGACCTCGCACAGAGCATCGCCGCATTGCACCCCAAGTTCCTCCGCTTCCCCGGCGGGTGCGTCACGAACGTCGGCAACTACGCGCCGTTCCCCGACCGCCGGCGCATCTACCGGTGGAAGGAGACGGTCGGCCCGGTCGAGCAGCGGCCCACCAACTTCAACTTCTGGGGCTACAACCAGTCGTACGGCATCGGGTACTTCGAGTACTTCCAGTTCGCGGAGGACGTCGGCGCCGAGGCGCTGCCGGTGGTCTCGGTCGGCGTCAACGGCTGCAACGAGAACCGTCCGCTGGCCGAGGACCAGCTCGCCCCGTGGGTACAGGACACATTGGACCTCATCGAGTTCGCCAACGGCTCGGTGAAGACCCAGTGGGGCGCGGTACGGGCCGCGATGGGGCACCCGAAGCCGTTCGGACTGGAGTACATCGGGCTCGGCAACGAGGAGATCTACCCGGAGTTCTACCGCAACTACCCGCACTTCGCGCGGGCGATCGAGGCAGCGTACCCGAACATCAAGATCGTGACGAACAGCGGGCAGACGTCGGCCGGCGCCATCTTCGACCGCGGCTGGGAGTTCGCCCGCGAGCAGGGCGCCGACCTGGTCGACGAGCACTACTACAACAGCCCGGAGTGGTTCCTCACCAACAACCACCGGTACGACGGGTACGACCGCACCGGGCCGAAGGTGTTCCTTGGCGAGTACGCCTCGCGCGGCAACACCTTCTACAACGCGCTCGCCGAGGCGTCGTTCCTCACCGGCATCGAGCGCAACTCCGACGTGGTGGACCTGGCGTCGTACGCGCCCCTGCTGGCCAATGTGGACTACGTGGACTGGACGCCGGACCTGATCTGGTTCGACAACGACCAGGTGTACGGCTCGACGAGCTACTACGTGCAGAAGCTCTTCGCCGACAACGTGGGTGACGCGGTGCTGCCGAGCGGCTACTCCGGCGGCTCGGTGCCGGGGCCGCCCGACATCGCCGGCGGCGTGGGCCTCGCCACCTGGAACACGCAGGCCGCGTACGACGACGTGAAGGTGACCGCCGCGGACGGCAGCGTGCTCCTCGCGGACGACTTCTCCGCCGGGGCGTCCGCGTGGACGCCGCAGACCGGCGCCTGGTCCGTCCAGGATGGAGCGTACGTGCAGACGTCCGGCGCCACCGACGCGCGCACGACGGCGGGCAGCGCGGACTGGTCCAACTACACGCTGGAGGCGACCGCCCGCAAGACGGGTGGGGCCGAGGGCTTCCTGGTGATGTTCGGCGTCCAGGACACCGGTAACCACTACTGGTGGAACCTCGGCGGGTGGGGCAACACCACGTCCGCCATCGAGAAGGCGGCGGGCGGCGGCAAGGCGACGATCGCGACGAGCTCGCACACGATCGAGACCGGGCGCACGTACCACCTCAAGATCACGGTAAGCGGCCGGAAGATCACGACGTACCTCGACGGCGTCAAGGTCAACGACTTCGTCGACGGCGCCGTCGAGCCGCTCTACCAGGTGGTGACCCGCGACAAGCGCACCGGCGACGTGGTGCTCAAGGTGGTCAACGCCCGCGCCACGGCCGCCCGCGCCACGGTGGCCCTCGACGGGGTGCGGGTGCACCGCACCGGCACCGTCACGTCGTACACGGCCAAGTCGCTGACCGACACGAACTCGCTGACCGAACCGAGGAAGGCCGTCCCCGTCACCTATCCGCAGCCCGGGTTGGGCACCCGCTTCGAGTACGACTTCCCGGCGTACTCGGTGACGTTCATCCGCTTGCCCGGCTGACGCGGCCGGCCTGACCGTGATCAAGGCGTCCTTCAAGTCGTTGGAGCGACTTGAAGGACGCCTTGATCACGACGTGGCTACTCCCCGAAGTCGCCGAAGTCGCCCTCGAAGACGTCTTCCATGGCCTCGCCGAGCACCATCCCGCCGAGCAGCCCGGCGCCCGCGCCCGCGATCACGGCCCCGGCGCCCATGCCCCGCCCGTGGCCGTGGTGGCCGCCGTGCGTGCCGTGCGACGAGCGGAACGCGGAGTAGCGGTCGCTCGCCTGGCGTACCCAGCCGTCGACGACGGACGCCCAGTCGGTCTGGTCGACCGTGGCGTGCTCGACCCGGAAGCGCCCGAACGCGTCGTGCCCGCCGGCGAACAGGCCACCCCGCTTGTCGAACTCCAGGATCACCTCGACGCCCCGCTGGTCGGCCACGAACGTCAGCTCGACCTCGTTGATGGCGCCCGCGTACTGCGGGGCCGGCCAGAACTCGATCTCCTGGTAGAACGGCAGCGTCTGGTTGACCCCGTGGATCCGGCCGCGCTCCAGGTCGGCGCTCTTGAAGCGGAAGCCGAGCCCGTTGAACGCGTCCAGGATCCGCTCCTGGGCCGGCAGCGGGTGCACGTGCACCGCGTCCAGGTCGCCCTTGTCGACCGCGCGGGCCACCGCCAGCTCGGTGCGCAGGCCCATCGTCATCCCGCGCAGGCGCTGGCCGTACACGTCGGTGACCGGCGCCTCCCACGGCACCGGGAAGCTGAACGGGATGTCCTTGCGCTCCCCCGCGCCCAGCGGGAACGCGCCCGCCACGGCGATCCGGTGAAACTCCACCGTGGAGTCGTACGACGCGTCGCCGCCCTCCACCTCGACCCGGGTGACCAGCCCGAGCGCGACCTGGTCGATGTTGACCGCGTGGTCGCCGCCCAGGATGTGGATCTGCCCGTCCAGGGTCAGGCCCGGTCGCGTGTTGGGGTTGGCCAGCACGGTGTCGACGGACGGCCCGCCGACGCCGAAGGCACCCAACAACTTCTTGAAAACCATTGGTGCTCCTATCGCATCCGCCGGCCTCGCGGCACGGCATCCGTCTCGTCGTCGAACTCGCCGATGACCTCTTCGAGCAGGTCCTCCAGGGCTACGAACCCGACCGTGGCCGCGCCGTCGCGGACCAGGGCGAACTGCGCCCGGTCGGCCCGCATCGCCGCGACCGCCTCGGTGACCGTCGCCGTGCCCGGCAGGGTGAACGGCGGCGCCATCAACTCGGCCGCGGTCGCCGGTCGCCCGAACGTGGTCGCCCGTACAGCGTCCCGCACATGGACCAGGCCCACCAGGCCGGAATCCGCCACGGCCAGCCGGGACCGCCCGCAGGAGCGCGACACCGCCTCGATCCGCTCCGCGCTGTCGCCGGGCGCGACCGTGACGAGCCGGTCGGCCGGCGTCATCACGTCGGCCACCGTGGTGCGCTGCAACTGGAGCATGCTGGACAGCAACTGCTCCTGGTCGGCGGCCAGCGTGCCGTGCTCGCGCGACTGCTCCAGCAGGATGCGCAACTCCTCCGGCCCGTGCACGTGCGCGAGGTGGTCCTGCGGCTCCACTTTGGCCAGTCGCAGCACGGCGTTGGCGAGGCCGTTGAAGAGGACGAGCGCCGGCCGGGTCAGCCGCGCGAACGCGCGGAACGGCAACGCCAGCAGCAGCGCCGAACGCTCCGGATCGGTGATGGCCCACGACTTGGGCGCCATCTCGCCGACGACGAGGTGCATGAACCCGACAACGAAGAGCGCCACCAGGAACGCGATGACGTGGCTCGCCGTGTCCGGCAGGCCGACCGCGTGCAGCGCCGGCCCCAGCACGTGCTCGATGGCGGGTTCGGCGAGCGCGCCGAGACCCAGCGTGCACAGCGTGATGCCGAGCTGCGCGCCGGCCAGCATCACGGACAGCTCGCGGGTGCCGTCGAGGGCCGCCCGCGCCGCCCGGTTTCCGGACGCCGCCGCCTGCTCCAACCGGTAGCGCTTGCTGCCCACGAGCGCGAACTCGGCCGCCACGAAGAAGCCGTTCAGCGCCAGCAGCAGGAGCGACAACAGCAGGGCCCAGGTGGTGCTCACGACACCACCTCCAGCCGTACCTGCTCGGCCACGTGACGCTCGACCGACTGGACACTGAGGACGACGGCGCCGAGCTCCATCCGATCGCCCACAGTGGGCACTCGCCCAACTCGCGCATCACCAGGCCGGAAAGCGTGTCGTACTCCGGTGCCGCGGGCAGCTCGATGCCCGTCGCGTCGGCCACCTCGTCGATCCGCCAGCGCGCCGGCACCAGCCACGACCCGTCCGACTGGCGTGCCGGCGCCGGCTCCGGGTGGTCGTCCTCGTCGCGGATCGGGCCGACAAGCTCCTCGGCGATGTCTTCCAGCGTGATGACGCCGGCAAAGCCGCCATACTCATCCACCACACACGCCATCTGGCGATGCCCGGCCCGCAGCCGGTCCAGCACCGCCGGCAGCGGCAGCGTCGTCGGCACCAGCAGCGGGGGTACGCCCACGTCCCGCACCGGCGTGGTCGCGCGCTCGCCCGGCGGCACTTCCATCACGTCGGCGATGCCTACCACGCCCACCACGTCGTCGACGCCGTCGGCGCCCCGCACGGGGAACCGCGAGTGGCCGGTCTCCAGCAGGTCGACGACGCGACGTACCGGCTCGTCGGCACGGATGGTGTGCACGTCGACGCGCGGCACCATCACCTCGCCCGCGGTGAGCCGCCGGAAGTCCAGCCCGCGGTCGAGCAGCGTGGAGATCTGCACGTCGAGGTGCCCCTCGGCGCGGGACTCCGCGATGATCTGCTCCAGGTCTTCGGCGGTGGCGCCGGACGGCAACTCCTCGATCGGCTCGACGCCGACCCGCCGCAGCAACCGGGCCGCGGCCAGGTCGAAGATCCGGATCACCGGGCCGAACATGGCCAGGTAGAGCAGCGTGGACCGGCTCAGCCGCCGGGCGAGCGCCTCCGGGCGGGCGATGGCCAGGTTTTTCGGAGCCAGCTCGCCGAGCACCATCTGCACGACGGTGGAGATGAGCAGGACCAGCACGACCGAGACCGGCAGGCTGACCGACTGCGGCACGCCCGCCGTACCCAACAGGTCGGCGAGCCCCTCGCCGACGAAGGGCTCCGCGACGTACCCGACCAGCAGCACCGTCACGGTGATGCCGAGCTGCGCCCCGGACAGCATGAACGACAGCCGCCCGGTCACCTTGAGCGCCCGCGCGGCGGCGGCGTCGCCCTCGCCGGCGAGGCGGCGCAGCTTGCCGCGATCCACCGCGACGTAGCCGAACTCCTGCGCGACGAAGTAGCCGGTGAGGGCGGTGAGCAGCAGGATGAGCAGGAAACCGACCGCGATCAGCACGACCGGCTCACGAATCGCCGGGGGTCACCCGGCTCGGTACTACTGCCCTCCTGGGCAGTGGTCGCGATCATGGGCGCATCCTATCGAGATAAGCTGGACGTTTCCTGTGAGACAGGCTTGGGGAACAGCGCGGCGAGCCGCTCCGACCGCAGCACGGCCAACGGCCCGATCACAGCGAGGATCAACACGTAGCCGGCCACGAACGGGGCGATCCGCGAATCCAGCCCCGCGGCGACCGCCAGCGAACCGAGGATCAGCGAGAACTCGCCCCGGGTCAGCACGGTCAGGCCGATGTTGGCCGCCTCCTGCCGGCCGTACCCGTGCAAACGCGCGGCAAGCGCGCCGGCGGCGATGTTGAGCAGCACGGTGGCGGCCACCGCCACCGCGATCGGCACCAGCACCGGGCCGATGTCGCCGGGGTCGATGGTCAGCCCGAAGGTGAAGAAGAAGATCGCGGCGAACCCGTCCCGCAGCGGCCGCACGAGCGTGCGGACCCGCTCGGCGGCCGTCGAGCCGCCCAGGACCAACCCGATCATGAACGCCCCGATCGCATCCGACACGCCCAGCTCCTCGGCGACGCCCGCGGACAGCACCGCGAGCCCGACGAAGAAGACCACCAGCAGTTCGTCGTTGAAGACCCGCAGCAGGCGGCCGGCGGCGCGGGCACCCCAGCGGGCCAGCGCGGCGAGCACGATCAGGAACGCGAACGCCTTGGCGAGGTCGAGCGCCACCTCAGCCGCACCGCTGGCGTTGCCCAGCACCGGCTGCAGGATGGCCAGATAGAGCGCCAGGAAGATGTCCTCGATCACGATGACGCCGAGGATGAGCCGGGACTCCCGATTGCGCATGCGTCCGGTCTCGAGCAGCAGCTTCGTGACGATCGCCGACGAGGAGATGCCGACCACGCCGGCGATCACGAGCGCCTCGCGGGCGCCCCAGCCCAGCGCGAACCCCAGCGCCAGCCCGCCGCCGATGTTGAGCGCGAGGTAGCCGAGGCCGGCGGCAAGCATCCGCCGCCCGCCCGCGACCAGGTCGTCGGTGTGAAACTCCAGACCGAGGTAGAAGAGCAGGAAGACCAGGCCCAGCGCGGCGACCAGGGCCAGGTCGTCGGGGTTCTCGACGAGCGCGATGCCGGGCGTGTGCGGCCCGAACACCACCCCGGCGAGCATGAAGAGAGGAATGGTGGGCAGGCCGATCCGCGCGCCGAGGCGAGCGAGTACGGCTGCCGCCAGGAACGCCCCACCCAGGGCGACAAGTGCGTCTCCGATATGCATGCGTGTACGCCTCCACTCCGCGCCCTATCGCCGGCGCGGGGTTGATCTCTGTCGGGCAGCTCAGATCAACGTGGAGGGTGGTGCCCGGGAGGAGTGTGGGGCGGCGGCCAGCGTCGCGGGCCGTACGGTCGGGGAGGTGGCGTCGCCGGTGGCCGCCGGATCGGGCTCCGGCGCCCCGACCGGCTCCGGTACGGGTACCTGAAGGTCATGGTCGGAACTCGCGGCGGTGGGCGCGTGCTGGACGACGGCGGCGCCGATCGAGGCGGGCCCGTTGGCGATCGCTCCCGCCGGGGCGGCCGTGGAGCCCGCACCGTGCACGGACGTGACGGCGAGCACGAGCAGGAGGGCAGCGGCGACCAGACGGCCGACGACCGTCCTGTCACCTCGCACACCATCTCCTGCCCACTAGCCGAACGGTAAGCATACAGGCCGCACCTCACCCGTTACCGCTCTTACGCCCCGCGCTGCTCCGCTCCGCCGCAGCGCGATCCGCGCCACGCCACGTCGATCAAGGTCTGGCTGCGTCGATCAAGGACTTCCGCGTCGATCAAGGGCTTGCTCGCCGATCAAGGACGAATGGTCGCGCTTTGATCTCCAAACCACGGCCATATGCCCTTGATCGACGCAGAAGTCCTTGATCGACGCAGCCAGGCACGGACGGACGAGCAGGCCGGGACGGGCGGGGACAGGGCCGGACCGGGCGCGACAGACCCACGCGCGGCGGACGTCGATCAAGGGCTTGCTCGCCGATCAAGGGCATATGGCCGTGCTTTGATCTCCGATCCACGGCCATATGCCCTTGATCGACGCAGAAGTCCTTGATCGACGCGTGTAGCAGGGCGCGGGCGGCAGGGCGCGGGCAGCAGGGCGCGCGCGGGGGCCCGGGGTGGGCGAGCGAGGTTAGGCGGCGAGGGATTGGACGACCAGGTCGTCGCGGCCCAGGGCGCGGGCGATCTCGTTGACCACCCGCTGGTCGGCGGTGAGGGAGCGAGCCGGCAGGCGGTCGCTGCGGCTCTCCCGGCGCAACACGAAGTAATGGACGGCCGCTCGTACGCGGGCCCGGTCGGCGGCACTGGCCCGGGTGGTGCTGACGATCAGCTCACGGAGGCTGGTGGCGAGCCGCTCGGCCAACGTCAGGTCATGGCCGGTCCGGCCGGACAGCCGCAACAGCACCAGGTGGCGCTCCACCTGGTGTACGAGTACGTCCGTATCGTGCTGAAATCCACGCATCACACCAGTTCCCCCTCAGCACTGTCCTGGCGTTGCCGGCGAAGCTACTAGATTTCGTGCAATACCGGCAAGTGCGTATGTCGTACCAATTGCCTCATCAGTCGCAGTGGTGCGCGACGCCATCGGTTGTGTCGTACCCGGAAGGCAAGATTGGACGCGTGGCTGATGTGCTGGCGCGGTTCGGACGGGCGACGCGGGAGTGGTTCGGCGCCGCTTTCGCGGCGCCGACCGAGGCGCAGGCCGGCGCCTGGCAGGCGATCGGTGAGGGGCATCACGCCCTGGTCGTCGCCCCGACCGGCTCCGGTAAGACGCTCGCCGCGTTCCTCTGGTCGCTGGACCGGCTCGCTCGCGAGCCGCTCCCCGCCGACCCCAAGCACCGCTGCCGGGTGCTCTACGTGAGCCCGCTCAAGGCCCTCGCCGTCGATGTCGAGCGCAACCTGCGCGCCCCGCTCGCCGGCATCCGGCACGCGGCGTCCCGGCTGGGCGTCCCGCAGCCCGACATCACCGTCGGCATGCGTACCGGTGACACGCCGGCCGACGAGCGGCGCAGCTTCGCCCGCACGCCGCCGGACATCTTGATCACCACGCCGGAGTCGCTCTTCCTGCTCCTCACGTCGGCCGCACGGGAGTCCCTGGCCGGCGTCGAGACGGTGATCGTCGACGAGGTGCACGCGGTGGCGGCCACCAAGCGCGGCGCCCACCTCGCGCTGTCGTTGGAGCGGCTCGACGCGCTGCTGCCCCGGCCCGCCCAGCGGATCGGGCTGTCCGCCACGGTGCGCCCGATCGATGAGACCGCGCGGTTCCTGGGCGGGTCCCGGCCGGTCGAGGTGGTCCAGCCGCGCGCGGCCAAGACCATCGAGGTCAGCGTGCAGGTCCCGGTGGAAGACATGACCCAGCTGGACGAGGTGGGCGAGCCGGAGGAGGGGTCGCGCCGGGCGTCGATCTGGCCGGCGGTCGAGGAGCGGGTCTTCAACCTCATCGGCCAGCACCGCTCGACCATCGTCTTCACCAACTCGCGGCGCAGCGCCGAGCGGCTGTGCGCCCGGCTCAACGAGTTGGCAGCGGAGCGCCATGAGATCGGCGCCCTGCCGGCGGCCATCATGGCGCAGTCCGGGGCCGCGACCGGCGCGCCACCGGTGATCGCCCGCGCCCACCACGGCAGCGTCTCCCGCGAAGAGCGCAAACACATCGAAGAGGCGCTCAAGTCCGGCCAGCTGCCCGCCGTGGTCGCCACCTCCAGCCTGGAGCTGGGCATCGACATGGGCGCGGTCGACCTGGTCGTGCAGATCGAGGCGCCGCCGAGCGTGGCGGCCGGCCTGCAGCGGATCGGCCGGGCCGGCCACCAGGTCGGCGCGGTCTCGCGCGGCGTCGTGTTTCCCAAGCACCGCGGTGACCTGCTCTCCTGCGCGGTGGTGGCGGAGCGGATGATCGGCGGCGCGATCGAGGAGCTGCGCTACCCGCGTAACCCGCTCGATGTGCTGGCCCAGCACATCGTCGCCATGGTGGCGCTCGACCAGTGGCCGGTCGCCGACGTGGCCGCGCTGGTCCGGCGGGCCGCGCCGTTCGCCGAGTTGCCCGACTCGGCCCTGCACGCGGTGCTCGACATGCTCTCCGGGCGCTACCCGTCGACCGCGTTCGCCGAGCTGCGTCCCCGCCTGGTGTGGGACCGCGCCGCCGATCTGCTCACCGGCCGGCCCGGCGCCCAGCGGCTGGCCGTCACCAGCGGCGGCACCATCCCCGACCGCGGCCTCTTCGGGGTCTTCCTGGCCGGCGCGGAGCGCGCGGCCCGCGTCGGCGAGCTCGACGAGGAGATGGTGTACGAGTCGCGCGTCGGCGACGTCTTCCTGCTCGGCTCGACGTCGTGGCGCATCGAGGACATCACGCCCGATCGGGTGCTCGTCTCACCTGCGCCGGGTGCGGCGGCGCGGATGCCGTTCTGGAAGGGCGACCAGCTCGGTCGCCCGGTCGAGTTGGGCCGTGCGATCGGCGCCCGGCTGCGCTCCCTCGTACGGCAGGACGACGAGGCGGCGATCGCGGCGCTGCGCGGGGACGGGCTCGACGAGTGGGCCGCCGGCAACCTGATGGCCTACCTGCGCGAGCAGCGCGAGGCGACCCGGGCGCTGCCCGACGACCGCACGATCGTGGTCGAGCGCTTCCGCGACGAGCTGGGCGACTGGCGGCTGGCCGTCCACTGTGTCCTCGGTGCCCGGGTCAACGGCCCGTGGGCGCTCGCGGTGGCCCGCCGGCTCGCCGAGCGATACGGGGTGGACGCCCAGGTCATGCCGTCGGACGACGGGATCGTGGTGCGGCTGCCCGACACCGCGGAGCAGCCGCCGGGGCGGAGCTGGTCGCGTTCGAGCCGGACGAGATCACCCAGATGGTCGAGGAGTCGGTCGGCACCTCGGCGCTCTTCGCGTCCCGCTTCCGGGAGTGCGCGGCCCGCGCCCTGCTCCTGCCCCGCCGCGACCCGCGCCGCCGCCAGCCGCTGTGGCAGCAGCGCCAGCGGGCCGCGCAGCTGCTCGATGTCGCCCGGGAGTACGCGGACTTTCCGATCACCCTGGAGGCGGCGCGCGAGTGCCTGCAGGACGTGTTCGACGTGCCCGGGTTGGCCGGGCTGATGCGCGACGTGGCGGCCCGCAAGGTCCGGCTCGTGGAGGTGGAGAGTCCGAAGCCGTCGCCGTTCGCCCGGTCGCTGCTCTTCGGGTACGTCGGCGCGTTCCTGTACGAGGGCGACGCGCCGCTGGCCGAGCGCCGGGCGGCCGCGCTGGCCCTCGACTCCACCCTGCTCGGCGAGCTGCTGGGCCGGGTCGACCTGCGCGAGCTGCTGGAGCCGGCCGTGGTCACCGCCACCGAGCGGCAGTTGCAATGGCTCACCGAGGAGCGCCGGCCCCGCGACGCCGAAGACGTCGCCGAGCTGCTGCGCCTGCTCGGCGACCTGTCCGATGCCGAGCTGGCCGAGCGCGGGGTGGCGCCGGACTGGCCGGTCGCCCTGGAGGGCGCCAAGCGGGCCATCCGGGTACGCATCGCGGGCGAGCAGCGCTGGATCGGCGTCGAAGACGCGGGCCGGTTCCGCGACGCGCTCGGCGTGGCGCTGCCGGTCGGCGTCGCCCAGGCGTATGTCGAGCCGGTGCCCGATCCCCTCGGCGACCTGGTGGCCCGGTATGCCCACACGCACGGGCCGTTCACGGCGGCTGCCTGCGCGGCCCGGTTCGGGTTGGGTGTGTTCGTGGTCGAGCAGGCGCTACGGCGGCTCGCGGCGACGGGCCGGGTGGTCTCCGGGGAGTTCTCGCCGGATGGGGCCGGTGCCGAGTGGTGCGACGCCGAGGTGCTGCGCATGCTGCGCCGCCGCTCGCTCGCCGCGCTGCGCCGCGAGATCGAGCCGGTGCCGCCGCGCGTGCTCACCACGTTCCTGCCCCGCTGGCAGCACGTGGGGGCGTCCGCGCGCGGCGTCGAGGCGGTGGCGGCCGCGATCGAGCAGCTCCAGGGCACGGCGGTGCCGGCGTCCGCACTCGAACGGCTCGTCCTGCCCGCGCGGGTCGCCGACTACTCCCCCGCGTACCTGGACGAGTTGTGCGCGAGCGGTGAGGTGCTGTGGGCCGGGTCGGGCGCGATCGCGGGCGGCGACGGCTGGGTGACCCTGGCGTACGCGGACACGGCCCCGCTGCTGCTCCCACCGCTCGACGAGTCGCTCGCCCTGACCCCACTTCATCAGGCGGCGCTCGACGCCTTGGACGGTGGGCAGGCGCTCTTCTTCCGCGCGCTCTCCGACCGCGTGGGATCCGTGGACGACGCGGATCTGATCGCGGCGGTGTGGGATCTGGTGTGGGCCGGCTGGTTGACCAACGACACGCTCGCGCCGCTGCGCACCCTGCTCGGCGGGGGCGGTGGTGCCCACCGGGCGAAGCCGGGCGCCCCGCGCACCCGCTACCGGCGGCCGGGGCGGGTGGCCCTGCCGTCGCGCACCGGCCCGCCCACCGTGGCCGGTCGCTGGTCCCGGCTGCCCGAGCGCGACACCGACCCCACCCGGCGGACCGCCGCGCTCGCCGACGCGCTGCTGGAGCGGCACGGCGTGGTGACCCGGGGCGCGGTCGCCGCCGAGGGCGTCACCGGCGGGTTCGCGGCCGTCTACCCGGTGCTCGCCGCCCTGGAGGAGCGCGGCGCCGCCCGGCGCGGCTACTTCGTGGAAGGACTGGGCGCGGCGCAGTTCGCCGTGCCGGGCGCGGTCGACCGACTCCGCGCGCTCGCCGACGAGCACCGCCGATCCACCACCGCCCTGGTCCTGGCGGCCACCGACCCGGCCAGCCCGTACGGCGCGGCGCTGCCCTGGCCCGAGCGCGTGGTCGCCCAGGAGGGCACCGGGCACCGGCCGGGTCGCAAGGCGGGCGCCCTGGTAGTCCTGGTCGGCGGCGAGCTGGTGCTGTACGTCGAGCGCGGTGGGCGTACCCTATTGTCCTTTGTGGACGACGATGACGCGCTGGCCGCGGCGGCGAAGGCGCTCGCGGACGCGGTCCATACCGGCGCGCTCGGCGCGCTGTCGGTCGAGCGCGCGGACGGCGAGGCGGTCTTCACGTCCCCCTGCGCGCCGCGCTGACCTCGGCCGGCTTCCGTGCCACGCCGAAGGGCCTCCGCCTACGCGGCTAGGCATGACCCCGTCAGCGTTAGGTCGGCTCCGGGAGCAGTGTGAATGCCTCGACGTGGGCTGGCCGCACGACAGTGAAGTGCCGCCGGTCCAGGGTGGCGATCTCGGTAACGCGGAGTCGCTCCGCGACGGTGACGACTGAGGCGTCCACCGCCCCGAGAGGCAGGTCGGCATAGCGGCGCACGAGTTCGGCCATGCGATATGCGTCGAGCGCCGTTATGGCAACCACATCCAGTTCGCTGCGCGCGACGGCGTCCAGAAAGGCCGCCTCGGCTTGTGGTCCCTGCGTGCTCTCCAACAGCCAGAACACCTCGGTGATAACCGGTGCGGGCACCATCAGCGGGCCGGGATGCGAGCGCAGCAGCGCGGCGCATGACTCGTGATGCGCATCCTTCGCGTTGATGGCCGCGACCAGCGGGCCGGTGTCAACGACGATCACGCGGCGTCGTTGAACCTGGCTCGGATGATCTCCTCGGACCGCTCGGCGAGATCGCTCGGCCCGTCAGTAACCTGGCCGACGAAGGACAACCGCCGTGGCAGATCCTCGCCCCGCTCCTGGCCTGGGCGACCGGCCGCCGCGAACTGGCGCATGACGCCGCGGATGGCCTCCGCCTGCTCAGGAGTCAGGCGGTCCAACATCTCGTGAAGATCCGCGTACGGCACCTGCATTCCTCCATCGTAGGCGAGCGCATTCCACTGGGGCCGCCCCGAGATTGGACAGTTTACTCCAAACGGACGAGGAGTTGGTCGCCGAGTGGCCAGGGGCCGTGGCCGCTGGCGGTGTTCAGGTGGCCGACGTCGCCGGCGTCGACGAACTCGGCGCCCCAACCGGCCGCGTACGCCTGGGCGCGCTCGAAGGACATGTGCTCGTCGTTGCGGCTGCCGACCACGATGCTCCGGAACGGCAGCGGCTGGAAGGGTTCCGCCCACTCGGGCACGTCGGGCGGGACGGTCAGGAGGGCCGCCCGCACCGGGCGGGTCTCGTGCGACGCGGCCCAGCGTGCCACCGTGAGGCAGCCCAGCGACGTCGCGACCAGGATCGCCGGCTCGGCGGCCGCGTTGACGGCGGCGTCGAGCGCGGCGACCCGGTCGTCCAGGTCGGTGTCCGGCGTCGTGCGGCGGCGCACCCACACGTACTCGGGATGGTCCTGCGCCCACAGCGTCATCCAGTGGTCGGGCCCGGCCGGACTCCGGCCGGGCACCAGCAGCACACGGGTCATCGATGGACCCTACGGGAACGTCGGCGCGGTGGGTGTCTCGTCGGTCCATTCGCGGATGGTGGTGAGCATCTCCCCGTCCGCCTGGATGGGGCGGGCGCGCGCACCCGGCTGGGGGTTCGTGAGGATGGTCAAGATCTGGTACGACTTCGGGTCGACGATCAGCTGGGTCACCTCCTTGCTGCCCTCGCGGACGATGCAGACCCCGGTCCGGCCCTGGCTGTCGGTGGCGATCCGCGCGATCCGCACGTTCTTCAGGGTCGCCAGCAGCCGGTACGCGGCGGCGCGCTGGGGCGGCGACGCGGGCGATCGGGCGAGCAGGCCGGCGCTCGCCTCGAACACGTACCCTTCGGTCCCGTCCGGGGTCAGGTGGCCGACGTCGCTGCCCAGTTTCCGCGCCTTCGCCTCCAGGACGGTCCGCAGCGCCTGCGGCTCCGTGGGCAGCTGGCGTACCTCGGCGAGGCTGAACTCGGCCTCGGCACCGAAGCCGCCGAAGTCCGTCTTGTCGAAATCGGTGGCGCGGACCTGCTTGCCGTCCTTGTACTCCAGGGTTCCCCACCAGTTGCCGTCCCGTGGATCGGCCGCCTCCCACTGGTCGACGATCCGCCAGCGAAAGTCGGTGGGCGTTCCGGAGGGCCCGCTCCGCCTCTCCGGGGTCTTCATCAGCCAGCGCACGTGCCAGTACCGGCCGGACGTGGCCGGCTCCTTCTCGGCCTGGGTCGCGGCGGCTAGGAGGAACTCCTGGGCGTTGGCCGGTGCCGCGGTCGTCACCTGCGCACCGGGCGGGCCCTGGTCCGTCGACGGCGCCGGTCCGCCCAGGCCGACGACCATCGCGACGGCCGCGGCGGTGGCGACCAGCCCGGTGCCGGCCAGGGGCCAGCGGAGGATCGCCCAGGCCGATCGGGGGGCGCGCGTGGCCGTACGCGAAGCCTGGATCTCTTGCCGCAGGCGCGCGCGGGCGGCGGCCTGGCTGTCGGTTTCGGGGTCCACCGAGAGGACCGCGCGGATCATGTTGAGGTCATCCATGACGCATGTGTCCCTTGTGCTCAGTCGGGGAGGGTGGGGTCGACGCCCAGCGCGGCACGGACCTTGCGGCGTACGCGGTTGAGGCGGGAGCAGACGGTGCCGTAGGGGATGTCGAGCGCGGCGGCGATCTCGTGGTGGTCGAGCCCGCCGAGCGCCATGAGCAGCAGGACGTCCCGGTCGCGTGCGGGCAGCTCGGCGAGGGCGGCGGCCAGCTCGCCGCGGATGCGCTCCGCGCTGAGGCGGACGACCACGCGCTCGTCGTGCCCGGCGTCGACCGGGTCGGCGGGGACGCGGACCATCGCGTTGAAGCGGCGTTCCTCGTCGCGGTGGTGCCGGCGGATGAGGTTCGTGGCGATGCCGTACAGCCAGGCGCGGACGTGCCCGCCCGACGGCCCGCCGTCGAAGTCTCGCCGCCCGCGAAAGCCGATGAGGAACGTCTCCGACGCCACGTCGTCGGCCGCGGCGGCACCGAGGCGGCCGCGGGCGTACCGGTGGATCTCCGGGTAGTAGCGGTCGAAGAGCGCCTCGAAGCGTTCCGGGTCCGCGCGCGACTCGACCAGGACGGCGAGGTCGTCGGCGCGCCGGACGTCCCGGTCAGCCTCCGGCGGCGCGTTCACCTGGTATGGCCGTTCATACGGTTACCTCCTCGCGGGGACTGTCAAGGAGGTATGCCCCAACCCGGGGATCCGCTTCACGGCAGCTGCGGTGCGACCTCCCCGGCGAGCAGGTCCAGGTGGTCCAGGTCGGACAGGTCGAGGATCTGCAGGAAGAACCGGGTCGCGCCGGCCTCGGCGTACCGGCCGATCTGGTCGACCACCTCGGCAGGCGTGCCGTAGATGCCGGGCGTCAGGCTGAGCCGCTCGGCGCGGGACTTTGCCTCGGCCGTCGTACGTCCACATGCGACGGTCTGGGCGGCGGAGAACACGATGGGCGCCTCCCGGCCGGCGGCCTCGCAGGCGGCGGTGACCCGCTCGTACGCCTGGCGCGTCTCGTCCAGCGCGCGGAACGGCACGTTGTACTCGTCGGCGTACCGGGCGGCCAGGGCGGGCGTCCGCTTGGGGCCGGCGCCCCCGACGATGATCGGCGGGCCGGGCGTCTGCACCGGCTTGGGCAGCGCCGGCGAGTCGATCAGGTCGTAGTGGCGGCCGTGGAAGGTGAACCGCTCCCCCACCGGTGTGCCCCAGAGGCCGGTCACGATGGCCAGCTGCTCGGTCAGCCGGTCGAAGCGCTCCCCGACCGGCGGAAACGGGATGCCGTACGCGGTGTGCTCGGCCTCGAACCAGCCGGCGCCAAGGCCAAGCTCGACCCGGCCGCCGCTCATCTGGTCGGCCTGCGCCACGGCGATCGCCAGCGGCCCGGGCAGCCGGAACGTCGCCGACGTGACCAGCGTGCCCAGCCGGATCCGGCTGGTCTGCACCGCGAGCGCGGCGATCGTCAGCCAGGCGTCGGTGGGGCCGGGCAACCCGTCACCGGACATCGCCAGAAAGTGGTCCGAACGGAAGAACCCGTCGAACCCGCACTCTTCGGCGCGCTGGGCGACCCGCCGCAGATCGTCGTGCGAGGCGCCTTCCTGGGGTTCCGTGAAGATACACAGCCGCATGCGCACAACCCTATCGGGCCCGCACCGACACGAATCGCGATCGACCGCTAACGTTCTGGCATGGCCGCCTACGACTGGATCTCGTTCACCACGGACTACGGGCTCTCCGACGGGTTCGTCGCCTCCTGCCACGGCGTGATCGCCAGACTGGCACCGGCGGTGCGGGTCATCGACGTCTCACACGGAGTCGCCCCCGGCGACGTGGCGCGGGGCGCCGCCGTACTCGCGCAGACCGTCCCCCACCTGCCGCCCGCCGTACACGTGGCGGTGGTGGATCCGGGGGTCGGCACGGCCCGGCGGGGCGTGGCGGCACGGACGCCCGGCGGCCTCCTGGTCGGTCCGGACAATGGCCTGCTGCCGTGGGCGGCGGACGCGCTCGGCGGCGTCGAGGCGCTGGTCGAGCTGGCCAACCCGGACTGGTTCCTGACCGACGTGTCGCGCACGTTCCACGGCCGGGACATCTTCGCGCCGGTGGCGGCGCGGCTCGCGCGAGGCGCCGACCTCGCCGACGCCGGCCCCGGCGCGGACCCCGCCTCCCTGGTACGCCTGCCGGAGCCGGTCGTCGCGGTCGGCGACGGCTGGCTGGAGGCGGAGGTGCTGACCATCGACCGGTTCGGCAACGTGCAGCTCGCCGCGACCGGGCAGGCCCTCGACGGGCTCGGGGCCAACATGCGGGTCGGCGGCGTACGGGCGATCCGCGGCACCACGTTCGCGGAGGCGAAGCCCGGCGGGCTCGTCGTGTACGTCGACTCGGCCGGCCGCGCGGCGGTCGCGGTCAACGGCGGCCGGGCCGCGGTCGTGCTGTCCGTGGTGCCCGGCGACGTGGTCCGGATCGCGGCTAGCTGAGCGGGTGGTGCACCCAGACGTTCGGCTCGACGTAGACCGCGTGGTCCTGCGCCATGTCGCAGTGCACCGGGTTGAGCGCCTGCGGCACGCGCACCGGGCCGCTCGTGTCGAACGGCAGCCCGGTCCACTCCCGCCACCGGGCCAGCCGGGCGGGAAACACCATGCTGGTGTGCGCCACGTTGACGATCCGCCCGCCGGCCCGTACGTGCACGCGCAGCCACGGGTCGACGGGTAGGCCGTCGTCGCGGGTCCACGTGACGTACTCCTCGATCGGCACGTCCGGGTGCTCGTGCTTGCCGCTGGGGCGGACCGGGGCGACGAGGTCCGCGAACTTGTGGCGGGCGGCGTTGGTGCGCATCGCGGCGAGCATCTGGGCGGACAGGCCGGAGCCGCGGATGTCCGGCCGGATGAGGATCTCGATCGCGGACACGATGGTCGGCGTCGCGCCGCCCAGCCGGTCGTACGCGGACGCCCGAACCGCCCAGTCCCAGCCGCCGTCGGGCATGCCGTCCGCCGGGTCGCCCTCCCAGAAGATCGGGACGGAATGGCCCTTCGCGACAGGTTGCCCGGCCTCGTGGTCGAAGGCGATGAGCGTAAATTCCGGGTACGCCGACAGGAAGTAGCCGTAGTAGAGCCGCGCCGTCGGGTCGTTGGACATGAAGGTCGGCCAGAACCCGTCGAGCTGGCCGACCATGGTGCCCCAGTCCGGCCGGTCCGCCACCGTGCAGATCTCGATGTCCACGTGCTCATGTTAGGAACTGCGGGAGGATTACCGGGTGCCCGAGGGTGACACCGTCTGGAATACCGCCCGTGCGCTGCACCGCGCGCTGGCCGGTGGGCACCTGACCGCCACCGATTTCCGGGTGCCGCAGCTGGCCACCACCGACCTGTCCGGCTGGACCGTGCTCGAATCCGCCTGCCGCGGCAAGCACCTCCTGCTGCGCGTGCGCCACCCGGACGGGGCGCGGCGGCTGACGCTCCACTCGCACCTGCGGATGGACGGCGCGTGGCGGGCGTACGCGCCGGGCGAGCGCTGGGCCGCCCGCCCCGCCCACCTGATCCGCGCCGTGCTGCGCACCGCCGACGCGGTGGCGGTCGGCTACCACCTGCACGAGTTGGCGCTGCTCCCGACCGAAGACGAGGAGACGCTGGTGGGGCACCTGGGGCCGGACCTGCTCGGCCCGGACTGGGATCCGGCCGAGGCGGTCAGCCGGCTCGCCGCACGCCCGGACACCGCGATCGCCGAGGCGCTGCTCGACCAGACCAACCTCGCCGGCATCGGCAACCTCTACAAGTGCGAGGTGCTCTTCCTCCGCGGCGTCAGCCCGTGGGCCCCGATGCGCGACGTCCCGGACCTGCCCGCGCTGGTCGCGCTCGCGCACAAGCTCCTGGCCGCCAACCGCGGCCGCTGGACGCAGACCACGACGGGCTCACTTCGCAAGACCGAGACCACCTACGTGTACGGCCGCCGCGCGCAGCCCTGTCGCCGCTGCGGCACGGCGATCCGCAAAGTGGAACAGGCGGACCGGGTCACCTACTGGTGCCCGGTCTGCCAGCCTTCTACCAGTTGAGTCGCGCCGGGCAGGTCCGCCGGGAGGGCGACGATCCGCGCCTGGTCCGCCAGCGCCGCGCGGAGCGGGGCGGCGCCGTCCTGCCGTACCAGGGCGACCAGCCGGCCGGGCGCGAGCCGCGCCACCTGCGTGTCCAGGGGAAAGGCCGCGGGCGTGCGGGCGCCGGCCTCCAGCAGCGCGGCCACCGCCTCCCACCCGTGGTGGTGCACCACCAGCAGGGCCAGCCCGTCGTGCGGGTGGCTGTACAGCTCGGCGACCCGGGCGCGCAGGTGCGCGGGCGTGGGCGGGTCGGGGCAGAAGCGGACCCGGGCCGGGGCGAGCGCCACGCCGGCCCACGCCTCGACCACCGCCCGTACGGCCGGGGACGGCGGGTCCCCGTCGTGCAGCGCCGCCAGGTCGTCCAGCGCCGCCCGGATGCCGTGCCCGGACTCCGCCCGCTCCCGCCCGAGCTGCGCGTACGCCGGTCCGGCCGCCCGACCCTCCGTCAGTGATCGGGTGACCGCGTCCACCGCCGGCGTCCACCACTCGTCCGGCGCCCAGCCGCGTTCGCCGGTCGCGGCCCGCCAGGCGTCCCGGAGCGCGGCGGCGTCCGTCCGGTAGCGGTAGGTCGTCCGGGCCCGCCGTTCCGCCGCCTTGGCCGTCAACCATCGCTCGTCGTCCATCATGACCTCACCTCCACCACGACGACTGGTCAGCCGCTCGGTCATGACGCGGATTTCCGGGACGGATTTATCAGGACAACTCGGACGTGGGCGTCACAGCTCCACCGCTCGGCCGTTGGCTTCAGTGGTTTCCCCCGACCGGTGGCAGGACGATGACAGACGAATACCCGAGCGACCCAGAACTGATCGCCGCGGTCCGCGCCGGCGACACCGCCGCGTATGAGTTGCTGTACCGCCGGCACGTCGAGGCGGCCCGCCGGGTGGCGCGCACGCTCGTCCGCGACCGGGCCGACGTCGACGATCTCGTGGCCGAGGCGTTCGCCAAGCTGCTCGCCACGCTGAGCGCGGGCGGCGGGCCGGACACGGCCTTCCGGCCGTACCTGCTGACCACGATCCGCCGGCTCTTCTACGACCGCACCCGGCGGGACCGCCGCGAGTCGGTGACCGACGACCCCGCGGCCCACGACCCCGGCGTGCCCTTTGTGGACACGGCGGTGCAGAGCATCGAGTACGCCTTCGTCGCGCGCGCCTTCGCCCGGCTGCCCGAACGGTGGCAGACCGTGCTGTGGCACACCGAGGTCGAGGGCGAGCCTCCGGCCGCGGTGGCGCCGCTGCTCGGCCTCACCCCGAACGGCGTCGCCGCCATGGCGTACCGGGCGCGCGAACGGCTGCGCCAGCACTACCTGCAGGAGCACATCGCCGCCGGGCCCGCCGACGAGTGCCGGTGGGCCATCGAACGCCTCGGCGCCCACGTCCGGGGCGGGCTGTCCCGCCGCGACAACCGCCGCGTCGACGACCACCTGTCCGAGTGCCGCCGCTGCCACCTGCTCTTCGTCGAACTCGCCGAGGTCAACGCCGGCATGCGCGAGGTCCTGGGCGGCGCGCTGCTGGCCGGCTCCGCCAGCGCGTACGTCGCCGCGCCCACCGTCGCCGGCCTCTTCGGGCGGCTCGTGCGCCGGCGCTCGACCCAGGCGGCGACCGCCGGTGCGGCCGTGGTCGCCGGGCTGCTGGTGCTCGCGATGGTCCTGACTGGACAGTCCACTCCGGTGGTTTTGCCCCCGCCATCTCCGTCTGTGTCTCCGTCTGTGTCTGTGTCTGTGTCACCTTCGTTGGTGGCGCCGACCCCCGTCGCGTCCTATGTGGAGCCGCCGCCCCCTTCCCCGTCCCCTTCGCCCGGCATCGCCGCGCTCGACGCCCGCTTGCAGCCGGTCGGCACGCTCGTGCGCGGCCGGCCCGGCGTGCTCGCGCTGACCGTCGTCCACTCCGGACGGTCGGGCGGGTCGGGCGGCTGGGCCGCTCCGGTTCCCGTACCCGACACCGGACCGCTCACCGCGCACATCTGGCTGCCGCGCGGCGTCACGCTGCGCGGCGGCTCAGCGGGCGACGGTTGGCGCTGCGCCGGCACCCGGTGCCGCCGGTCCTCCCTACCGCCGGGCGCGACCACCCGCGCGTACCTGCCGGTCAGCGTCTCCGCCACGGCGGCCGAGGGCGCGCCGCGGGTCCGGCTCACCGCGCCCCGCGCGGTCGCGACCCGGGTGGTCTCCCCAGCCGGGGTACGCGCCGGCGGGCTCGCCGCCGTACTCGCCGGCACCATGCCGGCCACCGTCGCGGTCGGCGGCAACTCGCTGCTGTCCTGCGGTGGCATGTCGCCGACCTGCGACTCAGTCCGGGAGGGCCGGCGCGAGGCGGACAACGGCGACTTCCGCATGACCCGGTACGCCGACCCGGCCGCCCCACCCGGCTACCCGTACGGCTCGATGGTGAGCGGCGCGCGGATCCCCGTGCGGGGCAAGGTGATGTGGGCCGGGCTCTACTGGGCGGGCACCGGATCGCCACCCGACTCCGCGACCGCCCGACTCCACATACCCGGCGGCACCCGCTACACCACCGTCCCCGCGACCCGCGTGGACCACGCCTCGCACGACGACTTCGACGGCTCGACGTACCAGGCGTCGGCCGACGTCACCCACCTCGTACGCGGCACCCGCGGCGACACGTGGTGGGTCGCGGTGGACGGCGAGGCGTTCGAGCGCGGGGTGAACGCGTTCGGCGGCTGGGCGCTGCTGCTGATCGTCGACGCGGGCGGGCCGGAACGCACGGTCGCGGTGTTCGACGGGTTCACGCCGCTGCCGCGCGAGGCGTCGTTCTCGTCGCCGGTGTGGGGCGCGGCCGGCGCGGCGACGGTCGGTCTGGTCGCCTGGGAAGGCGACCGCACGCTGACCGGCGAGCGGGTCACGCTGGGCGGCCGGCCACTCGGCGACGCCAACCTCGCCAGCAGCCGCGCCGACGGCACACCGGACGGCTGGCACACCTTCGGCGCGGACGCCCGCCGCCTGACCGGCCGGCTACCCACCTCGACGCCGACGCTGACCGCCTCGACAACCCGCGACGCCTGGCTCCTCGGCCCAGTAGCCCTGATAACCAGCTAATGCTTCGCCCACAGCCCCCGCCGCCCGCCAAGCCGCCCTGAGTAGGCCGCCCCCAAGGCTGGATGCGTCGCCGGTGGTCCGATTTCTGCGGTGATCATGAAGTTAGCGTCAGGGCAAGCGCTCTCCCCAACGCTAACTTCATGATCACCGCAGGCTGGCGTCGATCTAGGACTTATCGTGGGTATCGAGTCCGATTTATACCCACGATTCTTCCTAGATCGATTCGGTCACTCGACTTGGTGGGGTACGCCGGGACCTTGGGCCCGGTTGTGGCGGACACATCGGACGCAAGATCCCGCCCTGCCCCACCAAGCTCCGGGGGCTCAGGCGGTTTGGGAGCCTCGGGTGCGCATGGGGTCGGAGAGGTCGCGGAGCTCGGCTAGGCCGGCCGCTACGCCCCTCAGCAGGTCACTCGCCTCGGTGAGGCGGGAGACAGCGGGGTGCTCGGTGACCATGCGGCCGTCTTCGGCGACGTAGCTGGCGGCGGCCGCGACCAGCCGCTCGTACGCCGCGACGCCGCCCTCCAACTGCTCGACCAGGTTGGCGCGGGCATCCTCCAGCGCCGGCCGGGTGTCGGACGGCGCGAACCGAAGCGCCTTTTCCACGCTGGCCACCCGGTGCGCGAGGTCACGCAGGGACTGCTCGGCCACCGCCGCCTCCAGCAGCGCCGGCTCACCCGGCCCGGTCAGCCGGCCGGCGAGGCCCGACAGGGTCGCCGCGGCCCGGTCGAGCCGGGTCCACGGGCCGGCCGCCACCGAGCCGCGCAGGGCGAATCGGGCCTGCTGACGACGTACCTCATCGAGGGCCGAACGCCCGACGGGCAGCCGCTGCACGGCGGCGACCAGCCGGGCGCGGGCCTGCTCCCCGGCCATGGCCGGGTCGAGCGGCGGCGGCGCCGGCTGTGCGGCGAGCGCGCGCAGGTCGACCCAGCGCCACGCGGCCATGACGACCGATCCGCCCGCCGCAGCGGCCCAGAAGGCGTCGGCGAGGCCCAGCCCGGCGTACGGGGTGAGCACGGCAGCGGCGCCCCGAGGCCCCCGCGAGCACACTCCAGCGGCGCGCGGACCGGCGCAGCCGGCGCAGACGTCGGAAGTAGCGGGCTCGCGGGTCAGCCACGGGTCACTCCCCTGCTCAGCCGGCAGCGCTGGCGTCGCCGGAGGTTTTATCCTTGTTGGCCAGGCTGGCCCGGAGCTGGTCGAGCCGGGCGACGCCGGCCGTGTCGGCGGCACTGGCGGCCGGCTCGACGGCGGGAGCGGCGGGCTTCGAAGCGAGCTTTTCCCCGGCCATGCTGGCCCGGATCTGCTCCAGCCGCGACGATCCGGCCAGGTCCAACGTGGACTTCTGGATTTCCAGCATCCGCCCCTCGACGGAGTTGCCGGCGAGCTCCGCGCGGCCCATCGCGTTGGCGTACCGCCGCTCGATCTTTTCCCGCACCTCGTCGAGCGACGGGGTGTTGCCGGGCGCGGCCAGCGCCGACATCGACTCCAGCGAGCGGGCCACGCTCTCCTGCATCTTGGCCTGCTCCAGCTGGCTGAGCAGCTTGGTGCGCTCGGCGAGCTTCTGCTGGAGGATCATGGCGTTGTTTTCCACCGCCTGGCGCGCCTGGCCGGCAGCCCCCAACGCCTGGTCGTGCAGCGTCTTGAGGTCTTCCATCGACTGCTCGGCGGCGACAAGCTGGGTGGCGAGAGTCGTTGCCGTCTGCTCGTACTTGCCGGCCTCGGCCTCGTCACCGCCCGCCCGCGACTTGTCGGCCAGGACCAGCGCCTGGCGGGCCATCGACTGCAGCTTCTCCACCTCGGACATCTGGCGGGACAGCTTCATCTCCAGCTGCCGCTGGTTGCCGATGACCGCGGCCGCCTGCTGCACTAGCGCCTGATGCTGGCGCTGGGCGTCCTCGATGGCCTGCTGGATCTGCACCTTCGGATCGGCGTACTCGTCGATCCTGGCGCCGAACAACGCCATCAGGTAGCGCCAGCCCTTGACGAACGGGTTCGCCATCTCCGCGGTATCCCCTCAGTGTCTGCACTCCGGTCGGAGCCGGCGCCGCACGAGCGACGCGCCCCCGCGGTCCGGCAGAGTTCCATACTCCCAGCCCGACGCCAGTGCGTCATGCGTCCTCAGGGGGATATCCGGGTAAGCACCCGTCCCTGCCGCCCCGCGCGTTAACCCTACGCCCGCTCAGGCGGCGCAGACTACATCGCGGTCGCGGGGCGCGGTGCGCACGTTGCGCGTGGACCGCAGGACGGCCTTGAGCGGCGTCTCCTGCCGGATCGAGACCGACACCGAGCCTTCGCTGATCCGGTGCACACCGGCCTCCGCCTTGGCCGAGGAGGCCGCGGGTGCCGGAGAGGTCGGCGCGCCAGCGGGTGCGGCGGCCGACGACGCGTGGTCGCCACCTTGCGCCGGCACCAGCACGCCCGCCATCTCCTCGGAGAGCGCCAACGTGTCACTCACCTCGCGCAACACCTCGGAGAGCTGGGCACCGAGGGCGTCACAAATCGAGGCGAGCAGCTCGCTGGAGGCTTCCTTCTGGCCCCTCTCGATCTCGGAGAGGTAGCCGAGGCTCACGTTGGCCGCGGTGGACACTTCGCGCAGGGTGCGGTGCTGCCCCTGCCGGCGCGCGCGCAGTGCGTCACCGATCACCCGGCGTAGCAGGACCATCGCACCTCCCCTGGGAACGCTTCTCGCAACCGTACCCGCTCCAGAGCGCGACGACAGCTTCCCACTCCATCGATCTTGCCCGCACAGAGTCACAAAACAGACACCCCGGCACGCGCCTAGCCTCCACCGCCTCGCTCGCGGCGCCACCGCCGCCAATCAAGGACGCGTCGATCAAGGGCTTGTGCGTCGATCAAGGGCAAATGGCCGTGGATCGGAGATCAAAGCACGACCGTTCGCCCTTGATCGGCGGGAAAAGCCTTGATCGAACGGCAGGGGACGCTGTGGCCCGGGGGGCGGAGGGGGTTAGAGGTGGGCGGCTAGGAGGCGGAGGGCCGCGGTGACGGTGCCGTCCCGTACGGCCTGGCGACCCCCGTCGAGGTGGAGTTCGCGCACGTCGGACCCGGATGGGCCGGCTACCGCCACGTACGCCAGGCCGACCGGCCGGCCGTCCTGCGGTTCGGGCCCGGCCACACCGGTAGTGGAGAGCCCCCAATCGGCGCCGCACCGGGCCCGGCCACCCTCGGCCATGGCGATCGCCACGTCGGGGTCGATCGGTCCGCGGGCGTGGAGCAGGTCGGCCGGTACGCCGGCCAGGGTGGCCTTGAGGTCGGTGGCGTAGACCACCAGGCCGCCCCGGAAGACCGCGCTCGCCCCGGCGACCTCCACGATCGCGGCCGCCACCAGGCCGCCGGTCAGGGACTCGACGACGGCCAGCGTCTGCTTGCGTTCGACCAGCGCGTGGATCACGCCGGCAGCGGCCGATGGCTCCATGATCAGGGCGCCCGCCAAGCCGTGGGAACGAAGCGCATCAGGGGGCGCTCCGGAGCCGGAGGGCGCGGACGGTGTAGTCGAGGCCGGTCACCACCGTCGCGATCACCGCCGCCGCCATGATCCACGGTCCGACGTCGGCGAGCCCGGAGGTGAAGGGCCACAGGTACCAGGTGATCGCGAGGATCTGGAGCGTCGTCTTGATCTTGCCGCCACGGCTGGCGGCGATGACGCCGTACCGGATGACCCAGAAGCGCAGCAGCGTCACGCCGATCTCGCGGACCAGGATCGCGGCGGTCACCCACCACGGCAGCAGGTCGTACCAGGACAGCAGCACCAGCGCGGAGCCGGTCAGCGCCTTGTCCGCGATCGGGTCGGCCACCTTGCCGAACGCGGTCACGAGGCCGTACCGCCGGGCGATCCAGCCGTCGATGAAGTCGGTGAGCGACGCCACCCCGAACGTGACGCAGGCCGCGATCCGCCAGTCCCGGTCGGTCATCTCCGAAGCCGTGACCATGAGGACGAAGACGGGCACCAGGAACAGCCGGAGCGTGGTGATCGCGTTCGCGGCGTTCACCACGGGCACCGGAGGAATCGACGCCCGCACGGCCGGATCCGTCATATAGGTGCTCCGCCGGCTGGCTCGCTGCGCTCGCTTCGGCCCCGGCTGCCGGCAGACTCCGAGCTTGCCGCTCCGCGCCAAGCTCCGGACTCCGCCGACCCCGGGGCCGCCGAGACCATCTCGGTCGGTACGGCCACGAGGTCGACGCCCTCGGTGGCGGTGACGGTGGCGCGGACCAGGTCACCGGGGCGCAGCGCGGCGAGGTCGACGCCCGTGTCGCCGGCCACCAGTGTGGTGGAGCCGTCGACCTCGGGGGCCTGGTGCGCGGCCCGCCCCTCGATCTCGCCGGACGAAGCGGAGCCCGAGACCGAGTCGACCAGCACGTCCACCGTCGAGCCGAGCCGCTCCTCCGCCCGCTGGGTGCACAGCTCGTCGGCGAGCGCGAGCAGCTTGTCGTACCGCCGCTTGATCGTCGCCCGGCTCACCTTGCCGGACATGGTGGCGGCCTCGGTGCCGTCCTCGTCGCTGTAGTCGAACACCCCGATGGCGTCCAGCCGCGCGTCGGTGAGGAAGCGCACTAATTCGTCCACATCGGACCGGGTCTCGCCGGGGAAGCCGACGATGAAGTTGCTCCGGGCCCCCGCCGACGGCGCGAACGAACGCACGGACGACAGCAGGTCGAGGAAGCGGCCGGTGGAGCCGAACCGGCGCATCCGGCGCAGCACCGGCTCGCTGGAGTGCTGGAAGGACAGGTCGAAGTACGGCGCGACGCCGGGCGTGGTGGCGATCACCTCGACCAGCCCGGGGCGGGTCTCGGCCGGCTGGAGGTAGCTGGCGCGTACCCGCACGATGCCGTCGACGGCGGCCAACTGCGGCAGGAGCCGCTCCAGCAGCCGCGGGTCGCCCAGGTCCTTGCCGTACGACGTGGAGTTCTCGCTCACCAGCACCAGCTCGCGCACGCCCGTCTTGGCCAGCCACTCGGCCTCGGCGAGCAGCTCGTCCGGCGTACGCGAGACGAAGGCCCCGCGGAATGCGGGGATCGCGCAGAACGCGCACCGGCGGTCGCAGCCGCTGGCGAGCTTGAGCGAGGCGACCGGGCCGTCGGCGAGGCGGCGCCGGCGCAGATGCTTGGGCAGGTGTCCGGGGAGCACCACGTCGGTGTCCCGGCGGGCCACCGGGGTGAGCGGCAGCAGCTCGCGGCGGTCGCGCGGGGTGTGCGCGTCGTGCCGCTCACCGGCCAGCACCGCGCCGAGCCGGGCCGAGATGTCCGGGTAGTCGTCGAAGCCGAGCACCGCGTGCGCCTCGGGCAGGCTGTCGGCCAGCTCCCGGCCGTACCGCTCGGCCATGCAGCCGGCCGCGACCACCTTGGCGCCGGTGTCCGCGGCCGCCATGAGGGTCTGGATCGAGTCCTGCTTGGCCTTTTCCACGAAGCCGCACGTGTTGACCAGCACCACGTCGGCGCGCTCGCCGTCGGTGGTGACCTCCCACCCCTCGGCGTGCAGCCGTCCCGCCAGCTCCTCCGAGTCGACCTCGTTGCGAGCACAGCCCAACGTCAACAGGGCAACACGGCGACCAACCGGGGAAGATGCGGACACCACCCGAGGGTACCGGGTGAGGGACGATCTGCTGCATGAGCGACCGCATCGTCAACTGGGCCGGCAACGTCACGTTCGACGCAAAGCGCCTGCACCGCCCCTCCTCCGTCGCGGAGATCCGCGACCTCGTCGCGGGCGCGCCGAAGGTCCACGCCCTCGGCACCGCGCACTCGTTCAACCGGATCGCCGACTCGCCCGGCGATCTGGTCTCCGTCGCCGGGCTGCCCCGGCTGATGGACATCGACTCCGCCGGCCGCACCGTGACCGCGAGCGCCGGGCTGCGGTACGGGGAGCTGGCGCCGTACCTGCACGAGAACGGGTTCGCGCTGCACAACCTCGGGTCGCTGCCGCACCTGTCGATCGCCGGCGCCTGCGCGACGGGTACGCACGGGTCCGGCGAGCGCAACGGCGGCCTGGCCACCGCGGTATCGGGCCTGGAGCTGGTCGCCGCGGGCGGTGAACAGGTCAAGCTGGACCGGACCAGCGAGCTCTTCCCCGCGGCGGTGGTCGGGCTCGGCGCGTTCGGCGTCGCCACGAGCGTCACGCTGGACCTCCAGCCGACCTTCGAGGTCGAGCAGCACGTGTACGACGGCCTGCCGTTCGACGCGTTCCGGGAGCACTTCGCCGAGGTGATGGGCGCCGGCTACAGCGTGAGCGCGTTCACCGCCTGGGCGGGGACGCTCACCATCTGGCTCAAGCGCCGCGTCGACGGCCCGCCCGCGCCGGCCGGCCGCTGGCTGGGCGCCACCCCGGCGGACGGGCCCCGGCACCCCGTGCCCGGCATGCCGGCCAGCAACTGCACCGAACAGCTCGGCGTGCCCGGTCCCTGGCACGAGCGGCTGCCGCACTTCCAGCTGGAGTTCACCCCGAGCAGCGGCGAGGAGTTGCAGTCCGAGTACTTCGTGGCGCGCCGGGACGCGGTCGACGCGCTGGTCGCCCTGGATGGCATCCGCGACCGGATCGCGCCGGTCCTGCAGATCTCCGAGATCCGCACGATCGCCGCGGACGACCTGTGGCTGAGCCCGGCGTACGGGCGGGACAGCGTCGCGTTTCACTTCACCTGGGTCAAGGACACCGCGGCGGTCACTCCGGTGCTCGCCGCGATCGAGGAGCGGCTCGCGCCGTTCGCCGCCCGGCCGCACTGGGGCAAGGTCTTCGTGATGGCCCCGGACCTGCTGGCCGAGCGGTACGAGCGGCTGCGGGACTTCGCCACCCTGGCCCGCCGCCACGACCCCGCCGGCGTCTTCCGCAACGACATGCTCGACGGACTAGCCTCGATGGACTGGTGAACTATCCCACCAAAACGGGCGGATCCGCGGGCGGCTGGGTAGCCTGGACGGCAGGCGGCGCCACTCGCGACCGCCCCGGACGAGAGCGCTGCCGTACCCGGTCCAGCAAAGACGGCGCGCAGACGGCCATGACCCTCACTTTTATCGAGGTCGGCGGCTCGCTGCTGATCCTCGCCGCGTTCGCCGCCACCCAGTTGGGGCGGCTGGATGCCCACTCCCCGACGTACCTGGTGCTCAACGCCGCCGGCTCCACGGTGCTGGCGGTGATCGCCATCGCACACTCCGCCTGGGGCTTCCTCCTCCTGGAGGCCACCTGGGCGGTGGTGTCCACGGTCGCCCTGGCCGCTGGACGTTTTCCCCGCGATCGTGGCGAGTAGATCTCAGGTAGGCTGGGTTACTTCCACGTCGATCCCCGACCTGCCGCGGCCCCATGGCCTGGGCGTACAGGGCGGCCCTGCTACGTTCGGAGACTTCATGGCGGCACGCCGCCCCCGCACCACCCCTGTGCCCTCTACGTTCACCGACCTTGGCGTGCCAACCGTGCTCGTCAGGGCGCTCGCGGCCGCCGGCATCAGCGCGCCGTTCCCGATCCAGACGGCGACGCTGCCCGACACCCTGGCCGGGCGCGACGTCCTCGGCCGCGGGCGCACCGGATCGGGTAAGACGTACGCGTTCGCCCTGCCCGTGCTGGCCCGGTTGGCGGCCAGCGGCACGCCGCGGCTCCCCGGCCGTCCGCGCGCGCTGATCCTCGCGCCCACCCGCGAGCTGGCCACTCAGATCGAGGCCACGATCGCCCCGCTGGCACAGGCCCTGTCGCTGCGCACGCTCACCGTTTTCGGCGGGGTGGGTGCGAACCCGCAGATCCGCGGCCTGCGCGCGGGCGTCGACATCCTGGTGGCCTGCCCGGGCCGGCTGGACGACCACGTCAGCGCGGGCCATGCCCGGCTGGACGCGGTGGAGGTCACGGTGCTGGACGAGGCCGACCACATGGCCGACCTCGGCTTCCTGCCGGTCGTACGGCGGCTGCTGGACCAGACCCCGAAGAACGGGCAGCGGCTGCTCTTCTCCGCGACGCTGGACGCGGGCGTGGACGTGCTGGTGCGCCGGTTCCTGACCGACCCCGTCACGCACAGCGTGGACTCGGCGCGGTCGCCGGTGGCCGCCATGGCCCACCACGTGTTGCACGTCAGCCGGGACGACCGGCTCCCGGTCCTCATCGACCTCGCGGCCGCGCCGGGTCGCACTCTGGTGTTCGCCCGCACGAAGCGCGGCGCCCGGACGCTGACGCGGCGGCTCGTCGACGCCGGCGTGCCGGCCGTCGAGCTGCACGGCAACCTCGCGCAGGCGGCCCGTAGCCGCAACCTGGACGCCTTCTCCAGCGGCAACGTGACGACCCTGGTGGCGACGGACATCGCGGCGCGCGGCATCCACGTCGACGACGTCGCGCTGGTCATTCACGCCGACCCGCCGCAGGAGCACAAGGCGTACCTGCACCGGTCCGGCCGCACCGCCCGCGCCGGCGCGGCCGGGACCGTCGTCACGCTGATGACCGACGAGCAGGTCCAGAACGTTCGCGAGCTGACCCGGCTGGCCGGCATCAAGCCGTCGACCACGCGGCTGCGCCCCGGCCACCCGCTCCTCACCGAGCTCGCTCCCGGGCCCCGCGCGTTCATCGCCGCCGCCGACCGTCCCGCCACCGAGCCGGCCCGACGCACGGGCGACAGGACCGCCACCGAGCAGCCGCGGCGCACCGGCGGCCGGCGACGGGGCGGCCAGAGCGCGTCTGCCAAGCCGGGCGCCCGCACGGCCGCGGCACCGTCGACGACCGGGACCAAGGGCGCGGCGGCCTTCTCCGCGGGCATCCGGGTCGGTGGGCGCCGGCGCGGCGCCGCCAAGCCCCGGTAGTCCCGCCGATCAAGGGCTGTCGTACGGCGTACGCAGGGTAAAGGCGTCCGGGCCGGGGCCGTTGGCGTCCAGCAGGGCCAGCCGCTCCCGAGCCTCCTGCAGGGTCGGGATCGTGCCGGCCGGGATCCACCACAGCACGAGGTGCGAGCCGAGCCCCGTGTGCGAGAACCACTCCCGCCGGCGGCGCAGCTGCTCGAGGTGGTCGGCGTCGCGGTAGGTGAAGTCGCGCAGGGCCTCCACCGACTCCCACACGGACATGTTGACCATCAGGTCCGGGCCGAACGGCCGCAGCGCCGTCGCGTCGTCCGAGCCCTCGCCGACCAGGCGCCACACGAAGCCGGGTGCGGCGTCGGCGAGGGCGTTGATCACCTCGAGTTCCTTGACGAAGCCGGCCATGGACGGGTCGTCGATCGGGGCGCGGGGGAGGCGACGTTGAGCTGCGCCAGATGAAACGAAGTCACCACCGCACTATAAACCATCAGAGTTGTTTTTAGAGAGCACGACGCAACACTGCCCCGGCGCCGGCGCGAGCCTGGCCTGCCAGCCCGGCACTTCCTCCAGCAGGCCCGACAGCAGCGCCAGGTTCATCCCGCAGACCAGCGGCGGAAACCCCTCCGCGAGTACGTGGAACGGGCAGTTGCGCAGCCGGATCGTGTCGCCTTCGACCACCGGCTCATAGCCGCGCGCCACGATCTCCCCGACGAGGTCCGCACCGGACGCGGAACGGCCGTGGGCGCGCGCCACCTCGTACAGCGTCTCGTCGGCGCCGGCGCGCTCCACCGCCTCGGCCAGCAGCTCGGCCGCCGACCGGTACGCCCGCGGCGGCACGCTGACCGCTCGCTCGACGCCGGACCGCCGGTACAGCTTGGCCGGGCGGCCGGCACCCGGGCCGGAGCGGCCGGAGCGGCGGGCGTACGACGCCTCGAGCAGGCCGGCGTCCACGAGCTTGTCGAGGTGGAAGGCCGCCAGGGTGCGCCCGACGCCGAGCGCCGCGGCCACCTCGTCCCGCCCCACCGGCTCGGCGCCGGCGGCGGCGACCGCCTGGTACGCCGACCGCCGCACGGGGTCGGTCAGCAGCGAAAGCGACTCTAAATCATCCACTCATTGACAATAGAGCCTCACTCGGGCCGGAGCTGCGCCAGCGCCTCTTCCAGCTCGTCCGGCTTGACCAGCACGTCGCGCGCCTTGGAACCCTCGGACGGGCCGACGATGCCGCGGGTCTCCATCAGGTCCATCAGCCGGCCCGCCTTGGCGAAGCCGACCCGCAGCTTGCGCTGGAGCATCGACGTCGACCCGAACTGCGACGTCACCACCAGCTCGATCGCCTGGATCAGCAGGTCGAGGTCGTCGCCGACCTCCTCGTCGATCTTCTTCTTCGGGTCCTGCACCGGGGTCAGCACGTCCGGCCGGAACTCCGGCTCGCGCTGCCCCTTGCAGTGCTTGACGATGTCGTTGATCTCGGTCTCGGCGACCCAGGCGCCCTGGATGCGGATCGGCTTGGACGCGCCCATCGGCAGGAAGAGCCCGTCGCCGCGGCCGATCAGCTTTTCCGCGCCGGGCTGGTCGAGGATGACCCGCGAGTCGGCGAGCGAGGACGTCGCGAACGCCAGCCGGGACGGCACGTTCGCCTTGATCAGGCCGGTGACCACGTCGACCGAGGGGCGCTGGGTGGCCAGCACCAGGTGGATGCCGGCGGCCCGGGCCAGCTGGGTGATGCGGACCACCGAGTCCTCGACGTCGCGCGGCGCCACCATCATCAGGTCGGCCAGCTCGTCGACGACGACCAGCAGATACGGGTACGGGCGGATCTCCCGCTCACTGCCCGGGGGCGGCTTGATCTGGCCGGCCCGCACCTTGCGGTTGTAGTCGTCGATGTGCCGTACGCCGGCGGCGGCCAGGTCGTCGTACCGCATGTCCATCTCGCGCACGACCCAGTCGAGCGACTCGGCCGCCTTCTTCGGGTTGGTGATGATGGGCGTGACCAGGTGCGGGATGCCCTCGTACGAGGTCATCTCCACCCGCTTCGGGTCGATCAGGACCAGCCGCACCTCGTCCGGGGTGGCCCGGGACAGGATCGACACCAGCAGCGAGTTGAGGCACGACGACTTGCCGGCACCGGTCGCGCCGGCGATGAGGATATGCGGCATCTTGGCCAGGTTGGCCACCACGTACCCGCCCTCGATGTCCTTGCCAAGGGCGACCAGCATCGGGTGGTGGTCGCTGGTGGCGGTGCGCGAGCGCAGCACGTCGCCGAGCGCCACGTCTTCCCGGTCGGAGTTCGGGATCTCCACGCCGACCGCGCTCTTGCCCGGGATCGGGCTCAGGATGCGTACGTCGGGGGACTTCACCGCGTACGCGATGTTGCGCGACAGCTGGGTGATCCGCTCGACCTTGACGCCGTGGCCGAGCTCCACCTCGTACCGGGTGACCGTGGGCCCGCGGGTGAACCCGGTGACCGCGGCGTCCACGTCGAACTGCTCGAATACGCCCTGGAGGGCGGCGATGACCTCGTCGTTGGCCTTGCTGCGGGTCTTAGCGGCGACGCCCTGCTTGAGCAGGTTGGGCGGGGGCAACTTGTAGTCGCCGGCCATGCCGGTGATGGCCAGCTGCTCGGCCCGGGTGGGCGGCGGCGAGTGCTCCGGCGGCTCGACGACCTTGCGGGCGGCCGGCACCGCGGCGGGCGGCTTGCGCGGCAGCACGACGGTGTCGTGGACGACTTCGTCCTCGTCCGCTTCCTCCGCGGCGAGGCTGGCCTGACGCCGGCGCGAGGGCCGACGCCGGGCAGGAAGCGGCTCTTCTTCGTCGAGATCCTCTTCCGGTTCGGACGACGGCAGCGGCCGGCCCAGCACCGACGCCACCAGCAGCCCCAGCCGCTCGGGCACCTTGTTGATCGGTGTGGCGGTGATCACCAGCAGGCCGAAGAGCAGCAGCAGGATCAGCAGCGGGACCGCCACCCACTCGGTGACCGCCCGCGCCAGCAGCTCGCCGAGGCCGGCACCGATGAGGCCGCCCGCGTAGTCGCGCTGCGCGTTGGTGGTCGGGTCCTGGGCGAGGTGCAGCAGGCCGGCCGCGGAGACGATGAGCGCGAACCAGCCGACCACGCCCCGGCCCCGGGTCGCCGGGTCGCCGGGCTCGCGCATCAGGCGTATCGCGTACACGAGCAGCAGCAGCGGGAGCGCGGCGGAGATCGCGCCGAAGAACAGCCGTACCGTGTCGGCCACCCGCTCGCCGACCGGCCCGCCGGCGGAGAACCAGACCGCGACGCCGGTGAGGATCGCGATGCCCAGCATCAGCAGGCCGGCGCCGTCGCGCCGGTGTTCCGGGTCGAGGTCGCGGGCGGTGGCGGCCTGCCGGCCGACGCCCCGCACCACCCAGCCGATGCTGTGGGCGACACCCATCCAGACCGCGCCGACGGCGCGTCCGGCAAGGACGGCGAGGCCGGCTCCGTTGGAACGTCGAGCGCGGGAACGGGCCGTCTGGCGGGCACGGGCGCTCGCGGCCCGCGTCGTCGTCGCGCCGCGCCGCCGGCTCGCCTGAGTGGTACGGCCCGCCATAGGATCACACGGTAGCGTCGAGGATCGGCGAATCCTCGCTTTTGGCAGCGTGTCTGGGGTCTTAACCGACAGTTGGCGTGGCCGTCGTATCGTGCCCCGCGTACTTGACGTAACCCGGTCTCAAGGGCACCAAGAACCGAAGGGAATTTCTCGCATGCCATCCGACGGCGAGGTGCAGACCCTCGCGCCGCTGACGAACGAGCTGATCGCGGCCGTGCTCAGCGCCCGTGGATACAACTTCGGCACCGACGACGATGGCGACATCGGCGGGATGTGGGACGACAACCTCATCTACTTCTTCCGGCGCGGCTCGAAGGGCGAGATGCTCCAGGTCCGCACGCTCGCCGCGACGGAGTTCACGGTCGACGACGTGCCGCGGCTGTACGCGTTCTGCAACGAGTGGAACCACGATCGGCTGTGGCCCAAGGCGTTCGTGCACGTCAACGACGACGGCACGGTCCGGGTCTTCGGCGAGGTCACCACCGACCTGGAGCGCGGCGTGTCGCAGGGCCAGCTCGACCAGCTCCTCGGCTGTGGCATCTCCACCGGCTGCCAGCTCGCCGAGGCCGCGGCGGGGCTCAAGGCGTGATCGAGCACCGGTTCCAGGTCGACCTGCGCGGCGTCGTCGACCTGCTCAGCCACCATCTGTACGCGAGCCCGCGGGTCTACGTACGCGAGCTGTTGCAGAACGCCACCGACGCGATCACCGCACGGCGCGCCGCGGAGGAAGACCCGCCCGCGGGCCGCGTGGTCATCGAACCGCTGCCCGACGGCGCGCTGCGGGTCACCGACAACGGGATCGGCCTGACCGAGGAGGAGGTGCACACGTTCCTCGCCAGCGTCGGGCGCACGTCCAAGCGCGACGACCTGGGCTTCGCCCGGCAGGACTACCTCGGCCAGTTCGGCATCGGGCTGCTGTCCTGCTTCATGGTCGCGGACGCCATCGAGGTCGAGTCCCGTTCCGCCAAGGGTGGGTCCGGGGTGAGCTGGACCGGGTACGCGGACGGCCGTTATACGGTGGGCACGGCGGACGCCGCGGACGTCGGCACGACCGTTACCCTGCGCCCGCGCGCCGGCGTCGAGCACTGGCTCACTCCCGAGGCCGTGCGCGATCTCGCGTCGTCGTACGCGCATCTGCTGGACGTCGAGGTGACGGTGAGTGGCCAGCGGATCACGGAGCCGCAGGCTCCGTGGGAGGTCGCGCACGACGATCCGGAGGTACGGCGGGCCGCGCTCCTCGACTACGGCGCGCGCGTGCTCGGCAGCCGCCCGATGGAGGTCATCGACCTGAACGTGCCCGAGGCGGGGCTGCGTGGCCTCGGCTTCGTGCTGGCCTCGCCCGCGGCGGTGGGCCAGGGCGGGCACCGGGTCTACCTGAAGCGGATGCTGCTCAGCGAGGACGCCAGCAAGCTGGTGCCGGAGTGGGCGTTCTTCGTCCGGTGCGTGGTCGACACGAGCATGCTGCGGCCGACCGCGAGCCGCGAGGCGCTGTACGAGGACGACCTGCTCTCCACGGTGCGCGAGGGGCTCGGCGAGCAGATCCGCAACTGGCTGCTGGACCTGTCGGTCAACCACCCCGAGCGGCTGGCCGCGTTCCTGCGCGTGCACCACCTCGGCGTCAAGGCCCTGGCGGTCCGCGACGACGAGATGCTGCGCCTGGTCGACGCGTGGCTGCCGTTCGAGACGAGCCGGGGCACGATGGCGCTGCGGACGTTCCGCCGCGGCATGTCGATGATCCGGTACGTCGAGACGGTCGACGAGTTCCGCTCGCTGGCCGCGATCGCCAGCGCGGCCGGTACCCCGGTCGTCAACGCCGGGTACGCCTACGACACCGAGATCCTCGAACGGCTGTCCAGGGTGGACCCCGACGCGCGGGTGCGCCGGCTCGACCCGGGTGAGCTGGCCGCGAAGCTCGACCCGCTCCCGCCCGGCCAGGAGGAGGCGGTCGCGCCGTTCCTGGAGACCGCCCGCGCCGTGCTGCGCGAGCTGGACTGCGTGCCGCTGATCCGCCAGTTCGACCCGGTGAGCATGCCGGCCCTGTACGTGATCAGCCAGAAGGCCCGCACCCAGGACACCGTGCGACGCAGCATCGAGGCGGTCGACGACCTGTGGTCCGACGTGCTGTCCGCGTTCGACGACGTGACCGTGGAGCACCGGCCGGAGCTGGTCTTCAACTGGCGGCACCCGCTCATCCGCAAGCTCACGTCGTACCCGCCCGGGCCGGCGCTGCGGCACGCCGTGGAGGCGCTGTACGGCCAGGCCCTGCTCGCCGGGCACCATCCCTTGCGCGCGGTGGACACCGCCGCGCTGAACCGATCCTTCCTCGCACTGCTAGACCGAGCCTTCCCCTGACGGAGAACTCATGACCAGCCTGCCCGACCTGCGGGACGCCCTCGACGAGGCCGAAGACATGCCGGACGGCGACGGCAAGATCGCCGAGCTGGAGCGCATCACCGCGCACGCCGACGCCGCGGGCGACACCCGGCTCGCGTACGACGCCCGGATCCAGCTGATCGACGCGTACAACAACCACACCGAACGGTGGCGGATGCTGCCCGCGTTCGGCTGGTGCCTGGCCACGTTCGACCGCGATCCGTCCATGTTCGACGACTGGGACGCCGAGCAGCTGCGCTGGTACCACAAGTGGGCGGTCGCGACGCTGCGCAGCACGCCCCGGGTGGGCCTGGCGCAGACGGTGGCCGCGCTCGACGACATGGAGCGGCGCTTCCGGGCCGGCGGCCACAGCATGCAGACCATCTACAACCTCCGCTGCAAGATCGCCGACCACGTCGGCGACCAGGCGGAGGCCCGCCGGTGGTTCGACCAGTGGCGTACGGCCGAGCGCGACGAGAACAGCGACTGCGCCGGCTGCGACCCGTCCCGGCAGGCGGAGATGCTCGCCGGATGGGGCGAATGGGAAGAGTCGCTCAAGACCGTCGAGCCGGTGCTGAGCGGTGTGCTCGGGTGCGCCGAGCAGCCCGAGAAGGCGCTCGTCTCGGTGCTCATGCCGTACCTGCGGCTGGGCCGCTACGACGACGCCGCCCGCGCGCACGTGCGGGCGTACCGGCGGCACAAGCACGAGCGGGACGCGTTCCCCTACCTGGCCGAGCACATCCGGTTCTGCGCGCTGACCGGCCACGTGGACCGCGGCCTCGACATCCTCGCCGAGCACCTGAGCTGGCTGGACCGGCCGTTCGACGAGTCGTCCGCGATGGAGTTCGCGGCGTCCGGCGTGCTGGTCTGCCGGCTGGCCGGCGACTCC
Source organism: Phytohabitans rumicis (assembly GCF_011764445.1). Lineage (NCBI taxonomy): Bacteria > Bacillati > Actinomycetota > Actinomycetes > Micromonosporales > Micromonosporaceae > Phytohabitans > Phytohabitans rumicis. Next base: position 2,788,125 of record NZ_BLPG01000001.1, read on the forward strand.
GACCGGGTCATCCACCGGCCGTCGTTCGAGAGCCGCCCCGAGGCCGACCTGACCCTGGCGCAGCTCGGCAACGACCTCGCCGCCACGGCGCGCCAGATCGCGAGCCAGTTCGACGCCCGCAACGGCACCGACCACCAGTCCCGCCGGATCGCGCTCTGGATGTCGGCCGAGCCCATCACCGACGGGATCGAGTTGCCGCCGGACCGGCCCACCTCGACGTGGGACCCGGAGGTCGGGCTGCCGCCGGAGGGCCGGGACGAGGTGGTCGAGCCGCTGAACGTGCAGGCCATCACCGCGATCCTGGACGACCGCGAGGACCGGTACTTCGTGGACGAGGACGGCTCGATCGGCGGTCAGTGGGGCAAGGGCTCGTTCACGTTCGACCGGATGGGCGAGCGCGGCGAGATCCTGCACGTACGGGTGATCGCCCAGCGCCGGCTCCCCGCCGACCGGCTCATGGAGGCGTACGCGTTCTGCAACGCCTGGAACCACGACAAGCTGCTGCCGAAGGCGTACGTGCACGACACCGGGGAGGGTGAGCTGATCCTGGCCGGCGACATCACCACCGACCTGGAGTACGGCGTGGCCGCGCCCCAACTGGCGGTCCTCCTGCACGCCGCGATCGTGACCGGCGCCCAGTTCGCAGACGAGGTCATGCAGCTCCCTTAGCTTGCGCGGGCCGCAGGCCCTTCTTGCGGGTCGATCAAGGGCAAACGGTCGTGGTTTGATCTCTAATCCGCGACCGTTTGCCCTTGATCGGCGTGGAAATCCTTGATCCGCGCGGCCGCCCGGCGCCGCAGCCTCACCACGAACCCCACCCACGAGGCCAGCACGGTGGCCGCCACGAGCGCCTGCACCAGATGGGTGTAGCGCTCCGGATAGATCACGCCCTCGATGTAGCGGTCGATGAACCCACGGGTCACCCCGGCCTCGCCGGCCCGCCGCCGCGACCAGTCCTCCGCGTACGTCAGCGGGCAGGTCAGGCTCGCCGCGATCACCACGAAGCCCCAGGCCCCCGCGGCCAGGTGCAGCCAGATCGTCCGCGGCCAGCGCCAGGTCAGGAACCCGCCCACCACCACGTACGCCAGGAACGCGAAGTGCAGCCCGAGAATCAGCGTGGTGAGGATCCGGTACCCCATGACCCCCAGGGTATGACCGCCCGTGGGAGGTGGCCTGGGGTCGCGTACTCAAGAATGTGCGGGATGCCGGCGCCCCGTACCCGGGCGCCGGCATCCGGCCCGGCCCGCCTCGCCGCCGGCCCGAGAGGCGGCATCTGCGAGCCCTTACCACCGCCGCGGGCGAGGAGGCGACGCCCGCCGCGGCGCGCGCCGTGGGGGATCCAGCTGGCAGGTACCGGATCATCCACGGCGCCATGCTGTCAGGGGGTGCTGAACCCCAGCGTGTACTCGCCGGCACCCCGGTCGGACTGCACCCGGTAGCGGTACACGCCCGCGTTTCCGGCGAAGGTCAGCTGCTCGTCCGCGCTCGGCCCGGAGGCCCGCGCCACGGTCTGCCAGTTGCGGCCGTTCCACCGCTGCAGGAGCAGGTCGAAGTCGGCGCCCGACGGCCCGTCCAGGCAGGCGGTCTGCGTCCCGGCGCCGGACCGGAAGAAGCGGCCGTTCGGCTGGGACTGGCGGGCGCCGGTCTGGCTCAGCGCGCCAGTCACCGTGTTCTCCTCGTCGGCGCACCCGCCGCTCGCGGGCGGCTGGCTGGTCGGCGGCGCCGTGGTGGGCGCGCTCGTCGCGGGCGGCTGCGTCGACCCGCCGCCCGAGGTCACCAGGGTCAGCCCGTTGGCCTGGAGAATCTCGTTCAGCGGCTGGAAGAACGTCGTGCCGCCAACCGTGCAGTTGCCCGAGCCGCCCGACGTGACGCCCTGGGCCTGGTCGCCGGACATCCACGAGCCGCCCGAGTCGCCGGGCTCCGCGCACACGTTCGTCCGGGTCAGCCCGGTCACCGTGCCCTCGGCGTAGTTGACCGTCGCGTTCTTGGCCTGGATGACGCCGCACCGGGTGCCGGTCGTCGAGCCGGAACGGCACACCGACGCACCGACCGGCGCCTCGTCGGAGCCGGCGACGACGACCTCGCCGCCGTTGAAGTCGTTGACCACCGGGCGCGGGGTCCAGTCCCCGTTGACCTCGACCACGCCGTAGTCGTCGCCGGGGAACGACGACGCCCGGAACGTGCCCTGCGCCTCCTGGTTGAAGCCCGTCGTGGAGTCGCCCTGCTGCCCGCAGTGGCCGGCCGTGACGAACCCGCCGACCACCGAGAAGCCGATCGAGCAGCGCGCGCTGCCGTTGATGAAGTAGGGATCCCCACCGCGTACGTCGAAGAGCGGCACCGGCGTCTCGTCCGTCGACACGACCCGCACGCTCTCCGCGGGCACGCCGCTCGCCTCGGCGAACGACCGCGCCGCGTCCTCCGCACCCTGCGCGGCGAGCACGACGACCGAGTTCGAGGCGACGTCGACGTACCAGCCGGGCAGGTCCGGCGTCGCCACGCCGGCCCGGTCGTCCAGGCTCCGCTTGACCGCGTCGAGCTCGCCGGCGCTGCGCGCGACGACCTTCGGCTCGGCGCCGGCCGCCCGGACCTCGTCAGCGAGCGCGGGATCGGTCACCGCGACGGTCAGCCGGCCGGCGTCCGCGCTGAGCCAGGCCCCACCCCAGGCTCCGGCCGCGTCGTCTCGAAGATCCGCGACGGTACGCGTGGCGGCCCGCTCGGCGCTCAACCGCCCGCGCGCCTGGTTGGCGGTCAGTCCGAGGTCGCGCTGCAGGGCAGCGAGGAGCTCAGGCTCGACGTCCGGGGCCACGGTCCGCGGCTTCGTCGTCGCCACAGCCGGGATCGTGACTCCGGCAGCGGCTCCGACCGCCGCCAGGACCAGACCTATCGCCAGCGCACGCCTGCGGTCCATCCGCGTCACCTCCGCAAAGCCGTCCCCAGTAGGCAATTCGGGGTACGTGGGAAGAGCTAGACGCGGATGAATGAGCGATCAGTGGCCCATCTCACAAAGAAAGATCACTCCGTAGTGAACCGATCACCGTACGGATAAACGCCGTCCAGTCGCCGGGCGAGAACGTCAGCGTCGGACCACTCGGATCCGCGCTGTCCCGCACAATGACCCGGTCCGCCACGCGGGCCACCTCCAGACAGGTGCTGGAATCGCAGCGGGAACTCTTTCGCCAACGGGGGTTTGCGGTGTCTGCCATCACCGACTCCACTGTGTCAAGGTATGACTACCTTACGAAGTCGGCGCGTCCCACAAAAGGGGCGTGCGAGAAATCGGCACAAGACGGCCGGACGAACCCGGGCAAGATGGGCATACTAGTCGCGCTCATTGAGTGGCCGCCGAAATGACAATGACGGGCCCGATCGAAAGATCAAACCCGTCAATGCGTTTATGTCAACAGGTGCAGCTAGCCAGCAACGCCGTCCTGCTTGAGATCAGTCAGGAAGGCTGCCCATTCGGCGCGCGAGAAGAGCAGGACCGCGCCGTCAGGATCCTTGGAGTCGCGCAGGGCGACACCGTCGTTGGTAGGCGCCCACTCGACGCAGGCGTTCGACTCGCAGCGCTGGCTCTTGCGCCACACCAGAGATGGTTGCGACATGGTCAGATGGATTCCTTACTACTCGTTGTAGCGGACTGGATCTCCCCAGGCGTGCGCGCGACAACGGGCAGTAATCACCCCTGAAACCCGTTGATTCGCGGGACTCAGGTGGGCTGATATCGATCGAGTGCGGACAGCATGGCTGCCGCCTGCGCCTCGATCAGGCGAGCCGAGGCGTCCTCCGGAAAGGCTTGACTCCACATCTGTTCGAAGTAGCCGCGGTGGCGATCGATCGCCTCGCCGGCGAAAAGGATCTCGTCCTTCAACACGGTTTCCCGATAAAGGACCGCGTTTTCCTCATCGCCGAGGTCGAAAAGCTGAAACGGTCCGAGCATGGCCAGGATCGCCGCTTCCCGCAGCGGTAGGACCCGCACGTGCATGTTGGGCCGTGCCATCATGTTGAGCAGGTCACGCAGCTGCTCGGCCATCACCTTGGGCCCGCCGACCTCGCGGTGCAGGACGGACTCGTCAAGGATCAGCAGGTAATCCGGCGGATCGTCGCGATCGAATACGTGGCCCCGGCGGTGTATCCGCGTCTCCAGCCGCGCCGCCCGCACCGAATCGGCGAGCTCCTGCTGCCAGAAATTGAGGATGTATTCGGCGTACGCCGGAGTCTGCAACAGGCCCGGGATCAGCGTGGAATGGTAGAAGCGAATCGCGGTCGCCTCGGCCTCGAACTGGTAGAGCTGAAGCATCGCGGTGGTGAGGGTTTCGCGATAGCGCGGCTCGTCGTACCACCCGCGTTGGCGCGATCTGCGGGCCGCGCCGACCAAATCGTCGATCACCGCTGAATCGGCCACGCCGTACATTTCCAGGAGCGCCAGCAAGTCCGTACGGGAAACGGTGACCTCGCCCTTTTCCAGGCGGTTGACTTTGGACAGACTCCAGTCGAGCCCATCCGCGACCTGCTGCTGGGTCAGTCCGCGCGCGTCCCGCGCCCTGCGGAGTGCGAGGCGCACGCGACGCCGCGCCGCGGCGGGGGACTCCCCGATGCCCATCAGGCCACGCTCACCTTTCGCCAACTAGCATTCTGCTATGTAGCAGTAGGCGATGATTCCTTCCGACATGACGCTGTGACGGTACACCGTGCTGTCGGCGGACGGAAGCGCGCTCGGTGTGTCTTTCCGAGCTAATCATCGGCGCGTTGCTCCCAGGCCCGCACGAGAGCGCGTTTCACCTGACCAAAGGTGTGGGTGTTCGGTGGCGGTGAAGAGGAGCACGGGCACGGCCAATGGCGTCGGCAGGCCGAACCCGCGGGTCACGACCGCGACCACCGCGACGCCGGCCAGGTCGCGGATGGGAAACGCCCGCCGCTCTTGGCATTTGGGTGAGGGCCACTGCGGTGCCCGGGTGCGAGCCGGGCACCGCTTCTTGCTGAGGACAGCATGGAGACGCCCACGGACCATGATCGCTACACCGCAGTCTGCGATGTAGCAGATAGCGTAAAGGCTGCTACACCTCGACGACGGTTGGCACGATCATCGGCCGCCGGCGGTACGCCTCGTTGACCCAGCGCCCGACCACCCGGCGGACGATCTGCTGGAGCTGGTGCGGGTCGGTGACGCCCTCCAGCGCGGCCCGGTCGAGCGCCTCGGTGATCAGCGGTACGACCGCGTTGAACGCCGCCGGGTCCTCGCTGAAGCCCTTGGTGGACACGGTGGGACCGCCGACGACCTTGCCGGTGACCGAGTCGACCACCACGGTCGCCGCGATGAAGCCACCGTCGCCGAGGATCCGCCGCTCGGTAAGCAGCGACTCGCCGACGTCGCCGACCGCCAGGCCGTCGACGTAGACGTACCGGCTCTTGACGTGCCCGACGAGCCGCGCGTGGCCGTCGACCAGATCGACGACGTCGCCGTCTTCGCAGAGCACGATCCGGTCCGCGGCGATGCCCGACTCGATGCCCAGCCGGGCGTGCGCGCGCAGGTGGCGCCACTCGCCGTGCACCGGCATCAGGTTGCTCGGCCGTACGACGTTGAGCAGGTAAAGCAGCTCACCCGCCGGCGAGTGGCCGGAGACGTGCACCTTGGCGACGTCCTTGTGGATCACCGTCGCACCCGCCCGGGAGAGCTGGTTGATGACCCGGTAGACGGACGTCTCGTTGCCCGGCACCAGCGAGCTCGCGAGCACCACGGTGTCGCCCGGCGCCACCGTGATGTGCCGGTGGTCACCGGTGGCCATGCGGCCCAGCGCGCTCATCGGCTCGCCCTGCGAACCGGTCGACATCAGCACGATCCGGTCGGGTGGCAGCGAGGTGGCCTCGTCCAGGCCGACCACCAGGCCACCGGGGATCCGCAAGAGGCCGAGGTCGCGGGCGATGCCCATGTTGCGCACCATCGACCGGCCGATGAAGGCGACCTTGCGGTCGTACTCGTACGCCGAGTCGAGCACCTGCTGCACGCGGTGCACGTGCGAGGCGAAGCTGGCCACGATGATCCGGCCGGTCGCCTTGGAGAAGATCGAGTCCAGCACCGGCCCGATGTCCCGCTCCGGGGTGACGAACCCGGGATCTCCGCGTTGGTCGAGTCGGACAGCAGCAGGTCGACGCCCTCCGCGCCGAGCCGCGCGAAGCCGGCCAGGTCGGTGATCCGGCCGTCCAGCGGGAGCTGGTCCATCTTGAAGTCGCCGGTGTGCAGCACCAGGCCGGCCGGCGTACGGATCGCGACCGCGAGCGCGTCCGGGATCGAGTGGTTGACCGCGAAGAACTCGCACTCGAACGGGCCGAGCCGCTCCCGCCGCCCCTCCCGCACGGTCAGCGCGTACGGCTCGATCCGCCGCTCCGCCAGCTTCGCCTCGACCAGCGCCAGCGTGAACTGCGAACCCACCAGCGGGATGTCCGGCTTGTGGGCGAGCAGGTACGGCACCGCGCCGATGTGGTCCTCGTGCCCGTGGGTGAGGACGATCGCCTGTACGTCGGCCAGCCGGTCCAGGATCGACGTGAAGTCCGGCAGGATCAGGTCGACGCCCGGCTGCTCCACGTCGGGAAAGAGCACGCCACAGTCGACGACGAGCAGCTTTCCGTCGTACTCGAAAACGGTCATGTTGCGGCCGATGGCGCCGAGGCCGCCGAGCGGGACGATCCGGAGCCCGCCCTGCGGCAGCGGCGGCGGAAGCTCGAGGTCGAGGTGTGCCCCGGTCATAGAGGAAGTCCCGCGGCGGCGCTGTCTTCGCGGAGCTGCGCTATCTCGGCATCGGTCGCGTCGATCAACGGGGGCCGTACCGGACCGGCGGGCAGGCCACGCAGGTTCATCGCGGCCTTGACCAGCGTCGTGCCCGGGCAGCGGAAGACGCCCGTGAAGATCGGCAACAGCTGGTGGTGCAGGTCCAGCGCGATGTCAATTGCCCCGCTCTCGTAGGCATCGATCATCTGCTTGGCCCGCGTGCCAGACAGGTGGGTGGAGGTGCCCACGAGGCCGACGCCGCCAACGGCCAGCAGCGGCAGCGTCATCGCGTCATCGCCGGAGTAGATGGCCAGGTCGGTGCGCTTGGTGACCCACGAGGTGGCGGTCAGGTCCCCCTTGGCGTCCTTCACACCGACGATCCGCGGGTGCTCGGCGAGCCGGGCCAGCGTCTCGGTCGCGATCGCGGTGCCGGTGCGGTGCGGGATGTCGTAGACGAGAATCGGCAGCCCGGACTCGTCGGCGACCGCGGTGAAGTGCTTGACCAGGCCGGCCTGCGGCGGCTTGTTGTAGTACGGCGTGACCACGAGCAGCCCGTGCGCGCCGGCCTTTTCCGCCGAGGCCGCCAATTCGATCGTGTGACGCGTGTCGTTGGTGCCCACGCCGGCGACCACTTTCGCGCGATCGCCGACGGCCTCCACCACCGCCCGGATGAGCTGCTCCTTCTCCCCGTCGGAGGTGGTGGGCGACTCGCCGGTGGTGCCGTTGATCACCAGCGCGTCGTTGGCCTGCTCATCCACCAGGTAAGTGGCGAGCCGGGCCGCTCCCTCAACGTCGAGCGAGCCGTCGGCGCGGAACGGGCTCACCATCGCGGTGAGCAACCGCCCGAAGGGTCGGTGGTCGTGCGTCATGCTTGACAACCTAGCGGACCCGCGCAGGACGCCCGAAGTGGTTAGGGCAGCTGAGCATACGGGCTGGACGCAATCTCCGTGCCGTCGTCAAGCGTGGAGATGGTGAAGTCGTTGAAAACGTTCGGCGCGACGCCCTGCAACTGGCGCAGGCACTCCACGGCCAGCTCACGGATCTCGACGTCGGCCGCCTCGGTGGCACGCATCGCGACGAAGTGCCGCCACGCACGGTAGTTGCCGGTGACCACGATCCGCGTCTCGGTGGCGTTGGGCAGCACCGCGCGCGCCGCCTGCCGGGCCTGCTTGCGGCGCAGCGTGCCGTTGGCGACGTCGGCGAACTTGCGCTCCAGGCCCTCCAGCAGCTCGTTGTAGGCGCGCAGGCTGGCCTCGGTGGCCTCGACGAACTTCTTGTGCAGCTCCGCGTCCTCGGCGATCACCGACGGCTCGACCATCGCGGCCTCCCGCTCAGGCACGTAGCGCTGCGACAGCTGGGAGTACGACAGGTGCCGGTGCCGGATCAGCTCGTGCGTGAACGAGCGCGACACTCCGGTGAAATAGAACGTGACCGAGCCGTGCTCCAGCACGGACAGGTGACCGACCTCGAGGATGTGCGCGAGGTAGCCCTCGTTGGTGGCGGTGGCCGGGTTGGGCTTCTTCCACGACTGGTAGCAGGCACGGCCGGCGAACTCGGCGAGCGCCTGACCCCCGTCGGCGTCGGTCGACCACGGCACGTCGTCCGGCGCCTCAAAGTGCGTCCAAGCGATGAGTTTGACCTGGGGCGGGACTACATCCGGCATGCCCGGGAGCGTAACCGACCCTACCGACACTCCCACGCCGACACCGCCCCTACGCCCGCCTCCCCACCGCCCTTCCCTCGGTCCCCGCCCTGCGCCGTACGCGCTGCCCGCGCGGCCCGCCGCGCCCCGCGGCCCGCCGCGCCCGCCGTGCGGGACGCGGGCGCAGCGCGCGTTGCGCGGCCCTCTGCCGTCGATCAAGGGCATACGGCCGTGGTTTGATCTCCGATCCGCGACCGTATGCCCTTGATCGACGTGAAAGTCCTTGATCGGCGCGCAGGACGCGCCGGGGCGGGGGCACGGCCCCCGGTCCTGCGGGCCTTGCGAATGACGTCATGGTGATGTCATAGTGATGTCATGGACCTGGCACCGTATCTCGACGCTCTCCGGCGCGACCTCGCCGCCAGTGCGGCTCCCGGCGGGCCGGATGTCGCCCGCGCCGCCGAGTTGCTGGCCGGCGCGCTCGACGCCTCCGTCCGGCTGTGCCTGCTGGAGGTGCTGTCCGACGCGGCCGACGAGATCACCGCGCGGCTACCGGCGACAACGGTCGAGGTACGCCTGCGCGGACGCCAGGCCGACCTCGTCGTCACCGACGTCGAGCGGGTCAATGACGTCACTGTGCCGCCATCCGAGCCTACCGGTGACGTCGCCCGCATCACGCTGCGCCTCCCCGAGTCGCTCAAGGACTCGGTGGAGCAGGCGGCGGCAGCGGAGGGCGTCTCGGTCAACGCGTGGCTTGTCCGCGCGGTGCAGTCCGCCGTCCAGGCCGGTCCCGCCGGTCCGGCAACCCCACCCCGCAGAGGCAACGCCGCCCGCCGGATCACCGGCTACGGCCGAGCCTGATTCACTCCAAGGAGGAGTCATGCCCGAGTTCCCCTCTCCCCGGCCGGTCAACGTCGTCGTCAAGCTGGCCAGTGGCGCTCTGGAGATCACCGCCGAGGAGCGCGACACCACGGTCGTGGACGTCGAGTCGTTCGGCAACGGCTCCGACGAGGCCGCCGAGCGCACCAAGATTGAATTTCACGGCGACACGCTCACCGTGACCGCTCCCGAAGGCGGCTGGCTCGGCCGCCGCTCCGCCGCCATCCAGGTCACCATCCGGGTGCCGCTGGACAGTTCACTCCGGCTCAAGGCGGCGTCGGCCGACACCGCCTGTCGCGGCCGCTTCGCCGCCATCGACGTAAACAGCGCCTCCGGCGACATCTCCTTCGAGCACGTCACCGGCGACGCACGGGTGAAGATCGCGAGCGGCGACGTGACGGCCGGCCAGGTCGACGGCGAGTTGCAGGTGGGCGGCGCGGCCGGTGACGTCTCCGCCCGGCACGTCGGCGGCCTGGTCGACACCAACCTGGCCAGCGGCAACGTCGAGGTCGGCGAGGCCGGCGCGGGCGTGTCCGCCAAGTCCGCCTCCGGCTCGGTCCGGATCGGGACGGCCCAGCGTGGCACCGTCAAGGTCCGCACGACGTCCGGTGCGGTCTCGGTCGGCGTACGCAGCGGCACGGGCGTCTGGCTGGACGTCAGCACGCTGTCGGGGCACACCCGCAACGATCTCGACATGGGCACGGGCGGCGGCGAGGGCGGGCACGACCTCAGCCTCGACGTACGCACGGTGAGTGGCGACATCGACATCCGCCGGGTGCCGGCTGCCGCGCCCGCGTGACGCGCGCCGATCAAGGACTTCCTCACCGATCAAGGGCAAACGGCCGCAGTCCCCACCCGCCTGTAGGGCCTGCCCACCCGACCACCCCGACCCGCCGCGGTGATCATGAAGTTATCGCCCGAAGGGAGCGCTCTCGCGGGCGACAACTTCATGATCACCCGAGGGCGCTGAAGGCTCTTGGCGTCGCTGAGGGCTTTGGGCGCTCGCACGGGAGTGGGGCGCCCCCATTGGTGTACGCCCGGCGCCGCGACCACCAAGAAAAGACGCGCCAGTCCTCCGAACGGACGCGTAGACGGGACGGGCGCAGCGTGGACCGCGTCGATCAAGGGATTTCGCGTCGATCAAGGAGAAATGGCCGTGGTTTGGAGATCAAACCACGACCGTATGCCCTTGATCGACGGGCAAAGCCCATGAGCGCCACATGCCGCGGGAAGCGGCGCACGCGCAGGAGGGGGCAGGGCGGAGGGCGGTGGGAGGCTACACGTAGAACCAGGTGAAAGGGGCCCAGGGGAGGTTGCGCAGGATGCTGAAGCCCAGCCATACGGCCAGGAACACGCCGATCATGGTGGGCGTGATGCGCAATGGGGGCAGCTTGCGCTTGAAGACCCGCTGCCCGGTCCAGGCCACGTACAGGTAGAGCAGGAACGGCAGCGCGAACACGAAGAGCGCGTGGTGGCGGGCCGCGGCGGGCAGGTTGCCGTGCAGGACGTACCAGAACGCGCGGGTGCCCCCACAGCCTGGACAGTCCAGCCCGGTGGTCAGCTTGAGCAGGCAGGTCGGGGCCGCGTCGGCACGGCTCTCGGTGGGGTCGGCGAGCATGGTGTAGCCGGCCGCCGCGGCGATGCAGCCCAGGACCGAGACCGGGGCCAGCCACTTCGGCGCCCGGGCCATCAACCGGACGAACCGGTTGGGCGGTGGCGGCACGTAGTAGGGCGGCGGGGCGGCGGTCGGATCGGCCACGCTGGTCACGCTGTCACCGTACACCGGTGACGCTCTTGAACTGGAGGTCTCCCCGCTCGGGCGGCGACACCTCCGACAGGCCCAACCAGCCGGCCAGGCGGCTCAATTCGACGGCGAGGGCCTCCGCCGTCTCGCCGGGGTCGGCGCCCGGCTCCAGCCAGGCCGCCGGCACGCGCAGCACGCCGGCCTTGCGGTCGGCCTTGAGGTCGACGCGGGCGGTGAACCGCTCGCCTTGCAGGAACGGCAGCACGTAGTACCCGAAGACGCGGCGCGGCGCGGGCACGTAGATCTCGATGCGGTAGGTGAAGTCGAAGAGCCGCTCGGTGCGCGCCCGCTCCCAGATCAGCGGGTCGAACGGGCTGATCAGCCGGTCGCCCCGCACCCAGCGCGGCAGCTTGGCCTCGGCGTGCAGATATGCCGGCTGCCGCCACCCGCGCACCGTGACCGGCCGCAGCACGCCGGCCTCGACCAGCTCGGCGATCGCCGTGCGGGCACCGGCGACCGGCAGCCGGAAGTAGTCGCGCAGCTCGAACTCCGCGGCCACGCCCAGGGCCCGCGCGCTCACGGCCACCAGCTCCCGGTACGCCTCGGCGGGCGCGAGTGTCGGCGCGGCCAGCACCTCGGCGGGCAGCACCCGCTCGGCCAGGTCGTAGACGCGGCCGAAGTTGCCGTTGCGCGTGGCGGCGGCGACCTCACCGGACCAGAACAGGTATTCCAGCGCCCGCTTGACGGCCGACCAGTTCCACCCCCAGTTGCCGGTTTCGCGCGGCGCGTCGTGCTCGATCTCCGCCGCGGTCAGCGGGCCGTTGACGCGCACCTCGTCGAGCACCCAGGCGACCAGCTCCGGCTGCTCGTCCGCGATGCGCCGCATGCCGCCCCACGAGTCGGTGCTGGCCGCGGCCATCCGCCAGCGCAGCGCGGGATGCAGCGCCACCGGGATCAGCGACGCCTCATGCCCCCAGTACTCGAACAGCTCCCGCGGGCGCCCGTAGGCGGCCCGGTCGAGCAGCCCGGTCGGGTATGGCCCCAGCCGGCTGTAAAGCGGCAGGTAGTGGGCCCGCTGCAGGACGTTGACCGAGTCCATCTGCAACAGTCCGGTGCGCGCGAGCACGCGGCGCACGTGCCGCATGGTGGGCGGCCCCGCCGGCGCGGGGTCCGCGAAGCCTTGCGCGGCCAACGCGATCCGGCGGGCCTGCGCAAGCGACAAAAATTCGGGTACGGCCATCGCGTCAGAAGCTAACCCACCGGTACGACATTCACGGGGAGCAACCATCCGCTACACAGAAGGCGAGCTATTAGGACACTTGTTCGATAGACTGGCGGCGTGGAGCCGCTCGCCACCGCCCTGTGGTACGCGGCCAGCGGCGTGCCGGTCCTCCCGCTGCACACCGGTGGCGGCGGCGGCCGCTGCTCCTGCCGCCGCCCGCACTGCGACCGCCCCGGCAAGCACCCGCGGTGGCACCCGCGGCTCATCACCGCCGGCCTGCACCAGGCGACCACCGACCCGGACCAGGTCGTACGGTGGTGGACCGCCTGGCCGCGCGCGAACGTGGGGCTCCGCACCGGCGTCACCGTCGACGTGTGCGACGTGGACACTCCCGTGGGGCTGCGGCTGCTGAGCGCACTCGTCGACGACGCCGCCGTCCCCGCCGTACGCACCGGCTCCGGCGGCCTCCACCTGTACTTCGCGGCGACCGGCGCGCCCAACCGCGTACGGGTGCTGCCCGGCGTCGACTGGCGGGGCAAGGACGGGTACGTCGTCGCGCCCCCGTCCATCCACGCGAACGGCCGCCGCTACAGATGGATCCGGCACGGTCCCGCCCCGGACTGCCCGTCCGAGCTGATCTCGCTGGTGATGCCGCCGCCCCGCCCCCACCCCCGGTCGTGCGCTACCCGACCCGGTACGCCGCGGCCGCACTCGACAACGAGGCGATCCGGGTCCGGTCGGCGCCGGTGGGGCAGCGCAACAACACGCTCTACCGGGCGGCGCGCAGCCTGGGCCGGCTGGCCGCCGCCGGGCACCTCGGTGAGCACGAGGTCACCGACGCGCTCACCCACGCCGCCCGCGCCGCCGGCCTCGGGGCGTACGAGACAGCGCGCACGATCCGCTCGGGCCTGACCGCCGCCCGCCGAGCCAGCACCGCCGACGCCGTACCGCGTTGACCCCCCGATCGACGCCGCGCTACCCACCCTCCCCCGCTCCGTCGATCAAGGACTTTCGCGTCGATCAAGGGCAAACGGTCGCGGAAAGGAGATCGAACCACGACCGTTTGCCCTTGATCGACGGGGAAGGCGGCGATCGGCGCGGCGGAGGAGGCGGCGATCGGCGCGACCGGGGAAGGCGGAGATCGGCGCGGCGGAGGAGGCGCTCTCCGGGCGCTAGCTGCGGGATGGGTGCCCCGGTCACGTGGCTGCCGGGTGGCTCCGTAGGCTGGGCACTCATGGCGCTCGGGTACGTCCGGCCGGCGCGTCCCGAGGACGCCGGCGAGATCGCACGCATCCAACTCGCGACGTGGCGGACGGCGTACCGGCGGGTGCTGCCGCAGCGGGCGCTCGACCGGCTGGACGAGGCGTGGCTGGCGGCCCAGTGGACCGAGGCGATCACGGCGTCGCCGTCCCCGCGACACCGGGTGCTGGTGGCCGTCGAGCAGGCCGACGAGGCGTACACGGTGGGATTTGCGGCTTCGGGGCCGGCCGACGAGCAGGCGCTCGCGCCCGACGAGGCGCCGCTCGGCGCGGACGTCGCGGCCTTCACCGACCTGCTCGTGGAGCCGCGGTGGGGCCGGCGCGGCCACGGGAGCCGGCTGCTGGCCGCGTGCGTCGACCTGTGGCGCGAGGACGGCTTCAGTACCGCCGTCGCCTGGATCTACGACGGCGACCCAGCCACCCAAAAGTTCCTAGCCTCAGCCGGGTGGGAGCCGGACGGGGCCGCCCGCGCGCTCGACGTGGACGATCAGCTCATCGCGCAGCACCGCCTGCACACCTACTTCTCGCCGCCCTCGGTCGCGCCGCGCACGAAGTAGCGCTGGAACACCACGAAGATCAGGGCCACCGGGATCGTCGCCAGCAGTGCGGCGCCCAGCTTCAGCGGGTACTGGGTGCCCGTGCCCAGCGAGCCGCTGACCAGGTCGGCCAGGCCGCGCGGCAGGGTGAAGAGGTCGGGGTTCTGGACGGCGACGAGGGTGTGCGGAAACTCGTTCCAGGAGCCTTGGAACGACAGGATCGTCAGCGTGATCAGGGCGGGCCGGGCCATGGGGAGCACCACCGACCAGTACGTGCGGAACACGCCCGCCCCGTCGATGCGGGCCGCCTCCTCGACGCTGACCGGCACCGACTCGAAGAACTGCTTCATGATGAACACGCCGGCCGCGTCCACGATGACCGGCAGGATCAGCGCGGTGTAGCTGTCGTAGATGCCGAGCTGGTTGAGCACCAGAAACTTGGGGATCAGCAGGACCACGCCCGGCACCGCCATCACGGCGATGACGCCCGCGAAGATCGCCCGCCGGCCGCGGAAGCGCAGCCGGGCCAGCGCGTACCCGGCCAGCGAGTCGAGGAAGACCCGGCCGAGCGTGATCACCACCGTCACCAGGAGCGAGTTGCCGAGCCACAGCGGGAAGTTGGTGCCCTCGAAGATCCGCTCGAACCCGGCGAGCGAGATCGGGTCGGGCACGGGCGAGAGCGGGTTGGCCGCCGCGTCCGGCTCGGTCTTGAACGAGTTCGCGATCTGGATCACGAACGGGTACAGGAACACGAGCGCGAAGAAGATCAGGATGGCGTACCCGACGAAGGTGTTCACGAGGCGACGCATCAGGGCCGCCTCTCGCGCAGGATCCAGCGCTGCAACAGCGTCATCACCACGATGATCAGGAACAGCACGAACGAGATGGCGGCGCCGGAGCCGTACTCGAAGTCCCGGAAGGCCGTGCGGTACGACAGGAAGGCCGGCGTGAGCGTGGTCTTGGCCGGATTGCCCTGGCTCATCACATAGATCTGGTCGAAGACCTGCCAGGTGCCGATCAGCCCCAGCGTGAGCACCAGGAAGAGGGTGGGGCGCAGCAGGGGCAGGGTGACGTACCGCAGGCGCTGCCAGCGGTTGGCGCCGTCGATCAGGCTGGCCTCGTCGAGCTGCTGCGGGAGGTTCTGCAGCGCGGCGAGAAACATCAGCATGAACGTCCCGGACGTGGTCCACACGACCAGCGCGATGATGGCGCACATGGCCACGCTCGGCCCGGAGAGCCAGTCCCACCAGCTCAACCCCAGCACGCCGCCGTCGGCGAGCGCGGCCGGCGCGGAGTCCACGCCGACCGCGCCCAGCGCCAGGTGGACGAGGCCGCGGGAGTCGTCGAACCACACCGGCCCGTCGATCCCGACCGCCGCGAGCAGGGCGTTGACCGCCCCCGAGTTGGCGAAGAGGAAGAGGAACACCACGCTGATCGCCACCGAGCTGGTGACCGACGGGAAGTAGAACGCGGTCCGGAAGAACCCCTTGCCCTTCAGCATCCGCTGGTTGACCACGAGCGCGAGGAAGAGCGCGAGCACGGTCTGCAGCGGTACGACGACGGCCACGTAGTACACGTTGTTGCGGATGCTCGTCATGAAGTCCTGGCGGGCCAGCCCGTCCTCGGTGAACAGGCGGGTGTAGTTGTCCGCCCCGACGAACGGCACATCACTGGTGAACGGGCTGCCCTGGCCGTTCCACCCGGTGAGGCTGACCCACAGCGCCATCCCGATCGGCAGCAGCAGGAAGACGCCGAGGATCAGCACCACCGGTGCGACGAAGAGCCAACCAGCCAGCCCTTCCCGCGAGTTCCTCACCTTCCGAGCGCCGACTGGGTGTTCTTCTGTACGCGGGCCAGCAGCGCCTTGGGGTCGCCGTTCGTCAGGCCCTGGAGCCCGGCGTCGAAGTCGGCCAGCACGCTGTCCATCTTGGGCGCGTTGACCGGGCCCTGGGCGTACGCGGCGCCGTCGATGAACGCCTTGTCGGCCGGGAACTGCTGGGTGTACTGGGCGCCGGCGGACTGCCGCGACGGCATGACGCCGAACGCCTTGGCGAACGCCATCTGCTGGTCCACGGTGGTCATCGCCTCGACGAACTTGATCGCCTGGTCCTTGTGCTTGCTCTTGGCCGCGATCCCCCAGCAGTTCGTGAACGACAGGGTGCCCTGCCCTTGGGGCCGGCCGGCAGCGGGTGCACGGTGTACTTGACCTTCGGGAAGTCGGCCTGCATGGCCCCCTTGATCCAGTTGCCCTCGATGGTCATCGCGGCCTTGCCCTTGCCGAACGCCTCGCCGGCCCACCCCGAGTCGAGCTGCTTCGGGTACCGGGCCAGCCCCTGCTTGAGCAGGCCCTGGGTGTACTGGAGGGCCTGGAGGTTCTCCGGCGAGTCGGCGGTGGCCTGCTTGCCGTCCGCGCTGGTGATCCAGCCGCCGGCCTGCACCATGAACGCGCCGATCCGGTCCCGGGTGTCCCCAGCGCCAGCGGCACGGTGCCGGACCCCTTGATCTTCTGGGCCACCGAGGTGAGCTGATCCCAGGTGGTCGGCACGTCGGCGTCGGTCAGGCCGGCCTTGGTCCACAGGTCGGTGTTGATCTGCAGCGCCAGGGTGGAGAAGTCCTTGGGCGCGCAGTAGAACTTGCCGTCGTACGTGAACGTGGTGCGCAGGCTCTCGTAGAAGTCGTCCGGGTTACTGATCTTGTCGCCGTACGGCTCCAGCGCCCCGACGCTCGCGTAGTCGGCGAACCGGCCGGCGTCCACATAGAACACGTCCGGCGGGCTGTCGCCGGCGAACGCCTGCCCGAGCTGCTGCACCAGGTCCTGCGCCGGCGTCACGGTCGCCGTGTTGCCGCTGGAGCTGGCCCACGCGGCGGCCGCGTCCTGCACGGCCTTCGTCTCGGCCTGCCCGGACGAGCCGATGAGGATCTGCAGCGCGGCGGGTCCGGCCTCCTGGCCACTGTCCGATGAGGAGTCGTCGAAGCCGTTGCCACACCCGGCGGTGGCCAGCAATGCACCGGCCGCCAGCGCGGCGAGGACTCTCGTGCGTGTCATGTCCGGTCTCTCCTTCAGGCTGACTGGCGGATCACGAGGGAGGGTTGGAGGAGTACGGGTTCCGGCGCGGCACCCCGTCCAGCACGCCGGCGAGGAGGGCGACGCAGCGGGCGGCGGCCTCGGCGAGCGGCTGCGCCACGCTGGTGAGGCCGAGCACGCGGGCGACCGGGGTGTCGTCGAAGCCGGTGACGGCTACGCCGGTGTCGCGTACGGCGGCGACGGCGCCCACGGCCAGGGAGTCGCTCGCGCAGACCAGGGCGGTCGGCGGCTCCGGGAGGCGGAGCAGGTCGCGGGCGGCCGCCTCACCCTCGGCCACACCGTCCACCGTGGAGCGATCCAGCTCCGCGCAGGCCGGCCCGGCGGTGGTGGCCCAGCCGGAGCGCCGGGCGTCACCGACGCCCGACCCGGCCGGCCATCCGATGAAGCCGATCCGCTCGTGCCCGGTGTCGCGCAGGCGGCGGGTCGCGGCGGCGGTGCCGGCCGCGTTGTCCACGTCCACCCACGGATGGCTGGCGGGCGCCCCCACGGTTGGCCGAACGTCACGAACGGCACGCCCCGCTCGGCCAGCCAGGACGTGCGCACGTCGCCGTGGTGCGTGCTGGTCAGCACGAACGCGTCCAGGTCGTACGCGGCGAGCAGGTCGTCGTACGTGGCGATCTCGGCCGTGTCGTCGGCCGCGGCGTAGAGCAGGACCCGGTAGCCCGCCGGGGCGGCCGCCTCGGTCAGCCCGTGCAGGAAGCGGTCGAGCACCGTGCCGTTGATCCCGTCCCGGGTGGGCTCGATCCGCACGGCAAGCAGCCGGGACCGGCCGGTGCGCATCTGCCGGGCCGCCTGGTTGGCCCGGTAGCCGAGGGCGGTGATCGCCTCCCGCACCCGGGCCTGGGTCTCCTCGCGGACCAGGTGCGGGGTGTTCAGCACGTTCGACACGGTCTGCCGGGACACCCGAGCGTGCTCGGCCACCGTGGCGATCGTCACCTTTTCTACCATTCACTCCGTCCAAGGTCTTGAACGTTCAAAACGGCGTAGTGCATGATTGGATCGTTCAAGTTTCGGGGTTGTTTCGCACTTTGCTCTGCGCGCGCCGATCTGTCAAGACTCTGATCAGGAGGACCCCGCCCGTGCCGGACCGCAAGCTGCAACCGCTGCTGCACGACCTCGTCACCACGACGTCGGCGCCGACGACCGCGCTCAGCGGGCCGGACGGGCAGATCGGGGCACTGGCGTCCAGGGCGTGTTCCATGCCGACGCCCGCGCGCTCGCGCGGGCGTCGCTGCTGGTCGACGGCCGCGAGCCGGAGCCCATCGGGTACGCGCCGGCGGGGCCGGGCGCCGACCGCTTCGTCTCCGTCGTGCGGTGGCTCGGCGACCCCATCCCCGACCCCACCGTCCGCGTCGACCGGCTCCGCCGGGTGGTCCCCGGCGGGATGAGCGAGGAGATCGTGGTCAGCTCGACCGCCGACGTGCCGGTCCGGGCCACGGTCACCCTGGAGGTGGCCTGCGACCTGGCGCCGATGGAGGTGGTGAAGTCCGGCGGCTCGGTCCCGCCGGTGTCCCCCGCGGACGCGCTGACCTGGATCGCGCACGGCACGACCGTGCGCGTGACGGGCGACGGCACGGCCTCCGGCAGCGGCCTGCTCTGGGACGTCGACCTGCCCACCCGCGGCAGTGCCACGCTGCGCTGGCAGGTGCGGGTGGACGACACCCGGGCCGCGGTCGCCGCGCCGAGCGGGCCGATCGAGTGGTCCCGCCCGGAGGTGACCGCCGACGACCACCGGCTGGTCCGGCTGCTGGACCGGTCCCTCGACGACCTCGCCACGCTGCGGCTCGCCGAGCAGGGCGACACCTTCCTCGCGGCCGGCGTGCCCTGGTACCTCACGCTCTTCGGCCGGGACAGCATCTGGGCCGCCCGCATGCTCCTGCCGCTCGGCACCGGCCTGGCCGCCGGCACGCTGCGGGTGCTCGCCCGCCGGCAGGGACGGCGGGTGGACGCGCACACCGGCGAGGAGCCCGGCAAGATCATGCACGAGCTGCGCCGGGACGAGTTCACGAGCCTCCCGCCCGCGTACTACGGGACCGTCGACGCCACTCCGCTGTGGGTCAGCCTGCTGCACGACGCCTGGCGGTGGGGCATGCCGGCGGACGAGGTGGCCGCGCTGCTGCCCGCCCTGGAGGCCGCCCTCGACTGGCTCGGCGGCCACGCCGACTTCCTCCGGTACGTCGACACGACCGGCCGGGGCCTGGCCAACCAGGGCTGGAAGGACTCCGGCGACGCGGTGCGGTTCCGCGACGGTCGCCGCGCCGAGCCGCCGATCGCGCTGGCCGAAGTGCAGGGGTACGCGTACCAGGCGGCCGTGCAGGGCGCCGCGCTGCTGGACGCGTTCGGCCGGCCGGGCGGCGACCGGTGGCGGGAGTACGCCGACGCGCTGGCCGAGCGGTTCCGCGCCGCGTACTGGGTGGACGGCCCGCACGGGCGTACCCGGCACTGGCGCTCGACGGCGGCGGGCGCCCGGTCGACGCGCTCACCAGCAACATCGGGCACCTGCTCGGCACCGGGCTGCTGACGCCCAAGGAGTCCGCCGCGGTGGCCGACGCGCTCGCCCTGCCGGCCATGTCGAGCGGGTTCGGGCTGCGCACGATGTCCACACAGGACGGCGGGTACAGCCCGTTGTCGTACCACTGCGGGTCGATCTGGGCGCACGACACCGCGATCGTGATCGGCGGGCTGGCGCAGGCCGGCTTCGGGGCCGCCGCCGCGCGCCTCGCCGACGGGGTACTCGCCGCCGCCGAGGCGTTCGACTACCGGCTCCCCGAGCTGTACGGCGGGGACTCCCGGGCCGAGGTGGGGCGGCCCGTGGCGTACCCGGCGGCCTGCCGGCCCCAGGCGTGGTCGGCGGCGGCCGCGGTGGCGCTGCTACAGGCGGCGCTGGGCCTCTACCCCGACGTGCCGGGCGGCGGCGTGACGCTGCGCCCCGGCGTGCCGCTGGGCGCGATCACGGCGCGCGGCCTCCGCATCGGAGGCGCCCCGGTGACGGCCACCGTCGACGCGCTCGGCACCACCACCCTCACGTGATCAGGGCGTCCTTCAAGTTGTTATAGCGACTTGAAGGACGCCCTGATCACGGAGGGGGTCAGCCGAGCAGGGGGCCGAGACCGACCGTGAGGCCGGGGCGGGTGAGGACCTCGCGGATGGCCAGCAGCACGCCGGGCATGAACGACGCCCGGTCGTACGAGTCGTGCCGGATGGTCAGCGTCTCCCCGTCGTGCCGAACAGCACCTCCTGGTGGGCGACCAGACCGGCGGCGCGCACGGAGTGCACGCGTACCCCGTCGAGGTCGGCACCGCGGGCGCCGGCCACCTCGTCCTTGGTCGCGTCCGGCATGCCGGCCATGCCGGCGGCCGCGCGGGCCTCGGCCACGACGCGCGCCGTGTGCGCCGACGTGCCGCTCGGCGCGTCGAGCTTGCCCGGGTGGTGCATCTCGATGATCTCGACGGACTCGAAGAACCGGGCGGCCCGGGCGGCGAACTCCATCATCAGCACGGCACCCACCCCGAAGTTGGGCGCGATGATCACGCCGACCTCCGGCTTGTGCGACAGCCAGGTGCGCACCCGCTCCAGCCGCTGCTCGGTGAAGCCGCTGGTGCCGACCACGCAGTTGATGCCCTGGTCGATGCACCAGTGCAGGTGGTCCATGACGACGTCCGGGTTGGTGAAGTCGACGACGACTTCCGCACCGGCGTCCGAGGCGTTGAACAGCCAGTCACCCTGGTCGATCATCGCCACGAGTTCGAGGTCGTCCGCCGTGTCGACGGCCTTGCACACCTCGACGCCCATCCGCCCCCGGGCTCCCAGGACACCGACCCGAATCGGCTCACGCTCATCGCTCACGTGGAGAACTTATCCCACGCCGCCGGATCAGCTGATGACTATCGTGCCGACACGGCCCCACCATAGGGAACGATGGATCTCCCGCCCGAGCCCGCCGACTTCGCCGACTTCTGGCGTACGACGCGGGCGGAGCTGATGCGGGGGCCGCTGCGCTGGCGGATCGAGCGGGAGTACGACGACGCGACTCTCGGCCGCCGGGTCGAGGAGGTCACGTTCGACTCGTCGACCGGGGAGCGGGCGTTCGCCTGGATCACCTATCCGGCGCGCGCACCGATCCGGCGCGGCGTGGTCGTCAGCCACGGCTACCAGGGCCGCCCGGACGGGCCTGACGAGCACGTGCCGGTGCCCGGGGCCGCCAAGATATTTCCGTGCGCGCCGGGACTCCCCCGCAGCCACTCCGCGACCATCCCGGCGAGGGCCGCCGAGCACGTGCTGCACGGCATCCGCGCCCGCGAGACGTACGTGCACCGCTTCTGCGCCGCGGACGTCTGGCGCGCCGCGTCCGTGCTGCTGGAGCGCTTCCCGGGGCGGAACGGCTGGACTACAACGGCGGCAGCTTCGGCGGGGGCATCGGCGCGCTCGCGCTGCCGTGGGACGACCGCTTCACCCGCGCCCACCTGTACGTGCCGAGCTTCGGCCACCATCCGCTCCGGCTCGCCGCGCCCAGCACCGGCAGCGGCGAGGCGGTCCGCCGGCTGCTGGCCCGCGAGCCGCACCTGCGGCCCGTCCTGGACTACTTCGACGCCGCCATCGCCGCGCGCCGCATCCACATTCCGGTGTACGTCAGCGCGGCCCGCCGCGACCCGGCGGTGCTCCCGGACGGCCAGTTCGCCGTCTACGAAGCCTTGGCGGGCCCCAAGCACCTCTACGTCCTGTCGACCGGCCACCCAGCCAACCCCGCCGAACTGTCGGCGCGCGACCGCGACCTGGCACACTTCTTCGCGCACTGATCTTGCAAGGAAGGGCACCTTGTTATGCAAAAAGCGATAACAAGGTGCCCTTCCTTGCAGCTAGACGGGGCCGATGACGGCCAGGGAGGTCGGGCGGGTCAGGAGGTCGGCGGCCAGGGTGTTGACCTCGTCCAGGGTCAGGGCGTCCACCCGCGCGAGCATCTCGTCGACCGTGAGCAGGTTGCCGTAGAGCAGCTCGCCCTTGGCCAGCCGGCTCATCCGGGAGCCGGTGTCCTCCAGGCCCAGGACGTACGAGCCCTTGGCCATGCCCTTGCCGCGGGCCAGCTCCGCCTCGGTGAAGCCCTTCGCGGCGACCGCGGCCAGCTCGGCGCGGGTCAGTTCGAGCACCTCGTCGACCTTGCCCGGCGCGCAGCCGGCGTACACCGCGAAGAGGCCGGTGTCGGCGTACTGGGTGGAGTAGGAGTAGACCGAGTACGCGAGCCCGCGCTTCTCCCGGATCTCCTGGAAGAGCCGGCTCGACATGCCGCCGCCCAGCACGTTGTTGAGCACCCCGAGCGCGAAGCGCCGCTCGTCGGGCCGGTCGATGCCCGGACACCCGAGTACGACGTGCGCCTGCTCGGTGTCCTTGTCGCGTACGACCGTGTCCGGCGACCGGGTGGGCACCACCGACGCGGGCCGCAGCGGCGCGGGTGTCGCGGAGCCCGCGCCGAGCGACCCGGCGATGAGCTCCACCACGGTGTCGTGGTCCAGGTTGCCCGCGGCGGCGATCACGATGGACGGCGCCGTGTAATGCGAGCGGTAGAAGCCCTCGATCTGGTCGCGGGTCATCGGCGAGATCGTCGCCTGGGTGCCGGAGATCAGCCGGCCCAGCGGGTGAGCACCGAAGATGGCCTCGGCGAAGACGTCGTGCACCTCGTCGCCGGGCTCGTCGTCGTGCATGGCGATCTCTTCGAGGATCACGCCCCGCTCGGTCTCCACGTCCGCCGGGTCGAGCACCGAGTTGGCGACCACGTCGCACATCACGTCGATGGCCAGCGGCAGGTCTTCGTCGAGCACCCGCGCGTAGTAGCAGGTGTACTCCTTGGTGGTGAACGCGTTGGTCTCGCCGCCCACCGCCTCGATCTGCGCGGAGATGTCCAGCGCGGACCGCTTTTCGGTGCCCTTAAAGAGCAGGTGCTCCAGGAAGTGCGAGACGCCGGACAGCTCCGCCGCCTCGTCCCGGGAGCCGATGGCCACCCACACGCCGACCGAGACGCTCCGCATCGACGGGATCGCCTCGGTCAGCACCCGAAGGCCCGAAGGCAGCACGGTACGACGTACCGTGCTGCCTCCATCGCGTTGGTCGAGCGCCATTAGCGGCGGTGCCGGCGCCGGCGAGGACCGCCCTCGCTGTCGCCTTCGCCGCCGCCGCCCTCGCGCTCGCCGCGGCTCGGGCCGCGGTCGGCGCCGTCCCGGTCGGCACGGTCGCGCGGACCCCGGTCGCCGCGGTCGCGGGCCGGCGGACGCTCGCCGCCGTCGGCCTCGGCCGGGGCCTCTTCGCCCTCGGCGCGGACCTTGTCCAGGTAGATCTTGCCGCGCTGGTCGATGTCGGCGATCTGGACCTCGACCTTGTCGCCGACGTTGAGGAAGTCCTCGACCCTCTCGACCCGCTTGCCGTTGCCCACCTTGGAGATGTGCAGCAGGCCGTCGCGGCCCGGCAGCAGCGAGATGAACGCGCCGAACGCGGCCGTCTTCACTACCGTGCCGAGGAACTTGTCGCCCACCTTCGGCAGCGTCGGGTTGGCGATCGCGTTGATCCGCTCGACCGCGGCCTCGGCGGACGGGCCGTTGGTCGCGCCGACGTAGATCGTGCCGTCGTCCTCGATGGAGATCTCGGCGCCGGTCTCGTCCTGGATCGCGTTGATCGTCTGGCCCTTCGGCCCGATCACCATGCCGATCTTGTCGACCGGGATCTTCACGGTGGTGACCCGCGGCGCGTACTCGGACATCGTGGCCGGCGCCTCGATGGCCTCCTGCATGACGTCGAGGATCGTGTGCCGCGCCTCGTGGGCCTGCTGCAGCGCGCCGGCCAGCACGTCCGACGGGATGCCGTCGAGCTTGGTGTCCAGCTGCAGCGCGGTGACGAACTCACGGGTGCCGGCGACCTTGAAGTCCATGTCGCCGTACGCGTCCTCGGCGCCGAGGATGTCGGTCAGCGTGACGTACTGCGTCTTGCCGTCGACCTCGTCGGAGATGAGGCCCATCGCGATGCCCGCGACCGGCGCCTTGAGCGGCACACCGGCGGACAGCAGCGACATCGTCGAGGCGCAGACCGAGCCCATCGACGTCGAACCGTTGGAGCTGAGGGCCTCGGACACCTGCCGGATCGCGTACGGGAACTCCTCGCGGCTCGGCAGCACCGGGATCAGGGCCCGCTCGGCGAGCGCGCCGTGGCCGATCTCGCGCCGCTTCGGCGCGCCGACCCGGCCGGTCTCACCGGTCGAGTACGGCGGGAAGTTGTAGTTGTGCATGTAGCGCTTGTGCTTTTCCGGCGACAGCGTGTCGAGCTGCTGCTCCATGCGGAGCATGTTGAGCGTGGTCACGCCCAGGATCTGCGTCTCGCCCCGCTCGAACAGCGCCGAGCCGTGCACCCGCGGGAGCACCTGGGTCTCGGCGGTCAGCGGCCGGATGTCGCGCGGGCCACGGCCGTCGATGCGCACCTGGTCGCGCAGCACCCGGACCCGGACCTCGGACTTGACCAGCGACCGGAAGGCTGCGCCGACCTCCTTCTCGCGCCCCTCGAACTGCGGCGCGACCTCTTCGACCGCCTTGTCCTTGACCCGGTCGAGGGCCTCTTCGCGGTCGGCCTTGCCGGCGATCTTCAACGCCTCGGCGACCTCGGCCTTGGCGACGTTGGCAACGGCCGCGTAGACGTCCTCCTGGTACTCCAGGAAGACGGGGAACTCGGCGACCGGCTTGGCCGCGACGGCCGCGATCTCGTCCTGCGCCCGGCACAGCTCGCGGATGGCCGGCTTGGCGGCCTCCAGGCCGCTGGCCACGACCTCCTCGGTCGGGGCGACCGCGCCGGCGGCGACCAGCGCCACCGCGTTCGGCGTCGCCTCGGCCTCGACCATCATGATCGCGACATCGCCGTCGGGCAGGACCCGGCCGGCGACCACCATGTCGAAGGTGGCCCGGGCCAGCTCCTCGTGGGTCGGGAAGGCGATCCACTGGCCGTCGATGTGGGCCATCCGGGTCGCCCCGATCGGGCCGGAGAACGGCAGGCCGGACAGCTTGGTCGACATCGAGGCCGCGTTGATCGCGATCACGTCGTACGGGTGGGCCGGGTCGAGCGCCAGGATCGTCGCGACGACCTGGACCTCGTTGCGCAGGCCCTTGACGAAGCTGGGGCGCAGCGGCCGGTCGGTCAGGCGGCAGGTGAGGATCGCGTCCTCGCTGGGCCGGCCCTCACGACGGAAGAACGAGCCGGGGATGCGGCCCGCGGCGTACATCCGCTCCTCGACGTCGACGGTCAGCGGGAAGAAGTCGAACTGCTCCTTCGGGTGCTTGCTGGCCGTGGTCGCGGAGAGGACAACCGTGTCGCCGAGCTGGACGATCACGGAGCCGGCGGCCTGCTTGGCGAGGCGGCCGGTGGAGAAGGTGATCTCCCGGGTGCCGAAGGACCCGTTGTCGATCACCGCGGTGCTGTGCTGTGCGCCGAGGCTGGTTTGCTCGGTCATGTCAGAGACGTGCTCCTCTTTTGGTCGTGGGGCCACAACCTTGGGGAGCTACTCAGACGGGCCGGTCTTCGATCGAAGCGCCCGGGGGCCGGCCTGTGACCGGCTGCCCGGGGGCCACTACCGAGGACCGGTGCGTCGTCCGCTCCCGGGCCCCTGTGGTGGGTAGGGGAGCGACTCTCGCCGCTCCCCGGGTGTTATCGCCGCAGACCGAGCCGTTCGATGATCGTCCGGTAGCGGCTGATGTCCTTCTTGGCCATGTAGTTCAGCAGGCGACGCCGGCGACCCACCAGCAGCAGCAGACCACGACGGCTGTGGTGGTCGTGCTTGTGCACCTTGAGGTGCTCGGTGAGGTCGGCGATCCGCTTGGTGAGCACCGCGACCTGCACCTCGGGCGACCCGGTGTCACCCTCGACGGTCGCGTACTCTTCCCTGATCTTGGCCTTGGCTTGCTGGTCGAGCGCCATTTTCTCCCTATTTCTGTGGGCTTGTCGCAGTCCCGCCCCGCGGCGTCGTGCAGGCACACGGAACCCAACGTCGTAACACGACGTCCCGGTAACACTACCAGCCCACGCTGATCTAGCCGCCCAGCACCGTCCGCGTCAGCGCGACATCCTGCTTGATTTGGGCGATCAAGGGCTCGACGCCGTCGAACTTGACCTGGCCGCGCAGGTTCTCCACGAACTCCAGTTCGAGCCGCTCGCCGTACAGGTCGTCGTCGAAGTCCAGGATGTGCGCCTCCACCCGGCGATCCTCCCCGGCGAACGTCGGGTTCGTGCCCACCGACGCCGCCGCCGGGAGCCGCTCGCCCCGGCGGATCACCCATCCGGCGTACACGCCGTCGGCCGGGATCGAGGTGTGCGGGCCGGTCAGGTAGTTGGCGGTCGGGAAGCCCAGCGTCCGGCCGCGCTGGTCGCCGCGGACCACCACGCCCTCCACCCGGTGCGGGCGCCCGAGCGCCTCGCCCGCCGCCCGCACGTCACCCGCCGCGACACAGGCACGGATGTACGTCGAGGAGAAGATCGTGCCGCCGCTCGTCACCAGGGCGGAGTCCTCCACCGCGTACCCGAAGGTCCGGCCCAGGCTGCGCAGGAGCGCGCCGTCACCGGCGGCCTTGTGCCCGAACCGGAAGTTGTCCCCCACCACGACCACGGCGGCGTGCAGGTGCTCGACCAGCACGTCGTGCACGAACGCCTCCGGCGGCAGCCGGGAGAAGTCGAGCGTGAACGGCACCACGCACAGCACGTCGACGCCGAGCGCCTCGATCAGCTCTGCCTTGCGCCGCGGCTCGGTCAGTACGGCGGGATGCGTCCCGGGCCGCACCACCTCCGACGGATGCGGGTCGAACGTGACCACCACCGACTTGAGTCCCAGGTCCCGCGCGCGTTCCACCGCATGACCGATGGTCGCCTGGTGTCCCCTGTGGACGCCGTCGAACACGCCGATGGTGACCACCGAGCGACCGAACCCGCTCGGGACCGCCTCGTAGCCCCGCCACCTCTGCATGCTGCCCAGCTTATGTGCAGGCGATCGGTCCCCGTTTGCGAGCCATGTCACAAGATCTTGTCTCGCTGTGCCACCCTCGTCTCGTGCCGGGTCTTGAGGTTGCCGCGATCGCGCTCGGCGCGGCGGTGGCGAAGGCGGCCTGCGGCGTCTGGCTCGGCGATCACAAGCTCGCCTCCTCGGTGGGCGAAAGCGTGATCGACCTGGCCGCCCAGCGGCTGACCTCGGTCCGGGAGCAGCGCCAGTTCCGCCGGGTCTGGGACCAGGCCGCGGAGCTGATCGCCGAACGGGTGGAGCCCCTGGTGGAGCGCGAGTTCCGCGACCTGCCGCCGCACGAGCGGGTGGCCGCGCTCGACGCGGTCCGGGACACCTTCCAGGTGGCCGCCCTCACCGAGGACGACCTGTTCAAGCAGGACCTCGACGCCGGCTACCTCGACCGCTACCTGCGCGCTCAAGATCCCGATCGGGTACGCCGGGCGGGGCTCGCCGACGCCGCGGTCCGCCTCTACGACCTGGTGTTGCGGGAGTGCTCCGCGTACGCCATCGAGGTGGCCCGCACGCTGCCCGGCTCCGGCGCGGCCGGCGTGGCCGAGCTGCTGCGCCGCGACCGCCAGATCCTCGACGACCTCGGTACGGTGCTCGCCCGGCTGCCCGAGCGGCGCGGGGTGGTCGACTTCGAGCGCGACTACCGCCAGCTCGTGGCGAACCGGCTGGATCAGGTGGAGTTCTTCGGCGCCACCCTGTCCGAGTCCAGCCGGCGCTATCCGCTCTCGGTGGCCTACCTGAGCCTGACCGCGAGCACCGCCGCCGCACCGAGGCGGAGCGCGAGGAGGTCACCGAGCAGGAGCAGCGGCTGATCGCCAGGTTGGACAAGCACCGGCACCTGCGCCAGCTGGCCGGGTACCCGCTGCTGTGCGCCCTGCTCTGCGCGCTGCACCGGGACCGGCACGGCCAGCTCCCGGCGAACCGGATGGAGCTGTACGAGGTGGCGCTGCACATGCTGCTGGAGCGCCGCGACCGGGAGCGGCGGATCGCCACCGGGCCGGCGCTCGGCCGCACCGAGCAGACCCTGCTGCTGTGCGACCTGGCGTACCGGCTGATCCGCAACGAGTGGTCGGACGCGCCCCGGGCCGACGTGATCGGCTGGCTGGCCGCGAAGCTGCGCGCCATGCCCCGGGTGACCGCCGATCCGGAGCGGGTCTACCGGGTACTGCTGGAGCGCAGCGGCCTGCTGCGCGAGCAGGTGGAGGGGCGGGTGGACTTCGTGCACCGCTCCTTCCAGGAGTATCTGGCCGCCAAGCAGGCCATCGACGAGGGCGACTACGGCGTGCTGAGATCCCACGCGCACCTGCCGCAGTGGCACGAGGTGGTGGTGATGGCGGCCGGCCACGCGACCGCCACGGGGCGGGAGACGCTGCTGAGCGGGCTGCTCCGCCTCGCCGACACCACCGGCATCCCGCACGAGCAGCGCGACCTGCTGCGCCTGGTGGCGCTCGGCTGCCTGGAGACCTCCCCGGAGCGATCGCCCGAGATGGAGGCTGCGATCCGGAAGGCCACCGCGAAGCTGGTGCCGCCCCGGACCGAGGCGGCCGCGAAGGCGCTCGGGCGGGCCGGCCCGTTCGCGATCGACCTGCTCATGCAGGCCCCGCCCCGACGGAGTACGGCGTGGTACTGATGATCTCCGCGGCCGCCGAGGCGGGCGATCCCGCCGCGCTGCCGCTCCTGGCCCGGTACGGCGCCGACGCCCGCCCCGACGTCGTGAACGCCCTGGTCAAGGCGTGGCCCCGCTTCGACCCGGACGAGTACGCCCAGACCGTGCTGCGCGACTCACCCCTGAATGCCGGCTCCCTGATCGTCGAGGATCGCCGGTTGCTGCCGGCGCTGCGCCACCTGCGGCACCTCACCCGCCTGACGGTGATCCCGCTGCGCCGCCGCGACCCCGTCGACCTGGATTTCGTCCGCGCGCTCCCCGCGCTACGCCAGCTCAGTGCGGCGCGTGTCGCGGATCTGGCTCCCCTGGCCGGACACCCCCTGGAGGACCTCGTTGTCCTTGGATCGGGTGATTGGCCGGTGGACCTGGCGCCGCTCGGGACCCTGCCGCGCCTCGACCGCGTCGGCCTGCGCTGCGACGTGATCAACGGAGAAGTGCTCCCCGGGCTTGCCGTGCGGCACTTGAGCATGGAGGCGCTGCGGTTCTACGGCATCGACGCCACCGAGTGGCCGGCGTTGCGATCGCTGGCGCTTAACGAGGTCTGGAGCCTGGCACCACTGCCTGCGATCAGGCTCCCCAGGGTCATGCATCTCATGCTGAACCTCAGCGACCCGCACGCGATCGACGCCCTGCCGGACGCGCCCGCCCTCCAGCGCCTCGGTCTCTTCGCGACGGGTGATCCGCCCGACCTGTCCCTGCTGCGCGACGCCGCAGTACCCAAGATCATGATTCGCTACAACGGTAGGGGCCCGCTCGACCTGCGTCCGCTGGCCGGGCGCGCGGGCGTGGAGGTGGAGGTGCCCGGCGGCGTGGAGGTGCTCGGCGAGAGCGGCGAGGTGCGCCGCTTCCTGAGCGGCGTCAACCCGTGAAGACGACCTCCGGGCGGGCTCGGCCGTCGCGCTCCCGCACGACCGCCAGCAGCCCGCCGTCCGGAGCGAAGACCGCGTAGGGACCCGCAAGACCCGCCTCCGCGAGCGGCCCACCGTGCGACAACACCTTCGCCTCGTCGGACGACGCCTCGCGGGCGGCGAAGAACCGCCGGGCCGCCGCCGCCAGCGGCAGGTTGACCACGTCGGGGGCGACCTTCTCCAACTCCTCCAGCGTCGACGCCTCGGCCAGGGTGAAACCGCCCACCGCCGTACGCCGCAGCGCGGTCAGGTGCCCGCCCACGCCCAGCCCGGCGCCGAGGTCCCGGGCGATCGCCCGCACGTACGTCCCGGACGAGCACTCCACCTGTACGTCCACGTCGACCAGGTCGGCAGTGGGGCGCCGGATCGCCAGCAGGTCCAGCCGGGAGATCGTCACCGGGCGGGCGGCGAGGGCCACCTGCTCGCCCTCGCGTACCCGCTTGTAGGCGCGCTTGCCGTCGATCTTGATAGCGCTCACCGCGGACGGCACCTGCTGGATGTCGCCGGTGAGGGCGGCAAGCCCGGCACCGATCGCCTCGTCGGTGACGTGCCCGGCGGGCGCGGTGGCGACCACATCACCCTCGGCGTCGTCGGTGATCGTGCTCTGCCCCAACCGGATCGTCGCCGCATAGCCCTTGGCCGAGCCGATCACGTACGTCAAGAGCCTGGTCCCTCTGCCCACACCGATAACCAGGACGCCGGTCGCCATCGGGTCGAGCGTGCCGCCATGCCCGACCCGCCGGGTACGCGCCAACCGCCGTACCCGCGCCACCACGTCGTGCGACGTCATCCCGCCCGGCTTGTCCACCACAACGAGCCCGTCTGTACTCACGCCGCCAGCCTGCCAGACGCCGGGTCCCCCAAAACGACCGCCTCATGGCACCCTCGACCGCATGCCCAACGCAGATATCAGTCAGATCTTGGTACAAAATCGTCGCCCTGACCACGATTTCGTACCAAGATCCGACTGATGTGATGCCGCTGCCGTCGGATGAGGCGGACGAGTTGACCTGGCTGCTGTTCCGGCAGGACAGCGTGGTGTCGTGGGCGCAGGCGCGAAGGTTCCTGACCGAGGCCGCTATCCGGCACCGCCTCGCCTCCGGCCGGTGGCGCCGGGTGCACCGAAAGGTGTACGTCACGCACAGCGGTCCGGTCGGCCCGGAGCAGCAGCAGTGGATCGCCGTGCTGGCAGCGGGCGACGGCGCGGTCATCGCCGGCGGTACGGCGCTGGACGGTTACGGCCTGCACCGCTACGCCGGCCCCGGCATCCATGTGCTGTTGCCCGCTGATCGGCAGGCCCGCACCGTCCCACGCGGTGTGGTCGTGCACCGGACCACCGTGCTGCCCGCCGAAGACGTCCACGCGATGGCCGCGCCGCCGCGCACGATGCCGCCGCGGTCGGTGGTCGACGCCGCCGCGTGGGCCGGATCCGACGACGCGGCCTGCGCGATCGTCGCCGCGGCGTTCGGCCGGCATCTGGTCACCGTCGAGGAGATCACAGCGGTCCTCGACCGGCTGCCCCGCGCCCGCCGGCGAGCCGTGATCGCGGCTACCGCCTTGGACGCCGCGGGCGGATCCCATTCGCTGGCCGAGTTGGACTACCTCCGGCTGGGCCGCCGGTACGGACTGCCCGAACCCAGCCGGCAGGTGGTCCGCCGTGACGCGAGCGGTAAGCGCCGCTACCTGGACGTCTACTACGAACAGTGGGGCGTCCACGTCGAGATCGACGGCGCCCAACACAACGACCCCCGCCATCAGTGGGCCGACATGAGGCGCCAGAACGAACTCTGGATCAAAGGCGACCGTGTCCTGCGCTTCCCCGCCCACCTGGCCCGACACCGCCCCGCCGAACTCTTCGCCCAGGTCCGCGCCGCCCTGATTGCCGCCGGTTGGCAGCCTCCCCGCTAGATCTTGGTACGCCACCGCTGCCCCAGCCAAGATTGCGTACCAAGATCTAGAGCTAGCGGACGGCGCCTACCACGGCCCAGGCGCCGGTGCGCATGCGGAGGAGCAGGGTGGCCAAGCGTAGGACGATGAAGAGCGCCAGCCCGGCCCAGATGCCGCCCAGCCCGGCGTCCACCGCGTACGCCAGCCAGATCGCGGGCAGGAACCCGCCCACCGCCGCCACGATCGTCGCGTTGCGCAGGTAGCGGGCGTCGCCGGCGCCGATGAGCACGCCGTCGAGGGCGTACACGACGCCGGCCAGCGGCAGCAGGCTCACGAACCACGGCCACGCCACCATGGCCTGCTCGACCACGACGGGATCGCTCGTGAACCAGCCCGGCACCACGCCCGCCCCGGCGCCGATGAGCACCGCGAACCCGGCCCCGCACACCCCGCCGAGCAGCGCGATGCGCCGCCCCAGTTCACGCGCCTCGCCGTCGTGGCCGGCCCCGAGGGCGGCGCCCACCAGGGACTGTGCCGCGATCGCCACCGCGTCCAGGGCCAGCGCGCAGAAGTACCACAGCTGGATGGCGATCTGGTGGGCGGCGACCACCGCGTCGCCGAAGCGGGCCGCGACCGCCGTCGCGGACAGGAAGCTGGCCTGGAACGCGGCACCTCGGATCAGCAGGTCGCGCCCGAGCACGAGCTGCTGGCCGATCACCGACGGGTGCGGCCGCAGCGACACGCGCTCGGCCACCAGGGCCCACGCGAAGAGGCCGCCGGACGCGGTCTGGGCCACCACGTTCGCCACCGCCGAGCCGGTCAGGCCGAACCCCAGCGGGTACACCAGAAGCGGACAGAGCACGGCGGACAGCACGTTGGCGCCCAACACGTAGTACAGCGGGCGCCGGGTGTCCTGGACGCCGCGCATCCAGCCGTTGCCGGCGGCCGCGAGCAGAAGGCCAGGGGCGCCCAGGGCCGCGATCCGCAGCCAGTCCGCGGCCGCGCCGGCCACGTCGGTGTCGCCACCGGCGAGGGTACGCACCAGCGGTCCGGCCGCCACCTGCATGCCGACCGCGAGGGCCAGTCCGGACCCGAACGCGAGCCAGGACGCCTGCACGCCCTCGGCGACGGCGGCCGCGCGGTCGCCCGCGCCGTAGCGGCGGGCGGCTCGCCCGGTCGTCCCGTACGCCATGACGGCGCCGAGCCAGGCGGCGACCGACATGACCGTGCCGCCGATGGCGACCGCGGCGAGCGGGAGGCGGCCGAGATGTCCGACGACCGCCGTGTCCACGAGCACGTAGAGCGGCTCGGCGGCCAGAACGATCAGCGCGGGGAACGCGAGTGCGGCGATCCGGCGCAGGGAGTACGTGCCTACTGGCGGGTGTCCATCGAGGTCTGCAGTGCGCGGCGAGCCTGCTCGCGCGCCTCATCGGTGGTTTCGGGCTTGGGCTTGGCAGCCATGATGTCGGGATCCTCCCAGGGTGTGCGGCGGGCGCCACACATCGGGCAGTTTCGAGATGCACCGGAAACTGCCACGTCCGGGATCGCCGGAGCGACAAGGTGCAGGCCCGGGTCGATCAGACCCTGGAGGCGGTACTCAGCCAAGTTAGCGTTAAGTCAGGTGGGCGCGCTCCCGGTTCCCGCAATACGGACGGGTAAGTCACCGAGCGAGAAAATGCCAACCAACCCACCACCACAACCCGATCAAGACAAGACGCCCCACCGGCACGCGCCAGACCTCGTACGCGAGCAGGCGTACGCACAGGTCGGCCAGCGTGGGGATCCGGGAGCGCCGGGCGGCGATCTCCACGGCGGCGAACAGCACCAGGATCAGCACGAAGGCGAGCGCGATCATCGCCGCACCAGCCACCAGAACGCGGCCAGCCACCCGAAATAGCCCAGCGACCGGCCCACCGCGCCCTCCAGGAGCGGGTCCGCCATCAGCGAGATGGTCAGCGACCCGGTCAGGTACGTCGTCGCCTCCAGCACCGCGAACAGCCCCGCGGGCAGCAGCCACCACGCGGCGGCCCGGTCGAGCGGGGCCATACTTGCTGGCGCTCGCTCCGCTCGCGCCCTGTCCCGCCGGCCCAGCCAGATCAGCAACCCGCCGGTGCCGAGGACGTAGAGGGTGGCCCAGGTCGAGAAGCTCGGCAGCTGGCCGCCCACCAGCGCGAGCGCCGCGAGCAGCGCCGCCCGGCCGATCAAGCCGCCAGCTGGGCCCGGATCGAGGCCACCACGTCGCCCACCGACCCGCGCCCGGTGAAGCCGGCCGCCAACCGGTGCCCGCCGCCGCCAAGCGCCACCGCGACCCGGCTGACGTCGACCGCGCCCTTGCTGCGCATCGACACCGCCCACTCGGCCTCGCCGACCTGCTTGACCACGCAGCTCACGTCGGCCTCGGCGGCGATCCGTACGGAGTCGATGAGCGGCTCCAGCACGTACGGCTGCTGGCCGTACCGGGCGAGGTCGTCGAGCGTCGCGTACGTCCAGACCAGCCCCACCCCGCCGGCGGCCTCCGGCTCGAGTTGGGCGCGCTGGAGCACGTCGCCGTAGAGGCGTACCGCGCCGAAGGGCCGGGTGTCGAAGACCCGGCGGGAAATCTCGCCGGGGCTGATGCCCGCCGCGATCAACCGGGCGGCCATCTCGTGCACCGCCGGCGTGGTCATGTCGAACCGGAACGAGCCGGTGTCGGTGGCCAGCGCGACGTACAGGCACTCGGCGATCTCCGGATCGAGCGCCACGCCGAGCCGCGCGAGCAGGCCCTCGGCGACCACGGACGTGGCGGCCGCGCCCGGGTCGACCAGGTGGATCCCGCCGAACCGCGTGTTGGACGCATGGTGGTCAAGCACGATCGCGGCGCCGGCCGTGTCGAGCCGGTCGACCAGGTCACCCAGCCGCGAGGCGCTGGCCGCGTCGAAGCAGAGCAGCACGTCCGGGGCCGGGAACACCGCCGCGGCCGGCACCAGCAGGTCGAGGCCGGGCAGCCAGCGGAACGGCTCGGGCACGACCGGCGGCGAGCCGGCCCCGGGAACGTCGCCTGCAGGTTGTGGAACCCGAGCCGGCGCAGCCCCAGCGCGACGCCCAGCATGCTGCCGAGCGCGTCACCGTCCGGGTTGACGTGGCAGACCAGCAGCACCTGCGCGTCCTGAGGCAGGGCCCGGACGGCTCCGACGGCCGCCTCCCACTCGTCCGGGGAGGGCACGGACGTGTCCGGCGCGGGCGCCTCGGCGAGGGCCGTCACTGCTCTTCCTCGTCCTTCTCGACGTAGGGGTTGGCGTCCCCCGCGTAGGCGGCGCCGGCCGCCATCCGCTGCACCTCCGCGTCCGCCGAGCGGGCCTTCTCCAGCAGATCGTCGATGTGCTTCACGTTCTCCTGCACGTCGTCGTGGATGAACGTCAGCGTCGGCGAGTGCCGCAGCCCGAGCGCCTTGCCCACCGTGCTGCGCAGCATCCCCTTGGCGCTGTCGAGCGCGGCGGCGGTGCCCGCCTGGGCGGCGGCGTCACCGAGCACGGTGTAGAAGACCGTGGCGTCGCGCAGGTCGGCGGTGATCCGCGCGTCGGTAATCGTGATCATGCCAAGCCGGGGGTCCTTGATCTGGGTACGCACCACCGAAGCGACCAACTCCCGCACGCGTTCCGCGTGCCGGCGTACCTTGGCCGGGTCCGTCATCTCGCCACCTCCGAGGCATCCTGCACCCCTGAACACTACCTGTGTGAGCTGGACGGATCAGTCCTCGTCCCCGCGTAGCCGCCGCCTCACGGACAGCAGTTCGATCTCGGGCCGGCCGGCCATCAGGCGCTCGCAGGAATCCAGCACGTCGCCGACGTGACCGGCCTCCGCGGCCACCACCGCGACCCCGATCTCGGCACGCCCGTGCCGGTCCAGCGCCCCCACCTCGGCCGCCGACACCTCGAACTTGCGCAACGCCGCCACGATCGGCCGCACGTACGACCGCTTCGCCTTCAGGGACCGGGAGTCACCCGGGAGCAGCACATCAAAGACCGCCGTACCTGTGTACACGGCGATTGAGGCTACGCGACGGCGGACCGCCCCGCGACGATGATTGGCGACGGCTCCTCGGGGATCGGCGCGGCGCCCGCGCCCAGCGTTGGGAGGGGCCGGCGCGGCTTCCCGGCCCCGGCGCTGCCACCCCGGCCGGGGTAGACGTACAGCCCGTTGACCGGGTCCGGGACGGCGTCCAGGGCGGCCCGCACACCGGGCAGGTCACGGAAGCGCTGCCAGTCGTCCGGCTGCTTGAACGCGATCTCCAGAACCAGGCCCCACGGCCGCTCCACCCAGTTCCAGTCGCGGGAACCGTGGGTGGCCGCCATCTCGAAGAGCGCCTCGCCGTGCGCGTCGCGCCAGCGCTCGGCCGAGAACTCGCCGTCCCGCACCTCGATCGACCACCAGTGCCGCGCCATGGCAACCCCTAGACGGGTTTGCGGGCGACCAGGATGTCCCTCGTGATGGCCTGGTCCACCCAGTGCCCGAAACCACGGTACGTCGGGGTATCGATCGGCTGCATGCCAACATCGACGAAGATTTTGGCGGCGTCCTCGCGGCTGGCGACGTGGGTGTTCCACGAGATGCCGAGCGCACCGCCGGGGCGTAGCAGCGCGGCCCAGCCGGGCGCGGCCGCCGCGAGCAGGTCCAGCGGCCGGCGCGACAATCCATTTTCCCGGGTACGGCTGCCGTGCGCCACGCCGTACGGGGCGTCCGCCACGATCACGTCCGCGCACCCGGTCTTGAGGAAGTCGCGGGCGTGCGTGGTGTCCGTGTGCAGCACGGTGACCCGCTGGGTGTCGCCGGCCCGGTAGTCGTCCTTCGTGGACGCCAGCACCGCCTCGAAGCGGCGCGCGACGAGCTTGCGGTCCCGGCGTACCGGCGTGATCTCGGCGGAGTGCTTGAGCCGCTTGCGCTTGAGCCAGGTACGCAGGAACGCCGCGTACGCGTCGACGTCCTTGCCGTCGAGTTCGACGCCGATGCCGTCGTACCCGTACATCAGGGCCTGGTTGAGGGTGGTGCCCCGGCCGCACAGCGGGTCGAGCACGGTGAGCCCGCCGTCGAGCATCCGGGGCGCCGAAGCCGACGCCAGCAGCGTGACGTTGAGCAGCAGCCGGGTGAACTGCTCGTTGGTCTTGCCGACGTACTTGGGGATGGTGATCAGGTCGTCGTCGTACCGGGCCAGGGCCGCAGCGTGACCGGCCGGAGCAGGTCACCGCCCTGGAGGCAGAAGAGGGCGTACGCCGCCGACAGGTTGGACAGGTGGGCCACATCCCGGTCCGACAGGTCACCCCGAAAGGTGACGTACGGGACGCCACCCATCGAAGCTTCGCCAGCGTCGGAAATCGCCGAGTCGAGCACGCCGGCCTCCGCGAACGCGGCCAGTTCCGCCTGGGTGAGGCGGCTGGCCGCGTCCGCGTAGACACGGTTCGCCGAGGGCGCGAGAAGGAGCGCGTAGGTGCTCAGGCGCGCTTCTTCTCCCGCATCTCAAACGTCTCGATGACGTCGTCTACCTGGATGTTGTTGTAGCCCTGGAGCGTGATACCACACTCGAAGCCGTCGCGGACCTCGGTCGCGTCGTCCTTGAACCGCTTCAGCGAGCTGATCGTGAGGTTGTCGGCCACGACGGCTCCGTCCCGCAGCAGACGCGCCTTGGCGTTGCGGCGGATGAGACCCGTCCGGACGAGGCAACCCGCGATGTTGCCGATCTTGGACGAACGGAAGACCTCGCGGACCTCCGCCGTACCCAGCTCGACCTCTTCGAACTCGGGCTTGAGCAGGCCCTTGAGCGCCGCCTCGATCTCCTCGATGGCCTGGTAGATGACCGTGTAGTACCGGATCTCCACGCCCTCGCGGTCGGCGATCTCGCGAACCTTGTTGGAGGCCCGCACGTTGAAGCCGATGATCGTCGCGGCCTCGGACGAGGCACTGGCGAGCATGACGTTGCTCTCGGTGATCGCACCGACGCCCCGGTCGAGGATCTTGAGTTGAACCTCTTCCGGAATGTCCAGCTTGAACAACGCATCCTCCAGGGCCTCCACCGAACCGGAGACGTCGCCCTTGAGGATGAGGTTGAGCGTGGTCTTCTCGCCCTCCTTGATCTGCTCCATGAGGTTTTCGAGGGTGACCCGGCCGCGGGAGTTGGCGAAGCTCGCCGCCCGCCGCCGCGCCTGCCGCTGCTCGGCGATCTGGCGCACCGTACGGTCGTCGGCCGCCGCCAGGAACGTGTCACCCGCCCCGGGCACCGCGGTCAGACCGAGCACCAGCACCGGACGCGCCGGCCCGGCCTCGGTGACCGGCTTGCCGTTCTCGTCGAGCATGGCCCGGACCCGGCCGTGCGCCCCACCGGCGACGATCGAGTCGCCGGCCCGCAGCGTGCCCTTCTGGACCAGCACCGTGGCCACCGCGCCCCGACCCTTGTCGAGGTGCGCCTCGATGGCCACACCCTGGGCCGGACCGTCGACCGGAGCGGTCAGCTCCAGCGACGCGTCCGCGGTCAGCAGTACGGCCTCGAGCAGCTCCTCGATGCCGATGCCCGGCTTCGCCGCGACGTTGACGAACATCGTGTCGCCGCCGTACTCCTCGGCGACCAGTCCGTACTCGGTGAGCTGCTGGCGCACCTTGTCCGGGTTGGCCTCCGGCTTGTCGACCTTGTTGACCGCGACCACGATCGGCACCTCGGCCGCCTTGGCGTGGTTGAGCGCCTCGATGGTCTGCGGCATGACGCCGTCGTCGGCCGCCACGACCAGGATGACGATGTCGGTCACCTGCGCACCACGGGCACGCATGGCGGTGAACGCCTCGTGGCCCGGGGTGTCGATGAAGGTGATCGCGCGCTCGTTACCGTCGTGCTCGACCTCGACCTGGTAGGCACCGATGTGCTGGGTGATGCCGCCGGCCTCGCCCTCGATGACGTTCGTCTTGCGGATCGCATCGAGCAGCTTGGTCTTACCGTGGTCGACGTGGCCCATGACGGTCACCACCGGTGGCCGGCTGACCAGCCGGTCCTCGGCGACCGCCGCGTCGAGGTCGATGTTGAACTGCGCGAGCAGCTCACGGTCCTCGTCTTCGGGCTGACGATCTGCACGTCGAACCCGAGGTGCTCACCGAGCAGCAACAGGGTGTCGTCGGAGACCGACTGCGTCGCCGTGACCATCTCGCCCAGGTTGAACATCTCCTGGACGAGCGAGCCCGGGTTGGCGTTGATCTTGTCCGCGAAGTCCGACAGCGAAGCGCCACGCGAGAGCCGTACCACCTGGCCCTGACCGCGCGGTGCGCCGGAGCTCATCTGCGGCGCGGACAGGTTGTCGAACTCTTGTCTGCGCTGCTTCTTGGACTTGCGACCACGGGTCGGCTTGCCGCCGGGACGCCCGAAGGCCCCGCCGCGCCGCCGCCGCGACCGCGACCGCCGCCACCGGGACGGCCGGCACCGCCGGCACCGGCCGGCGCACCGCCACCCGGGCCGCCGCGGTAGCCACCGCCACCGCCGCCGGGACCGCCGCCGCCACCAGGACCGCCGCGGAAGCCACCGCCACCGCCGCCGGGACCGCCACCGCCACCAGGACCGCCGCGGAAGCCACCGCCACCGCCGCCGCCACCGGGACCGCCGCCACTGCGGAAGCCACCGCCGCCGCCGGTGCGACCGCCACCGGGACCGCCGCCGGGACCACCGGGACGACCCGGCCGGTCGCCGGCCGGACGCCCGGGCCGCTGGCTGGGCATGGACGCCGGGCTCGGCCGGGGCGGCATGGAGGCCGGGCTCGGCCGAGGCGGCATCGAGGCCGGGTTGGGCCGGGGACCGCCGGAGGCCGCCGCGGGGCGCTGGCCACCCGGCGTGATGCCGAACGGGTTGTTACCGCCGCTGCGTGCCGGCGGCCGCTGGCCGGGCCGGGGCCCGCCGGGCGCTGGCCCGTCGGGACGGCCGGGTCGACCCGCGGCCGGAGAGCCGGGCCGCGGCGGGACCGCGCTCGGACCTGGCGGCCTGGGCCGGGTCGCACCGTCGGCCGGGGGCTCCCGGCGGACGGTTTCACGCTGCTTGGCCGCCTGCTGGGCGGCCTTGACCGTCGCCTCCTGGTCGCGCTTCAACCGGGCCGCGCGCTCCTCCGCCGCGGCGACCTCGATGTCGTGGGCGCTCGCCGGCTTGGCCACCGGCGCCGGCTGCGGCGGTCCGGGCACGGGGCCCTTCGGCCGGGCTGACGACGGGGCGGCGGTCGGTGTCGCACGCCTAGGGGTGCCGGCCGGGCCGACACCTTGGACTCGGGGGTCGACGCCTGCGCGGCGGGCGCCGAGGAACCAGCCGGTACCGACGGTGCCGGTGCCGGTGGTGCCGACGGCGCGGCCGACTGCGCGGCGAACGCCCCGCGCAGCCGCCGGGCAACCGGTGCCTCGACTGTGCTGGACGCGGACTTGACGAACTCGCCCATGTCTTTCAGCTTGGCGAGAACGGTCTTACTCTCGACCCCGAGCTCTTTCGCAAGCTCGTGTACGCGGGCCTTGCCTGCCACTGCACTCCTCACTCCGAGGTCGTGCGGGCGGCACCCGCAGCGACCTCACTCCTGCACTTGAAGCCTGGTCATTTCAGCGACTTCATCGTGTGCTCATGTCGGTCGTCCTACCTTGCTCTTTGCGACCCTCGGCCGATCTGGTGATCGGTCGTAGTGGCTACCGCACGGATGTGCTCGGCCAGCCCGTCGGTGTCCAGGACACCCACGATGCGCAACGCCCGCCCGAAGGCACGGCGCCGCTCCGCCAGCGCGAGGCAAGCCGGATCAGGATGCAGATGCGCTCCCCGACCCGGCAGTCTACGGGCCGGATCCGGCGTGAGGCTGTGTCCAGCCTCACTGGGAACCGCTATGACCCGCAGCAACTCAGCGGCCGGCGCCCGCCGCCGGCAACCCACACAGGTGCGCACCGGCCGCGCACGTCGTACCACCCAGAAAGTCTACCCTATGCCCCGGCGACCGCTCCGCCTGGCTCCGTTGCATGATCGCTACCACCGGATCTGCCCGGTCCGCCCGTGGACGCCGGCTCGTTGTCCGGCCGGATGTCGATCCGCCAGCCGGTCAACCGGGCGGCGAGGCGGGCGTTCTGCCCCTCCCGGCCGATCGCCAGCGAGAGCTGGAAGTCCGGCACGGTCACCCGGGCCGTGCGCGTCGCCGCGTCGATGACCTCCACGCGCAGCGCCTTGGCCGGTGACAGCGCGTTTCCCACGAACGTGGCGGGGTCGTCCGACCAGTCGATGATGTCGATCTTTTCGCCGTGCAACTCGCTCATCACCGCCCGGACCCGCTGGCCCATCGGTCCGATGCACGCGCCCTTCGCGTTCACGCCGGACGCCGTCGACCGCACCGCGATCTTGGTACGGTGACCGGCCTCCCGCGCGATCGCGGCGATCTCGACCGTGCCGTCGGCGATCTCCGGCACCTCCAGCGCGAAGAGCTTCTTCACCAGATTCGGGTGCGAACGGGACAACGTGATCTGCGGGCCACGGAAGCCCTTGGCCACGTGCACCACGACGCAGCGGATCCGCTGACCGTGCGCGTAGATCTCGCCCGGCACCTGCTCGGAGTGCGGCAGCACCGCCTCCAGCTTGCCCAGGTCGACGGTGACGATGCCCTTCTCCGAACGGGCCTCGTGCGCCTGGACCACGCCGGTGACCAGGTCGCCGTCGCGGCCGACGTACTCGCCGAAGTGCACCTCGTCGGTGGCCTCGCGCAGCCGCTGGAGGATGACCTGCTTGGCGGTCATCGCGGCGATCCGGCCGAAGTCGTGCGGCGTGTCGTCCCACTCCCGGACGACGCTGCCGTCGGAGTCCAGCTCCTGGGCGTACACCAGCGCGGCCCCGGTCTTGCGGTCGATCTCCACCCGGGCGTGCGCCTCGGCACCCTCGGTGTGGCGGTACGCGGTCAGCAGCGCTGTCTCGATCGCCGCGAGGATCGT
This sequence comes from Phytohabitans rumicis, assembly GCF_011764445.1. NCBI lineage: Bacteria > Bacillati > Actinomycetota > Actinomycetes > Micromonosporales > Micromonosporaceae > Phytohabitans > Phytohabitans rumicis. The sequence continues at coordinate 2,829,679 of NZ_BLPG01000001.1, forward strand.
GTCGAACGGGATCTCCCGCTCACGCTCGAGGGCGCGCAGCGCCGCGAGGTCGATGTTCACCTCTCCTCGTCCTCCTCGTCGTCGATCTCTTCCTCACCGAAATGGGTGAACTCCAACTGGACCCGGCCCGGCCCCAGGTCGGCATAGGCCACCTCGTGGATGGCACCGTCCACGTCGAGCGTGACCCGCTCGTCGTCGACGGCCTTGATCCGCCCGGTGACCTGCCGACCCGAGGCGGTCACCTTGACCAGCCGGCCGGCGTTGCGCCGCCAGTGCCGGGGCAGGGTCAGCGGCCGGTCCACCCCACGCGAGCTGACCTCCAGCTCGTACTCGCCGGGCAGCAGGTCGCCGTCCGCCTCCTCGGCCGCGTCGAGCGCCGCGGACACGGCCCGGGACACGTCGGCGATGTCGTCCAGGCTCACCCCGCGGTCGCCGTCGACGGTCACCCGTACGAGGTGCCGGCGGCCGGCCCGGGAGACGGCGAGGTCTTCCAGCTCGTAGCCGGCGCCGGCGACGACGGGCTCGATCACGGCCTGCACCCGGTCCCGGGAGACTCGGGGCGGTGTGGTGCGGCCACGCTGTGTCATCTCCGCACCCCTTCTCCGTTATCAAAGCCCTGGTCGGCGGCCATGCCTTGGCGCCGCCTGGCCAACAATGCCCGGCGGCTGCGCAGAGCGTAACGCGCGGAAGCGCTTCCGCACCGATCGCCGCGCCCCTCTTACCCGTCCCGCGCCCCCTCCCCGGCCTTTTCCCGCCGATCAAGGGCATACGGTCGTGGTTCGATCTCTTTTCCGCGACCATTTGCCCTTGATCGGCGAGGAAGTCCTTGATCGGCGAGCCTCCCCACCAGGGCGCCACCGCCCTCGGGTGGTACGCGTACGGCAGACTTGGCCGGTGCGGAGCTGGTTACAAGATCAACGGCACTCCCGTCGCGGTGTGCTGGTCGTGGCGGTGGGGCCGCCGCGGCGTACCCCTCGCGGGCTGCGACCTCTTCGAGGATGACGCCAAGCAGACGCCGGCCCCGCCGGACGCGCTCGCGCCCCTGCTCGCCGAGGCGCTCGACCTCGCTACCCAACACGAGGCGGCGGTGGCCGCATTCCCGGAGCTGGCCGCACGGCTGACCCCGGTCGCGGCGGCGCACCGGGCGCACGCGGCCGAGCTCGCGCGGATCACCAAGGTGGCCGCGCCGGCGTCGCCGACCGCCTCGCCGAGCGCGCCGGCCGCCGCCGACGTCAAGGCCACGCTCGCCACGCTGCGGGCGGCCGAGCAGAAGGGGCAGAAGGCCGCCGCGGCCGCCTGCCGGACCGCCCCCGCCGACCGGGCCGCCCTGCTGGGCTCGATCGCGGCCGCGCGGACGACTCATCTCGAGGTGACACGGTGATTGCGAGGAGTGAGCTTCGACGGCCCGGGCTCGACCGCGGACGCCCGCAGGCGAGCCCCGCCGTCACGAACGTAAGGCGAGCACTGTGACGGCCGCGGACGCGCTCAGCGCGGCGCTCGCCGCCGAGCACGCGGCGATCTTCGCGTACGGGCCGATCGGGGTACGCCTGGACAGCGCCTCGGCCGGGGACGCGCGCGCCGCCGAGACGGCCCACCGGTCCCGCCGCGACGCCCTGATGCTCCGGCTGACCGCGCTCGGCGCCACCCCACCGGCCGCGGCGGCCTCGTACGCCCTGCCGTACCCGCTGACCGACCGGGCGGCCGCGCTGCGCCTCGCGATCGAGATCGAGGAGCGGACGGCCGGGCTCTGGCGGGCCGCCCTGCCCGAGACGGAGGACGCCGACCGCGGCACGGCGCTGGCCGCCCTCACCGACTGTGCCGTACGCGCCACCCGCTGGCGCATTCGCGCTGGTGTGACCCCGGTGACCGTGCCTTTCCCGGGGCGGTCGGCCTAGCAGGCTTGCCCCAGCCATACTGAGTATGCATACTCAGTAGCCATGTCCATCCGCCATGGCCTTCTTGCGCTGCTCGAGCGCGGCCCCATGTACGGCTACCAGCTCCGCGCCGCGTTCGAGGAGTCCACGGGAGCCACCTGGCCGCTGAACATCGGGCAGGTCTACACGACCCTGTCCCGCCTCGAACGGGACGGTCTCGTACGTCCGCTGCCGGAAAACGACGGGGGCAGCGGCCGTACGAGATCACCGATTCCGGACGGGCCGAGCTGACCGTGTGGTTCGCGACGCCGATCAGCCGTACCGACCGGCCGCGCGACGAGTTGGCGATCAAGCTGGCGCTGGCCCTCACCACCCCCGGCGTTGACGTCCGGGCCGTGGTGCAGACGCAGCGCACCGCCACCATGCGCGCGTTGCAGGAGTACACGCGGCTCAAGACCCGCGAGGCCGAGCCCGGCGACATGCCGTGGCGGCTGGTCCTCGACGCCATGATCTTCCAGGCGGAGGCGGAGATCCGCTGGCTGGACCACTGCGAGACCAGCCTCGTCCGATATACCCCGCCACCCGCGAAGGCACCCGACCCCGCTCCCTATGAGCAGCAGCAGGAGGTCAAGTCGTGACCGCGATCCTCGAACTGCGCGACGTGTCCCGCACGCACGGCACCGGCGAGGCGGCCGTGCACGCTCTGCGCGGCGTCACCGTCGCCGTACGCCCCGGCGAGCTCGTCGCCGTGATGGGGCCGTCCGGCTCCGGCAAGTCCACCCTGCTCAACCTCGCCGGCGGCCTGGACCGGCCCAGCAAGGGCGGCGTCTTCGTCGAGGGCCAGCTCCTCGGCGAGCTGTCCAAGCGGCGGCTCGCCGCCGTACGCCGGCGCTCGGTCGGCTACGTCTTCCAGGACCTCAACCTGCTGCCCAGCCTCACCGCCGTGGAGAACGTCGCGCTCCCCCTGGAGCTGGACGGCACCAGCGTGCGGGCGGCCCGCCGGCTCGCCCTCGCCTCGCTGGAGGAGGTGGGCCTCGCCGACCTGGGCCCGCGCTTCCCCGACGAGATGTCCGGGGCCAGCAGCAGCGGGTGGCGATCGCCCGGGCGCTGGTCGGCGACCGCCGGCTGGTGCTCGCCGACGAGCCGACCGGGGCGCTGGACTCGCAGACCGGAGAGGCCGTGCTGCGCCTGCTCCGCGCCCGGGTCGACGCGGGCGCCGCGGGGGTGCTCGTGACGCACGAGGCGCGGCACGCCGGCTGGGCCGACCGCGTGGTGTTCCTGCGCGACGGCGTCGTGGTCGACACCTCGGGCCCGCTGACCCAGGCCGAAGAGCTGCTGGAGCCCGTCTCATGAGCGCATGGCGCACCGCGATGCGCATCGCGTGGCGGGAGTCCCGCCGGGCCAAGGGCCGCTCGGCGCTGGTGATCGCGATGATCGCGCTGCCCGTGTTCGCGCTGTCGTTCGCCGCCGCGTCGTACGACATGTTCCGGCTCACGCCCGAGGAGAAGGTGACGCGCCAGCTCGGCGCCGCCGACGCGCTGATCCGGTGGGAGACCACCGGGCCGCTCGAGCAGGACCCGACCGGCCAGGGCTGGTCCACGTCGACCGAGCCGCGGCAGGACGTCGTATCGGAGAAGGACATGCTGGCCGCGCTGCCGCCCGGCAGCCGGGTGACGCCGACGCAGGACGGCATCGTCGAGCTGCGCACCGCGACCGGCGTCGGCAGCCTCAACAGCGCCGGCCTGGACCTCACCAGCCCGCTGGTGAGCGGCCGGGTGAAGCTGCTCGACGGCCGCGCCCCGGCCAGCGACGGCGAGGTGGCCATCACCGAGAAGGCCGTGGGCCGGCTGGGTGCCCAGATCGGCGACACCATCCAGAACCCGGACGGCACCAAGTCGTGGACGGTCACCGGGATCGTCGAGTTCCCCGACGAGCTGTACCAGACGGTCGTGTTCCGCCCCGGTGCGGTCCCCAGCGAGAACGGCCAGTTGTACGCCGCCAACCAGTGGCTGTGGGACGCCCCCCGGCCGGTGAACTGGGAGCAGGTCAAGCAGCTCAACCTGCGCGGGATGATGATCATCTCGCGGGCGGTCCTGCTGGACCCCCCGCCCGCCGATGCGAGCGGGGTCGGGTACGAAAGCTCCAACGTGAACGGTGACGCCATCGCGATCAGCGGACTGATCGCCGGCCTCGGCATCCTGGAGATCGTCCTGCTGGCTGGCCCGGCGTTCGCGGTGGGCGCCCGCCGCCGGCGGCGCGACCTCGGTCTCATCGCCGCCAACGGGGGTACGCCGGCACACCTGCGCCGCATCGTGCTGGCCGACGGCATCGTGCTCGGCGCGCTCGGCGCCGCCGCCGGGCTGGTGCTCGGCCTCGCCCTGGCCTTCATCGCCCGGCCGCTGGTGGAGGTACACCTGGTCCAGGCGCGGGCCGGCGGCTACCGGATCTTCCCGTTGGCGCTCGCCGGCATCACCCTCCTCGCCATCGGCACCGGGCTGCTGGCCGCGCTCGTACCGGCGTTCACGGCGGCCAAGAGCGACGTGGTCGCGGCCCTGACCGGCCGGCGCGGAGCGGTCCGGTCGCGCAAGCGCTGGCTGTTCACCGGCCTCGCGATGGTCGTCGCCGGCGTGGCCGTCACGGTGTTCGGCGCCCAGCGGGTGAACGTCAACGTCATCCTGGCCGGCCTCGTCGTCGGCGAGCTGGGCATCGTGCTGTGCACGCCCACGCTGGTCGGTCTGATCGCCCGGCTGGGCCGGGTGCTGCCGCTCACCCCGCGGATCGCGCTGCGCGACACCGCGCGCAACCGGGCCGCCGCGGCGCCCGCCATCGCCGCCGTGATGGCCGCGGTCGCCGGGAGCGTCGCCGTCGGCGTCTACTTCAGCGCCGACGAGGAACGCAACGACTCGGAGTACGCGGAGTTCATGCCGCACGGCCACGCCTACATCCACTTCGACCCGCGCTACGTCGGGCCCAACAGCAAGCCGGACGACGAGCCGAAAGCGCCACCCGCCATGCAGAGCGTCGCGGCCCTCGCCCGCGACACGCTGCCGGTCCGCGACGCGGTCGTGGTGGCCGAGATCGCCTGCCCCGCGGGGACCCCGGCCGACGTCTACTGTGGCCTGTCGCCGCGGATGCCGAAGGACCGCGAGTGCCCGTGGTTCGACGACACCGGCGGGCCACTGAGCCGGGACGAGCAGCGCCAGGCCGTCCGTGACCCGCGCTGCCAGTCCGACGGCGGCTGGTACAACGCCTCGTACGGCGGCCTCATCGCCACTCCCGACGCCGTGCCGGCGCTGATCGGGGCGACCGGCGACGACCTCGCCCGGGCCCGGGCGACCATCGAGGCGGGCGGGGTGCTGGTCAACGACGAGCGCTACCTGGTCGACGGGAAGGTCACCCTGGAGATCTACGACGCCCGCCAGGGCGACGGCACCACGACCGAGGAGGACCGCGACCGGCTGCCCACCGTGACCGTTCCCGGGTACGCGCCGACCACCGGGACGCGACCGCCCTCCGCGATCCTGTCGGCGGGTGCGGCACGCGCCGCGAACATGGCGCAGCAGGAGAACAGCGTCGTGGTGGCCACCACCCGGATGCCCACGCAGGCGGAGCAGGACCGCCTCAACGGTGCGCTGCGCGGCCTCAGCGAGCAGTTCAGCCTGACCGTCGAGCGCGGGCCGGACCGGTCGTCCGACCCCACGCTGCTGATCCTCGCCGCCGCGGCCGGGCTCATCACGCTGGGCGCGGCCGGCATCGCCACCGGCCTGGCCGCCGCCGACGGCCGGGCGGATCTGGCCACCCTCGCCGCCGTCGGCGCCAGTCCGGGGGTACGCCGCCGGCTGTCGTTGAGCCAGTCGGGGGTGATCGCCGGGTTGGGCTCGGTGCTCGGCGTGGTCGCCGGTCTGGGCGCGTCGGCCGCCGTGCTGACCGCGTACAACCAGGCGAGCGCGGACCGGTGGCCCCAGCAGACGCCGTACCCGATCGCCGTCCCCTGGGAGCCGCTGGTGGTCGTCCTGTTGGTCCCGCTGGTCGCCATGCTCGGCGCCGGCCTCCTGACCCGCTCCCGCCTCCCGGTAGAAACCCGCCGCACCTAAATGCAAGGAAGGGCACCTTGTTATCGCTTTTTGCATAGCAAGGTGCCCTTCCATGCATCTACAGTTTCTGGAGTTTCTGGTCCATGAGAGCTTTGACGCGCCGGCTGGGGCACGGGCGCTGGTTCGCCCGCGCCATGTCCGCCCTGGTCCCGCTGGACCGCCTGGTCGGACGGCTCACCCGCGGTCGCGTCGTCGCCCTCGGCCTGGTGCCGTCGATGTTGATCACGACGACGGGGCGCAAGAGCGGCGTACCACGGCAAAATCCCCTCTTGTACGTCCGCGACGGCGACTCCTTCGTGGTCGTCGGCTCGAACTGGGGCAAGACCGCCCAGCCCGCGTGGGCGCTCAACCTCCTCGCCGACCCGACCGCCACGGTGACCCTGAAGGGCACCGACCTCCCGGTACGCGCGACGCTCGCCACCGGCGCCGAACGGGAACGGCTGTGGCAGCTGCTGGTGGCGGAGTGGCCGGCGTACGAGACCTACGTGGAGCGTGCCGGCGGGCGGGACATCCGCATCTTCCGGCTCGCGCCGGACGCCTGATCACGGAAACGTGCCACCAATGGCGGCGGCGCCGGCTCCGGCGGCGAGGCGGCCCCACGATGAACGCATGAAACGCTGGGCCGGACCAACATAAAGTTACCGATCCGCCACAGTGATGCCGGACAATGATCGCCGTGGCGGAGCCAAACCCGTACCTCGCCAATCCGCGGTGGGTGGTCGCGGAGCAGGTGGCCGACGCGGCGCGGCGGCGCTTCCCGGCGGGCGTGCTGGCAATCGGCGTACACGGCTCGCTGGCCCATGGCGACGACACCGACACCAGCGACGTCGACCTCGTGGTGGTGACGTACAAGCCGGGCAGCGGGCCACGGCCGGTCACCCGCCGGGTCGACGGGATCCTCGTGGACCTCGGCGTCGTGGGTGCGGACGAGTACCTGCAGCACGCGCGTACCCTGTCGACCTCGTGGCCGGTGGCCGCGGACCGCTACGTGACCACGCGGCCCATCTACGACCCGAACGGCTGGCTGGAACGCCTGCGCGACACGCACCTCGGCCGGCTGGCCGACGCCAAGTCGCTGGAGTTCACGACGCTGGCCCGGGAGGCGTGGTGCCGGGCCGCCTCGGCGCACGCGCGGGCGATCCGGCTGACCGAGTGGTACGAGACCGACACCGCCCTGCTGATGATCGGCGAGTCGCGGCTGTCCGCCGCCATGGTGGTGGGCCTGCTGTCCCGGACGTACTTCCGCAACAGCGCGGACGCGGTCAAGCGCACCGGTCTGGCCGGCGTCGACATGACCGAGCTGGGCGCGGTCCTGCGCGAGCAGGCGAAGGAGTTGGCCAACCGGGGCCGCCCGGTCGACGCCACGGTCAGCCAGATCTTCGAGGCATGAGTGTTTACCTCCTGGGCCTTTCGACCATCCTCGATCGGTCATACCGTCTGGCCATGGACCTCGAGCTGCGCCACCTCCGCATGGTGTGCACGATCGCGGAGACCGGGAGCCTGACCAAGGCGGCCGCTTCGCTGGGGCTCGCCCAGGCCGCCCTGGCCACGCAGCTCGGGCGCATCGAGCGCGGGCTCGGCGGCCCGCTTTTCGAACGCGACCGCAACGGCGCGCGCCCGACGCCCCTCGGTGAGCTGATCCTCGCCCGGGCCCGGGTGCTTCTGCCCGCGGTCGACGACCTGCACGCCGAGGCGACCCGGCTCACCGACGCCGGGCAGGCCGCCCTCAGCTTCCGGATCGGCGCGACCAACGGACCCATCATGGGCGGGCTCGTGCACCGGCTGACCACGGCGTACCCCGAGGCGACCGTCACGACCCAGACGAACTGGTCGGAGGAGGATCTGGCGGACATGGTCTTCGCCCGCAAGCTCGACTACGCCCTCGTCGGCGCCTGCGGCGACGCCACCCCGACCCCGTACGGCGTCACCTGGCGCCCGGTGTCCGTCGACGCGGTGTGGATCCTCATGGCCGAGCAGCACCCGCTGGCCGGGCGGGCCGAGGTGGCGCTCGGCGACCTGTCCGGCGCCCGGTGGGCGAACGCGCCCGGCGACGGCTGCTTCATCGACTGCTTCGCCGAGGCGTGCGCGAAAGCCGGCTTCACCCCACGCCAGATTCTCGAGTCGGATCCCATCGGCTGCCTGGACCTAGTGCTGAGCGGCGCCGCGGTGCTGCTCTGCCAGGGCATCTCCCGCCCGCCCCCGGGCACGGTGCTGGTCCCGCTCGCCGGCACGCCGCTGCGCTGGCGGCACCTGCTCGGCTGGCACCCGGAAAGCCCCGCCGCCATCCGGGCCCCGAGGTGCTGACCCTGGCCGCCGCCGCGTACCAGGAGGTCGTCACCCACCGCCCGCACTACGCCGCGTGGCTGGCCACCCACGCGGACTTCGGCGCCGTCACGGGAGGGTGAGGATCTCGTGCCCGTCGTCGGTGACCACGATCGTGTGCTCGAACTGGGCGGTCCACTTGCGGTCCTTGGTCACCACGGTCCAGCCGTCCCGCCACATCGTGTACTCGTGCGTGCCCAGCGTGATCATCGGCTCGATCGTGAACGTCATGCCCGGCTCCATCACGACGTCGAGCCGCGGGTTGTCGTAGTGCGGCACGTAGAGCCCGCTGTGGAACGCCTCGCCGATGCCGTGGCCGGTGAAGTCCCGTACCACGCCGTACCCGAAGCGCTTGGCGTACGCCTCGATGACCCGGCCCACGGCGTTGAGCGGCCGGCCCGGGGCGACCGCCCGGATGCCGCGCATCATCGCCTCGTGGGTGCGCTCGACGAGCAGCCGCGCCTCCTCTGAGACGTCGCCGACTCCGAAGGTCGCGTCGGTGTCGCCATGTACGCCGTTGACGAACGCGGTGACGTCGACGTTGATGATGTCGCCGTCCTCCAGCACGGTGGTGTCCGGGATGCCGTGACAGATCACCTCGTTGAGGCTGGTGCAGCAGGACTTGGGAAAGCCCTTGTAGCCGAGCGTCGACGGGTATGCGCCGTGGTCGCAGAGGAACTCGTGCACCACCCTGTCGATCTCGTCGGTGGTGACGCCGGGCTTGCAGTGCTCGCCGGCGAGCTGGGTGGCCTGCGCCGCGATCCGGCCGGCGATCCGCATCTTCTCGATGGTCTCCGGCGTCTGTACGTGCGAGCCGCGCCACTCCTTGGGTCGCTTCTTCCCCACGTACTCGGGTCGGGGGATCTGCGCGGGCACCTGGCGCCACGGGGAGAGCTGGCCTGGCGCCAGCGGGGCACGGACGGTCATGCGATCCACCCTAACGCCGAGTCAGCGCCATTTTGCGCGTCCGAGCCGCCTCGACCAGCGCACCGAAGACCCGGAAGTCGTTGGTGTCCTCGGGGTGCCACTGGACGCCCAGCACGAACGCCCGGCGCGGGTCCTCGACCACCTCGATCAGCTCGTCGTCCGGGCACCAGCCGACCGGGCTGAGCCCGCCCGGGTCGCGCACGCCCTGGTGGTGGAACGAGTTGACGACCAGTTCGTCGCCGAGGATCGCGTGCGCGCGGGTGTGCGGCAGCAGCCGTACCGGATGGTGGCCGAACTTCGGCCCGCTCATCGGCCGGTGGTCGTCGTGGCCGAGCACGTCCGGCAGGTGCTGGTGCAGGCGGCCGCCGTACGCCACGGCCATGAGCTGCATGCCCCGGCAGACGCCGAGGACGGGCAGGTCGGCCTCCAGCGCCGCGCGCATGAGCAGCAGCTCGGCGGCGTCCCGCTCGGGCTTGACGTTGGTGGTGGGGTGCGGCTGCTCGCCGTACAGGACGGGGTCGACGTCCGACCCGCCGGTGAACATGATCCCGTCGATCCCGTCCAGGACGTCCGAGTCCGGGGCGTCGGGCGTGATCAGGACGGCCCGCCCCCGCTCTCGTGCACGGCGTGGACGTACGACAGCGGGAGCACCGCGGCAAAAGTGTCGTTGAGCCCGAAACGGGCCTCTTCGGCATAGGTCGTTAACCCGATCACAGGGCGCGCCATACCGCCAACCTACCGGGCCGCGGCGGAGACGAGCGCCTCGAACGGCCGGACATCGCCGTCGACCTCGGGGTGCCACTGCACGCCCACCAGGAAGCGCCGGGTCGGGTCCTCGACCGCCTCGATCACGCCGTCGTCGGACCAGCCGGTGACCACCAGCCGGCCCGCGTCGGCGATCGCCTGGTGGTGGTACGAGTTGACCTCGCTGTCGCCCGACATGATCTCGTCGATCCGGCTGCCCGGTACGAAGCGGACGCCGTGCGAGCCGTACACGCCGTCGTCGGGGCGGTGCTTGTCGTGCCCCACCACGTCGGGCAGGTGCTGGTGCAGCCGCCCGCCGTACGCCACCGTCAGCAACTGCATCCCCCGGCACACCCCGAGGATCGGCAGGTCGGCGTCCACCAGCGGGAACTCCCCCGCGTCGCGGTCCGGCCGGCTGTCCGTGCGCGGGTCGGCCGCCGCGCCGTACCGGTCGGCGGCGATGTCGGCGCCGCCGGCCAGCACCAGGCCGTCGAGGACGTCCAGGATCTCGGCGCCGGCCGGGTCGGGCGGGAGCACCACGGCGCGCCCACCCGCCGCTTCCACGGCCTGCACATAGGAGTACGGCAGGAGCGCCGCCGGGACGTCCCGCCACACCCCCACGAGGCCGGCTCGACATACGACGTGATCCCGATGATCGGACGCCTAGAGGGGTGTGACATAAGCCCCGGTGATCCCTCCGTCGACCACGAACTGGGACGCCGTCACGAACGACGAGTCGTCGCTGGCGAGGAACGCGACCGCCGCGGCGATCTCCTCCGGCTGCGCGAACCGCCCCATCGGCACGTGCACCAGGCGGCGGGCGGCCCGCTCCTGGTCCTTCGCGAAGAGCTCCATCAGCAGCGGCGTCGCCACCGGCCCGGGGCACAGCGCGTTGACCCGGATGCCCTCCCGCGCGAACTGGACGCCCAGCTCCCGGCTCAGCGCCAGCACCCCGCCCTTGCTCGCCGTGTACGCGATCTGGCTGGTCGCGGCGCCCATCAGCGCGACGAACGACGCGGTGTTGATGATCGAGCCCTTGCCCTGCCGCTGCATGTGCGGGATCGCGTACTTGCAGCACAGGTAGACGCTCGTCGTGTTGACCTTGATGACCCGCTCCCAGGCGTCCAGGCCGGTCACCAGGATCGAGTCGTCGTCTGGCGGCGAGATGCCTGCGTTGTTGAACGCGATGTCCAGCCGCCCGTGCCGCGCGGCGACGCCGTCGAAGAGCTCGCGCACGGCGGCCTCGTCGGTCACGTCGCAGTGGACGAACTCCCCGCCCACCTCGGACGCGGCCGCCTTCCCGGCGCTCTCGTCCACGTCCACGCACACGACGACGGCGCCCTCGTCCCGAAACCGCCGCGCCGTCGCGAGCCCGATCCCGGACCCCGCGCCGGTGATCACGGCGACCCGCCCCGCTAACCGATCCATGTGACTCCTCACGCCGCGATGAATACGTTTTTGACGTCCGTGAACGCGTGCAGCGCGTCCGGGCCCAGCTCGCGGCCCAGGCCGGACTGCTTCATCCCGCCGAACGGGGTCCAGTACCGCACCGACGAGTTCGAGTTGACGCTCAGGTTGCCGGACTCCACCCCGCGCGACACCCGGATCGCCCGGCCCACGTCGCGGGTCCAGATCGAGCCGGACAGCCCGTACTCGGTGTCGTTGGCCAGCGCGATCGCCTGGGCCTCGTCGTCGAACGGCAGCACCGACACGACCGGACCGAAGATCTCCTCGCGCCAGTGCCGGTCGGCCGGCGAGTCGGCGAGCAGCACCGTCGGGGCGTACCAGAAGCCGTCCCCGTCCGGCGCCGAGCCGGTGAACGCCACCTTCGCACCGTCTACATAGGACGCGACGGTGGTCCGCTGCCCGGCCGAGATCAGGGGACCCATCTGCGCCGACTCCAGCGCCGGATCCTCGACCCGGAAGGCGCGCACCGCCGGCTCCAGGAGCGCGAGGAACTCGTCGTACACGGATCGCTGGACCAGGATCCGGGACCGCGCGCAGCAGTCCTGGCCGGCGTTGTCGAAGACCGCGGCCGGCGCGGCGGCGGCCGCGGCCGCCAGGTCCGCGTCCGCGAACACGAGGTTCGCGCTCTTGCCGCCGAGCTCCAGCGTGACGCGCTTGACCCGGTCCGCGCAGCCCTTCATGATCCGCTTGCCGACCTCGGTGGATCCGGTGAAACACACCTTGCGCACCGCCGGATGCGTCACGAACCGCTCGCCCACCACGGACCCCTTTCCGGGTACGACGGTGAGCACGCCCTCGGGCAGGCCGGCCTCCAGCGCCAGCTCGCCGAGGCGGATCGCGGTGAGCGGGGTCAGCTCGGCGGGCTTGAGGACGACCGTGTTGCCGGCCGCGAGCGCGGGGGCGAAGCCCCAGCCGGCGATCGGCATCGGGAAGTTCCATGGCACGATCACGCCGACGACGCCGAGCGGCTCGTGGAACGTCACGTCGAGCCCGCCCGGTACCGGGATCTGCCGGCCGGTCAGCCGCTCCGGCGCGCCCGCGTAGTAGTCGAGCACGTCCCGGACGTTGCCGGCCTCCCAGCGGGCGTTGCCGATGGTGTGGCCGGCCCCGGCCACCTCCAGCCGGGCCAGCTCCTCCAGTCGGTCGTCGACCACCGCGGCGAACCGCCGCAGCAGCCGGGCCCGGTCGCCGGGCGAGACCTGGCGCCAGGAGTCGAACGCCCCCTCGAACGCTCGATCGCGGCGTCGGCCTCGTCGGCCGAGAGCGACGGCACGGTCGCCATGGCCTGCCCGGTCGCCGGGTTGAGCACATCTATCGTCGTCACAGCCGTTCGAACCCCCGGAACATCTCCCAATCCGTCACGGCGGCGTCGAATGCGGCCAGTTCGACGCGCGCGTTGTTGGCGTAGTGGGCGACGACATCGCCGCCGAACGCCTCGCGCGCGACCGCGGAAGTCTCCCACAGATCGAGGGCATCGCGCAGCGTCGATGGAACCCTCGGCGCGTCGGCGTCGTCGTACGCGTTGCCGCCGTACGCCTCTTCCAGCTCCAGCTCGTTTTCGATCCCGTGCAGGGCGCCGGCCACCAGCGCCGCGATCGCCAGGTACGGGTTGACGTCCGCGCCGGGCACCCGGTTCTCCACGCGGAGCGAGTGCCCGCCGTGGCCGACCAGGCGCAGCGCGCAGGTGCGGTTGTCGGTGCCCCAGCGCACGGCCGTGGGCGCGAACGAGCCCGCCTGGTAACGCTTGTACGAGTTGATGTTGGGGGCGTAGAAGAGGCTCAGCTCACGCATCGTGGCGAGCAGCCCGGCCAGCACCCGCTGCCCCGTGGTGGATAAATGGGCGGGCCCATCCCCGTGCATGGCCGGGCTCCCGTCGGCCGTACGCAGCGAGAAGTGGATGTGGCAGGAGTTGCCCTCGCGCGCGTTGGGCTTGGCCATGAAGGTGATCGACATGCCCTCCTGGGCGGCGATCTCCTTCGCCCCGTTCTTGTAGATCACGTGGTGGTCGGCGCAGGCGACCGCGTCGTCGTACCGGAAGGCGATCTCGTGCTGCCCAAGGTTGCACTCGCCCTTGGCGCTCTCCGGCACCAGGCCCGCGCCGGCCATCTCGTTGCGGATGCGGCGCAGCACCGGCTCGACCCGGGCGGTGCCGAGCAGCGAGTAGTCGACGTTGTAGAGGTTGGCCGGGGTCAGGTCGCGGTAGCCGCGCCGCCACGCGTCCTCGTACGAGTCGCGGTAGAGGCAGAACTCCAGCTCGGTGCCGGCGTACGCGGTCAGCCCGTGCCCGGCCAGCCGCTCCAGCTGGCGGCGCAGCACCTGCCGCGGCGAGGCCACCACGTCGCCGGAGCCGTCCAGCCAGGCCAGGTCGGCCAGCAGCAGCGCGGTGCCCGGCTGCCACGGCACCCGGCGGAGCGTGGACAGGTCGGGCACCATCGCGAAGTCGCCGTAGCCGCGCTCCCACGACGACATCGCGTACCCGTCGACGGTGTTCATGTCGACGTCCACCGCCAGCAGGTAGTTGCACCCCTCGCTGCCGTGCGGGACCACCTCGTCCAGGAAGAACCGCGCGTGGAAACGCTTGCCCTGCAGCCGGCCCTGCATGTCGGTGAGGGCCAGCACGACCGTGTCGATCTGACCGGCGTCCACCGCCACGCGCAGCTCTTCGAGCGAGAGCGCCGGCTTGCGTGCCGTCGTGGTCAAGGGAGCCTCCAAAAGGTCTTCTCTAATACCTTTATCAGGTCAGCAGGCCCAGCAACAGTTCCGCCGTACCGTCGCAGTGCTCTTCCATCAGCCCGCGGGCCGCGCCGGCGTCGCCGGCGAGGATGGCGTCGACGATGCGGGTGTGCTGATTGTCGGAGTGGTCGAGGTTGCGCTTGATGACCGGGATCGCCGCCAGAAGGCGGTCCAGGGTGATCTGGACGTCGGCGACCGCCGACGCGAGCGACGGGCTGCCGCTCGCCGCCGCGATCGCCAGGTGCAGCCGCGAGTCGGCCACCCGCCGCGTGGCCGGGTCGCGGTCGCGGGACGCGGTCAGGCACGCGACGAGGTGCTGGCGGTCCGCCGCGGACAGGGTCCGGCTGGCGGCCAGACCCGCGGCGCCGGGCTCGACCACCCGCCGGAAGTCGAGCGCGTCATGCAGCGTGTCACCCATCTCCCGGGCCAGGTCGGCCGCCGTGCCGCGCCGGGCCAGCGGCGTGACGGCGGCGGCGACCGGCTTCGCCGCCCGCTTTCCCGGCCTGGACCGCGCCGTGACGGCCCGCGGCGGGGTCCCGGAGCGCGACACCACAAACGTTCCACCGGTACGCCCACGGCGCGACTCGAGATACCCAGCCTCCCGCAAGGCCCTGATCGCCTCGCGCAACGTGACCCGGCTGACCTGGAGCTTTTCGGCCAGCTCCCGCTCGGCCGGGAGGCGCTCCCCTCGGCCACGAGCCCTAGCTTGATCGCCTGGGCCAGCCGGGACACGGTGATCTCGAACGCGTTGCCGCCGCGCACGGGTCGCCACAGCGGCATCGGCGTGGTAGTGCTCGACTCCCGCCCGGCCGGTGTGGCGACCGCGTCGCTCGGCATGCGTTCTCCCCGTTTTGTCAGGCCGCGTCCGCGTCCGCGGTCTCCGCCTCGTCGATCGTACGGCGCGGACCCGTGAACCATTTGCGGGCCGACACGTACCACCAGAGCGCGACCAGCCCCACGAGGCCGCCGATCGCGATGGGCGCGTAGTTCACCGACGACCAGCTGAACTCGGCGTTGCCGGGCACGCCCGCCGGGACGATCGGCATGATGAAGTAGATCGAGATGATCACGATCTCGATGACCGCGATCCAGCCGAGCACCTTGTACTTGCGGCCCAGCGTCCACGGACCGGGCACGAAGCGGTCACCCATCCGCAGCCGCAGCGCGATCGGGATGAGGAACGCGACGTACAGGCCGATGACCGCCACGGACACGACCGCGTAGAACGCCACCGGGATGCCGGCCGGGCTCTTGTACAGCGCCGGCAGGGTCAGCACCAGGCCGGCGATGGTCGCGCCGATGATGGCCTTGACCGGGGTGCCGTTGCGGTCCACCGTGGACCACCACTTCCAGCCGGGCACGGCGCGGTCGCGGCTGAACGCGTACGTCATCCGGGACATGCTCGTCACGCAGCTCATGCCGCAGAAGAACTGCCCGATGGTGGAGATGATGATGACGGCCTTGAAGAAGAACGGCGTCAGCGCGCTCTCGAAGATGGCTCCGGAGAAGCCGCCCGCGTCGTTCACCGCGTCCACATTGGTCGCCGCGAACAGGAACGACAGCAGCAGGATCCAGCCGCCGATCGCGGAGTAGAAGATGGACTGCCACAGGCCCTTGGCGGCGGCCTTCGAGGCGCCCTTGGTCTCCTCGGACACGTGCGCGCACGCGTCGAAGCCGGTGATCGTGTACTGGGTGAGCAGGAAGCCCAGCGGCATGATGTAGAACCAGAACATCAGGCTGTTGTTGCTGCCGTCGGCGAACCCGGAGTTGTTGAACCGCTCGGTGAAGACGAACTTGAAGCTCTGGTGGTCGTCCGGCACCAGCACGAGGATCAGCACCACGGCGGCCGCGCCGGCCACGTGCCACCACACCGACACGTTCTGGAGCACGTCGATGATGCTGTGCCCGAAGATGTTGATGATCCCGTGCAGCGCCAGGATGATCACGAAGAGCAGGAACGCCTGGTTGAGCGTCCCGGCCCAGCCGTCGAAGAGGGCCGACAGCGTGAGGTTGAGGAACGTGGCGCAGCCGTAGTCGACCGACGCCGTCACCGCGACCAGGCCGATGAGATTGAGCCAGCCGGTGAACCAGCCGTGCACCGGCTTGCCCATCTTGGCGGCCCACCAGTAGATGCCGCCCGCCGTCGGGTACGCCGACACGAGCTCCGACATGCAGAACCCGATGATCAGGATGAACACCGAGATGAGCGGCCAACCCCAGCTGATGGCGACCGGACCGCCGTTGTTCCACGCCTGGCCGAACGTGGTGAAGCAGCCGGCCAGGATCGAGATGATCGAAAATGAGATGGCGAAGTTGGAGAAGCCGCTCCACTTGCGCCGCAGTTCCTGCTTGTAGCCGAGTTCGGCAAGTCGGTGGGCGTCGTCGTCCATAGGGTGTTCGGCCGTCGCCGGCGCGCTCGTAGCCATGAGATCTCCCGTTGGCTATGGATGTAGGGACGTGCGGCCTGCCGCCGCCTCCATGAGCCGGCCGAGATCCGGTGCGTCCATGTCCCGGACGGCCTGGGCCCACTTGTCGGCCGCCTCGGCCCAGTAGTCGAAATCCGACTCGGGGTTGCGGAGCAGCCCGTGATGCACGGAGAACCACAGCGTCCACGTGGCGTTGGAGAGCAAAAGGTTCAGCCGTACCCGGGCGATCAGCGCGGAGTTCAGTTCCGATCCGAAGTACGCGGCGGCGAGCGCGCCGGCGCGATCCGGGTCGAAGTCGGCCTCGGCCGCGATGTCGCCCAGCTCAAAGGTTGGGTCGTTGTTGCCGGACAGCTGGTAGTCGACGATCCGGATGGTGCCGGCCACGTCGATGAAGTTCTCCGCCAGCAGGTCGTTGTGGCATGGCACGGTGTTCAATGGTGCGGCCGCGAGGGCGGCGCGAACCTTTTCCACAGTGGACAGGCGGTCGAGGTAGTCGGCCGGCAGCCGCAGGTCGTTGCGCCGGCAGATGTCCAGCAACTCGTGCAGCTTGACGGTGATGTCGAAGTCGTTCGCGAAGCGCGGCCCGGCGTGCAGCCGCCGGCACGCCGCGGCGACGCGCGGAATGGTGGCCGCCTCCCGCACCGCGGCCGGGTCGAGCGTCCGCCCGGGCAGGAACTCCAGCACCAGAGCGGGCACGTCGGGAAGTACCTCGTAGACCCGCGCACCGACGCCCGACTCCGCCGCGTGCAGGGTATTTTCGATCTCCAACGGCGGGGGCACCCCCAGCCCCGCCGCGGAGACCGCGGGCTCGAGCACGCGCAGCACGAAGCTACGGCCCCTCATGTCGATAACCCGCCATATTTGGTGCGACAGGCCGCCCGTCAGCGGCCCGTGGGTGACCGTCTGGCCAGCCCACATCGAGACGCGTCCCAGCACGTCCTCGACGCGAACCATCCGTCCACCCATGGCTGAGTCTCAGCCCGAAGGATCAAAGAGGTCAATACTCGGGAGGCTAGGTTTTCAGTATCCGCTCAGCTCTTTTGGTCAGACCAATTAGGTGATAGGACTCCGGTGTGCGTACAGAGGCGCGGGTGGTCGTCATCGGTGGCGGGGTGGCGGGCTGCAGCATCGCGTACCACCTGGCGCGGCTGGGCTGGACCGACATCGTCGTCGTGGAGCAGCACGACCTGACCGACGGCACCACGTGGCACTCCGCCGGGTTCGTCGGTCAGCTCCGGTCCACCATCAGCCAGACTCGCATGATCATGTACTCGTCGGCGCTCTACGCGGAGCTGCGTACGCTCACCGGCCTTGAGCCGGGCTGGCACGGCGTCGGCGGGCTCCGGCTGGCCACCACCCGGGAACGCGAAGAGGAGCTGCTGCGGCAGGTCAGCGCGGCCACCACGTACGGCCTGGAGATGGAACTCCTCTCCCCGCGCAGACCGCGGCGCGGCTGCCGATGCTCGACGTCGCCGACGTACGGGCCGCCGGCTGGCTCCCCGGCGACGGCTACCTGCGCCCCGAGCCGCTGGCCGCCGCGCTCGCCGCCGGCGCCCGCGCGCTGGGCGTCACGTTCGCCACCGGCGTGCGGGTCACCGGGATCGAGGTGGCCGGCGGCCGGGTGCGGGCCGTCCACACCGACCAGGGCCGCATCGCGACCGAGGCGGTCGTCAACGCGGCCGGCGCCGCTGCCGGCCACGTCGGGCGGCTCGCCGGCGTCGCCATCCCGATCGTCCCGATCAAGCACCAGTACGTGGTGTCCTCCTCGATCGGAGACGTTGGGGACATCCCCACCGTGCGGGACCCGGACCACATCGTCTACTTCCGCGGGGAAGGCGAGGGGCTGCTGGTCGGCGGCTACATCCGTACCCCGGATGTGTGCTGGCCCGAGGACGGCGCCGCGCCGCTGTCGACGGCCCGCACGCTCTTCCCGCCCGACCTGGCGAAGTTCGAGGAGTCCTGGGCATCGGCCCGGCGCCGGGTGCCGGCGCTGCGCTCGGCGGAGATCGACCGGGTCGTGCACGGGCCGGAGGCGTTCACGCCGGACGGCGAGTTTCTGCTCGGCGAGACGGCGGTTCGCGGCTTCTGGGTCGCGGCGGGCTTCTGCGTGCACGGGCTAGCGGCGGCCGGCGGCGTCGGAAAGGTGCTGGCGGAGTGGATTGTGGACGGTCAGCCCGAATTCGACGTGTCCCACATGGACATCCGCCGCTTCGGGGCGCACGCCGCCAGCCGCTCGTGGGCCACCGAAAAGGCGCTCGACGCGTACTCCCGCTACTACGACATCGTCTACCCGTACACCGAATGGTCGGCGGGACGGCCGCTGCGGCGGTCGGCGACCTGGCCACGGCTGGCCCCGCTCGGCGCCTCGCTCGGCGAGAAAGCCGGCTGGGAGCGGGTGAATTGGTTTGGCTCGACCGCGGGCGCTGTTGCTGAGCGGCCCGCCGGCTGGGCCGGCCAGGTGTGGTCGCCCGCGATCGAGGCCGAGTGCCTGGCGACCGCGGCGACGGCCGGCCTGTTCGACCAGTCCTCGTTCGCCAAGCTCGACGTGCGCGGTCCGGCGGCCTTCCTGCAGTGGATGTGCGCGAACGACGTGGACAAGCCGGTCGGCACGGTGGTCTACACCCAACTGCTCAACACGCGCGCCGGCATCGAGGCCGACCTGACCGTGACCCGGCTCGGCCCGGACCATTTCCGCGTGGTGACCAGCACCGCGTCCGGTGTACGAGACCTGGCGTGGCTGCGCCGGCATGCGCCGTCCGACGTCACCGTTTCGGACGTGACCGGGGCGTACGGCTGCCTGTGCCTGTGGGGCCCCCTCGCGCGCTCGGTGCTCCAGCCGTTGACCGACGAACCGCTCGACTTCCGCTTCATGCAGGCCCGGCAGCTGACCGTCGGGCCGGTGCCGGTGCTCGCCCAGCGGGTCACCTACGTCGGCGAGTACGGCTGGGAGCTGTACGCCCCGACCGAATACACCCTGACCCTGTGGGACCTGCTCGTCTCCGCCGGTGCGGTGCCCGCCGGCTACCGCGCGATCGACGCGATGCGGCTGGAGAAGGGCTACCGCGTGTGGGGCTCCGACATCACGCCCGAGACCACGCCCGACGAGGCCGGCCTGTCCTTCGCCGTGCGGGCGGACAAGGACTTCCTCGGGCGTACCGCCCTGCTGGCGGCCCGCGAGGCGGGTGGGCCCTCGCGCCGGCTGCGCTGCCTGGTCCTGGACGACCCGCAGACCGTGTGCCTGGGCACCGAGCCGGTACGCGTCAACGGCGAGCCCTGCGGCCGCGTGACGTCCGGCGGATACGGCTACCGCGTCGGCGCCTCCATCGCGTACGCCTACCTCCCCGCCAGCGTGCCGATAGGCACCCGCGTAGAGGTGGGCGTGTTCGCCACCTGGGCGGGCGCCACGGTAGTCCAAGACCCCCTATACGACCCCTCCCACTCCCGCATCCGCCCCTAGCCCTCCCGCCCCTCGCCCGCCCCCTCTTTGTCCATCGATCAAGGGCAAACGGCCGTGCTTTGATCTCTGATCCACGACCGTATGCCCTTGATCGACGCACTTTCCCTTGATCGGCGCTCGCGCGGGGCGGTGCGATCGCGTGGGCAGCACGACGCCGTGGGTGGAACACCAGTGCTGCTATCCGGCCGTCTTAACAGCACTGGTGTTCCACTCACCGGCGTGCGCGATCTTCGCGTCGCCGGGCGCACCCTGGTGGCGAGCCTGCCCACCAATAGGGCGCCCCGGCTGGGCCCGCGCGCGTGAGTAGGGCGCCCCTGTACACGCCCACGCAGGTATAGGGGTCCCCTACTCACGTCTCAACGCCCAAGAGGGCTGCCCTATTGGGACGCGGGCGCGGACACGGACTCAGGTACGGACGCGCGCACGTACGCGGCGCCAACCGCGCGCACCCCGATCACGCCGAGCCCTTCGATCAAGGGATCGCACGCCGATCAAGGGCGAATGGTCGTGGTTTGGAGATCAATCCACGGCCGTTTGCCCTTGATCGACGGCGCGGTCCGCGCGGTCGGCGCGATCGGCGCGGTCGGCGGAGGCGGCGCGGTCGGCGGGAGCGGCGCGGTCGGCACGGTCCGCGGGAACGGCGACGTCCGCGGGAACGGTGCGGGCGGCGGGGGTGTGGGGGTGGCGACGGGGAGGTGGGTGGAGGGTGGGCGGGGGACGGCGGCTACCCAGGAGCGGCGGAGTACGGCGGTGATGTTTTCGGCCTGCGTGGGGCGGCCGAAGTGCAGGCCCTGGGCGGTGTCGCAGCCCAACCCGCGCAGCAGGTCGGCCTGCTCCACGGTCTCCACGGCCTCGGCCGTCACGGTCAGCCCCAGCGCGTGCGCCAGCCGTACCAGGGCGTCGACGATGCGCTCGTCGGCCACGCTCGCCGAGTCGATCAGGTCGCCGGAGCGCAGCCCTTCGATGAACGGCCCGGCCAGCTTCAGCGAGTGGATCGGCAGCCGCCGCAGGTACGCCAGGTTCGAGTATCCGGTGCCGAAGTCGTCGATCGCGATCCGCACGCCGGTGGCCGCCAACCCGCGCAGCGACCGTACCGGCTCTCCCGCGGTCGGCATGACCGCGCTCTCGGTCAGTTCCAGCTGGAGCAGGTCGGGCGGCAGGCCGGTACGGGCGAGCACGCCGGCCACCTCTTCCACGATGCCGGGGGCGTTCGCCTGCCGTACGGCCAGGTTGACGCTGACCACAAGCTCAGCGCCGGGAAACGAAGCATTCCACGCGGCGCCCTGCGCGCAGGCGGTCTCCAGCACCCACCGTCCAAGTCGGACGATCATGCCGGTCTCCTCGGCCAGCCCGATGAACCGGTCCGGCGGCACCATGCCCAGCTCGGGGTGGCGCCAGCGGACCAGCGCCTCGACCGCGCGCAGCCCGCCGCCGTCCAGCGCGACGATCGGCTGGTACTCCAATGTGAACTCGCCCCGGTCCAGCGCACCGGGCAGGGCGGCGGCCAGCGCGGCGCGGGCGAGCTGGTGCGCGCCGCGTACCGGGTCGAACATCGACCACCGGCCCCGGCCGTCGGCCTTGGCCCAGTAGAGCGTGGTGTCGGCGGCCTTCATCACGTCGGTGGGGCTGGTGCCGGCGACGGACCGTTCGACGATGCCGACGCTGGCGGTGACGGACAGCGGCTGGTGCGAGTCGATGCGTACGGGCTCGGCGACGGCGGCGAGGGCGGCTTCGGCGACGGCGATGGCGGCTTCGGTGCCGGTGGAGTCTTCGACCAGGATGACGAATTCGTCGCCGCCCATCCGGGCCACCAGGTGCCCGCGCGCGGACACGCACGCGGCCAGCCGCTTGGCCACCACGACGAGCAGTTCGTCGCCGACGTAGTGGCCGAGGCTGTCGTTCACCGCCTTGAAGCCGTCGAGGTCGAGGAAACACACGCCAACGCGCGAGGCGCCGCCGTCGAAGACCGCGGCCAGCCGCTCGAAGAAGAGGGTACGGTTCGGCAGCCCGGTCAGCGGGTCGTGCAGTGCCTGAAACCGCAGCCGCTCCTGCAGCTCGTACCGGTCGGTGATGTCCTCGACCATCGCCACGGTGAAGCGCGGGTGCCCGTCGTCGTCGCGGATGAGCGAGACGGCGAGGTCGGTCCAGAGGATGCTGCGATCCTTGCGGTAGTAGCGCTTTTCCAGCCGGGCGCCGTCCCGCTTGCCGTCGAGCATCTCCCCGTACATCTCCCACATGCCGGGGGCGTCGTCGGGGTAGAAGAGTTCGGCGACGTTGATTTCGCGCATCTCGTCGACGGTGTATCCGAGCATGTCCGCGAACGCCTGGTTGACGTCGAGGATGCGACCCTCCATGTCGCCGATGCCGATCCCGATCGCGGCCCCGGCGAAGACCGCCCGGAAGCGGGCCTCGCTCGCGCGCAGCGCCTGCTCGATCTGGTTGCGGGCGTCCCACACCGCACGCCCGATCCGCTCCTGCTGCGCGAACGTGCGGTCGCGCAACGCCCTGGCGTAGCCGGCGGCCAGCGCCGCCTCCAGGGCCACGACCCGGTCCGCGAGCTTGCCGTGGGCAAGACCGTCAGGCGCAAGGTGTACGACGAAGTCGCGCCCGAACGTCAACAGCGTCTGGTCCAGGAACTCGGGCGCGGTGAAGTGGGCCTCGACCAGGGCACGGCCGACCGCGTGCGCCGGCTGGACGGTGAACGGCTCGCCGAGCAGCGCCTCCGCCAGTACCAGCGTGTGGTTGTGCAGCATCCGTTCGGTGTCGGCGGGGCTCATCGGCACATAGCCGACCGCCGCCCCGGCGCGCGCCCATATGTGCGCGTACCGCCGCGCTCCCTCCCCGCTGAACATCCCGCCAGTGCCCAAGGGCTACCCGGCCTTGTGCCCGACACCGCCGAAGGCGCCGAACCGCTCCGGATGCTCGTCGACGTCGCCCGGTGTCTCGGGGTGCCACAGCGGCAGGTGCACCAGGCCGGGCTCGACGAGCGCGAAGTCGCCGAAGTAGCCGGCGATCTCGGCGTGCGACCGCAGCGTGATCTCCGTGGCGGTACGCGCCGAGAGCTTCTGCGCGTCCAGCATCTCCTGCGGCTGGTCCTCGTACGTCGAGTGCGAGATGACCAGGTAGCTGCCCGGCACCGTGGCGTCGCGCAGCGTACGGATGACGTCGCCGGGATGGTCGGCGTCGGGCACGAAGTGCACCACACCGGCCAGCAGTACGGCCACCGGCCGGCTCAGGTCGATGAGCCCGAGCTTGCGGGCCTCGTCCAGGATCAGCTCCGGCTGCCGCAGGTCGGCCTGGATGGCGTCGGCCCACTCGTTACCGTCCAAAATGGACTTGCTGTGCATCACCGCGACCGGGTCGATGTCGACGTACACGACGCGGGCGGTGGGGTTGGCGTCCTGGGCCACCTCGTGCACGTTGCCCACGGTGGGGATGCCGGAGCCGATGTCGAGGTACTGGTCGATGCCCTCGGCGGCGAGGTATCGCACCGCGCGGCGCAGGAACGCCCGCCCGGCCCGCATGGTGTCGGCCAGGTTCGGCGTCATGCTCGCGATCTGCTCGGCCAACTGCCGGTCGATCTCGAAGTTGTGCGCCCCGCCGAGGAAGTAGTCGTACACGCGAGCCGCGCTGGGGCGACTCATGTCAATATCGGTCGGTACATCGCGTGGTAGTTCCATCGTCCGCCCTAGAGGGTCGCGTCCCACGTGAACCAAGCTCGCGATCACCCTACCGCTACGGCGCAGACAAGAGCAGAGCGATCCCCTGACCGACGCCGATGCACATGGTGCACAGGGCACGCCGGGCGCCCCGCTGCCCCAGCTCCACCGCGGCGGTCAACGCCAGCCGCGCACCGCTCGCACCCAAGGGGTGACCGAGCGCGATCGCTCCACCGTTGGGGTTGACGTGCTCCGCGTCTTCGGGCAATCCGAGTTCGCGCAGCACAGCCACCGCCTGCGCGGCGAACGCCTCGTTCAACTCGACCACATCGACGTCACCGAGTGCGACGCCGAGCCGGTCGAGCAGCCGCCGGGTGGCGGGCACCGGACCCATCCCATGATCCGCGGAGGGACGCCGGCCGCCGCCGCGCCGTCGATCCGGGCGAGCGGCGTCAGGCCGTACCGCGCGATGGCGGCCTCGCTGGCGACGAGCAGCGCCGCGGCGCCGTCGTTGACCGGCGAAGCGTTTCCGGCCGTGACCGTGCCACCCTCGCGGAACGGCGTGGGCAGCGCGGCCAGCTTCTCCAGTGACGTATCGCGAGGCGGCTCGTCCTTTTCAAAAGCCTCAATTGGTGCGATCTCCAGCGCCAGCCGAGCCCGTGACTTCGCCGCCCGTTCCTGGGAGCGCAGCGCGAACTCGTCCTGAGCCTGGCGCGAAATCCCGAACGCCGAAGCCACGTTCTCCGCCGTCTCCGGCATCGAGTCGGTGCCCCAGCCCTCGCGCATGAACCGGTTGACGAACCGCCAGCCGATCGTCGTGTCGTACACCTCGGCGGTGCGGGAGAAGGCGCTCGTCGCCTTCGGCATGACGAACGGCGCGCGGCTCATGCTCTCCACGCCGCCCGCGACGACCAGGTGGGCCTCGCCGGCCCGGATCGCGCGGGCGGCGGACGCGACGGCGTCGAGGCCGGAGCCGCACAGCCGGTTCACCGTGGTGCCCGGCACGCCCTCCGGGAGCCCGCCCAGCAGCGCGGCCATCCGGGCGACGTTGCGGTTGTCCTCGCCGGCCTGGTTGGCACACCCGAACACCACGTCGTCGACCGCGGCCCAGTCCACCGTCGCGTTGCGGGCGGTGAGCGAGCGGATGACGTGCGCCGCGAGGTCGTCCGGGCGTACGCCGGACAGCGCGCCGCCGTACTTTCCGAACGGCGTGCGAACCCCGTCGACGATGAACGCTTCCCTGCTCACGAATAACTCCCTACAGTGGACTCTCGCTTGGCCGCTTGGATCTGCGCGTAGACGTGCGCTCGCAGCTCGGTGAATCTGGTGTTGGACCGCGTCGTCAACTGGTCGCGCTCGTCGGGCAGGTCGATCTCGAGCTCCTCGCGAATGACCGTGGGCGAGGACGACAGGACGATCACCCGCTGTCCTAAGTAGACCGCCTCGTCGATGTCGTGGGTGACGAAGAGGGTGGTGACGCCCAGCCGGCGCCACAGCTTGCGGATCAGGTCTTCCAGGTCCGCGCGGGTCTGGGCGTCGACCGCCGCGAACGGCTCGTCCATCAGGAGCACCAGCGGCTCGTACGCCAACGCGCGCGCGATGGCCACCCGCTGCTGCATGCCGCCGGACAGCTGCCAGGGGTAGGCCGCATCGGCGTCGGCGAGCCCGACCTCGGTGAGCGCGCGCCCGACCAGTTCGCGGCGTTGGCCCTTGGACAAGCGCTTCTGGCGCAACGGAAGCTCCACGTTGTCCCACACGCTCATCCACGGAAACAGGCTCCGGCCGTACTCCTGGAAGACCACGGCCATGTCCGGCGGCGGCCCGGTGACCTGCTTGTCGCGCAGCCGCACCTCGCCGGCGGTCGGCGTGAGCAGCCCGGCCATGCACTTGAGCAGCGTCGTCTTGCCGCAGCCGGACGGGCCGACCAGGCATACGAAGTCGCCGTCGTCGATGCCGAAGGTCAGGCTGCGCACCGCCTCGACCGAGCGCTGGCGACCCTCGTACACCTTTTTCAGCCCATGGACCTCAAGCAGCATCGAATCTCCTCAGCGGGTGCCGCGCTGCGCGCGGCGCTGGCCGTGATACCAGGCCAGCGCCCGGCCTTCCACCAGTCGAAACAGGACGGACAGGATGAGACCGAGCAGGCCGAGCAGCAGGATGCCGCTCCACATGTCGGGGATGGCGAAGCCACGCTGGAACTGCACGATGGCGAAGCCCAAGCCGTTGCTGGCGGCGAACATCTCGCTGATGACCATCAGGATGATGCCGATGGACAGCGCCTGCCGCATGCCGGCCGCGATCTGCGGGCTCGCCGAGCGCAGCACCAGGTGGCGCAGCCGCGCACCGCCGGAGATGCCGTACGACCGGCACGTGTCCGCGAGGACGCCGTCGACGGCTCGCACACCCTCGACCGTGTTGAGCAGGATCGGCCACACGCAGCCCGCCGCGATGACCACAACCTTCATCGTGTCACCGATGCCCGCGAAAAGCATGATGACCGGCACCAGGACCGGCGGCGGGATGGCTCGGAAGAACTCCAGGACCGGCTCCAGCACCGCGCGCACCCGCCGGTTGCCGCCGACGACGACGCCCAGCGACACCCCCACGAGTACGGCGACCGCGTACCCCGCGGCGAGCCGGAGCACGCTCGGGAGTACGTCGGTGCGCAGCCGCTCGCCGGTCCACACCTCGCCGAACGTGCGCAGGATCTCGCGCAGCGGCGGCCAGTAGAAGTTTTCGCTGCCGGCGGAGGCGAACCACCACGCGGCGAAGAGCAGGGCGGGCAGCGCGATCGCGAGCACGATCTTCTTCAGTACGTCGATCACACGATCACCTCGCCGCGGACCGACTGGTGCCAGGACAGCAGGCTCCGCTCGACCGCGCGGGCGGCGAAGTTGATCGTGACGCCGAGCAGGCCGGTGACCACGATCAGGGCGTACATGCTCGGCACCGCGTTGGAGGTCTGCGCGACCGCGATCCGGTTGCCGAGGCCGGGCGCGCCGATGACCAGCTCGGCCGTGATCGCCAGCACCAGGGCCACCGCGGCGGCGAGGCGCACGCCGGTCATCACGTACGGCAGGGCGGTGGGCCACATGACGTACCGGACGCGGGCCCACACCCCGAGGCCGTAGCTGCGAGCGGTCTCGTCCGCGACCGGGTCCACGTCCTGTACGCCGTAGAGCACCTGGATGAGCACCTGCCAGAACGAGGCGTACACGACGAGCAGGAGGGAGGACTGGATCTCCGTGCCGTACAACAGGACGGCGAGCGGGATGAGCGCGACGGACGGGATCGGCCGGAGGAACTCGATGGTCGATGCCGTCAGCGCCCGCAGCGCCGGCACCGAGCCGATGACGAACCCGGCGACGATGCCGGCGGCCACCGCGATGGCGAGCCCGATCGCCCAGGCGACGAACGTGTCCCACAGCGCGGCCCAGAAGGCGCCGTCGGTCACCTCGTCGGCCAGCGCCGTCGCGATCCGGCTGGTCGGCGGCAGGAAGTCCGCGGAGACCAGACCGGTGTGCGGCAGCACCTCGACGAGCACCAGCAGGCCGGTGAGCCCGGAAAGACCGAGCATCACCGGCATCGCCTTACCAGGATTCACGGCAGCAGCTGGGTGAGGTCGGGGGTCTTCTCGAAGATGCCGTCGCCCTCGCCGAGCGTCCGCAGCGTTTCGATCGACGCCTTGTTGATCTCGGTCGGCCACACCGGCAGCGTCAGGCCGTCGATCACCTTCTGGTCGATCTTCGTGTACGTCGTGAGCACCTTCCGCACCTCGTCCGGGTGCCCGTTGGCGTACGTCAGCGACTCGTTCATCGCCTCGGTGAAGCGCTTGACGAGGTCGGGGTTCTCGGCGATGAGCTTCTTGGCGGTGAAGTACACCGCCACGGTGAGGTTGGGCGCGACGTCGGCGTACACCCAGGAGATCGGCCGGCCGCCCGCGGCCTTGATCGCCGAGAGTGTCGGCTCGACCGCGAACGCCGCGTCGATCTGACCGGCGGCGAGCGCGGCGGGCATCTGCGGGAAGCCCATCTCGACGAAGTTGACGCCCGCCGGGTCGCCACCCGCCTTGCGCACCGCCTCGCGGATCACGGTGTCGCCGATGTTCTTGAGCGTGTTGACCGCGACCTTCTTGCCGACCAGGTCCTTGGCCGACTGGATCGTGCTGTCGCCCTTGACCGCGACCGCGCCGAAGTCCGCACCCGACTTGCCGGTGGAGGCCACGCCGTTGGCGACCACCTTGATCGGCACGTCCTTGCTCTGCGCGATCATCAGCGAGGTCACGTTGCTGAAGCCGAACTGGAACTGGCCGCTGAGCACACCGGGGACGATGGCCGCGCCGCCCTGGCCGGCCTCCATCGTCAACTCGATGCCGCGGCTGGCGAAGAAGCCCTTCTCCTTGCCGAGGTAGATCGGTGCGACGTCGACGATCGGGATGATCCCGACCGTGACCTTGGTGCTGCCTTCGTTGGCGGGCGCCTGGGGGAGTCGGACGACCCGCACGCCGCCGCGAGCAACAGCGTGGACGCGGCGACAGACGTGACGAAGGACCTGCGCATGGGACCTCCGAACGGTGTGTGCGTAATACGAACGATAGTTCTCATGAAGAACGTAGGGGGTGACCTCACTCACGTCAACCGGCTCGTTGACAGTGATCCGGGCGCCGCCGTAGCGTTCGGATAGCGAACTACGGTTCTACCAGCGCACAGGAAGGCAATATGGGGGACATAACCTCGCTGCGTGAGGCGATCGCCGATCTGGTGTACGACGGCGCGACCGTGGCACTGGAGGGCTTCACGCACCTGATCCCGGTGGCCGCCGGCCACGAGATCATCCGGCAGGGCCGGCGCGACCTCACGCTCGTCCGGATGACCCCCGACATCGTGTACGACCAGATGATCGGCGCCGAGTGCGCCCGCAAGTTGGTCTTCTCCTGGGCCGGCAACCCCGGCGTGGGCTCGCTGCACCGGTTCCGTGACGCGGTGCAGAACGGTTGGCCCCGGCCGCTGGAGATCGAGGAGCACAGCCACGCCGGCATGGCCAACCGGTACGTCGCCGGCGCTTCCGGGCTGCCGTTCGCGGTGCTGCGCGGGTACGTCGGCACCGACCTGGTCGAGCAGACCGCGACGATCAAGCCGATCACCTGCCCGTTCACCGGCGAGGTGCTGACCGCCGTGCCGGCCCTCAACCCGGACGTCGGCATCGTCCACGCGCAGCGCGCCGACCGGGCCGGCAACGTGCAGATGTGGGGCATCACCGGCGTACACAAGGAGGTCGTGCTCGCCTCCCGGCGGTCGCTCGTGACCGTCGAGGAGATCGTCGACGAGCTCGACCCGCGCCCCGGCGCGGTGATCCTGCCGGGCTGGGCCATCACGTACGTCGCCGAGGTGCCCGGCGGCGCCCACCCGTCGTACGCGATGGGGTACAGCGAGCGGGACAACGACTACTACCAGGCGTGGGACGCGATCAGCCGGGACCGTTCGGCGTTCACGGAATGGTTGTCCTCGCACATCGGGATTACGGCATGAGCTGGACCGCGGACGAGATGATGACCGTCGCCGCCGCCCGGGCGCTGCG
Source organism: Phytohabitans rumicis (assembly GCF_011764445.1). NCBI lineage: Bacteria > Bacillati > Actinomycetota > Actinomycetes > Micromonosporales > Micromonosporaceae > Phytohabitans > Phytohabitans rumicis. The sequence continues at coordinate 2,858,959 of NZ_BLPG01000001.1, forward strand.
CGACGGGGCGCGCTGTTTCGTGGGCATCGGGCGGCCGAGCACCGCGGCCAACCTGGCCCGCCGTACGCACGCGCCCAACCTGGTGCTGATCTACGAGTCCGGCACGATCGGCGCCAAGCCGGACACGCTCCCGCTGTCCATCGGCGACGGCGTGCTCGCCGAGACGGCCGACGCGGTGGTGCCCGTGCCGGAGATCTTCAACTACTGGCTCCAGCCCGGCCGCATCGACGTCGGCTTCCTCGGCGCCGCGCAGATCGACCGGTACGGCAACATCAACACCACCGTGATCGGCGACGACTACCGCGACCCCCGGGTACGGCTGCCCGGGGCGGGCGGCGCCCCCGAGATCGCCGCCTCCTGCCGCGAGGTGATCGTGATCGTCAAGCAGAGCCCGCGGGCGTTCGTCGAGCGGGTCGACTTCGTCACCTCGGTCGGCTACGGCAGCGGCCCCGGCGACCGGGCCAAGCTCGGGCTGACCGGGCGCGGGCCGGTGCTGGTCATCACCGACCTCGGCGTGCTGGAGCCCGACCCGGAGACCGCCGAGCTGACGCTCACCCAGGTACACCCGGGGTTGATCCAGACCAGGCGCGCGCCGCGACCGGCTGGAAGCTGGCGGTCGCGCCGAACCTGCGCACCACGCCGTCACCCACGTCGGGCGAACTGGCAGCGCTCCGGGCCCTCGACGGTGTAAAGGAGGAGGCATGACCCTCGTCGTACCCGGCTACCAGCGCGACGACGCCGGCGCGCACCCGCCGCTGCTCTCGCCCGGCTACAAGTCCACCGTGCTGCGCGCCCCCAGCCAGGCCCCCATCCTGCTGCCGCACACGCTGACCGAGGTGACCGGCCCGCTGCTCGGCGAGGGCCGGGTCACCGCCGCCGACGCCGACCTGACCAAGAACGCCGGCGGCGAGGCGCAGGGCCAGCGGATCATCCTGCACGGCCAGGTGCGCGACAGCGACGGCCGGCCGGTGCCGCACACGCTCGTCGAGGTCTGGCAGGCCAACGCGGCCGGCCGGTACCTGCACAAGCTGGACCAGCACGACACGCCGCTGGATCCGCACTTCGTCGGGGTGGGCCGGGCGATGACCGACTCGATGGGGCGGTACCGGTTCGTGACCATCAAGCCGGGCGCATACCCGTGGCGCAACCACTTCAACGCCTGGCGGCCGGCGCACGTCCACTTCTCCCTCTTCGGGCGGTCGTTCACCCAGCGCCTGGTCACCCAGATGTACTTCCCCGACGACCCGCTCTTCCCGTACGACCCGGTGTTCAACTCCGTGCCCGAGGACGCGCGGCACCGGCTCATCTCCCGCTTCGACCTCTCCGCGACGGTCGAGGAGTGGGCGCTGGGCTTCGAGTTCGACATCGTCCTTCGTGGACGCGGGGCCACCCCGATGGAGGAGCAGTCATGAGCCACACTCCATCGCAGACGGTCGGGCCGTACCTGTCGATCGGGCTGCCCTGGCCGGACGGGCCCTTCGTGGTCGAGGCGGACGCACCAAGCGCGTTCCTGTTGCACGGCATCGTCACCGACGGCACCGGCGCGCCGGTCCCGGACGCGCTGATCGAGACCTGGCAGGCCGACCCCGACGGCCGCTTCGACCATCCCGACGACCCGCGCGGCGCCGCCAAGGGATTCCGCGGGTTCGGCCGCTGCCCGACCGACGACAGTGGACGGTACGAGATCCGCACCCAGAAGCCCGGTCCCGTGCCCGGCCCCGACGGCCCCCAGGCCCCACACATCGACGTCTCCGTCTTCGCCCGCGGCCTCCTACACCGCGTAGTCACCCGCATCTACTTCCCCAACGAGCCGGCAAACGCAACCGACCCCGTCCTCCTGACCGTCCCGCCGGACCGCCGCGAAACGCTCATCGCCGCACCCGCCCCCGACGGCTACCGCTTCGACATCCGCCTACAGGGCACCGATGAAACCGTCTTCTTCGCCATCTGACGGTCGCCCCCAAGATCCCGGTGATCAGGGAGCGGCTCTGGTGGCGCGCCGCGACCCGCCCGAGGCGTTCCCTGATCATCCGGGACTGTTCGACGGCGTGCTGGCCGCTGGGCCGGTGCGGGCGGCCGTAGGGGACGGGAGTTGGCTGCGGGCGATGCTCGACGCGGAGGTGGCACTCGCGCGAGCGAGCGGGGCGCCGCCGGCCGTCGTTGAGGAGATCGACTCCGGGTGCCGCACGTTTGCCGGGAGTGCGCTGAGCGCCGGCGCAGCCGGCGCGGGCAATCCGGTCATTCCCCTGGTACGCGAGCTGCGCGCCGCGGTCTCCCCCGCCGCGGCGCGGTACGTGCACCGCGGCGCCACCAGCCAGGACATCCTCGACACCGCCGCGATGCTGGTCGCCCGGGAGGCGCTCGGGCTGATCCTGATCGACCTGTCCGCGGCGGCGGACGCGGCGGCCGACCTCGCCGAGGCGCACCGGGACACCCCGCTGGCCGCCCGCACGCTGCTGCAGCAGGCCCTGCCTACCACGTTCGGGCTCGTCGCCGCCGGCTGGCTGACCGCGCTCGACGAGGCCGCCGGGCGGCTCGCCGAGGTGCGCGACGACCGGCTCGCCGTCCAGCTGGGCGGCGCCGCGGGCACCCTCTCCGCGCTCGATCTGTCTACTGTGGAGCGGTTCGCGGCCGAGCTGGGGTTGGCCGAGCCGGTGCTGCCCTGGCACACCGACCGCACCCGGATCGCCGACCTGGCCGGCGCGCTGGGCACCGCCGCCGGCGCGGTCGCGAAGGTGGCCCGCGACGTCGTCCTCTACGCCCAGACCGAGGTCGGCGAGCTGGCCGAGGGCAAGCCGGGCGGGTCTTCCACCTTGCCGCACAAGCAGAACCCGGTCGCCGCCATCTCCGCCGCCGCCTGCGCGGCGCAGGCCCCCGGCCTGGTGGCCACGCTCCTCGCCACGATGGCGCACGAGCATCAGCGGGCCGCCGGGGCCTGGCACGCCGAGTGGCAGCCGCTCACCGCCCTGCTGCGGAGCACCGGCTCGGCCGTGCACTGGCTGGCCACCTGCCTGCCCGCGCTGCGGGTCGACGCGCGCCGGATGCGCGCCAACCTGGACGCCACCGGCGGGGCGTTGCTCGCCGAACGGATCAGCGGCGCGCTCGCCCCCAAGGTCGGGGCGACCGAGGCGCACGACCTGGTACGCGCCGCCGTCGCGAGCGGCCGGCCGCTGAGCGAGGCGTTCGCGGCGCACTTCCAGCCGGCGGAGCTGGCCGACCTGCTCGACCCGGCGTCGTACCTGGGCCACGCCGGTGAACTGACTGACCGGGCAGTCCGCCGGCACCGGGAGCGCAAACCATGACGCCTTACTACACTGTGGACGGTCCGGACGACGCGCCGGTGCTGGTGCTGGGCAACTCGCTGGGCGCCACGCTGCACATGTGGGACCCGCAGCTGCCCCGGCTAGCCGAGCGATTCCGGGTCGTACGCTTCGACACCCGCGGGCACGGCCGCTCTCCGGTGCCCGCCGGCCCGTACGACATCGGCGACCTGGGCCGCGACGTGCTCGCGCTGCTCGACGCGCTGGGCGTGGCGCGGGCCCACTTCTGCGGGCTGTCCCTGGGCGGCATGGTCGGCATGTGGCTGGGCGCGCACGCTCCCGACCGCGTCGACCGGCTCGTGCTGTGCTGCACCTCGGCCCGCCCCGGCCCGCCGGAAGCCTGGGCGCAGCGGGCCAGCACCGTGCGCGCGGACGGCCTCGAATCGATCGCCGACGTGCTGGTGAGCCGGTGGGTGACCGCGCCGTACGCCGCCCGCCACCCGGACCGCCTCGCCACGCTGCGGGCGATGATCGCCGGCACGCCCGCCGAGGGGTACGCCTCCTGCTGCGGCGTCCTCGAACGGCTCGACCTCACCGCCGACCTGCCCGCCATCCGCGCCGCCACCCTGGTCGTACACGGCGAAGACGACCCGGCCATCCCGCCCGCGCACAGCGCGGCGATCGCGGCGGCGATCCCGGGCGCCCGGCTGGCGCTCGTCCCGGCGGCCGCCCATCTGGCCAATGTGGAGCAGGTGGAGACCGTCACCAATCTGATCATGGAGCATCTCGATGGCTGACCCGACGTACCAGAAGGGCATGGCCGTGCGCCGCGAGGTGCTCGGCGACGCGCACGTCGACCGCGCCATCGCCAACACCACCGAGCTGACCGCGCCGTTCCAGGACTTCATCACCCGGTACGCCTGGGGCGCGGTGTGGGGGCGCGACGAGCTCGACCGGCGTACCCGCAGCTGCATCACGCTCGCGGTGCTGGCCGCCCTTCGGTGTGAGGACGAGCTGGCCATGCATGTGCGGGCGGCCCGCCGAAACGGCCTGAGTCCTGCCGAGATCGGCGAGGTGCTGTTGCACACGGCCGTCTACGCTGGTGTGCCGGCGGCGAACAGTGCCCTGGCGGTGGCGCAGCGGGTGCTCGCGGAGGAGAGTCCATGACTGACGTGGGGCGCGAGGCCCACTTCGTACAGTCGCTGGAACGCGGCCTCGCCGTCATCCGCGCCTTCGATGCCCACCACCCCGAGCTGACGCTCAGCGAGGTGGCCCGGATCTGCGACCTCACCCGGGCCGCCGCCCGGCGCTTCCTGCTCACGCTCACCGACCTCGGCTACGTACGCACCGACGGGCGCCTGTTCAGCCTGACGCCGCGGGTGCTGGAGCTGGGCTACGCGTTCCTGTCCAGCCTGTCGCTGCCGGACGTGGCCGAGCCGCACCTGGAACGGCTGGTCGCGCAGGTGCACGAGTCGTCCTCGGTCTGCGTGCTCGACGGCGACGACGTGGTGTACGTCGCCCGCGTGCCCACCTCGCGGATCATGACGGTGGCCATCAACGTCGGCACCCGCTTCCCCGCGTACGCGACGTCGATGGGGCGGGTCCTGCTGGCCGGGATGGCCGACGAGGACCTGGCGGCGTACCTCGACCGGGTGAAACTGACCCGGCTGACCGCGCGCACAGTCAGCAACGTCACCGCGCTGCGCACCGAGCTACGCAAGGTACGCGCCCAGGGGTACGCGATCGTGGACCAGGAGCTCGAAGAGGGGCTGCGGTCGGTGGCCGCCCCGATCCGCGACCGCACCGGCGCGGTCGTGGGCGCCGCCAACGTCTCCGTGCACGCGAGCCGCCACTCGGTCGAGTCGATCCGCCGCGAGCTGCTGCCGCTGCTGATGGCCACGGTGGCGAAGATCGATGCCGACCTGCGGATCGCCAGCCCGCAGCGCGCCGCCCGCCGAGCGTGAACCTAAGTAAGCGCTCGGTGTCTTAGGTCGCTAGGCGAGCAGGGTCAACAACTCCTGGTGCAGGGACCGGTTGGCTGCCGCCACCACCGTCTGCCGTCGTACCTCGGCGTTGGCAAGGCCGCCCACAATCATCTGGAAGTCGATGTCGGCCCCCTCACCGTCCGTCACAACCCCACCAGCTCGCCGTACCAACTCATAGGCAAGCGCCTCATATGACGGTTGACCAATCGTCGAATCGACGAAGCCGTCGATCTCGCCAACCGCCAGCCGCACGGCCACAATTGCCCCATCAATCGTTGCTACCTGCCCAGCTCTTCTGAACAGCCGCATAGGGGTCTCCGCTCGTCGCTTCTGCTTGAGGAGGGAGATGACAAGAAACGCATCATCGACGCTACTTGCGGACGAGCGCCGCGCCGGCCCAGTGGCACCCTCGAAGCCGAGGTGAGTCACACTTGTCGGTGTCTGCTGGTCAGCCCAGACCACGCGCGGGATCTGAAGATCCGCGATCGCGCCCGCAACGAAGACACCGGCCAACGTGTATTCATATACCGCGACCGCGGACTCCCTGACACCTCGGAAGGTGAGCGAGGTATTGCAGTAGGGGTCGCAGATCAGAAAACGTGGTTCGCTTCCCAGCCTGACCAGACCGCTCTCCTCGGAGTAGACCAAGCCCGCGTACCCTGCCGACTTCAGAGTGCCAAAGAGCACGTCCTCCGCCACCCTGTCGATCTCATGTGCCAGGTGCCCGCCGCCCTTGTCCAGGACAACCGCGCCAAGAGAAGGCAGGCTGCGCACGTCCACCAGCAATGGGCGCACCGATTCGGCTATCTTTTCTGCGATATCGAACACGAGGCTGGTCAACGCCATGCCATGATCCTCCCGTTAAGGCTTCTCACTACGCAGACGATTCACATCGTTGACGTCCGGGAGTTGGTCCGTCGATATGGTCAACGCCGCGACGGCACACGCGAACTCGACGCTGTCGTACAGATCCAGCTCAAGAGTGTTCGCAGTCACAAATCCCGCGTTGAAGCTGTCGCCAGCGCCGACTGTATTCCGGACCCGGACGTCGTAGGCATTCATGGTTACCTGGCGATCAGGTGTAAAAGCGAATGCTCCTGCGGACCCGTCCTTGACGACGACAACCTGTTCTTCGACCATCAGCCCCGGCTGGAATGCCCTTACCGCTGCTTCGACATCATCCGCGCCCCACAATGCCAAGAACTCGCCGCGACTTGGCAGATAGATGTCTGAGAACCTAGCCAAGGACCTCATACTGGCCAGGCTGCCGCTTGATACATCTCCAGGGACCCGCCCATGGTCCAGGATAACCTTTACCCCCGCGCCTGCAGCGGCTTCACCACCGAAAGTAGATCCTCGAGAAGGCCCGGGAGCTTAAAGCCGCCACCAAGGTAGACGTAGGAAATCTTGCTCTCGTGCTCTTCGACAATGCCTGCCAACTCCGCGCCGGTTAAGGCATCGCTTGCCGTGCCGGCCACGGCCATGACAGAGGCACCACTGGGTGCCACGAAATTAATACCGACGTCAGTTACCGCCGACGTATCAACTTTTAGAGCAAGTCCGACATCGGCGTCTCGCAGCATGCCAGAAAGTAAATCACCAAAGGCGTCGGTGCCGATCTTTCCGGCAAGGATGGTGGATAATCCCAGCCGTCGACCGAAACGGGCGAAGTTGACCGCCGAGCCTCCCGGGACGACCTCGTAATCCCGACCAATCGTTTCAACCTCAATCGGGAGCCCGTCCTCGCACGGGAACGCAAGGCAATTCACATCCACATAGATGGGCCCGATACACAGCACACCACTCACGGCCAGGACCTGCTCCCGCACGAAGGCATGCCGGCAGCGTACCACCGAACCGAACGCCCTCAACGCACCGTGACGGATTTCGCGAGGTGCCGCGGGCGATCTATCTCGCGACCAAGATCAAGCGCACAGTAGTACGCGAACAGTTGACCAACAACGAGTTGGACGACGAGGTCAGTGACCTCCTCGTCAACGTATGGCAGCGAAACGTACTCAGCGAAGTTCTTCCGATCCTCCGAATCAATCTCGCCTGGCCCAAACCCAATCACGGGCCCGCCTCGCGCAGCGATTTCGCTAACGCTGGCCAATGTCGCCATATGCATACCCGGGCTGGCCAGCCGAGAAGGAACCAAGGCAATGGTATGGAACTCAGGGTCAATGAGCGAAATTGTCCCATGCTTGAAGAAGCCGGCCGCCATCCCCTCCGCGTGCCGATAGGTGGCTTCCTTGAACTTGAGGGCTGACTCCATCGCAGCAGGGTACAGAAGACCACGGCCGATGAAGAACCAGTTCCTCACCTGGCTGCGGCGTTGAGCGACCTCTCGGATCGCGGCGCTTGTATTGCCAACAACAGTCCGCAGCACGTCGGGCAAGTGAGCCAGTGACTCCAAGAGCGCCGAATATCGACCGGAGGAGAGCGTTCCGTCCCGTAGTCCAGCTTCCATGGCGAGTCTGGCCAGAATAACCGCCTGGCTGACTATCGACTTGGTGGAGAGCACGCTGATTTCCGGACCAGAGCGTTGTTGAAGGCGATATGCAGCGAGGCGCTCAAGCGTTGAGTTGGGCACGTTGCTGACCGATATCACAGTTCCGCCAGATCCAATGACCCAACGACACGCCTCAAGCGTATCGAAGGTCTCACCCGATTGAGATATCGCGACAACCGTGTCGGTCGGATCCACCTTGCAGAAGTTCTCCATCTCGTCCGAGACCAACGCCATCGCCGGGAGCCCGGACAGTCGGGTGATTAAAAATTGCCCGATCTGAGCCAGGTAGAAACCGCTGCCGGCGCCGATGAGGAGCAACGGTCTGGCCGGCGCCCGCGGCAAGGCGTTGCGCAGGCTCTCATCGGAGATTTGAAGTGCCGCCTTCGCGGCCGTCGGCGTCTCATGGATCTCTTTGATCATGAAGTGCTCAAAACTACCTCGGCCGGATCCTCTCACCGAGTCGATCACCGTTGTCTTCGCGCGCCTTGTCGGCACAGGCGAGCCGTCGGCGCCCACTCGAAAGACGTCCGCTCGGTCAGCCTGCAGTCGAGCTACGTCTCCGTCCTCTAAGAAGGTCATACCGTCAGTCTCAGGGTCCACCACTGCGACCGGGTCTGAGGCGAGAAGGGTCTGCCCATCATGCTTGCAGAGGACTAGTGGACTCTTGTGCTTTGCCGCATAGATCGCTCCGGGATCGGCCGAACAGAGAATGCCGAGCGCATACTCTCCGGTAATCCGGGCGCAGGTCCAGCATATGGCCTGGAGCAGCGTAGCACCTTTCTGCATGTAATTGGCGATAAGATGCGCAGCGACCTCGCTATCCGTTTCTGATCGGAGGCAAACTCCGCCGGCTTCCAGTTCCCGTCTGATCTCCAAGTGATTGTGGATCACGCCGTTGTGGACGGTAGCAATCGTGCCGTCATACGAGAGATGCGGATGGGCGTTGACTCGGGAGGGCACGCCGTGCGTCGCCCACCGCGTATGCCCGATCGCTACCTGCATCGCGGACAGCGAACTAAATTGGCCTCGCTGCACGGCTTCGGTGACCGATCCGACGTCCTTCTCGACAACAATGGAGCCGGCAACCAGTCCCGCAATACCGAATGAGTCGTAGCCGCGGTACTCGATCATCGTAAGCCGATGAACGATGGACTGCACAATGTCTCGCCGGGAGGCGACCCCTACAATCCCACACATGTCGCTCCCCAGCGTCCAGAAGCCTAGCTTCTTTTCGAGAACTTGCCATCGACCCGGAAGGCGAGGACTGCGTCGTCGCTATCAAACAGGTCGGGGTTCACACGCACTTGGGGCTTCGCTGGAAAGCCAATCGTAATTGGGTATCGTCGCCCGCCCGCCCGCTTCCGCCAGGTCCGCACGAGAGTCCCCGACAGGAGCCGCACCGGCAGGAGGAACTGTTTGCCACGAATTGTGATCTGGTGGTTGCAGTAAGGCGCTATCTGGTAGATCGTGCGCAGCACAACATCGCCATACAGATTAAGGAAGGCCACTTTTCCGACCTGGCGAGATTGAATCAGTACGGCCACGAGGTCGAGATGTGCACACCAAGCGTTGACCGCTGCGGTCTCCTCCTCGGACCAGGACTGGAAGCTGTCTCGCTCCAGGTTGTAAATAACTGTTCTGTGTTTCCGAAACTCTGGCGTCTCGAACTGCTGCGCAATCCGGAGGAATGCGTCCGTTGACCCCCACCGCCGCTGTAAACGAACGGCGAGAGCTGCCGCTATGGCCGAGCTGAAACCCGCTAAAGCCGCCGCGACGGCAACAGCGACCGTCGCGAAGTCGTTGGCTGACACACCGGCCTCTATCCGTTGAAATCGATGCGGTCCCGTGTACGGCTCGGTCTTGGCGCATCGCCCCCAGCCCAGCTGGAGCGGCACAAGTATCGCTGTTTCAATCGACGAAGTTAATGGGAGGAGTAGACATGTCGTGGATCCGACTGTGCCCTTGTGCCGTGCGCACGGGCCTGCGTCGCCTTCAAGATCGCGTACCGCCCCCGGCAGGAGGTCGCGCCCGCCCGCCGAGCGTGAACCTAAGTAAGCGCTCAGCCGTACCCGCTACATGAATACGCCACCTGGCGGAAGTACGTACGAGCCCGCGCCCGCAGGATAGGAGTCATGCAGAGCCCGAAGATTCCCGGCCGCTGTACTGCCAAAGGGCTGCGGCGGCAGGCGACAGGACTCCGCGCTGATCAGGGAGTAACTCCGGTCGCGTAGTTACTCCCTGACCTTAGCTTCTACTTGGCTAGGCGGCTCAGCAGAGCGCTCGCGACGGCGATCGCGAGCGCGGCGGACCCGACCAGCACCCCGTAGTCCAGCCACAGCCGGGCCGGCGCGCCGATCAGCAGGCCGCGCAGCGCCTCCACCTGGTAGCTGAGCGGGTTGACGTGGTTGATCACCTGGAGCCAGCCCGGCATCAGCGACACCGGGTAGAGCGCGTTGGACGCGAAGAAGAGCGGCATCATGATCGCCTGGCCGATGCCCATCATCCGGTCCCGCGACAGCACCAGGCCGGCGATGATGATCGACAGGCAGCAGAAGAACGCCGAGCCGAGCAGCACGATCACGACCACGCCGGCGAGCTTCAGCGGATTCCAGGTCAGCCCCACGCCGAGGAGCGTGGACAGCACGAGCACGACCACCACCTGGCTCAGCGCCCGCATGCCCGCCGCGAACGCCTTACCCGTGACCAGCGCGGCCCGCGGCGTCGGCGTCACCATCAGCTTGGCCAGGACCCCCGCGTCCCGATCCCAGATGATCTGGATGCCGTAGAAGATCGAGATGAAAAGCGCCGACTGGGCGATGACGCCCGGGGTCAGATAGTCCAGGTACGGCACGTCCCCGGTCGGGATCGCCCGGATCTTGGTGAACGTCACGCCGAACACCAGCAGCCACAGTGCCGGCTGCACCGCCCGGAAGAGCAGTTCGGTCCGGTCACGCCGCATCTTCTGCAGCTCGACCAGGCACATGGCGGCGACCCGCCGGGCCACCAATCCCAGGTCAACCGAGGCGCGAGGCAGTGCGTCGAGTCTGGCGGACATTGCGGAATCCCTTCGTCTCGTCGTCCCAGTCGCCCTCGGCGTACGCCCGGAAGACGTCGTCGAGGCTTCCTCCCCCGATGCTTTCGATCAGGTCCGCCGGGGTGCCCACGACGCCGATCCGGCCCCGATGCATGAGCGCGACCCGATCGCACGAGTGCTCGGCCTCGTCCATGTAGTGGGTCGTGACCAGCACCGTCATGCCCGTCTCCCGGCGCACCTGGGTGATCCGCTCCCACACCCCGGCCCGCGCCACCGGATCCAGCCCGATCGTCGGCTCGTCCAAAATCAACAGCTGCGGCGAGCTGACCAGGGCCTGCGCCAGCTCCAACCGGCGGATCATGCCACCGGAGTACGTGCTGGCCTGGCGCTGCGCCGCCTCGGTGAGCCCCATCGCCGCGATCGCCTCGTCCACCCGGGCGACCCGCTCCCGGCGCGGCACGTCGTACAGCCGGGCGAACAGGCTCACGTTTTCCCGCCCAGTCAGCGCACCGTCGGCGGACAGCAACTGCGGGACGTACCCGATCAGCCGGCGCACCGCCATCTTCCGCCGCCCCACGTCGAGCCCGAAGACCGACACGGTGTCCCGCGGCACCGGGAGCAGCGTGGTGACCGCCCGGATCGTGGTCGTCTTTCCCGCGCCGTTCGGGCCGAGCAGGCCGAAGATCTCCCCCGGCGCCACGTCGAGGTCGATGCCGTCCACCGCCACCGTCTCCCCGAACACGTACCGCAGCCCGCGCACGCTCACCGCAGCCGTCATGTCCGCTCCTCTCGCAACTCCTCAAGCAGCCGCCGCAACGCCGGAAGCGCGCCCGCGACCGCCTCTTGATCCGCGGCAGCCAGCCGCTCCAGCGCCCGCCCCACCAACTCGGCCCGCGCGGTGCGCCAGCCGGCGAGCTTGGCCTGCCCGGCCGGGGTCAGGAACAGCCGCGCCGCCCGCCGGTCCGCCCGGTCGGTCTCCCGGGCCAGCAGGCCAGCATCCACGAGTACGTTGACCAGCCCGCTCACCGAGTTGTCGGCGAGATGCAGTACGCGCGCCGCGGCCGCGATCCCGATACCCGGCTCCTCCTCGACCACGAGCAGCAACTCCACCTGCGCCGTACCGAGCCGAGGCGACGCCGACCGGCTCAGCCGACGCCGTACCACCCGCCGCAACCCGGCCGTGACTCGCATCAACTCACCAGCGAGTTCCCTATCCACTCCTCCAAAATACCTCGCACCCCGAGGTATTTCCCCCTCCCCTGCGCCCCTTCCCCGTCGATCAAGCCCATCCCTCGCCCGTCGATCAAGGGCATATGGCCGTGCTTTGATCTCCGATCCACGACCTTTTGCCCTTGATCGACGCGGAAATCCTTGATCGACGGAGGGCTCGGCGGACATGCGCGGTGCTCCTCGGCGGGCTACGTCGGGGTGGGCGCCGGCATGCGGCGCCCGCGCGTAGCGCCCGCACACGCCGTGGGTGACCCGCGAGTAGGGGGCTCCTTTTAGGACTCAACCCCGCCCACGCGCCCCACGCCCTACCCCGCTCCCGCCGATCAAGGACTTCGACGTCGATCAAGGGCAAACGGTCGTGGTTTGGAGATCAAAGCACGACCATATGCCCTTGATCGACGAGGAAAGCCGCGCCCGAGCGGCGCCGAGCCGAGCCGCGGGTGGGCTAGGGGAGGGCGGGTTCGGGGTCTGGGGTTGGGGCTGGGGTTGACGCGGGGCCGGGGGTGGAGGTGGACGCGCTCAGGCGTTCGTAGAGCATGCCCGCCTGGTGCGCGAGCGCGCCCACCACCGCCGGCACCACCGGCAGGATCCAGTCGGCCACCACGCCGCGGTGGGGCAGATTCAGGATGAGTACGGCCGCTGCCGCCCCGCCGAACCCGTGGGCGAGGGCACGCCATACCGCCTTGCCGGTGTGTCCCACCGCGGCCCGCCGCGCGGCCTTGTCGCCCAGGTCGGGAAAGCCGGCCAGGGCCCGCGCGTCGCGGCGGCCGAAGTTGAGTCCGGCGGCCACGGCCGTGGCGGACGCGCCCACCACGGTGGCCACCAGGACGTTCCGCGTGAAGAGCATCAGCAACCCGAACACGGCGAGGCCGATGCCGAGCGCCACGCCGGCGCGGATCCACTCCTTCTTGTCACCTGGATACCAGTAGTACTTCGTGGTTCCCTCGGACACCTGCTTGACGATCCGCCCCATCGCGGTGCTCACCCCCGTAACCTGCATCGCGATCAGCCGTTACAGAGCGTAGGCAGGCGTAACCAAAGAGTGACGACCGCTTGCTGAAAATGCCTGTCATTCTCCCGAATACTGGGCGGTAATCAGCCCACTCAGAACAGGACGGTCGCGAACTCGCCGGCCGGGCGGAAGCCGCAGCGGGCGTACACGTGGCGGGCCCGCTCGTTGTGGCCGTTGACGTACAGGCTGACGGTCGGTGCGACCCGGCGCAGCGCGTCGCGCACCACGGCCGCCATCGCCGAGGCCGCCATCCCCGGCCGCGCCAGTGCGGCGCCACCCATACCCCTTGGACCTGCGCGGTGTGCCGGGTGACGACCGCCAACTCGGCCTTGAAGACCACTTCGCCGCCGGCGACCCGCGCGTACGCCCGCCGCCCGCGCACCAGCTCCATCACCCGCCGCCGGTAGCCGCGGCCACCGTCGTCGGTCAGCGGCGACACTCCGACCTCCTCGGTGTACATCGCCACCGCCGCCGGGTAGAGCAGGTCGATCTCGTCGGGCCGGACCAGGCGCACGCCGGGGTCGGCCGCCACGGCCGGCGGCGCGCTCGCGACCAGCAATGGCTGGTGCGGCCGTACGTCCCGCGCCGGCCCCCAATACCGCCCGAGGTGCTCCCACAATCCGAGTACGGCGTCCGCCCGGCCCACGATCGACGAGCACCCGCGGTCTTCGGACAGGATCAGCTCGGCGAACGCGGAGACGGCGGCCGGCGAGGCGAGCACCGGCGTGAGGTGGCCACCGAACCAGCAGAGCGCCTCCAGGTGCCGGCGCGACCCATACCCGTAGATCCGCCCGTCGGATCGCCACCAGGACAGGCCGTGCGCGGTCACGCGCTCCGCCACTTGGGCACCGCCGAACGGATCGAGGTCGAGGAGTCTCTCGACCGCACCGCGCTCGGCCTCACCGAGCTGCCGCACGGGCACCGTCAGCACGTGTACCAGCCTAATAGTTACGCAGTGGCCCTCACCACAAGCTCGGTGGGGAGGATGACCGCCGCCGGTGGCTCGCCGGACAGGTGGCCGAGCAGGAGCCGGACCATCTCGCCGCTGATCCGGCCGAACGGCTGCCGGATGGTCGTCAGCGGAGGCGTCGAGGCGGCCGCGACCTTGGAGTCGTCGAAGCCGCCGATCGCGACGTCGTCGGGCACCCGCTTGCCGGCCCGGGCCAGGGCGGCGATCGCGCCCACCGCCATCAGGTCGGAGCAGACGAACACCGCGTCCAGGTCCGGCACCTGGCGCAGCAGCTTTTCCATCGCGACCTCGCCGGACGCCTGGGTGTAGTCGCCGCTGACCACCAGGCGCGGGTCCGCGTCCCCGAGTACGTCGTAGTAGCCGGCGAGCCGGTCGACGCCGCCCGAGGTGTCCAGCGGCCCGGTGATCGTGGCGATCGTCCGGTGCCCGCGCGAGCGCAGGTAGCTCACCATCTGCCGGGCGCCGTCCCGGTCGTCGGCCGCCACGTACGAGATCTCGCGCTCGTGCCCGAGCGGCCGCCCGCAGGTCACCACCGGCAGGCCGCGGTCCTTGAGCTCCTGCAGCAGTGAGCTGCCGGCGTGGTCGGAGACGAGCAGGGCGCCGTCGACGTGACCGGCGGTGACGTACCGGCCGATCCGCTCCCGGTCCTCCTGGGTGCCGGCGACGGTGAGCAGGAGCGTGATGTCGTGCTCGCCGAGCGCCCGGGTGCAGCCGCGCAGCAGCACGTTGAAGTTGGGGTCCTCGAAGAGGCGGTCCTGCGGCTCGGAGAGGATGAAGGCCACCGAGTCGGACCGCTGGGTGACCAGGCTGCGGGCGTGCTGGTTGACGACGTACCCGGTCTTGCGGATGGCCCGCTGGACGGCCTCGAAGGCGGGGCCGCTGACGTTGTGGCCGCCGTTGAGCGCGCGCGACACCGTGCCGCGCGACACTCCGGCGACGGCCGCGACGTCATCCATCGTCGGCCGGCCGGCCTGGGGTCGCGGCCGTTGCGGCCGGGGCTGGGTCACCACGAGACCTATTCTCCGTCAGGTCTTCACCGAGCCGGAGAGCAGGTCAACCCGCCAATACCGTTGCAACGCGAGGAAGACCGCCACGAGCGGGATCATCGACAGCAGCGCGCCGGTGATCACCAGGCTGTAGAGCGCGGGGGTGGTGTTTCCCCGGTTGAGCAGCGTGTAGAGGCCCAGCGTGACCGGGAACTTGTTGTCGTCCGCCAGCATGATGAACGGCAACAGAAAATTGTTCCAGATCGCCACGAACTGGACGAGAAACACCGTGATGATGCCGGGCACCATCATGGGCAGCGCCACGGTGCGGAAGGTCCGGAACTCGCCCGCCCCGTCGACCCGCGCCGCCTCGATCACGCTGTCCGGCACGGCCGCGGCGGCGTAGATGCGCGCCAGGTAGATGCCGTACGGGCTGACGATGCTCGGCAGCAGCACCGACCAGTACGTATCGGTGAGCCCGACCTTGGCCAGCAGCAGATACTGCGGGATGGCGAGCACGATGCCGGGCACCAGCACGCCGGCCAGCAGCACGTTGAAGATGACCGAGCGCCCGGCGAACCGGTACTTGGCCAGCGTGTACCCGCTCAGCCCGGACAGCCCGGCCGACAGCGCCGCGCCGACACCGGCGTACAGGGCGGTGTTGAGCATCCAGCGCCAGTAGATCCCGTCGCTGTAGCTGGACAGCTCGGAGACGTTGTCGAAGAACGACCCGCTCGGCGCGAACGTGAACGAGGTGAACAGCGTCGAGCCGGCCTTCGTCGAGGCGGCGACCACCCACGCCACCGGCAGCAGGCAGTAGACCGCGCCGATCAGCAGCACGGCCGTGGGCAGGATGGCCAGCCGCGGCCTGCGTGCTTCCGCCATCAGCGCTCCTCCCCGAAGGCCCGGCGCTGCACGAAGCGCAGGAACCCGAACGACAGCACCAGCGTGAAGAGGGCCAGCAGGATGGAGGTGGCCGCGGCGGCGTACAGGTCGTCGGCGGCGAACGCGTCCCGGTAGACCTTCATCAGCGGCGTCCAGGTGGACGTGATGTTCGTGGTCAGCGACCTGATCGTCATCGGCTCGCTGAAGACCTGCACCGTCACGATCATCGAGAAGACCGTGGTCATCACGATCGCCGGGATGAGTAGCGGGATCTTGATGCGGAGCGCGATCTGCAGCTCGGAGCAGCCGTCGATCCGCGCCGACTCGTAGATCTCCGGCGAGATCGCGCGCAGCGAGGTGTACAGGATGATCATGTTGAAGCCGACGCCGCCCCAGATCGCGATGTTGACGATCGAGAAGAACACCGAGCCGGTGCTCAGCAGGTTGGGCTCGGGCAGCCCCAGCTTGGCCAGGACGTAGTTGAGCGGGCTCATCGCGGGCAGGTAGAGGAAGCCCCACAACATGCTCGCGATCACCGCCGGCACCGCGTACGGCAGGAAGATCGAGATCCGGGAGAAGCGGCGCAGCGCGACCCGCGGTCGGTCCAGGAGCAGCGCGAAGAGCAGCGCCAGCCCCAGCATGATGGGCAGGAGCAGCGCCCCGTACGCCAGCACCCGCAGCCCGCCCGACCACAGCTCCGAGTCGGTGATCGCGCGCCGGTAGTTGTCCAGCCCGGCGAAGACCTCGGTGCGCGCGCCCTTGCCCAGCCCGAGGCCCTTGACCTGCACCTTCCGCAGGCTCAGCCAGGCCGTGTACCCGACCGGCAGCAGGATGAACAGGGTGAACAGGAGCACCGCCGGGGCGAGGAAGGCGTACGGCGCCGCCGTACGCCTCCCCCGACGAACCGTTCTGACCATCATTAGCCCGAGACCTTGAAGCCGTTCTTCTGCATGTCGGCCACGGTCGCCGACTGCATCTCGTCGACGGCCGCGCCGAACGACGACTTCTGTGTGATCGCCTTGCCGAACGCGTCTTGGTAGACCTGGTACGTCACGTTGACGTTCGGTCCCCAGGTGACCCCGGCGGCGCCCTTCGCGATCGCTGCGGCTTCGGTGTAGAAGTTCGGCTGGTTGGGGAAGAACGCCGGCGGCTGGGTCAGCGCGGGCCCGGACTGGGCGTCACTCGCGGCCGGGTAGATGGCGCTCTCCTTGACCAGCAGCGCGGTCGCGGTCGGGTCGGTGTTCATCCAGGTGGCGAACTTGGCGGCCGCTGCCACGTTCTTCGACTTGGCGGCCACGCCGGTGGACGAGCCGCCCCAGTTGCCGGTCTTGCTCTCCCCGGCGGTCCACTGTGGCAGCGGCGCCATCGCCCACTTGCCCTTGGTCTTGGGCGCGTTGCCCTCCAGCACGCCCGGGCCCCAGATGGCGCTCGGCCAGGCCAGCAGCGTGCCGTCGTTGAGCGCCTTGTTCCACTCGGGCGTGTACATCGGCTGGTCGTCGATCGCGCCCTCCTGGACGAGGCCGCCCCAGTAGTCGGCGACCTTCTTGGTGGCCGCGTCGTTGACCGTCACCTTCCAGGCTTCGCCGTCGACGCCCCACCAGGCCGCGCCGGCCTGCTGGGCGAGCCCGGCGAACCAGCCCGGGTCCTTGGCCGAGAACGTCGTCAGGTACTGCTTCTTGGTCTTGGTACGCAGCGTGCGGGCCGCCTGCGCGAACTCGTCCCAGGTCTTCGGGACGGTCAGGCCGAACTGCTGGAAGAGGTCGGTGCGGTAGTAGAGCATCATCGGGCCGGCGTCCTGCGGGATGCCGTACACCGCGTCGGTGCCGAGGGTGACCTGCTGCCAGACGCCCTCGGCGAACTTGCTTTTCGCGTCGCCGGCCTCCTTGGCCAGGTCGGCGAGCACGTCGTTGCTGACCAGGGTCGGCAGCGACTGGTACTCGACCTGCGCCAGGTCCGGCGGGTTGCCGGCCTTGTTCGCGGTGAGCAGCTTGGTGACGATGTCGCCGCCGCCGGCCTGCCGGCTCAGCGTGACGTGGATGTCCGGGTTATCCGCGTTCCACTTGTCGATGACCTTCTCGATGTTGGGCGCCCAGGCCCAGAAGCTCAGCTCGACCTTGCCGCCGGAAGTGCCCTGGTCCGATCCGGAGTCGGAGTCGGAACCGCATGCGGCGACGAGGCTGACGCCGAGGGCTATCGCCACGACCTTCGCAGCCAGCGAACGTGTCATCTCAGCCTCTCATGGGGGTAATCAGCCAGAAACAACTGTGAGCGCTCACAGTCTTGGCTCCCTCGGGGCCTGTGTCAATAGCCACAACTGGGTCTGACATTGCAGCTAGAACGTGTGCAATCATGCGGGAAGGTCACTGGGAGCGCGTACAGTTTTGGAGCCCGCATGTCCCTGACGTCCCACGTTCCGGCAGCCACCACCGCGCCGGCCGGCCCGCTGCCCCGGCTCACCCGGATGGCGTACGGCGGCGACTACAACCCCGAGCAGTGGCCGGAGGAGGTCTGGCACGAGGACGTGGCGCTGATGCGCGAGGCCGGGGTCAACCTGGTCAGCGTCGGCATCTTCACCTGGGCACTGCTGGAGCCGGCCGAGGGCCGCTACGACTTCGGGTGGCTGGACCGCGTACTCGAGCTGCTGCACGAGGGCGGCATCGCGGTCGACCTCGCGACGCCGACCGCCGCGCCACCGGCGTGGTTTTCCCGCCGCCATGCGGAGTCGCGGCTGGTCAACCGGGACGGCGCGATCCTCGGCGGTGGCGCGCGGCAGTCGTTCTGCCCCAGCTCGCCGGCGTACGCGGACGCCGCGGCCCGGATCACCGAGCAGCTCGCCCGCCGCTACGCCGGCCACCCGGCGCTCGTGCTCTGGCACTCACACAACGAGTACGGCGGCGCGAACGCCCTGTGCTACTGCCCCGCCTCGGCGGAGGCGTTCCGGGAGTGGCTGCGCGGCCGGTACGGCTCGGTCGCGGCGCTGAACGAGGCGTGGGGCACCACGTTCTGGGGCCAGCGGTACGGCGACTGGGGCGAGATCGAGCCGCCCATCGCCGCGCCCACCGCGGTCAACCCGGCGCAGCAGTTGGACTTCCTGCGCTTCTCCTCCGACGCGCACCTGGCCAACTACCGGCGCGAGCGGGACATCCTGCACCGCTGGTCCCCCGGCATCCCGGTGACCACGAACTTCCAGATCGCCAACTGCAAGACCATCGACTACTGGCGCTGGGCGTCCGAAGTGGACGTCGTCTCCAACGACCACTACCTGCAACCGGAGAACCCGAACAACCACATCGAGCTGGCCATGTGCGCCGACCTGACCCGGGGCGTGGCCGGCGGCCGGCCCTGGCTGCTGATGGAGCACTCAACCAGCGCGGTCAACTGGAAGCCGCGCAACATCGCCAAGCGCCCCGGCGAGATGCGCCGCAACAGCCTCGCCCACGTGGCCCGGGGCAGCGAGGCGACGCTCTTCTTCCAGTGGCGGGCCTCCCGCTTCGGCGCGGAGAAGTTTCACTCCGCGATGGTGCCGCAGGGCGGCACGGGCACCCGGATCTGGCGCGAGGTGGTCGAGCTGGGCGCGGATCTGTCCAGGTTGGACGAGGTACGCGGGACGCGGGTCGCCGCCGAGGTGGCGGTGCTCTGGGACTGGGAGTCCTGGTGGGCGCTGGAGCTGGACTGGCGGCCATCGGCGGACCTGTCCTACCTGGACCGCATGTCGGCGTACTACGAGGCGCTGTGGCGCGACCACCTGACCGTCGACTTCGTGCATCCCACGGGGGCCCTGGAGGGCTACCCGCTCGTGGTGGTGCCGAGCCTCTACCTCACCAGCCCGGCGGCCGCCGCCAACCTCACCCGGTACGTCGAGGGCGGCGGGACCGTCGTCATCTCGTACTTCTCCGGGATCGTGGACGCCACCGACACGCTGCATCCGGGCGCGTTCCCGGGTGCGCTGCGCGACCTGCTCGGCGTGGCGGTGGAGGAGTTCCTGCCGCTGCCGGCCGGGTCGTCCGTACGGCTGAGTGACGGGTCAACGGCCGACGTGTGGACCGAAGACGTGGTGTTGCAGGGCGCCACCGCCGAGCTGTCCTACGTGGACGGGCCGGCGGCGGGGCGGCCGGCGGTGACCCGGCACGCGGTCGGCGCCGGCTCCGCCTGGTACGTGTCCACCCGCCCCGACGCGGCCGGCCTGGCGGGCGTGCTGCGCCGCGCGTACGCCGACGCGGGCGTGACCCCGCCGGACGGCGTACCCGACGGGGTGGAGCTGGTACGCCGGGAGGGCGGGTCGGCGTCGTACCTGATCGCGATCAACCACACCGACCACGACGGCGCGGTGCCGGCGTCCGGGGTGGAACTGCTCACCGGCGAGCCCTGCACCGGCACCCTCGTGGTACCCGCCGGCACGGTCCGGGTGGTGCGCCACACCCCTTGACAGTCATCTCTGTAAGCGCTCACAGTATGTCGTCAGTGTTACGCAGATAACACCACGTCAATGCACTGTGAGCGCTCACAGGAGGCTGGCAAATGAGGACGTTCCGGCTGGTCGCGGTCGGGGTGGCCGCGGCCCTGATATCCACTGTCCCACCCGGCGCCGCGCACGCCGGTGCCACGGTAGGCAACCCCGGCTTCGAAGACGGCCTGACCGGCTGGACCGCGCGCGGCACGGCCAGCATCGAGGCCGGCGGGCACGCGGGTGCGTCCCGGCTCACCACGTCCGGCGCGGCCGGCGCTAGCCAGCGGATCTCCGCCCTCGCCAAGGGGCCGTACACGCTGCGGACCTGGGTGCGTGGCGCCGGGCCGGCCACCGTCGAGCTCGACTGCGGGCGGTCCACCGAGCGCGTGGACGTGCCGCGCACCGGCCCGGACTGGTGGGTGCAGGTCGCGGTGAGCGCGTGGTCCGGATCCGGCCGCTGCACGATCCGGCTGGGGTCGGCTGCGGGCGCCTGGGCCCACTTCGACGACGTCACGCTGGCGGCGGGCGGGACCGCCCCGGTCCAGATCAAGGGCGCGGACATCTCGCACCTGACGAAGAACGAGGCGTACGGCGCGGTCTACCGGGACCGCTCCGGCCGGCCCGGCGACGCGGTGCGGATCCTGCGGTCGAACGGCGTCAACTACGCGCGCCTCAAGGTGTGGGTCAACCCCGCCGACGGCTTCAACAGCAAGGCGACGGTGCTCGCCATGGCCAAGCGGGTCAAGGCGCAGCGCATGCGGCTGCTGATCGACTTCCACTACTCGGACGCCTGGGCCGACCCGGGCAAGCAGATCAAGCCGGCGGCGTGGGCTTCCTTGGGGTTCGAGGACCTCAAGCAGGCGCTCTACGACCACACGTACGACGTACTCGCCGGGCTGCGCGCGCAGGGCACGCCGGCCGATATGGCCCAGGTCGGCAACGAGATCAACGGTGGTCTCCTGTGGCCGGACGGGCGCTGGGACAACTGGGACGGCATGGCGGCGCTCCTGACCGCGGGCAGCACGGCCGTCAAGGCCGCGTCACCGTCCACAAAGGTCGTGCTGCACCTGGCCGAGGGCGCCAACAACGGCGGGCACCGCTGGTGGTTCGACAACGCCGTCTCCCGGGGCGTGCCGTTCGACGTCATCGGGGTGTCGCACTACGTCTACTGGCACGGCCCACTCGGCGCGTTGCAGTACAACCTCTTCGACCTGTCCGCCCGGTACGGCAAGCCGATCGCCCTCGTGGAGACCGCGTACGGCTTCACCCTGGAGCAGGACGACCACGAGACCAACATCTTCAACGCCTCGCTGGAGGCGGCCGCCGGCTACCCGGCCACCCCGCAGGGGCAGACCGAGGCGCTGCGGGACATGTTCAACGTCGTCGCCGCCGTGCCGAACACGCTCGGCGTCTTCTACTGGGAGCCCACCTGGACCGCGGTGACCGGCGCCGGCTGGGACCCGGCCGATCCCTCCTCGGGGACGGTTGGGAAAACCAGGCCCTGTTCGACTACTCCGGCCGGGCGCTGCCCGCGCTCAAGGTGTTCGGGAGGTTCTGATGCGACGTTTCCTCGTGCCCCTCGTCGCGGCGCTGCTGCTGATTCAGGCGGTGCCGGCCGGCGCGGCGTCCACATTGACCAACACCGGGTTCGAGTCGGGCCTGGCCGGGTGGACCGGAAACGGCTACACCGAGTCCGGTGGGCGCTCCGGCAACCGCCTCACCCACTGGGCGTCCGGCGCCTACCTGTGGGAGACGTACCAGACGCTGACCGGGCTCGCCAACGGGTCGTACACGGCCCGGGTCTGGGTCCGGTCGGGCGGTGGCCAGAAGGCGGCGTACCTGGCGCTGAAGAACTGCGGCGGCGCCGAGCAGCGGGCGAACGTGCCGGCCAGCGACGCCTGGACGCAGATCTCGGTGACCACCACCGTCTCCAATGGACAGTGCACGGTGAGCCTCTTCTCCGACGCCAATGCGGGTAACTGGGCGAGCTTTGACGATGTGAGTTTCTCTACCAGTGGGAGTGGCAGCACCATCCAGATCCGCGGCGTCGACATCTCCACGCTGAAGAAGAGCGAGGACCGGGGCGGCGTCTACCGGGACAGCGCCGGCACCCAGCGCGACGCCCTGGCGATCGTCCGGTCGAGCGGCGCCAACTACGGCCGGCTCAAGGTGTGGGTCAACCCCGCCGACGGCTACAACAACAAGGCCCGGGTGCTCACCATGGCCAGCCGCATCAAGGGTCAGGGCATGAAGCTGCTCGTCGACTTCCACTACTCCGACTCGTGGGCCGACCCCGGCAAGCAGAACAAGCCGGCTGCCTGGGCGTCCCTGTCGTTCACCGCGCTGCGCCAGGCCGTCTACGACCACACGTACGACGTACTGAACGCGCTGAAGGCACAGGGCACCACGGCCGACATGGTCCAGGTGGGCAACGAGATCAACGACGGCATGCTGTGGCCGGACGGGCGCTCGTCCAACTGGGCCAACCTGGCTTCGCTGCTGACCGCCGGCAGCAACGCGGTCAAGGCGGTCTCGTCGTCGACCCAGGTGATGCTGCACCTGGCCGAGGGCGGCAACAACAGCCAGCACCGGTGGTGGTTCGACCAGGCCACGAGCCGGGGCGTGCCGTTCGACGTGATCGGGGTGTCGCACTACCTCTACTGGCACGGGTCGGCGGCGAGCCTGCAGGCCAACATCAACGACCTGGCCTCCCGGTACGGCAAGCCGATCGTGGTCGCCGAGACGGCGTACGGCTTCACCCTGGCCCAGGAGGACGGCGAGCCGAACATCTTCAACTCGTCGCTGCAATCGGCCGGCGGCTACCCGGCCACCGCGCAGGGCCAGGCCGACGCGCTGCGCGCCATCTTCAACGTGGTCAAGGCGGTCCCGAACGGCCGCGGCCTGGGCGTCTTCTACTGGGAACCCACCTGGACCGCGGTAACCGGCAACGGCTGGGACCCCACCAACCCAAGCTCCGGCAACGGCTGGGAGAACCAGGCCCTCTTCGACTACGCCGACAGGGCCCTGCCCGGACTGGCGGTGCTCGGCACCGCGTAACGGCGGCCCCTCTCCTCACCGATCAAGGGCATACGGTCGTGGTTCGATCTCTGATCCGCGACCGTATGCCCTTGATCCACGCGAAGGTCCTTGATCGGCACGTCCCAGTCGATCAACGTAGCGATCACTGTCCACAGCACGGCCGGATCGTTCAGGACGACCGAGAATCGACCGTCCGCGCGGGCCGGCTCGGCACCCGTCACGTCGGCGAGGATCATCGCAACGACGGCATAGTCCTCATCGTCGGCCGGGTGCAGGGACAGCCGTGACCCGCCGCCGATAAGACTGAGCGCCAGGTCGAGGCGATCCCGCATGCCAGCCGAGTAAGTCCGTACTGGCCGGTCGGCGATCTCCCCGAGGCCGAGGGCGATGAGCAGGCACGCCGCGCGCATCCGCGCCTCCAGGGCGGGCAGGCGCAGGCGGCGCCCCGCGAGCAGCAGGTGCTCCAGACCGGTCAGTTGAACGTCGAATCCGTCACCCATGTCACACTCCCCTTGTCGGCGATAGGTTACCGATATATCGTCGACACATCAACGACAGAACGACAGGAGTTAGAAAATGGGATTCCGCAGACAGTTCGACCACCTCCATGAGGCCCGCCAGCGTGGCTTCGGCTTCGGTCCCCCGTTCGGGGGCCCCTGGGGTGGTCACGGACACGGACACGGCCGTCGTGGCCGCGGTCCGGGCGGTCGCCGGCAAAACGTGCGGGCCGCGGTGCTCGCCCTGCTGGCCGAGCGCCCCATGCACGGCTACGAGATGATCCGTGAGCTGGAGAGCCGCACCGGCGGCATCTGGCGCCCGAGCCCCGGCTCCATCTACCCGACGCTGCAGCTGCTCGAGGACGAGGGCCTGATCGTCGCGGAGACCGGCGAGGGCCGCAAGCGGTTCGCGCTCACCGAGGCCGGCCGCGAGGAGGCCACCCGGGCCGCCGAGGCCCCGCCGTGGAACGAGTTCGCCGACGACACCGTGTCGCAGGCGCAGGACTTCCGGGACGCCGCGTTCGGCATCATGAACGCGCTGCGCCAGGTGGGCTTCAACGGCACCGACGAGCAGCGGACCCGCGCGCTGGAGGTCCTGACCGAAACCAAGCGCAAGCTGTACGCCATCCTCGCCGAGTCGGAGTGACTCCGAGCGGACGGCTGTCCCGGTTGCCCCGGGGCAGCCGTCCAGGGTAGACACACCTGGTGCGCCGCACCGCCGTCATTTCCAGCACAGTGCTCTGTGCGGCGCTTCTCGGTGTGGCGACAAACGTCGGATCGGCACAGCTGCCGACGGATTGGGCGCCGTACCTCTGGCTCGCCTGGCCGACGGCGGCGGTCCTCGCCGCCGTGCTCATCATCGCGGAGCTGCGCCGCGAACACCCGGAGGCCGCGGCTGGCGGGCCCGCCGCGTTCTACCGGCGCACGCTGCTGCAGCGGGTCGAGCTGTACTGGGTGCGTAACGTCCTGGACCGCTCCGTCTACCACGAGGCCCGCATCGAGCTGGGCCTGACCGCTCAGGTCACCGGCGATCACCCGTGGGACATCGTCGTACGCGGCGCGGACGGCGCGGCCCGCCCGGTCCCCGCCGGCACGCCGATCGGATCCGTGTTCGGTGACCTCAACCAGAGCCTGCTCGTGCTCGGCCACCCGGGGCGGGCAAGACCACGACGCTGCTGGAGCTGCTCCGGACGCTCATCGCGTCGGCGCGGGCGGACGGCGACGAGCCGATCCCGGTCGTGCTCAACCTCTCGTCCTGGGCGATCCAGCGGGAGTCATTGGGTGACTGGCTGACCCGCGAGGTCGCCACCCGGTACGAGATCCCCATCCGCCACGTGCGCGACTGGATCGCCAGCGACCAGCTGATCCCCCTGCTCGACGGCCTCGACGAGGTCACCGCCGAGCACCGCGCGGCCTGCGTCAAGGCGATCAACGACTTTCGCGCCCAGCACGGCTCGGTGCCCATCGCGATCTGCTGCCGGTCCGAGGAGTACGCCGAGCTGAGCCAGCACCTGCGCGTCTACGGCACGGTGACGATCCTGCCGCTGTCCCGGGCGCAGGTGGACAGGTTCCTTGACCGCGCCGGAGCCGGCGTCGCCGGGGTCCGCGCGGCACTCACCGCCGACCCCACGCTGTGGGAGATGGTCGAGTCCCCGCTGATGCTCAGCATCATGGCGCTCGCCTTCCGGGACAGCCCGCCGGAGCCGTCCGACCCCGGCGAGCTGGCGGACGAGCGGCGCCAGCAGATCTTCCGGGCGTATGTGCGGACCATGCTCCGGCACCGCCGCAGCGCCCGGTACTCCCCCGAGGAGACCACGCGGTACCTCACGACGCTGGCCGAGCATCTCCAGGATCAGTCGCAGACCGTCTTCACCCTCGACCTCATCAACCCGCGCTGGCTGCCCATGCGCGGGTGGCGAGGGCACAGATGGCTGGCGTCGATCAACGGGGTTCTGTGGGGAGCGTTCGGGGCTGCCGCGCTGGCCGCCATCGCCGCCCTCGCGTACGGCTGGCGCGGGGCGTTCCTGGGTGCGGTGGCCGGCGCTGGCTTCGGCTTGCCGGCCACCCGCCGGATCGACTCCTGGCGGTCGACGAAGCAGCAGGAGTGGGCCAACCAAGGCAACGACAGAACGCACACCGCCGGGGACTGGCTCTTCGCCACGCTGCTTCCCATAGTCATCCCCGAGTTTTGGCGTCCGCTGGGGATGGCCCTCGCCGGCGGAGTCGCGTCCGGACTCGTCCTCGGCTGGTCCGCCGGCGTCTCGACGGTGCTCGCCTACGGCCTGGCCACCCTCGTGGCGCTCTACCTCGGGGCGGCGCTCGCCTACACGTACGCCTTTGTGTCCGAAAAAGCCACGCAGCGTGAATCGCGTGGCGAGGTGCCCAGCCCTCGGGTGCGCGCGGCGCTCCGCCCGGGAATCATCGCGGCCGGAGCAGCCGGCGTGCTGGTGGGCGTTGGGACGGCCCTGATCGTGGCTGGACCGCTGACCCTCGTGGAGGGACGGCGATTCGGCCTGGTCGCCGGGGCGGGAGCCGCGCTCTACGCTTTATCCACCGTCGGCGTATACGGCGCGCTCGAGCAGGCCCTACTGCGGACGTGGCTGCACAAGGCCGGCCGGTTTCCCAAGCCCGGCCGGCCGTTCTTGGACCACGCCGTGCAGTGTCTCTTCCTCCGGCCCGTCGGCGGCGGCTACATCTTCGTGCACCGCGAGCTGCTGGAGTACTTCGCGGAACTCAGTGCACCGTCACCTGCGGGCCGCCGCCGACCAGGTCCCTGAGCTCCTCGGGCAGCTCGGCGCCCATCTCGTCGGCCAGGCGGAGGGCCTCTTCGATCAGGGTCTCCACGATCTGCGACTCGGGGACGGTCTTGACGACCTGGCCCTTGACGAAGATCTGGCCCTTGCCGTTGCCGGACGCCACGCCCAGGTCGGCCTCGCGGGCCTCGCCGGGCCCGTTGACGACGCAGCCCATCACCGCGACCCGCAGCGGCACCGGCAGGCCCTCCAGGCCCGCGGTCACCTGCTCGGCCAGCGTGTAGACGTCGACCTGCGCGCGCCCGCACGAGGGGCACGAGACGATCTCCAGGCCGCGCTCGCGCAGCCCGAGCGACTCCAGGATCGCGTTGCCGACCTTGATCTCCTCGACCGGCGGCGCCGACAGGGAGACCCGGATGGTGTCGCCGATGCCCTCGGCGAGCAGCGCACCGAACGCCACCGCCGACTTCACCGTGCCCTGGAACGCCGGACCCGCCTCGGTCACGCCGAGGTGCAGCGGATAGTCGCACTGCTCGGCGAGCTGGCGGTACGCCCGGATCATGACGACCGGGTCGTTGTGCTTCACCGAGATCTTGATGTCGCGGAAGCCGTGCTCCTCGAAGAGCGAGCACTCCCACAGGGCCGACTCGACCAGCGCCTCCGCGGTGGCCTTGCCGTACTTGGCGAGCAGCCGCTTGTCGAGCGAGCCGGCGTTGACGCCGATCCGGATCGGCACATTGGCGTCCGCGGCCGCGCGGGCGATCTCCGCCACCTTGTCGTCGAACGCCTTGATGTTGCCGGGGTTGACGCGTACCGCCGCGCAGCCCGCGTCGATGGCGGCGAAGACGTACTTCGGCTGGAAGTGGATGTCGGCGATGACGGGAATCTGCGACTTCTTGGCGATGGCCGGCAAGGCGAGTACGTCGTCCTGCGACGGCACCGCCACCCGCACGATCTGGCAGCCGGACGCGGTCAGCTCGGCGATCTGCTGGAGCGTCGCGTTGACGTCGGCGGTCAGCGTGGTGGTCATCGACTGCACCGACACCGGCGCGCCACCGCCCACCGGCACCGAACCGACCATGATCTGCCGAGACTTACGGCGCGCCGCCAGGGGTGGCGGGGGCACCGCGGGCATGCCCAACGAAACGGCGGTCACGGGTCAGATCACCTCTAGAACGGCAGCTGGATCGGGTTAACGATATCCGCGGCGACGGTCAACAACGTGAACCCGCCGAAGATGAGGATCACCACATAGGTGACCGGCATGAGCTTGAAGTAGTCCACCCGGCCCGGGTCGGGCTTGCCCAGCCGGGCGTACACCCAGGATCGGGCCCGCTCGAACCAGGCGATCGCGATGTGCCCGCCGTCCAGCGGCAGCAGCGGCAGCAGGTTGAAGATGCCGATGAAGAAGTTCAGCGCGGCCAGCAGCAGGATGAACGACGGCCACTCGCCGCGGTCGAAGAGCTCCCCGCCGATCCGGCTGGCGCCCACCACGCTGATCGGCGTCTCCGGGTCGCGCTCGTCGCCGGTCAGGGCCGCCCAGAGCGCGGGAATCTTCTCCGGGAAGCGCTTCAGCGCCTCGAACGTGCCCTCGAACATGAAGACCGTCTGGTCGGCCGCCTCGCCGATGCCGTCGATCGGGCCGGCCGCGGACTTCGGGATCACCGGCGTGATGCCGAGCATGCCAACCTTTTCCAGGTCGGCCGGCGTGACGTCCTCGACCGTCTTGTCGGGGTCGCGGGCCACCTCCTGCTTTACCCGCTCCGCGACGGGCAGCGTCACCGACTTGGTCTCGCTGGCGCCGTTCCGGTCATATGTGACGGAGATCTCTTTGCCGCCGGACGCCCGTACCACCGCGGTCATCGCGTCCCAGCCCACGACGGCCTGGCCGTTCAGCGCGGTGATGGTGTCGCCGGGCTGCAGGCCGAGCTTGACGGCGGCGCTGTCCGGGTCGACGCCCTTCTCGCAGGTCCGCTCCCGCTGGGTGGCCGGGTCGACGCCCCACTGGAGCTCGACGCACGGCGACACGGCCGCGATCGTGACCGGCTGGCTCTGCAGCTTGGACTCGTCGTTGAGCGGGACGAAGGAGAACAGCCCCCACAGGATCAGGATGCCCAGCGCGAAGTGGGTGATCGAGCCGGCGCTCATCACGACCGTGCGCTTCCACACCGGGAAACGCCACATCGCGCGCGGCTCGTCCTCGGGCGCGACGTCGTCGTCCTGCGGCGTCATCCCGACGATCTTCACGAACGCGCCGGCCGGCACCGCCTTCAGGCCGTACTCGGTCTCTTTGCGCTTGAACGAAAAGATCGTCGGCCCGAAGCCCACGAAGAAGCGGGTGACCTTCATCCCGAACATCCGGGCCGTACCCATATGTCCGGCCTCGTGTAAGGCGACGGAGATGAATATCCCCAGCGCGAACAGGAGGATACCGAAGATCTCCATCAAGCTCCTTTGCCAATGATCTCCTGAGCGTGTGCCCGCGCCCAGGTCTCCGCGGAAAGCACGTCCTCGACGGTACCCGGTGGCGGGAAGTCGGGAGCGTCCTCCAGCACCCGTTCGAGGGTGTCCACGATGCCCAGGAACGGCAGCCGCCCGGCCACGAACGCCGCCACGCACTCCTCGTTCGCCGCGTTGAAGATCGCCGGCCGGGAGCACCCCGCCGCACCGGCCTCCTTGGCCAGCCGCACCGCGGGGAACGCCTCGACGTCCAGCGGGGCGAACTCCCACGTGTGCGCGCGCGTCCAGTCCAGGGCCGGCGCCGCGTCCGCCACCCGGTCGGGCCAGCCCAGCGCCAGCGCGATCGGCAGTCGCATGTCGGGCGGGCTGGCCTGGGCGAGCGTCGACCCGTCCACGAACTCCACCATCGAGTGGATCACCGACTGCGGGTGGACCATGACCTCGATCGCGTCGTACCCGATGTCGAAGAGCTCGTGCGCCTCGATCACTTCGAGCGCCTTGTTGACCATGGTGGCGGTGTTGATGGTGACGACCGGCCCCATGTTCCACGTCGGATGGGCCAGCGCGTCCGCCGGCGTCACATCGGTGAGCTCCGCGCGGCGCCGGCCGCGGAACGCTCCCCCGCTCGCCGTCAGCACCAACCGCCGCACCTCGGCCGCCGCGCCGCCGCGCAGGCACTGCGCCAGCGCCGAATGCTCCGAATCGACCGGCACGATCTGCCCCGGCCGCGTCACCGCGGCCTTGACCAGCGGGCCGCCGGCCACGAGCGACTCCTTGTTGGCCAACGCGAGGGTACGCCCAGCGCGTAGAGCGGCGAGCGTTGGCGCGAGCCCGAGCGAGCCGACGACCCCGTTGAGCACGACGTCACCGGGCCACTGCGCCAACTCGGTCATGGCGTGCGGCCCGGCCAGGATCTTGGGGATGCGGAAGTCGCCGGTCGCGTACCCCCGCCGGGACGCCTCGGCGTAGAACGCGAGCTGGAGATCCTGCGCCACGGACGCCTTGGCGACGCCGACCGCCTCGACGCCCAATTCGAGCGCCTGCGCCGCGAGCACCTCGACGTTGCCCCCGCCCGCCCCCACGGCGACCACCCGAAACCCTTCGGGGTTACGCCGCACGATATCGATGGCCTGCGTCCCGATGGACCCGGTAGACCCCAGCAACACAATCTCCCGCACGGGGTCATTCTCCCCCGTGCGGGAGATCATGGGTTGCGCAGCAGGGAGGGCTCCTTTTCTGCCGCAGAGCCCATGATCGCCGGCTCGTTGATGCCGTAGCGGCGGTACAGCCGCGCTAGGGGGGCGGGGGACCACCAGTTCCAGCGGCCCAGGAGGCGCATCGTGGCGGGGACCAGCAGGGCGCGGACCAGGGTGGCGTCGACCACGATGGCGACGATCATGCCGATGCCGATCAGCTTGATGAACACGATGCCGCCGGTCGCGAACCCGGCCACCACGATGATCAGCAGCAGCGCCGCCGCCGTGATGATCCGCCCGGTGTGCTGCAACCCGTGCGCCACCGAGGCGGTGTTGTCGCCGGTGCGGTCCCACTCCTCGCGTACCCGGGACAGCAGGAAGACCTCGTAGTCGGTGGCGAGTCCGAAGAGGACGGCCAGCATGAGGATCGGGTTGCTCGGCTCGATGAAGCCGGTCGACGTGAAGCCGAGCGGGCCGCTCAGGTGGCCGTCCTGGAAGACCCACACGACCACGCCGAACGACGCGCCGATGGAGACCAGGTTCATCAGCACCGCCTTGATCGGCAGCAGCACCGAGCCGAACGCCAAGAAGAGCAGCACCAGCGTGGCCGACGCCATGATCAGTGCCATCCAGGGCAGCCGCGAGCCGAGGCTGTGCAACAGGTCCAGGTCGGCGGCCGTACGCCCACCGACGAGCACCTGTGCCCCGGCCGGTTCGGGCAGGTCGCGGATCGCCCGCACCGCGTCCTGGGCCACCTCGCCGGTCGGCTCCCCGGCGTACGTCACGGACAGCAGCGTGGACTCGCCCCGGTTGGCGGTGGCCTGGACGCCGGTCACGCCGGGCACCCGCCCGACCGCGGCGGCGAAGCCTTGCGTCTCGGCGGTGGGCGCCCCCGACACCAGCACCTCGATCGGCCCCACCGGGCTGCCCGGGAAGTCCGCCGCGAGCTTGTCGGCGACCACCCGCGGCTCGGCGCCCGCGGGCAGCACCCGCTCGTCGAAGCCGCCGAAGCTCATCCGCAGCGCCGGAGCCGCGAAGAGGGCGAGGATCGCGACGACGCCGACGACGTACAGCCAGGGGCGGCGCATCACGCTGTGCGCCAGGCGCGCCCAAGCCGACCCGGACCGCCCGGACCGGCGGCGCCACGGCACCGGGATACGCAGCGCGTTGATCCGGGGGCCGAGCACGGCCAGGATCGCCGGCAGCACGGTCAGCGCGCCGAGCATCGCGATCAGCACCGCGGCCACCCCGCCGATGCCCAGCGACGACAGGAACACCGGCGGGAAGATCAGCAGGCTCGCGAGCGCCAGCGCGATGGTGAACCCGGAGACCATGACGGTACGGCCCGCCGTCATCATCGTGCGCTGGATCGCGGCCGGGGTGTCGTGCCCGGCGGCCAACTCCTCGCGGAAGCGGCTCACCACGAAGAGCGCGTAGTCGATCGCCATGCCCAGCCCGATCAGTGTGATCACGTTGATCGCGAAGACCGAGACGTCGGTGACCGCGCTGATCAGGCGGACGGCGATGAACGCGCCGAGGATCGCCAGCCCGCCGACGAGCAGCGGCATGCCGGCCGCGACCAGGCCGCCGAAGATGACGATCAGCAGCACGAGGAGCACCGGCATGGAGAGTGTCTCGGCGCGTACCAGGTCCTGCTCGGTCTGGTGGTTGGCCTCGTACGCGAACGGGACGTAACCGCCGGCCTCAGTGGTCACGCCGGGGGCGTCGAGCGCCGGCCGCAGCTCCTCGTACGCCTCGGTCTTCTCGTCCGGCTCGGTGCCCCGCAACTGCACGACGGCGTACGTCGAGTGCCGGTCCCCGGACACCAGGGCGGGCGATTGGGTGTCGTACCAGCTCGTCACGCTGGCCACCTCGGGACGCTGGCGCAGGGCGGCCAGGGTTGTCGTGACCGGGTCGCGGAACGCCGGCTGGTCCACGGTCGCCGCAGGGCTGGAGTACAGGACGAGGACGTCGGTGTCCTGGCTGCCCAGCTCGGCGGTGATCCGCTCCCGGGCCCGGCTGGACTCGCTCGCCGGGTCGTCGAAGCCGCCGCCGCTGAGCGTGCCGAACACGCCCGCGCCCCAGGTGGCCCCCACGACCACCAGCGCGGCGGCGGCCGCGAGCACGACCCACCGCAGGCGCACGACCGTCTTTCCCCACCACGCGAACATGAGGCCCCCGGTAACCTGTCTTACAGTCGGTTAGGCGAGTGAACACCGTTTACTATGCAATCGGCGTTCTCGCGCGTCAAGGGAGTTCGCGGCGATGACCACCACATCACCCACCCGCCGGGAGCGGTTGCGCTCGGCGACCGTCGCCGAGATCAAGGACGGTGCCCGCCGCATGCTCGCGGCCGGCGGCCCACAGGCGATCTCACTGCGCGCCATCGCCCGCGACATGGGCATGACGGCGCCGGCCATCTACCGGTACTTCCCCAGCCTGGACGCGCTGATCCTGGCGCTGGCCGAGGACCTGCTGCACGAGGTGGCGGACACGGTCGCGGCGGCGACCGCGGCGGCCGGCGACTCCCCCGGCGACCAACTGGCCGCGATGGCCCGGGCGTTCCGGCGGTGGTCGGTCGCCCATCCCGTGGAGTTCGCCCTGATCTTCGGAAACCCGGGCGTGGCGGACCTCGCCCCGGACTACGGGCCGGACCATCCCGGCGCCTGCCTCGGCCGGCCGTACCTGGACGCCCTGCTCGGGCTCTGGCAGCAGGCGCCGTGGCCGACGCCGCCGCGCGAGGACATGCTGGTCCGGCTCGGCCCGCACCTGGGCCCGCTCCGGGAGAGCCACGGCGACCCGCCGATCGAGGTCGCGTACACGTTCCTGTCCGGCTGGACGCGGCTGTACGGGCTGGTCGCGATGGAGATCTTCAACCAGCTCCGGTGGGCGATCACCAGCCCGGAGGCGCTCTTCGAGACCGAGATCCAGATGTTCCTCATCCAGCTTGGCGTCACCGCCGACTAGCCTCGGGCCTATGGTGCCTGAACGCGCGGATGTCGTGATCATTGGAGCCGGCCACAACGGCCTCGTCTCGGCGGTGCTGCTCGCCCGCGCCGGCCTCGACGTCGTCGTCCTGGAGGCGGCGGACGTCCTCGGCGGGGCCGCCCGCACCGAACGGCCGTTCCCGCGCGTGCCGGGGCTCGGCCACTCGACCGGGTCGTACCTGCTCGGGCTGATGCCCCCGGAGTTGCTCAAGACCCTCGACGTGGACATCCCGGTGCTGCGCCGGGACCCGCACTACTTCTTGCCGACGCGCGGCGACGCGTACCTCCTGTTCGGCACCGACCGCGAGGCCACCCGGGCGCAGATGACGCGCTTCTTCTCCCCCGCCGACGTGGCCGCCGACGACGCCATGCAGGCCGAACTGGGCGCGCTGCGCGACGACCTCGGGCCCGCGTGGCTGGCCGAACCGCTGCCGGTCGAGGAGACCGCCGCCCGCTACATCCGGCCGGCGCTCCAGCAGACGTTCGTCGACCTGGTCCGCGGGTCGGTGGCCGACTACCTGGCCCGCTTCGACTTCCGGTCCGACCTGCTCGTCTCGATGTACGCGGTCACCGACGGCCTCTCCGGGCTCAACGCCGGCCCCGACGACCCGGGCACCGGCCACAACTTCCTGGTGCACAACATGTGCCGGCTGCCCGGCGCGGACGGCACCTGGATGATCGCCAAGGGCGGCATGGGCACCGTCTCCCGGACCTTCGCCGACGCCGCCCGCGCCGCCGGGGCTCAACTCTTCACGGGTACGGCGGTCAGCGCGGTCACCCTCCAGGGCGGTGCGGCGGCCGGCGTGGTGCTCGCCGACGGTCGTGAGGTGCGCGCCAACGTCGTCCTGGCCGCGTGTGACCCGTACCGGCTGATGGAGCTGATGCCCGACGGCGCGCTGCCGGCGGAACTGACCGCGCGCCTCGCGGCGGTCCGCCGCCCCGGCACCACCCTCAAGGTCAACCTGGCGCTCTCCGGCCTGCCCCGCTTCTCGTGCCTGCCGCCGGACGCGCCGAGCCCGTTCGGGGCGACGATCCACCTGCTCCCCGACTCCGGGTCGCCGATGGCCGCCCTCCGTGCGATGTGGACGGACGTCGTCGAGGGGCGGCTGCCGGACGAGCCGACCATCGAGTGGTACCTGCACACCACGGTCGACCCGTCGCTGCAGGACGCCGCGGGGCACCACTCGTCGGCGCTGTTCGTGCAGTCGGTACCGGCCACAATGGACGAGGCCGCCGTGCCGTCCTACGTGGAGCGCCTGCTCGCGATCTGCGACTCGTACGCCCCCGGCACGTCGGCGCTGGTCGCGGACGTATTTGCGCTGACCCCGGCCGGCATCGAGTCGCACTTCGGCATCACCGGCGGCCACATCCACCACGTCGACAACACGGTCAGCTTCACCGATCGCATGCCATACGCGGTGGGCGTAGACGGCGTCTACGCCGGCAGCGCCGGCTGCTTCCCGGCCGGCAGCGTCATCGGCGCCGCAGGCCACAACGCCGCCCAACGCATCCTCCGCGACCTCTCCCGCTCTCCCCGTTGATCAGGGAGTAACTCGGGCGTTTTGCGGCGTGCCGAGTGAGCAGATCCCTGATCAACAGGGTGGGAGGGCTTCGCCGACGTAGAGGAGGCGGTTCGGGGTGCCTTCCAACGGGTTGGGGACCAGGTCGGGGGTGGCCGCGTTCAGCAGCGCTGTCGCGACGGCGGCCGGCAGGGCCGCGGGGTTGGCTTCCAGGTAGAGGGCCGCCGCGCCGGCCACGTGCGGAGCCGCCATCGACGTACCGGTGAGCGTCTGGACCGCGTCGTCGGCCGCGCCCCAGGCCGACGTGATGGCGACGCCGGGCGCGAAGACGTCGACGCACGTGCCGACGTTCGCCCACTGTGGTCGGTTGTCGGTGCGGTCGGTCGCCGACACGGTGAGCGCCTCGGCGAGCCGGGCCGGTGACTGGTCGCACGCGTCGAGCGGCTGGCCGCCGGAGCCGTTGCCGGCCGAGACCGCGTAGGTGATCCCGCCCGCGATGGAGCGCCGCAGGCCGTCCTCCAGCGCCGGGTCGGGGCCGCCGCCGAGGCTCATGTTGGCGACGGCGGGATACACCGCGTTGGCGGTCACCCAGTCGACGCCGGCGAGCACGGTCTCGGTGGTGCCGCTGCCGGCGCAGTCCAGCACCCGTACGGCGACCACCTGGGCCTGCTTGGCCACGCCGTGCGCGGTGCCGGCGATCGTGCCGGCCACGTGGGTGCCGTGCCCGTGGCAGTCGTCGGCCGCGCCGCCGTCGATCGCGTCGTACCCGCTGGTCGCCCGGCCGCCGAAGTCGGCGTGGGTCGTGCGCACGCCGGTGTCGATCACGTACGCGTGCACGCTGGCCGCCCCGTTCGGGTACGTGTACGACGCGTCGAGCGGGAGCGCGCGCTGGTCCACCCGGTCCAGTCCCCAGGACGGCGGGTCGGTCTGCGTGTCGGTGGTCCGGTGCACGACGCTGCGCTGGACGTACGCCACCCGCGGGTCGTGCAGGATCGCGCCGGCCTGGGCCTCGGTCAGGCTCGCCGAGAAGCCGTGCAGCGCGTGGCGGTACGTCTGCCGGACGGCGACTCCATGGCGATCCGCGACCGCGGACGCCTGTTCCGCGTCGGTGGTGACGACGATGTAGACGTCCCGGGCCGGGGGCAGTGCGACCACCAGTCCGGCCAGGAGCACGACGATACCGAGCACACCCGAACTATATGTCCTATTTGTCCAGGCGACGCGGACATCAGGTGGCTGACCGGTGCGCGCGGATCTGGTGCCCGACGCTCGTCAGGCACCGGCCGCTGGCCAGGTCGAACTTCCAGCCGTGCAGCTGGCACGTGAGCTGGTTGCCCTCGACGATGCCGAAGCGGGTCAGGTCGGCCTTCAGGTGCGGGCAGCGCCGCTGCACCACCCAGTCGCCCAGCTTGACGTCTTCCTTGTCGGCGTTCTTCTGGTGCTCGTCGTACCAGCCCTCGGTGTACTGGAGGCGCTCCTCGGACAGGCACTTGAAGAACGAGTACACGAACTCGTTGTACTGGCCGATGCGGGCCGCGGAGAACCGGCAGGACAGGAAGAGCGAGTTGACCCAGTCGACCTCGCCGATGTGCAGCAGGTGCTCCACGAGCGCCCGCTCGGTGCGGAAGCGGTAGCGGACCTTCTCGTCGCCGTACGGCCGGACCTGCTTGCCGGGGAAGTCCACCACGATCGACTCGACCGACTCGCCGTCGTAGCCGACCAGGTCGATCCGGACCGGGCCGCCCACGCCCGTCGCCATGTAGATCGACTCCTCGAGGAGCGGCTCGATGCGCGCCTTCATCTCCTTGAGCACGTCGATCTCCGGGTGCCGCCAGGTCAGCTTGGCCGCCTCGATCACCGGCCGCTTGCGCTCCTGGTACTCCCGCAGGTGCTGCTCCTTGTTGGCGAAGAACTCCGCCACGTCGGGCACCGGGTGAGTGGTCTCGCAGCCGCCAGCGGTGAGCTCGGACACGCTGCCCGGGAGCAGTACCACGGCGTTGCTGCCGCCGACCTTGCCGTACTCCTCCATGAAGACCTGCTGGTCGGGGAAGATGTTGCCCTCATCGCCGAAGATGTCGTTGAACTGCCACAGCTCGTCGTCGAGGAAGCAGGGCGGCCCGGCGATCGGGAAGACGTACGACGCCTTCAGGTCGTCGATGTAGCGGAACGTCCGGTCGAACTGGCGGTCGCGCTTCTGCTTGCCGAACGCGGTCTTCGCGGCCTGCGGGAGCTCGTAGACCATCGGGTACCAGATCGCACCGGAGAACTGCAGCATGTGCGCGTGCACGTGGCCCAGCTTGGTGAAGATCTCCAGGTCGGTGGGGCGGGCGTCGTTCTGGTTGAGCAGCCGTACGCCGTCGTACTCCACCCACAGCGAGGAGTCGCCGATCGGCCCGTCCGTGGGGCTGGTCAGCGCCTGGATCATGATGTTGAGCCCGCCGTCGAGCTCGACCACCTCGTTGGTCTTCGTCGCGATGAAGCTGGTGAAGCCCAGGTCGCGAAGCTGGTCCTCCAACTCGCTGGTCGGATACTCCGGCAGCAGCACGGTCGCCTTCTTGGACACGAAGCGCTTGAGCTGCTCGGCGTCGAAGTGGTCCCGGTGCAGATGGGAGACGTACAGGTAGTCGACCTGGCCCAGGTGATCCCAGTCGAGCTGCGAGTTGTCCGGGAAGGGAAACCACGAGGCGAAGTACGCCGGGTTGACCCAGGGGTCACAGAGGATGCTGCCCGCCGGGGTGTCGATCCGCATGCTCGCGTGACCCGTACCGGTTACTCGCACGGCGCTTCTCCCTCAAGGTCCGACTTCCCAGTAGACGCTACCGGGACCACCCAACAGTCACCGCAATGGGGCGTGACAGACTGGCAGACACATCGAGGGAAGGACCAAAAGTGGCGGGAAGCGAGCCGGTGACCTCACCTGACCAGCGCAAGCCGGGCAGCCGCAAGGCGGCGCGGATCGGCGCGGTCGTCACCATCCTGGCGCTGCTGTCCATGCTGATCGGTAACCACACCGGCCGGATCGAGGACATCTTCCTCCTGGTCGTCGCGGGCGGCCTGGCCCTGATCCTCGTGGGCGACGTCGTGCTGCGCCGCAACGGCCTGCGCTCCTAGGCCCTAAGACAGCACGTCGCCGGCCACCCGCGAGGGATGGCCGGCGACGAACGCGCCGTCACTGGCGGCGCAGAAGATCCGTGACCTCTTTCAGAGCCGCGTCGACCTCGGCCTCGAAGTAACCGCCGGGCACCAGCCCAAACTGGGCGCCCTCCAGCTCGTTGGGGTTCATCGGCATCGGCCCGCGGCCCGTCATGCCCGCCAGGATGCCCTCGAAGAGGCGGTCGACCTGGACCGGGTCGTAGCCGCTGCCGAACCGGCGCACCTGGAACGTGCGGCGCATCTGGTCGATGCGCTGCAGCTCCGGCGGCAGCCCGCTCATGCCCGGCGGCGGGCCACCCATCGGCGGGCCGCCCATCGGGCCACCCCCACCCATCCGGATCTCGGCGGTCATGTCGGCCTTGCCGTGCCGCCCCGGCTCGGCGAACCCGTCGAAGCGCTCCTCCGCGCCACCGTAGCGATCGTCCGGCGGCCCGCCGAAGCGATCCCGGTCGTCACGCGGCGGGCCACCGAAGCGGTCGCGGTCGTCACGCGGTGGGCCGCCGAAGCGGTCGTCCTGCTGGCCGCCGAACCGGTCCGGCGGAGCGCCGTAGCCACCCGCCGGCGCGCCGAAGCTGCCCGTGCTCTGCGCGTCGTAGCCACCCCGCGTGGGCGGGCTGTCGTACCCGTTGCCGTAGCCGCCCTGGTCGTCGTACCGCCCGTACGGGTCACGCGGCGGCCCGGCCTGCGCGGGCATCGGGCGCTGCGGCATCGGCGGTCCGGCCGGCGGCATGGACCGGTCGTCGCGCAGCGGCGGGCCGATGCGCTCCGTCATCGGGCCATTGCCCATCCGGTCGGGCGGCCCCATGCGATCCGGTGGGCCCATCCGGTCGGGCGGCCCCATCCGGTCCGGGGACCGAGGCGGTCGGGCGGGCCCATGCGGTCGCCGCGATCGCCGCGGCCGCCGTACCCGCCGCGCTCCTCCAGCTCGGCGAGCTGCCGCTCGACCCGGTCGAGGTGCAGGTCGACCTGCCACTCGTCGTAACCGCCGAAGCGGACCCGGAAGACGACGTCGTGGACCTCCTGTGAGGCCACCGGCGAACCGACGGGATCCCCGGCCAGGGTGGCCTCGACCCGGTCGAGGAAGGTGTCCACCTCGTCGACCTTGTAACCCCGACGGAGAGCCCGACGTCGGAATCGCTGACCCTGACTAGCCACCTAATGTCACCTTCCGTCCGCGCTGCCGGTCTCGCTGGCGGCCAACTGCCCGCATGCGCCGTCGATCTCCCGACCACGAGTGTCACGCACTGTGGTCGAAACGCCGGCCTCGCGCAACCGCCGGACGAACTCCCGCTCGACCGGCTTCGGGCTGGCGTCCCAGCGGCTGCCCGGGGTCGGGTTGAGCGGGATGAGATTCACGTGGGCCAGCCGCCCGGCCAGCAGCCGACCCAGCAGGTCGGCTCGCCACGGCTGGTCGTTCACGTCCCTGATCATTGCGTATTCGATGGACACGCGGCGTCCCGTGCGGGAGGCGTAGTCCCACGCGGCGTCCAGCACCTCAGCGACCTTCCAGCGTTGGTTGACGGGCACGAGTTCGTCGCGCAGCTCATCATCGGGCGCGTGCAACGACAGCGCAAGGGTTACAGAGAGTTCCTCTGCAGCCAAGCGCCGCATTGCCGGCACCAAGCCGACGGTGGAGATGGTTATGTGCCGCTGGGAGAGCCCCAGTCCTTCCGGTGCCGGCGCGCACAGTCGCCGTACCGCGTCGATCACCCGGGTGTAGTTGGCCAGCGGCTCGCCCATGCCCATGAACACGACGTGGGACAGCCGCGGCGGAGAGCCGGCCACCACGCCCGAGGCGGCCACACCGGCGAGATAGACGGCCTGGTCGACGATCTCGGCGGTGGACAGGTTGCGGGTGAGCCCGGCCTGGCCGGTGGCGCAGAACGGGCAGGCCATGCCGCACCCGGCCTGGCTGGAGATGCAGACGGTGACCCGGTCGGGATAGCCCATCAGCACGCTCTCCACGAGCGCGCCGTCGTGCAGCCGCCACAGTGCCTTGCGGGTGGCGCCATCGTCGCAGGCCAGCTCCCGCACCGCGGTGAGCAGGTCCGGCATCAGCGACTCGGCCAGCCGGGCGCGGGTGGCGGCGGGCAGGTCGGTCATCTGCGCCGGGTCGCGCACCAACCGGCCGAAATAGTGCGTGGAGAGCTGCCGGGCCCGGAACGCCGGCTCGCCCAGCTCGGCCACCAGCGCCTGCCGGCCGGCCAGATCGAGGTCGGCGAGGTGGCGCGGGGCATAGCGGGACGGCCCCGGGCGGCACCGGGACCGAGCGGCAGTACGGGCAGGCTCGTCATAGCCCGTCCAGTCTCCCATGCGCCCGCATCCGGCGCGGGTGCCCCGGTCACGTGAAGAGCGCCAGGAGGAGGTATGCGGTCGGCAGGGCGAAAAGGATCGAATCCAGCCGATCCATCAGGCCGCCGTGCCCGGGGAGCAGGTTGCTCATGTCCTTGATCCCCAGATCGCGCTTGAGCATCGACTCGGCCAGGTCGCCGAGCACCGAGACGACCGACAGCGCGAGCCCGAAGACCGCGCCCCACCACGGCTCGACGTCGAGCAGGAGATAGAGCAGCAGCGCGCTCCCCACGGCGGTGGCCACGAGCGAGCCGGCCAGCCCTTCCCAGGACTTCTTGGGGCTGATCGTGGGCGCCATCGGGTGCTTGCCGAAGAACACGCCGGCCGCGTACCCGCCGGTGTCGGACAGCACCACGGCGGCGAGCGTGACGATCACGCGGACGGCGCCGTCGTCCTCCGACGCGAGCAGCGCGGCGAACCCGCCCAGGAACGGCACGTACACCGCGATGAGGGTGGCCGCCGTCATGTCCCGCTGGTAGCCCGCCGGCCCGTCGGCGAGCCGCCACACCATGGTGGCCAGCACGGTCACGAGCAGGCCGAGGCAGAGCGCGTCCGGGCCCGCGTACCAGGCAAGGCCCACCATCAGCAGGCCGCCGGCGGTGAGCGGCGTGACCGGCGGCCGCGCGCCGGTCGTGCGGACCGCGCGCGTCATCTCCCAGATCGCGACGCCGAGCGCCACCGCGATCACGCCGAGGAACGCCGGGAGCCACACGAACAGCGACGCGATGACCACCGCGCCCAGCGTCACGCCGACGCCGATGGCCGCCGGCAGGTTGCGGCCGGCGCGGCCGGTGGCGCGGCGCCGCCCGGGGCCGGGGCGCTTCGGCCGCTCGGGCTCGGACTCCACCGGCGGGTCGGGCTCGCGGCGCACCTGCGGCCACGCCGCGGTGTCGGCCTCGGCAGCCTGGTACGTCAGGTCGCCCGACCCCGTGTACGGCTCGTCCGCGTGCCCGTTGTGCCCTTCGTCCAGCTCGCGGTGGGGCGTCCGGTTGCCGTAGGGGTCGATGTACGACATCAGACCTGACGAACCCCCTCGGCGTGATCGTGTTGCCCGTCTTTGTGCTGCCGCGCCTCGTTGGCCGGCCCGGACGGGTTCAGCCGAGCGTACTGCACGCCCCCTTCGTGATCAGGGCGTCCCTCAAGTCGTCGTAGCGACTTCAGGGACGCCCTGATCACGGGAACGTGGGTGGGTGCTCAGAACTCGAGCAGCTCGGTTTCCTTGTGCTTGACGAGCTCGTCGACGTGGGCCACGTACTTGTGCGTGAGGTCGTCCAGGTCCTTCTCGGCGCGGCGCACCTCGTCCTCGCCGGCCTCGCCGTCCTTGACGATCCGGTCCAGCTCCTCCTTGGCCTTGCGCCGCACGTTGCGGATCGCGACCTTGGATTCCTCGCCCTTGTGGCGGGCCACCTTGATCATGTCGCGGCGACGCTCTTCGGTCATCTGCGGCAGCAGGATCCGGAGCTGGTTGCCCTCGTTGTTGGGGTTGACACCGAGGTCGGAGTCGCGGATCGCCTTTTCCATCGCCTTGAGCTGCGAAGCGTCGTACGGCTTGATGATCGCCATCCGTGGCTCGGGGGTGCCCACGGAGGCCATCTGGGTCAGGGGGTGGGGCTGCCGTAGTAGTCAATGATGATCTTGGAGAACATCGCCGCGTTGGCTCGCCCGGTGCGGATCGCGGCGAACTCCTCCTTGGCGTGCTCGATCGCCCGATCCATTCGTTCCTCGGCATCGAGGAGGGTGTCGTCGATCACCTGCCCCGTCGCCTCCCTTCTAGCTCACTCTGCTCTAGTTGGCAGTGATCAAGGTGCCGATGCGCTCGCCGCCCACGGCCTTGACGATCGTGTCCTCGCCCTCGGCGCCGAAGACCAGCATCGGAAGCCCGTTGTCCCGGCACAGGCTGAACGCGGCGGCGTCGGCCACCCGCAGACCCCGGCGCAGCGTCTCGTCGAACGTGATGGTGTCGAGCTTGACCGCGGTCGGGTCGGTACGGGGGTCGGCCGTGTAGACGCCGTCCACGCCGTTCTTGCTCATCAGCACCACGTCGGCGCGGATCTCCAGGGCCCGCTGAGCGGCGACGGTGTCGGTCGAGAAGTACGGCATGCCGGCGCCGGCCCCGAAGATCACTACCCGGCCCTTTTCCAGGTGCCGGATCGCGCGCAGCGGGATGTACGGCTCGGCGACCTGAGCCATGTGGATCGCGGTCTGCACGCGCGTCGGGATGCCCTCCTTCTCTAGGAAGTCCTGCAGCGCGAGGCAGTTCATCACGGTGCCCAGCATGCCCATGTAGTCCGCGCGGGCCCGGTCCATGCCGCGCTTCTGCAGCTCGGCGCCGCGGAAGAAGTTGCCCCCGCCGACCACCACGGAGACCTGGATGTCGCGGCGTACCACGGTCGCGATCTGCCGGGCCACGGCCTGGACCACGTCGGGGTCGACCCCGACCTCCCCGCCGCCGAACACCTCGCCGGAGAGCTTCAGCACCACCCTGCGCGCGCGGCCGGGTGGCGGCGCGGTCGGATCGTCCATCGTCGCATCCTCTTCCGCAACCGCCCGCGTCATCCCGTCCGCCCTTCGTACGGTGCCTGCTTGCCGTTCACAATATGTGACGAGGAGGCCGCGGTGTCTGTCACGTACACCGGCGGCCTCCTCGGCTGTCGTCCTGGCTAGGGGGTGTCTGGTGGATCTTGTGGGTGCGAGGCGAGGTCCAGGCGGCGTCCGGTGGTGCCGGGCGGAAGGTCGCATACCGGTGTTGTATGCGGCCTTTCGATCGGTGCCGCCGGTCGTCGTCTGGGCCCGCCGCAGCCCCACAAAGATCCGCCAGACACCCCCTTAGACCTGGCCGACCTCGTAGCGCAGGAAGCGGGTCACCTCGATGCCCGCCTCGGCGAGCACCTGCTTGACCGACTTCTTGTTGTCGGCGACCGACGCCTGCTCCAGCAGGACGTAGTCCTTGAAGAAGGCGTTGACCCGACCATCGACGATCTTGGACAGGGCGGCCTCGGGCTTGCCCTCCTCGCGGGCGGTCTGCTCGGCGATGCGGCGCTCGGACTCCACAACGTCGGCCGGCACCTCATCGCGGACCAGGTACTTCGGGCGCATCGCGGCGATCTGCATCGCCACGCCGCGCGCGTCCGCGTCGCCCGCCTCGTCGGACTTGCCGGCGTACTCCACCAGCACGCCCACGGCCGGCGGCAGGTCCTGGCTCTTGCGGTGCAGGTAGACGGCGACCGTGCCGTCGAGCGTGCCGAAGCGGTTGACCACGAGCTTTTCGCCGATCTTGGCAGACAGCTCCTGGACCGCGTCGGCGACCGTACGACCGTCGGCCAGCGTGGAGCCGAGCAGCCCTTCGGCGTTCGCGACCTTCGCCTGCTCGCCGTGCTCGACGAGCCGCTGGGCCAGCGCGACGAAGTCCTCGTTCTTCGCGACGAAGTCGGTCTCGCAGTTCAGCTCGAGCAGCGCCTTGCCGGAGTGCGCGACCAGGCCGTTGGCGGCGGTGCGCCCGGCCCGCTTGCCGACGTCCTTGGCACCCTTGACGCGCAGGACCTCGACAGCCTTGTCGAAGTCGCCCTCGGCCTCGTCGAGCGCCTTCTTGGCGTCCATCATGCCGGCGCCGGTGAGGTCGCGGAGCTTCTTGACGTCCGCGGCGGTGAAGTTGGCCATGACTCTCTCTTTGTGTCGGTTTGGGTCTGCTGGGGTGGGCGATTACTCGGCGGCGGCCGGCTCGGGCGCGGGCGCGGGCGCATCTGCCACGGGCGCAGGCGCAGGCGCAGCGGGCGCGGGCGCAGCCGCAGCGGGCTCGTCCGCCTTCTTCTCCGTGTCCTCGAGCAGCTCGCGCTCCCACTCGGGCAGCGGCTCGTCGGCGCCGACCACGCCGGGCTCGGGCTTCTCCTCGGCGCCGCTGCGGGTGGCGCGGCCGGAGCGGGCGATCAGGCCGTCGGCGACGGCGGTCGCGACCACCTTGGTCAGCAGCTCGGCCGAGCGGATCGCGTCGTCGTTGCCCGGGATCGGGAAGT
Source organism: Phytohabitans rumicis (assembly GCF_011764445.1). NCBI lineage: Bacteria > Bacillati > Actinomycetota > Actinomycetes > Micromonosporales > Micromonosporaceae > Phytohabitans > Phytohabitans rumicis. The sequence continues at coordinate 2,903,247 of NZ_BLPG01000001.1, forward strand.
CGACCTCGTCCGGGTCGCAGTTGGTGTCGAGCACCGCGATGACCGGAATGCCCAGCTTGCGGGCCTCGTCGACGGCGATGTGCTCCTTCTTGGTGTCGACCACCCAGATCGCCGCGGGCACCTTCTGCATGTCACGCAGGCCGCCCAGCGTACGGCTCAGCTTGTCCTTCTCCCGGGACAGCTGCAGGGTCTCCTTCTTGGTGTACCCCTGCGCGGTGCCGGTGAGGTCGAGCGACTCCAGCTCCTTCATCCGCTGCAGCCGCTTGTAGACCGTCTGGAAGTTGGTGAGCATGCCGCCCAGCCAGCGGTGGTTGACGTACGGCTGGCCCACCCGGGTCGCCTGCTCGGCGATCGCCTCCTGGGCCTGCTTCTTCGTGCCGACGAACAGGATGCTGCCGCCCTCGGCGACAGTGTTGCGGATGAAGTCGTACGCCTTCTCGATGTAGTCGAGCGTCTGGCGCAGGTCGATGATGTAGATACCGTTGCGCTCGGTGAAGATGAAGCGCTTCATCTTCGGGTTCCAGCGGCGCGTCTGGTGCCCGAAGTGGACACCGCTCTCCAGCAGCTGGCGCATGGTCACTACGGCCATGGTGGGGTGCTCCTCGTTTGTCCCTGGTTGTCACGCCCGACCGGTCGGTCAGGCGTCCTGGCGCCTGATCGCCGGCCAGAGTGGACCCGATCAAGATCGGGACCAGGGGACCGTCGCCCCATTGGCAGAGCCGTGGGGAGGGCGCGCGAGGTCGACCACCGAAAGGCGGTCGCCAGTTGCCCAGTGTACGCCCCTCCTCCCCCGCCCTCCGCCTCCCCCGCCCTCCGCCTCCCCCTCACCCGCGCCGCCCGCGCTCCCCCGCCCGCGCCGCCCGCGCTCCCCGCGCCTCTCCTCGTCGATCAAGGGCAAACGGTCGTGCTTTGATCTCCGATCCACGACCGTTTGCCCTTGATCGACGCGAAAGTCCTTGATCGACGGGGCGGCTCAGGGCCGTGGGGCCTCGGGGCGGTGAGCGGACGCGCTAGGGCGGGGGCGGGCGCGCGGCGGAGGCTAGGCCGCTAGGGCGGCGGCGACGAGGAGTACCAGGGACACCGTGAGGTACGCCGTGGGTGGCCGGAGCCACGCCTGTACGCCCCCGCCCGCCTCGCTCGGCAACCGGTTCGCGCCGGTGACCAGCGCGTACAGCCCCACCGCCAGCATCGGCAGGCCGACCACCAGGAACGTCCCTGCCACCACCCCGGACGGCACCACCGGCCCGCCGACGGCAGCGTCGGCGAGGACCCGGATCGCGGGGATCTCGAAGAGCAGCGCGAGCACCCCGAAGAGGATGGCCGTCGCCGGCCTGCGCGTCCGGTAGACGCCGTCACCCACCGGCGCGACCGGGGCCGGCGGGCGGCGCAGCGCTGACCGGTCGAGGGGTTCGGCGTGGAACCGCTGCGGCTCCGGGCCGGGCGGCGGGTCGGCCGGGCGCGGGGACACGGACGCGACCTGGCCGGTCGGCTCTTCGATCGGGCGGGTGTGGTCGGGGGCGGACACCGGCGGCGGACCAAAGGCCGCAGCCGGTCCACCAAAGGCCGCCTCTGCCGGCTGCGCGCCGACGACCGGCTCCCCGGGCGCTCCCGCGAAGGTGGGCGACCCCGCGAACGCGGGTGATCCGCCGAAGGCGGGCGACCCCCCGAAAGCCGGTGCACCGCCGGAGGCCGGAGCGCCGTACGCCGGAGCGCCGTACGCCGGAGCGCCGTACGCCGGTGCCCCGTACGCCTGCCCGGCGAGGGGGTCGGGCTCCAACTCGTCGCCGCTTCCGCGCGGCCCTGGGAGCCGGTAGCCCTCCCACTCCGGCTCGGCGTAACCGCGGTCACCGCCGTACCAGCCGCGCTGGCCGTCGTCCGGGTAGTTCCGTTGTGGGTCCACGGCCGCACCGTATGCGACCAGCGGATTTCCCGCCACCTCCCGCCAGCAGGGACGGCAACCCGCAGTGATCATGAGGTTAGCGTCGGAGAGAGCGTTTGCCCCGACGCTAACTTCATGATCACCGATGAGTGCGGGTGCCATTGTGATCGTGATCGCTGCGGCGCTGGCCGGCGAAGCGGCACGATCGCGACATGAGCACCCCACGAAAGCGCGCCGCCGGCGCGTCACGCTTCCGCGGGGACCCCGCTTGACGGCCGCGGAGGCGCTGGCGCTGGCGCGGATGTTCCGGCACTTCGGTAGCAAGGAGTTTCGCGGACACTCCGAGCGCTACGAGTACCTGTCCGGCGTGATCGCCGACCGGCCGGAGCTCGCCGCGCCGCTGCTGGCCGCCCCGCCCGGCCAGCGCCTCGCGATCCTCTACTTCGCCGCCGTCCAGTACCTCCTGCGCACCGCGGCTCCCGAGCACCCGCTCACCGCGTACCTCCCGACGCTCGGCGGCTCGCGTGGCGTGGACGGCGAGCTGCCGGCGGCGCTGGCGGACCTCGTGGCCGCGCACGGCGACGCGCTGACCGCGCTGTGCGCGACCAGGACGACCCAGACGAACGAGGCGCGGCGGGCCGCGCTGCTGCGGCCCGGCTTCGGCCGGGCCACCGAGCTGCTCGGCCGGCCTCTCGGCCTGGTCGAGTTGGGCACCAGCGCCGGGCTCCTGCTGCTGAGCGACCGGTACGCCTGCGAGTATCGCCGCGGCGCCCGGGTGGAGACCTACGGGCCGGCGGGCGCGCTGACCGTCACGTGTGAGGTGCGCGGCGAGCGGTGGCCGGAGCCCGCCGCGACCGCCCTGACGATCGCGGACCGGGTCGGCATCGACCTGGCACCGATCGACCCCACCGATCCGCGCGCCACGGACTGGCTGCGCGCCTGCGTCTGGCCGGAGCAGACCGACCGGCTGGCCCGGCTCGACGCGGCGCTCGCCGAGGTGGCGAGCGTCCGGCCGCGGCTGCTGACCGGCGACATGGTGGACACGCTCCCCATCGTACTGTCCACTCTGGACGATGATGTGGTGCCGTGCGTCTTCTCCTCCAACGCCGTGACGTATCTGTCCAGTCAGGACCAACGCCGCCTCGTCGCGACGCTGGCCGAGGCCGGCGCCCGGCGGGACCTCGCCATGGTCCTCAACGAGGCGTCACAGTGCGGCGCGGAGCTCTTCACCGGCCAGCGACCGGTGCAGGCGGGGCCGCGCGGGGTGCTGGCCGTCGGGCTGCTCACGCTGGTCATGTGGCGCGGCGGCCGGGCGTCCGTCGAGGTCCTGGCCCGGACCGGCCCGCACGGCCAGTGGCTGGAGTGGACCCCTCAGGAGTACGTCTACGCGCCGCGCTTATAGCACAGCGACAGCATGATTGTCCGGCTGTCCACAGGGCACCCGGTTATCCACATGTCGATCATGAAGGGCTTCCCTCGCGAACGGCGTGTGCCCACCCTCGACCCCATGACGACGGCGACATTGGCGGTCGGCGCGTACGGTGAGCGGCTGGCCGTGGCGCACCTGATCGACGCGGGGATGCGGATCGTCGCGCGCAACTGGCGGTGCTCCGACGGCGAGATCGACATCATCGCCTGGGACGGCGACGACCTCGTCTTCTGCGAGGTGAAGACCAGACGCAGGCTGACGTTCGGGCCACCCGCCGAGGCGGTGAGCGTGGCGAAGGCCAGGCGGTTGCGCCGGCTGGCCCTGCTGTGGCTGACGCGGCACGACGTGCACCCGCGTGAGCTCCGTTTCGACGTCGTGTCGGTGCTGCCGCAACGGCGGGGCGCGGCGCGCGTCGAGCACCTGCGCGGAGCCTTCTGATGTCGTACGCGAAGGTGCTGTCCGTCGGGCTCGTCGGGGTGACCGGCCACCTCGTCGAGGTCGAGGCCGACCTCTCGCCGGGCCTGCCGGCGCTCGTGCTGTCCGGGCTGCCCGACACCGCTCTCCACGAGGCGCGCGACCGCGTGCGGGCCGCGATCACCAACTCCGGGCAGCGGTGGCCCGGCCAGCGCATCACGGTCAACCTGCTGCCCGCCACGCTGCGCAAGACCGGGTCGGCCTTCGACCTCGCCATCGCCACCGTGTTGCTGGGCGGGGCGGGTGAGCTGGCGCTGGCCGCGTTCGACGGCGTGGCCCTCCTCGGTGAGTTGGGGCTCGACGGCACCGTGCGTCCGGTGCGCGGGGCGCTGCCGATGGTCGCCGCGGCCGCCCGTGCCGGGATCACCCGCGTCGTGGTGCCGTTCGGCAACGCGGAGGAGGCGGCCGTGGTGCCCGGCATCGAGGTCAAGGCCGTCGACACGCTGCACCGGCTAGTGGCGTACGTGCGGGACGGCGAGGAGCTGCTCGACCCGCCGGCACCCCGGGCGGAAGCCCCGCCGGACGGGCCCGATCTCGCCGACGTGGCGGGGCAGGCGTTGGGGCGGCGGGCGATCGAGGTGGCCGCGGCGGGCGGGCACCACATCGCGCTGCTGGGCCCACCGGGCGCCGGCAAAACGATGCTGGCCGAGCGGCTGCCGTCGATCCTGCCCGAGCTCGACGACGAGGCCGCGCTGGAGGTGACCGCGCTGCACTCGATCGCCGGCGTGCTGCCGCCGGGCGGGCGGTTGCTGCGCCGACCGCCCTTCCAGGCGCCGCACCACACCGCCACGGTCCAGTCGCTGGTCGGCGGCGGGTCGGGGTTGGCCCGGCCGGGCGCCCTTTCGCTGGCTCATCGGGGCGTGCTCTTCCTGGACGAGGCCGCCGAGTTCACCGGCCGCTCGCTCGACGCGCTGCGCCAGCCGCTGGAAATGGGCCGGGTGCTCCTGCGCCGGGCGAATGGTGGCACCGAATACCCGGCCCGCGTCCAACTGGTCCTGGCGGCCAATCCTTGCCCGTGCGCGAAGCCGGCCGGCGATGCCTTCTGCGAGTGCAGCCCGCAGGTGCGCCGGCGCTACCTCGGCCGGTTGTCCGGCCCGCTGCTGGACCGGATCGACGTGCAGGTCACGCTTACCCCGCTCGGCGCGGCGGAGCTGATGGCGGTCGGTACGCCCGGCGAGCCGTCCGCCGTGGTGGCCGACCGGGTGGCCAAGGCCAGAGCGGCCGCCGTGGCGCGCTGGTCCGCCCGCGGCTGGCGGGCGAACGCCGAGGCCCCCGGCCCGGCGCTGCGCGAGCAGCCGTGGCGGTTGCCGGCGTCCGACACCCTCGCCCTGCGCCAGCGCCTCGACCACGGGTCGCTGTCGGCCCGCGGGTTCGACCGGATCGTCCGCATGGCGTGGACCATCGCCGACCTCGACGGCCGCCACCGCCCCGACAAGGAAGACATCGCCGAGGCGACCCAACTCCGGACGGGAGTGAGCCCGTGAGCGCGCGCAGCGGCGCCGCGACGCCTTCGCGGCGGCGCCACCAACCTCGACCAACACCGGACATTGCCGCCGTCGCGAAGGCGTCGCTTTGGGGCGCCGCTGCGCGCGCGAACCAGGAGGCAGCGTGCGCACGCAGCGGCGCCGCGACGCCTTCGCGGCGGCGCCACGAACCTCGACCAACACCGAACATCGCCGCCGTCGCGAAGGCGTCGCCTTGGGGCGGCGCTGCGCGCGCGAACCAGGAGGCGCCGTGAGCACGCGCCACGACCACGTCCGGTTGGCCCGCATCGCGCTGCACTGGCTGGTGGAGCCCGGCAACGAGACGGTGCACCGGATGGTCAACGCCAACGGTCCGATCCGCGCCTTGGAGCGCCTGGTCGAGGGAGACGCCCTCGACGGCGAGTTGCGCGGCGCGGTCGCCGCCCGCATGCAGACCGGCAACCCGCACGAGATCGCCGAGGCGGCGATCGCCCGCGCCGAGCGGCTGGGTGCCCGCATCGTGGTGCCCGAGGACGGGGAGTGGCCGCAGCCCGTACGGGACCTGACGCGGCTGCTGGGGCGCACCGCGGACAGCCGGGTCGACCGCGACCTCGCGCCGCCGCTGTGCCTCTGGGTGCGCGGCGCCCCGCCCCTGGACGAGGCGCTCGACCGCTCGGTCGCGGTGGTCGGCGCGCGGGCGGCCACGAGCTATGGCGAGCATGTGGCGACGACGTTGGCGTACCAGCTCGCCGAGCGGGAGTGGACCATCGTGTCCGGCGGGGCGTACGGCATCGACGCGGCCGCCCACCGCGGCGCGCTGTCGGCCGGCGGGCTGACAGTGGCGGTGCTCGCCTGTGGCGTCGATCGTCCGTATCCGGCGGGCAACACCGCGCTCTTCGACCGGATCGCCGAGTCGGGGCTGCTCATCAGCGAGTGGCCGCCGGGCTCCGATCCTTTGCGCCACCGCTTCCTGATCCGCAACCGGGTGATCGCCGCGGCGACCCGCGGGACGGTGGTCGTCGAGGCGTCGGCGCGCAGCGGCGCAAGCCAGACGCTGCGGCGGGCGCGGGCGCTGGGCCGCCGGCCGATGGTGGTGCCCGGCCCGGTGACCTCGGCGATGTCGGTCGGGTGCCACGAGATGCTGCGCGACCACCCGGAGGTGCGCCTGGTGACCGGCATCGACCACGTGCTGGAGGAGATCGGCCCCATCGGCGAGCTGGCGCCGCGGCCGCGCGGGGTGGAGCGCCCGCATGACGTCCTGGACGCCGAGTCCGCCCTGGTGCTGGAGTCGGTGCCCCGGCGTGGAGCCGCCGGCCTCGACGAGTTGGCCGCGCGCGCCGGCATCGACGTGCGTACGACGATGCGCAAGCTGACCCTGCTGGAGAGCCTCGGCTTCCTCACCCGCCGGGAGGGCGGGTACGCGCTGGCGACAAAGGCGCGCGCGACCAGCAAGACAGCCACCAAGACGGCCAAGGGAGCCAAGGCGGCGAGGTCGAGCGGCGCGGCGCCTTGACATCCGGCCGCCCCGGCCCGGACGGTCGGGGATGTGAAGCGCAAGAGCGTCAGCATCCGGGCGATCCACGAAGGGCTGCCGGAGCCGATGCGCGACGCGGTCGACGACTTCGCGCGCCACCTCGCCAGCGTGGAAAACCGCTCGGTCCACACCGTCCGGGCATACGTCGGGGATGTGGTGTCGCTGCTCGACCACGCGGCTCTCATGGGCTGCGGAGCGCCCGGTGACCTCGACATCGCCGTGTTGCGGAGCTGGCTGGCGAAGCTGCGCACGCTCGGCGCGGCCCGTACGTCGTTGGCGCGCCGGGCGGCCTCGGCACGCACGTTCAGCGCGTGGGCGCATCGGGGCGAGTTGCTCGCGGTCGACGTGGGTGCTCAGCTCGCCAGCCCTAAGGCGCACCGGGACCTGCCCACCGTGTTGCGCGCCGAGCAGGCCGAGGCGCTGGTGCAGGCACCCGGCGACGAGGCTTCCCCGGTGCTGCTGCGCGACCGGGTCGTGCTGGAGTTGCTCTACGCCACCGGCATCCGGGTCAGCGAGCTGTGCGGCCTGGACGTGGCCGACGTCGACCGCGGGCGGCGGGTGGTCCGGGTGTTCGGCAAGGGCGGCAAGGAGCGATCCGTCCCTTATGGACTTCCGGCGGAGGAGGCGCTCGACGGCTGGCTGCGGCTGGGCCGGGGCGCGCTCACGGGCCCGGACAGCGGCGACGCGCTGCTGCTGGGCGCGCGCGGCGGCCGGCTCCAGGCGACGATCGCGCGCCGGGTGGTGAGCGGGTACGCCCGCGCGGCCGGCCTGCCCCACGTCAGCCCGCACGGGCTGCGCCACTCCGCCGCCACCCACCTGCTCGAAGGCGGTGCCGACCTGCGCGCGGTGCAGGAGTTGCTGGGCCACGCGAGCCTGTCCTCCACGCAGATCTACACGCACGTCTCCGTGGAGCGTCTCCGGGCCGCGTACCGCCAGGCACACCCCCGCGCGTAGCCTCCCACCACATGGCACTCATCGAAGGCGTCGAGGTCTCCTGGGACCGGCGGCACGAGTGCTTTTCCCTCGACCCGGCCGTGAGCTACCTCAACCACGGTGCGCGCGGCGCCGTGCCCGTCGCCGCGCAGCGGGCCCTGCAGCGGCTGCGCGACGAGGCCGAGGCCAACCCGATCCGGTTCTTTCGCGACCTGCCCGAGCGGATCGCCCACACCCGCCGGCACCTCGCCGCCTTCCTGGGTGCCGATCCGGACGGCGCCGCGCTGGTCGGCAACACCACCGCGGGCGCGGCCATCGTGTTGCAGTCGCTGGGCCTGCGCCCCGGCGACGAGGTCCTGCTGACCGACCACCGGTACGGCGCGGTCGCGTTCACCGCCGAGCGGGAGGGCCGGCGCACCGGGGCGTCCACGCGCACGGTTGACGTGCCGCTCGACGCCACCGACGACGAGGTCACCGCGCGGGTGGCGGACGCGCTGCGCCCGGGGCGTACGAGGCTGCTGGTCGTGGACCACATCGCGTCGGCGACGGCCCGGCTGTTTCCGGTGGAGCAGGTCGCCGCGGTGGCCCGGGCGGCCGGGGTGCCCGTGCTGGTCGACGGTGCCCACGTGCCGGGGATGCTGCCGGTACGCGTCGACGCGATCGGCGCCGACTTCTGGGTGGGCAACCTGCACAAGTGGGCGTACGCGCCGCGCGGCACCGCCCTGCTCAGTGTCGCGCCGCGGTGGCGGGACCGGATCGACCCGCTGGCCGTCTCGTGGGAGCAGGATGCCGGGTTCCCGGCCCGGGTGGAGTGGCAGGGCACGCTGGACTACACGCCGTGGCTGGCCGCGCCGACCGGGCTCTTCGCGCTGCGGACGCTCGGCGTGGACCGGGTGCGTGAGCACAACGCGGGGCTGGCCGCGTACGGGCAGCGGGTGGTCGGGGCCGCGCTCGGCGTGGCGCCCGGCGACCTGCCCGGCCCGGGCGGGGCCCTGCCGGCTGGCGTCGCCATGCGGATCGTGCCGCTGCCGGCCGGCGTGGCCGCCACCGTCCCGGATGCGGAGGCGCTGGAGGTGCGCATCGCCGACGAGGTGGGCGCGATGGTCGCCGTCATGGCCTGGGACGGCCGGGGTTGGCTGCGCCTGTGCGGGCAGGTCTACAACCGCCGGGAGGAGTACGACCGCCTGGCCGAGCGCCTGCCCGCGCTGCTGAGCGGCAACAGTCGCACCCGGCCCAATCCCAGCAGCGCCAGCGGATCCAGGTAGGCGTCGCCGCGGCGCAGGCCCCAGTGCAGGCACGCCGCCTCGGGACAGCCCGGGTGGCCGGCCGTGAGCAGGCCGATCTGGTCGCCCACGGCTACCCGGTCACCGGTCCGCACGGTGGGCTCGACCGGCTCGTACGTGGTGCGGAGACCGTTCGGGTGCGCCACGCTGACGACGCCCCGGCCGGCCACCGTGCCGGCGAAGTGCACGACGCCCGTGCCGGCGGCCCGGACCGGGGCTCCCGCCGGGGCCGCCAGGTCGACGCCGCGATGCCCCGGCAGCCACGGCGCCGGGGCGGGTCGAAGCGCCGCACCACCCGCGGCACCCCGTCCAGCGGCCACCGGAAGGAAGCCGCCGGCGCGGTGGGGAGAGACCGCGCAGAAAGGACTGGGGGCGCGGCGGGAGCACCCACCAGCAACAGCGACATCAGGAGCACCACCGCATGCATGGCCGGTAGCCTCCGCGTACCCGGGAAAGAGCGCAACCATCGACCAGCCGGCCTGTGGACAGCGGACCCCGCTGTGGATAACGCCCGGAATGCTTGTCGATCTGCTATGTGCGGGCGGCGTCAGCCGCCGAAACCACTCTCCGCCGGAAGGGAGATATCGGGCTTTTCTAACTCTTCGACGTTGACGTCCTTGAAGGTCATCACTCGAACGTTTTTGACGAATCGGGCGGGGCGGTACATATCCCACACCCAGGCGTCGTGCATCTCGACCTCGAAGTAGACCTCTCCATCGGAGTTGCGCACGTGGAGGTCGACCTGATTGGCGAGGTAGAAGCGGCGCTCGGTCTCGACCACGTAGGAAAATTGGCGGACGATGTCGCGGTACTCCCGGTAGAGCTGCAGCTCCATCTCGGTCTCGTACTTCTCGAGATCTTCTGCGCTCATCGCACTCCGCCTTCCATGGCCACATCTTCCCCACTGGCAGCGGCAGCCGCGCCCCCTCAGCCAACGCCACGCCGACGGTACCCCCTGCGGGATGAGCTGCGCCACCGGACGGCGAGCGCGCGGCGGCCGGGAGTCGCGACCCGACGCGGAGGCCACGTTGACGTACGAAAAGCGATGCTCCAGACACGGACCGTGGCTACGGAGCGCCGCGCTGTGCTCGGGCGTGACGTAACCCTTGTGTTCGTCGAAGCCGTACTCCGGGTAGCGCTCGTGCAGCTCCACCATGATCCGGTCTCGGGTCACCTTGGCGAGCACGCTCGCCGCGGCAACGCAGGCGGCCACCTGGTCGCCCTTCCAGACGGCGAGGCCGGGCACGCCCAGCCCGTCGACGCCGAACCCGTCGGTCAGGATGTAGTCCGGCCGGGTGGTCAGCGCCGCCAGGGCGCGGCGCATCGCCGCGAGGTTGCACACGTGCAGGCCGCGCGCGTCGACCTCGGCCGCCGGGATCACCACCACGGCGTACGCCAGGGCGCGCGCGACGACCTCGGCGTACACCCGCTCGCGGGCGGCCGGGGTGAGCAGCTTGGAGTCGGTCAGCTCGTCGACCTCGCCGCGCCGGCCCTCGGGCAGCACGGCGGCGGCGGCCACCAGCGGGCCGGCGCAGGCGCCCCGGCCGGCCTCGTCGGCACCGGCCACGATCCGGAACCCGCGCCGCTGCAGCGCCCGTTCGAGGGCGTAGATGCCACCCTCCCGGCGTACGACGGTACGCGGCGGGGTCAGCACGTCTCCACCTCCAGCACCCGGCGCAGCAGGCCGGCCAGGTCGTCCGGATAGATCTTCTCCGTGGTCGACTCCAGGTCGGCCACCTCCCACCACCGGTGGCCGTCGATCGAGTCGCGCTCCATCTCGTCGAACCCGCCGGTGTCGACCTCCCACGCCGGCACCCGCACGAGGAAGAACTCCTGATGTTGCCGGTACAGCTGGCCGTCGAACGGGTACACGGTGACCTCGTCCCAGACCGGCGCGCCGAGCTCGTCCGGGGTCAGCCGCAGGCCGGTCTCCTCCGCCAGCTCGCGGGCCGCTCCCACCGCGTACGCCTCGTCGCCGTCCAGCCCTCCGCCGGGGGTGAACCAGTAGCGGTGGTCGGGCCGGGCCGGGTCGAATCCCCGAAACATCAACACGCGATCGTCACCGTCGACGAGCAGCACCCGGGCCGCCCGGCGGGGGATAGCGTCCACGGCCCCAGCCTAAGGCGTCGCGGTCAGCCGCCGGCGGACGGGATCGAGTCGAACGGATCCGGCACCGACAGCCACTTGGCCCGGCCAACCGGCCAGAACACCACGAACGCCCGGCCGATCACGGCGTCTTCGGGGATCGTGGCGATGTTGAGGTCGCGGGTGCGCTCGTAGTGCTCCAGCGAGTCGCCGGACGCGGACCGGTGGTCGCCCATCATCCACAGCCGACCCTCGGGCACCGTGATGTCGAACGACTCGTCGGCCGCCAGGTCGGTGGTGCCGCCCTCGGAGAAGATGTACGGCTCGTCGAGCGACTGCCCGTTGATCATCAGGCGCTGCTCGGCGTCGCAGCAGACGATGCGGTCGCCGCCGACGCCGATGACCCGCTTGATGAAGTCTTCGCCGTCGGGGTTGCTGCGCCAGTCCTTCGGCGCCTCGAACACCACGATCTCGCCGCGCTTCGGCGACCGGAAGTCGTAGACCAGCTTGTTGACGAGCACCCGGTCGTAGATGTCGAGGGTGTGCTCCATCGACGGCGACGGGATGTAGAACGTCTGCAGGACGAAGGCGCGCACCAGCACGGCCACCAGGATGGCCACGCCCAGCAGGATGGGCAGCTCGCGCCAGAACGAACTGCGGCGCTTGTCGGTCTGCTCGTCAATCACGGACGGAGCCTACGACGCAGACCTGAGAATGGGCGTCGGGAACGCGCGGAGAACGCCAAAGACCCCACGATCGGCAGGATCACCACGATGTCGCCCTGCACGGGCGGGCGCACCGGCGTGGCCGGCATCGCCACCGCCTGCGGCACGCCGTCGAATGTCGACGGTGTGCCGAGCCCATTCCACCGGTCGTAGGGCCAGACAATGACGAACGCCCGGCCGATCACGTTGTCGATCGGCACCTGACCCTGGCACCGCGAGTCCTGCGACACGAGCCGATGGTCGCCCATCACCCAGAGGTTGCCCGGGGCCACGGTGATCTCGGCGAACTGCCGCGACCGGCACTCGCGCGGGTTGGCCGGCAGGTCGGGATCGGAGTTCTCCAGCACGTACGGCTCGTCGAGCGACTTGCCGTTGACCTGCACCCGGCCCTGCTCGTCGCAGCACTTCACCTTGTCGCCGGGGACGCCGATGACCCGCTTGATGAAGTCTTTCTCCCCGGGCCGGCTCACCCCGACCAGGTCGCCGACCGTGCGGCCGAGCTTGGCCATGAAGCCCAGCTCGGGCTCCTGAAACTCGGGCGTCCAGTTCGGCGGGCCGCGGAACACCACGACCTCGCCCCGCTGCGGATCCCGGACGTCATAAACGATCTTGTTGACGAGGACCCGGTCGCCGATGAGCAGCGTGTCCTCCATGGACCCTGACGGGATGAAGAACGCCTGGAGCAGGAACGTGCGGATCAGCACCGCCAGGCAGAACGCGACGATGAGCAGCAGCGGGAGCTCCTGCCACAGTGGCATCTGCTTGCGGATGCCACTGGGCCTGGCCCGCCGCGGCGACCGAAAAGGGTCGAGGTCGTCCTCCGGCTGCACGTCGCGCGTCCCCCGGGCCCGGGATACAGCACTACCGCCCGCTGTGCTTCCTCCCCGAAAGCTTTGCGAGCGGTAGTTCTGGGGTGTCGCTGCGCCCTGGCGTGGACCGCGGACGAAGCGTTCGTCGTACGTCACTGCCCCATAGCGTATCCGGCCGGCGCCCTTACCGACCAACGCTCAGGCAGAGACTTACGAAGCCTTCGCCTCGCGCTTCTCCTTGATCTTCGCGGCCTTGCCCGAAGCTCGCGGAGGTAGTACAGCTTCGCCCGGCGGACGGCACCACGCGTGACGATCTCGATACGGTCGAGGGCCGGGCTGTTGATCGGGTAGGTGCGCTCGACGCCGACGCCGAAGCTCACCTTCCGCACGGTGAAGGTCTCGCGCAGGCCGGCACCGTGGCGCCGGATGACGACGCCCTGGAAGACCTGGACCCGGGAACGGTTGCCCTCGACCACCCGCGCGTGCACCTTCACGGTGTCACCGGCGCGGAAGTCGGGGAGGTCGGTCCGCTTCGACTGGGCGTCCAGTGCATCGAGCGTGTTCATCGCTGGCTTCCTCAAGACTCGTTGGGGCGGTAAGACTAGTCGGCGCGATCGTCGCCTCGCGACGGCCGGGAGATGGCAACCTCACTACTTTGCCATATCGGCACCCCGGACCGGAAATCCGGCCCCGGTCAAGACCGTGACGTCGCGCTTGTCGAGGGTACCTGGGTCCAGCGCCGCCAGCAGATCCGGCCGCCGCTGTGCCGTGCGCAACAGGGCCTGGTCGCGGCGCCACCGCGCGATCCGGCCATGATCTCCAGACCGCAATATCTCGGGTACGGGGTGTCCGCGCCACTCCGGCGGCTTGGTGTAGACCGGGGTCTCCAGCAGCCCGTGCGCGTGCGACTCGTCCGCCAGCGAGTCGGCGTTGCCCAGCACGCCGGGCAGCAGCCGGACGATCGCCTCGCACATGGCCAGGACGGCGACCTCCCCGCCGAACAGGACGTAGTCCCCCAGCGACACCTCGGTGACCGGCATCCGGGTCGCCGCGTGGTCGAGGACGCGCTGGTCGATGCCCTCGTACCGGCCGCAGGCGAAGATCAGGTGCGGCTCGGCGGCCAGCTCGTGCGCGAGCGCCTGGGTGAACGGGGTGCCCGCCGGGGTGGGCACGACCAGCCGGGCGGCGCCGTCCGGGGCGAGCGCGTCCAGGGCCTCCCCCACGGCTCGGGGCGCATGACCATGCCCGGCCCGCCGCCGTACGGGGTGTCGTCAACCGTCCGGTGTACGTCGTATGTCCAGGTCCGGAGGTCGTGCACCGCGGCGTCGAGCAGTCCGCTGGACCGGGCCTTGCCGATCAGCGACAGGTCAAGCGGAGCGAAGTACTCCGGGAAGATCGTGACAACGTCGATCCGCATCTTCTTGTTCGACCTCCGCATGGTGGCGGATGTATCCGGCGCCCCGGAAGGCGAGTCTTTATCGCATGTACGGATCATCCGAGCAGGCACTCTACGTGCTGGGCCAGGCCGCGGAGGTGCGGGCCCGGGCCGACGTCACCTGGCGCTCGGCGATCAGGCAAGCCCTGGCGAGCCGGGTCCCGATCGAGCAGATCGCCAACCGCGCCCACACCACCATCGAGCACGTGCTCGCGATCGTGAACACGTCTTCGCCAGTATCCGATTCTCCGCGTCGTGGCGGATGTTTCCCCCGCAACGCCGGGCCATGGTGATGCACATGCCCCGCTTGAACATCACCGCGACGCGGTGCGAGGCGCTGTTCGTGTCTGAGCTCCAGCACTCGCAGCGCCCCAACGCGGAGCAGGTACGCGCCGCGGTTGTCCGGACCGTCCGCACGCACGGCGTGCAGAACTGCGTGGCCCAGGTCGCGCAGGAGTTCGGCGACCACCCCGACACCGCCGTCGCCCGGATGCGCTGGGCCCGGGAAACGGTGGCGGCCGCGTACACGAACCGCGTTAGAGGATGGTCGACCCGAACGACCATCTGCCCCAAGGCCGCCGCCGCCCTGCCTCCGGCAAAAGCGGCCTAACAGAACCGCCGGTCATCCCCCGACCGGTGCGGCCCCGGATGGTGGACGTTCCACGCCTCCCCACCATCCGGGGCGTCTCTGTCTGCAAGGAAGGGCCCCTTGTTATCGCTTTGTGCATAGCAAGGGGCCCTTCCTAACGCCTCAGCGAGGGTTAGGCTCAGCGCATGTCGGCCCACACGGTGGGGCGGGAAGCTGAAAGCGCGCGGGTGGCGGAGCTGGCGGCGCGGGCCGCGGCGGGAAACGGCGCGAGCCTTCTGGTCGAGGGCGAGCCGGGGATCGGCAAGACGACACTGCTGGACACGGTCGCGGCGGAGTGCGCCCGACTCGGGATGCGGGTCGTGCGCGGGGCGGCCGAAGACCTGGAGCAGCGGCTCCCGTTCGCCGCGATCGGCACCTGTCTGGGCCTCCGAAGCGGGACGAAGCAGGACGCCACCACAGCCCGGGTCGCCGGGCTGTTGCGCGGCGAGGACGCCCTCGGGCAGAGCGTGGCCGCGGTCAACCACGAGTTCGCCGCCACCGAGGCGATCCTGGACCTGATGGACCAGTGGTGCGCCGCCGGCCCGGTCGCGCTGATCGTGGACGACGCGCAGTGGGCCGACCCGTCGAGCGTGCTGGTGCTGCACCGCCTCGGTCAGGGCATCGGCCAGCAGCCGCTGCTCATGGTCATCGCCGTGCGGTCGGCGCCGCGCGACGAGCCGGTGGCCGGGCTCATCCGCGGGCTGCAGGCGCGGGGCTCGGAGGTGCTGCGTCTGGAGCCGCTGCCGGACGCGGCCGTCGCGGCCCTGGTGCGGGAGATCCTGGCCGCCCCACCCGGGGAGGCCCTCGCCGGCCTGGTGGCCCGCGCGGGCGGCAACCCGATGTACGTCACCGAACTGGTCGACGCCCTGAACCGCGCCGCCGCGATCACCGTCGACGGCGGGGTGGCCGACGTGGCGGGACGCGAGCCGCAGGCGCTGCCCGCCTCGCTGGTCGAGAGCGTGCTGCGCCGGCTGGACTTCCTGCCGCGCAACGCCCGGGACACCCTGGAGATGGCCGCGGTGCTGGGCCCGACGGTCGACGTCACCGAGCTGTCCCGGGTGCTCGACAGCCCGCTGGGCGCCGTCTCCGAGGCGCTCGTCCAGGCCATGGAGGCGGGCCTGCTCATCGACAACGGCCGGCAGTTCGTCTTCCGCCACGACCTCATCCGGGAGGCCCTCGCCGAGCACTTGCCGGCCGCCGTACGCACTGCGCTCCGGCTGCGGGCCGGTGAGGTGCTCGCCGCCGCGGGCGCCCCGGTGGAACGCGTCGCCGAGCACCTGCTCGCCGGGACGGCCGTCGACCCGGGCACGGTTGACTGGCTGCTCAGTCAGTCGGACGCGCTGATCGTGCGGGCGCCACGGCTCGCCGTACCCCTGCTCCGGCGAGCCCTGGCGGCGGTGGACAGCGGCGCGCCGGCGGCGGACGCGCTGCGACTGCATCTGGTCCGGGCCCTGCTCTGGGACGGCGACCCGGTCGAGGCGGAACGGGCGGCGCGCGCCGCGATGCTGACCAACGGCGACCCGGCGCTGCACTGGCTGTTGCTTCAGGCGTGCTACCGGCAGGGGCGGCTGGACGAGGCGGTCACCGTGGCGGAGGAGGCGCTGCGGCTGCCCGACCTCGCGCCGGGGCAGGCCGGGCGCTTCCACGGCTTCGCCGCGACGTGCCTGTTCTACCTGGAACGGTTCGACGCCGGCGAGTTGGCCGCCCGGCTGGCCGTGGAGGAGGGCGAGGCGGACCGGAACACGCAGGCCATCGGGCTCGGCTACCTGGGCCTGTCCGCGCTGCGGTTCGCGGACGGCGACATGGCAGGCGCCTACGCGCACAACGAACGGGCGCTGGCCGCGTTCGGCCGCGGGATCCAGCCGGACCTGCAGGCCGACCCGTACGCGATGCGCGGCTACTGCCTGCTGGAGCTGGACCGGTTCGCGGAGGCGGACGAGGCGCTGGCCACGGCGGTGCGCCACAACCAGGCCACCGGCGGCGTCTACCTGGCGCTGACCCATGCCCTACGCGCCCGCCTGCGGTTTCTGGACGGCCGCTGGGACGACGCGCTCGCCGAGATCGAGACCGGGCTGGACGGCCCCGACCCGCTCGGCCAGGCGGTGGGGCTGCGCGCGCTCGCCGCCCTGATCGCCATCCGGCGCGGCGCCTACCACCAGGACCTGCACGCGCTTCCCGAGCCGGGCGAGGGCGTGGGCGGGCGCAAGTACGGCTACCTCACCCGCTGGGCGCAGGCGCTCCTGGAAGAGTCCCGATCCCGGCCCGAGCGCGCGCTGGAACTGCTCTATCCGGTCTGGGAGCGGGCCTGGGGGCTGGACCAGCGGCGGATCATCTACCGCGTCTGCGCCGACCTGGCCCGGCTCGCCACCGTCGTCGGCGACCACAAGCGGGCCGCCGACCTGGCCGACACCTCCGAGGCGCTCGCGGCCGGGCAGCCGACGCGCAGCCTCGAAGCCACCGCGCTGCTGTGCCGCGGGCTGGCCGACGACGACCCCGACCGGCTGCTGAGCGCCGCCGGCGCGTTCCACCAGGCCGGGTGGCCGCTGCACGAGGGACAGGGGTACGAGAGTGCGGCCACCGTGCTGGCCCGCGCCGGCCGGGAGACCGAGGCCCGGGAGGCGCTCGGGAAGGCGCTCGACCGCTACGCCGGCCTCGAAGCCGGCTGGGACGCGGACCGTGCGGAGGCGCGACTGCGGCAGGCCGGGATCCGGCGCGGGCGGCACGGGCCCCGCAAGCGCCCGAAGCACGGCTGGGCGGCGCTCACCGGCACCGAGAACAGGGTCGCCCTGATGGTGGCCGAGGGACGGTCGAACCCGGACATCGCCGCTCAGATGTTCCTGTCCCGCCGTACCGTGCAGACGCACGTGTCGAGCATCCTGGCCAAGCTCAGCCTCAGCTCGCGGGTGGAACTGGCGATCAGCATGTCCCGCCGCGAGGCTTAGAGGTCGAAGAGGCCCTCGGGCGGGTCGACGACCACCCGGCCGCCGGCCAGGTCGACCTCCGGCACGATCGCCTTGACGAACGGGACCAGCGCGATCTTGCCCTCGGGGCGGCGCAGCACCAGCAGGTCGGACGCCGGCGCGTGGTCGATGCGGGCCACCTCGCCCAGGGTCTCCCCCGCCGGCGTGACGGCGGTCAGGCCGACCAACTGGTGGTCGTTGAACTCGTCCGGGTCGTCGGGGGCGGCGATCTCCGCGATGTCGACCCCGAGCAGGACGTCGCGCAGCGCCTCCGCGACGTTGCGGTCGTAGACCCCCTCGAACACGACGATCAGCCGGCCCTGGTGGGCGCGGACGGCTTCGATGGTGAGCCGCTCGGGGACGCGATAGGCGGAAGGGTCGTCGGAAGACGGCTGCGCCCCCGGGTCGGTGATCAACACCTTCCCAGGGGCGAACCGCTCGTCCGGTTCGTCCGTCCGCACCTCCACGCTGACTTCACCGCGGATGCCGTGCGGCCGGGTTATGCGACCGACGTAGCGAAGATCCATAGCAGGCTCAGTACGAGTCGACGATGTCAACCCGCACGCCGCGACCGCCGATCGAGCCGATCACCTGACGCAGCGCCTTCGCGGTGCGCCCGCCACGACCGATCACGGTACCGAGATCTTCAGGGTGTACCCGCACCTCGAGCCGCTTGCCGCGGCGGGAGTCGACCATGCGCACCCGGACGTCGTCCGGGTGGTCGACTATGCCCTTGACGAGGTGCTCCAGCGCGGGCCGGAGGGCCACCTCAGACCTGCTCGCCGGAGGTGGCACCGGCCTGCTCCTCGGTCTTCTCGGCAGCGTCCGCAGGGGCCGCCGCCTTCTTGGCTGCCTTCTTCGCGGGCCTGGCCGGAGCCGCCTCCGCGAGCCCGGCGGCCGCCTTCGCCTCGGCCTCGTACGCCGCCTTGCGGTCGGCACGCTCCGGCGCGACGAGCAGCGGCGGCGGGGCCGGCTCGCCCTTGAACTTCTGCCAGTCGCCGGTCTTCTCCAGGATGCGCTGGACAGCCTCGCTGGGCTGGGCGCCGACGGAGAGCCAGTGCTGGACCCGGTCCGACTTGACTTCGATGACCGAGGGGTCTTCCTTCGGCTGGTAAATGCCGACGTACTCGATCGCCCGACCGTCGCGCTTGGTGCGCGAGTCGGCGACGACGATGCGGTATTGCGGGTTGCGGATCTTACCCATCCGCAGGAGCCGGATCTTTACGGCCACGGTTAGTTTCGCTCCTGTGCGCGATAACGGGTGAACTGCCGGTCGCCACGTGGGGCTGTGGCGTCGGAGCTCGGGTGGACTGGCCGCACGTCCGGGTTAGAGGGCGCGGACGCGTGCCGGCATACCAGCGTCCCATTGTGCCAGACACGGCGGCCCGCTAGATGGCCGGGGGCGATCCCATCCGGCGGGCAGCGCCGCGGGCGTCGCCCAGGCCGGGTCGGGCACGAAGTCGGTCCACGTCCCGTCAAACGGAAACTCGCCCGCCTCGATGAGCTTGATCACACGCTGGCCCTCGGCGCGCACCGCCGCCTCGTCGGCGACCCAGTAGTGCTCGGGAAAGCCCAGCCGCTCGGCGAACTCCTCCTCGTCCTTCCACTCCCAGGTGCCGCCCGGCCAGGCGACCACGTCGAGGTCCTGGTCCACCATGTCGACCCCGGCCACCGCGCCGTCGTCCCAGCGCACGCCGGGCTCTTCCAGGTTGACGTACCAGTTGGCGAAGCGGTCGGCGTCGTCCCGGAACCACCACACCGAGTGCGGCGCCCCGACCGGGAGGAACATCAGCACCGGCGGGCCCGCCCAGGTGCCCGGCAGCAGGCGGTACGACCGGGTGACGAACTCGGCGAACGGGACCTCGCGCATGCTCTTGCCGTCGTCGGTGACCTCGCTGGCCACCGGTGTGCCGCGGGCGACCCACAGCAGCAGGCCGCGCTCGTCGTCGCTGACCACGCGGGCGGGGCGTACCCAGCCGATGCGGCCGCGGCGGACGTTGCGGTGAACGATCAGCCGGCCAGGCGAAAAAGGCATCGGAACGCGCGAACTCAGTACGCCCGAGCCAGCACAGCCACCAGGTCGGGCTCGTCCTCGGAGTCGGGGACCGAGCCGTCCTGGCGTACCAGGCAGCGCACGGTCACGCCCTCCGCGTTGGCCGACGCCTCGCCCGCCGCGCCGACCACCGACCACGGCACCCGGGCCCACCCGGTGGCGGTGGCCTCGATGGCCTCCGCCAGGGTCTTGACCTCGACGGTGCGGTCGAGACGGAACGCCAGCGCGTCGTCGTGCAGCTTCTGCTGGTCGGCCTGGAGCGCGGCGAGCACCGCCGAGACGACGTCCGGCACCGGCACGGGGGTCTTCGAGCCGTCCGCCCGGCGGACCACCACCGCGTTGCCGGCCGCGAGGTCGCGGGGACCGAGCTCTACGCGTACCGGATAGCCCTTGAGCTCGGCGTCGACGGCCCGGCGGCCGAAGGGGTGTCGACGCGGTCGTCGAAGCCGACGCGGACCCCCGCGTCGCGCAAGGCGTCGCGGAGCTTGGCCGCCGCCTCGCCCACGCCGTCCCCTTCCTTCACCACCATCAGGTACGCCTGGATCGGCGCGAGCCGCGGCGGCACGCGCAGGCCGTTGTCGTCGCCGTGCACCATGATCATGCCGCCGATCATGCGCGTGGTGGTGCCCCAGGACGTGGTCCAGGCGTGGTCGACCGTGCTGGTCGACGAAGTGAACGTGATGTCGAACGCGCGGGCGAAATTCTGCCCCAGTTCGTGCGACGTGCCCAGCTGCAGCGCCTTGCCGTCGCCCATCATGCCTTCGAGCGTGTACGTGCTGGTCGCGCCCGCGAACCGCTCCCTGTTGGTCTTGCGCCCGACCAGCACCGGGATGCCCAGCACGCCGACCATGAAGTCCTCGTACACCTCATGGAGGATCTTGCGGGCGTAGGCCCGCGCGTCGGCCTCGGTGGCGTGGGCGGTGTGCCCCTCCTGCCACAGGAACTCGCTCGTCCGCAGGAAGATCCGCGGACGCAGCTCCCAGCGCACGACGTTGGCCCACTGGTTGAGCAGCAGCGGCAGGTCCCGGTACGAGTCGACCCACTTGGCCATGAACTCGCCGATCACCGTCTCGCTGGTCGGCCGCACCACGACCGGCTCGGCGAGCTGCTTGCCGCCACCGTGGGTGACCACCGCCAGCTCCGGCGAGAAGCCCTCCACGTGCTCGGCCTCGCGGCGCAGGTAACTCTCCGGGATGAAGAGCGGGAAGTACGCGTTCTCCGCGCCGGCCGCCTTGATCCGGGCGTCCATCTCGGCGACCATGCGCTCCCAGATGGCGTACCCGGTCGGGCGGATCACCATCGTGCCGCGCACCGGGCCATTGTCAGCCAGCTGCGCCTTCGCGATGACGTCCTGGTACCAGCGGGGAAAGTCTTCCGTCCGGGGAGTGAGCACACGTGCCATGAGCCGACATCCTAGTCCGGCGCCGGTGTGCAACCTCATCGGGCGGCGTCCGTGTCCGCTTTGGGGATGGCGGACGTCGACAGGTTCGGCGCTTGCCCGTCGATCAAGGACTTTGGCGTCGATCAAGGGCAAACGGTCGTGGTTTGATCTCTTTTCCACGGCCGTTTGCCCTTGATCGGCGTGGAAGTCCTTGATCGGCGCGGTGGCGGGGGCCTGGCCGAGCAGCCGTCAGAGGAGGACGCGGCCGCGGAGCACGATGCGCTTCGGGGCGCGGACCACGCGTAGGTCCTCGCGAGGGTCGGAGTCGTACACGACCAGGTCGGCCAAACCGCCCTCGACCAGGCCGGGGAAGCCCAACCACGCCCGGGCCCCCCACGACGCCGACCGCAAAACGTCACCCGCCGGGATGCCGGCCACCTCGTGCATGCGCAGCATCTCGTCGGCGACCCGGCCGTGGGCGATCCCGCCGCCCGCGTCGGTGCCGACGTAGAGCGGGACACCCGCGTCGTACGCCGCGCGCACCACCTCGGGGAAGCCGTCGCCGAGGGCGCGCATGTGCTGGGCGTACGCGGGGAACTTCTCCTCGGCCCGCGCCGCGATCCCGCCGAACGTGGCGATATTGATCATCGTGGGCACCAGCGCC
The DNA here is from genome assembly GCF_011764445.1 of Phytohabitans rumicis. Taxonomy (NCBI): domain Bacteria; kingdom Bacillati; phylum Actinomycetota; class Actinomycetes; order Micromonosporales; family Micromonosporaceae; genus Phytohabitans; species Phytohabitans rumicis. The sequence continues at coordinate 2,924,982 of NZ_BLPG01000001.1, forward strand.
GTCCCCCGCCGGGCCATCTCGTCGATCAGGTCCACCGACAGCCCCGTGCCGTGCTCCACGCAGTCGATGCCGGCCCGTACGAGCACCGCCACCGCCTCCTCGGAGAACGTGTGCGCCGTGATCCGCGCCCCGCCGCCTGCGCCGCCCGTACGGCCGCGGTCAGCGTCGCCGCGTCCCATGCCGGCGCCAGGTCACCTACACCGCGGTCGATCCAGTCGCCGACCAGCTTCACCCAGCCGTTCCCGGCCCGCGCCTGCGCGGCCACCTCCGCCGGTACGTCCGGCGCGCCGACCTCCACGCCGATGTCGCGCAGGTAGCGCTTGGGCGGGGCGACATGCCGGCCGGCGCGCGCCAGCCGCGGCACGTCGGGGTCGTCGTCGAGCTGCGGGTACGGGTACGGCGAGCCGGCGTCCCGGATGGCGAGCACGCCGGCGTCCCGGTCCTTGGCGGCGAGCTCCTTGGCCTCCGCGATCCCGGAGATCGGCGCCCCGCCCGGCGCGATGCCGATGTGGCAGTGCGCGTCGACCAGCCCCGGAAGCACGTACCCGCCGCCGGCGATGGTCTCCGCGTCAGGGACCGGGGTGAAGGTCACCGTGTCGCCGACCAGCCACAGGTCGCGCTCTTCGTCGTCCGGAAGCAGGACCCCGCGCACATGTAACGCCATGCGCACAGTCCTACCCGATCGTCACTCCCCCGTCTTGGTCCGGGCCAACAACTCGTCGCGGCGGGCCGTCAGTGCCGGCAAGTCGACGGTGATCGAGTACGGCTCGTTGGTGGTGAACACGTCGGTCGTCTGCCGGACAATCGCGTAGCGGCGCAGCTTCGGCTCCAGGACGTGCTCGGCAAGGGAAATCTTGTCACCCAGCGGGTCGATCACCCAGTGCCGGTCGACGCCTGCGGCGGCGTACATGCCGGCCTTGTCGTAAAGGTCCCGGACTTTCGAATCCTTCGAAACGATCTCGACAGCTAGGAGCGCGTCCTCGACGGGCGGCGGATGCTTGTCGATGTGTGCCGGATCAATCACGACGACGTCGGGCCGCGGCTCGCAGAAGCGGCTGACGTCGAGCGAAAGATCGAAGACGGGGAGATAGGCGGCCGGACAACTGACTCGGAGCGCCAACGCAATCTCAAGGCACAGGAACTGGTGAAGGGTCGTGGGCGACAAGAGGATCAACCTTCCGTTGACGAGCTCGTACGGAAGGTCGGGCGGCAACTCGGCCAGGTCGTCGACGGTCCACACCTCGCGCTGCGGCAGACTCAGCGTCACCCTAATCACCTCACGGATGATTCTGCCGCCCCATCAGGGTTGGTCCGAGTCCCCCATTTTTTTCCTACCCAGCTTGCCGAAATCCAACTTCGGCGCCTTGAATCCGCCGGTGCCGCCGCCCAATGCGCCAGGGTCCATTCCCGGTGGCAACTGCGGCATCCCACCAGGCATGCCACCCGGGAAACCGCCGCCGGGAATGCGTGGCCGGCCGCCGCCGCTCCGGCCGCCCTTGCGCTTGTTCTTCGGGGACTTGGTCGCCTTGCGGCGGGCGCCGGGCAGGCCCATCATGCCGCCCATCTGCTTCATCACCTTCTGCGCCTCGGCGAAGCGGTTGAGCAGCTGGTTGACGTCCATCACGGTGACGCCCGAGCCGCCGGCGATGCGGGCTCGGCGGGAGCCGTTGATGATCTTCGGGTTGGTGCGCTCGCCGGGGGTCATCGAGCGGATGATCGCGGTGACCCGGTCGAAGTGCTTGTCGTCCAGGTCGGCCAGCTGGTCCTTCATCTGACCCATGCCCGGCATCATGGCGAGCACGTTCGCGATGGGTCCCATCCGGCGTACGGCGATGAGCTGGTCGAGGAAATCTTCCAGCGTGAATGTCTGGCCGCCCATGAGCTTGGCGGCCATCTTCTCTTTCTGATCATCGTCGAACGCCTGCTCGGCCTGCTCGATGAGGGTGAGCATGTCGCCCATGCCGAGGATCCGGCTGGCCATCCGGTCGGGGTGGAAGACGTCGAAGTCTTCCAGCTTTTCGCCGGTGGACGCGAAGAGGATCGGCTCGCCGGTCACGTGCCGTACGGACAGCGCCGCACCGCCGCGGGCGTCACCGTCAAGCTTGGACAGGACGACGCCGGTGATGCCCACGCCGTCGCGGAACGCCTCGGCGGTGGTGACCGCGTCCTGGCCGACCATCGCGTCGATGACGAACACGATCTCGTCGGGGTCGATCGCGTCGCGGATCGAAGCCGCCTGGGCCATCATCTCGGCGTCGATGCCGAGTCGGCCGGCGGTGTCGACGATGACGATGTCGCGGGCGACCCGGCGGGCGTGCTCGACGGAGTCGCGGGCCACCTTCACGGGGTCGCCGACGCCGTTGCCGGGCTCCGGGGCGTACACCTCGACGCCGGCGCGGCCACCGAGCACCTGGAGCTGCCCGACGGCGTTGGGGCGCTGGAGGTCGGCGGCGACCAGCAGCGGCTGGTGACCTTGCGCCTTGAGCCAGCGGGCCAGCTTGCCCGCGAGGGTGGTCTTACCGGAGCCCTGGAGGCCGGCCAGCATGATCACGGTCGGCGGCTGCTTGGCGAACCGGAGCCGCCGCGCCTCGCCGCCCAGGACGGCCACCAGCTCCTCGTGCACGATCTTGATGACCTGCTGGGCCGGGTTGAGCGCCTGGGAGACCTCGGCGCCGCGCGCCCGCTCCTTGAGGTTCGCGATGAACGCCTTGACGACGGGCAGCGCTACGTCCGCCTCCAGCAGCGCGAGGCGGATCTCGCGCGCGGTGGCATCGATGTCGGCTTCGGTCAGCCGGCCCTTGCCCCGCAGCTTGCTGAAGATCCCGGAGAGCCGGTCGCTCAAGGTGTCAAACACGCGCTCAAGAGTAGCCGGCCCTACATATCCACCAACCCCGACTGGTAGGCGAAGACCACCAGTTGGGCCCGGTCCCGCGCGCTCAGCTTGATCATCGCGCGGGACACGTGGGTGCGGGCCGTCGCCGGGCTCACCACCAGGCGTTCGGCGATCTCGTCGTTGCTCAGCCCCTCGCCGACCAGCCCGACGATCTCGCGTTCCCGCTCGGTGAGGGTGTCCAGCTGGGGGTGCGGCTTGGCCACCCGCGACGGGCGGGTCGCGAACTCCCGCACCACCCGGCGGGTCACCGACGGCGACAGCAGCGCCTCGCCGCCCGCCACCAGCCGGATCGCGCGCAGCAGCTCGGCCGGCTTGGTGTCCTTGATCAAGAAGCCGCTGGCGCCGTGCCGGAGCGCGTCGAAGACGTACTCGTCCAGCTCGAAGGTGGTGAGCACGACCACGCGGGTATCGGAAAGCGCCGGGTCCGCCACGATCCGGCGGGTCGCCTCGATGCCGTCGATGCCGGGCATCCGCACGTCCATGAGCACCACGTCGGGGCGTTCGCGCCGGGCCACGTCCACCGCGGCCAGCCCGTCCGCCGCCTCGCCGGCCACGGTCAGGTCGTCTTCGCTGCTCACGAGCGTGCGCAGGCCCAGCCGCACCAGATCCTGGTCGTCCGCGATCACCACTCGAATCATGGCAACGGCACCCTGGCGTACACCCGGAAGCCCTGGACCGGCGCGGGCCCGGCGCTGAATTCCCCACCCAGCGCGGCGATCCGCTCGCGCATGCCGGCGAGGCCGTGCCCGCCGGAAGGCGGGCCGGACGGCCCGCGGCCGGTGTCGATCACCTCCACGCTCACCTCCTCGGGACGAAACTCCAGCCGCACCCGGGCGGTGGCGGCCCCCGCGTGCCGCAGCACGTTCGTCAGCGACTCCTGCACCACCCGATATGCTGCCAGGTCGATCGCCGCCGGAAGGTCCCGCCGCTCGCCGACGGTCTCGACCGTGACCGGCACGCCGGTCTCGGACATCCGGGACACCAGGTCGTCCAGACGGGCCAGGCCCGCCGTGGCCGATCTGGTTTCGCCATCCTTGGTACGCCGTACGAGCGCGAGCGTTACCCGGAGTTCGTCGAGTGCCTCGCGGCTCGTGCGGCTGATCGCGGTGAGCGCCGCCTCCGCCTGTTCGGGCTGCTTGGGGAGCAGGTGCAGGGCGATCTCGGCCTGCATGTTGATGGCGGACAGGCCGTGGCCAACCACGTCGTGCACCTCCTGGGCGACCCGCAGCCGCTCCTCGTCGGCGTACTGCCGGGCCAGGTCGGCCTGGGCGCGGGCGGCGGCCTCGCGGCTGAGCCGGATGGTGACGCCCACCGCGAACGGCACCGCCACCCACGCGGACGCGGGCACCAGGTCGGCCAGTTCCGCGCTCACGACGACGTGGGCCAGCAGGACCAGCAGCGCGGCGCCGGCGGCGAACACGGCGCGGCGCATCGGCAGGTGCCGGGCGACCGTGTAGACCGCGACCAGGAACGACAGCAGGATCGGCCCGTACGGCCCACCGATCACCAGGTACGTCGAGGCGGCCGTGGCCACCACCGCCAGCGTGCCGAGCGGCCACCGGCGCCGCACGGTCAAGGCCAGCGCGGCGACCACGACGAAGGCGTACATCCAGGGCGTCACGTGGATGTCCTGGACCCGCCCGGCCTGCCCGGTGCCGCCCAGCCCGATGAGGAGCAGAACGGCGGCGAGCAGGCCGTCGACGAGCTTCACGGGCCCCATCCTGCTAGATCACGTCACGGCGGCGCAGCAACAGCCCACCGAGCCCGACGAAGAGCACCAGGTACGCGGCCATGACGGCCACCGCGTGCGCGTCCCCGACCAGGACCGCCACCCCGGGCGCGTCGGCCGAGCTGCCGAGCGAGGCGGCCAGCGAGCCCGCGTTCGGGCCGGGCAGCCACTCCTGCAGCCGGTCGACCCAGTCCAGCAGGGGTGCGGCGATGCCGGTGAGCAGGTTCTGCACGGCGAGCAGCCAGACCAGGCCCAGCCCGATCGGCAGGGCCACCCCGCGCAGCCCGACCGCCAGCACCACGCCGAGCCCGGCCCACATCATCGCCATCAGCCACCCGGCGCCCACGCCGCCGAGGAGGTCGACGAACGAGGGCCAGTTCGCCGGCGCGCCCTCGGCTGCCGCGATGAACGCGCTGGTCACCGCGCCGGCCGCGAAGAGCGCCAGCACGTAGACGAGGACCGCCGCGGCGATCGCGGTGATCTTCCCGGCGTACACGGTGAGCCGGGACGGGCCCTGGGCGAGCACGGTCTTCCAGGTGCCCCAGCCGTACTCCCCGCCGACCGCGAGCACGGCCAGGATCAGCACGATCGCGCCGGCGAAGACCGGCAGGCCGCCGATCGAGTTGCCGACCAGCTGATCCGGCAGCGTCGCGGCGACGCCCCGTTCGGCGCTCGGCACGCCCTCGGAGGCGCCGTTCGCCCCGGCGTACGGGACCAGGTACGTGAAGGTCAGGCTGAGCACGATCGCGACGGCCAGCAGCAGCCAGCTCGCCGGGCGCCGTACCAGCTTGGTGATCTCGGCTCGCGTGCTACCCCACATGGGTCAGCCCTCCGTTTGTCAATTCCAGGAAGACGTCTTCGAGCTCTCGTTCGCGTACGCCCAGCTCGCTGACCGCGATGCCGGCGTGGACCAGTTCGGCGTTGATCCAGGACGCCTTCTCCGGCGTGACGTCCAGCTCCAGGCCGGCACCGTCGAGGCGTACCCGGTCCTCGCCCAGCAGCGCGCGGGCGCGCGCGGCGGCGTCCTCGATGGGGTCCGCCACCACCCGCAGCCGCGCCCCGCCGCGCAGCTCGGCAACCGTGCTCTCGGCGACCAGCCGGCCGCGGGAGACCACGCCCACCCGGTCGCAGATCTGCTGGACCTCGCCGAGCAGGTGGCTGGAGAGCAGCACGGTCGTGCCGGCCGCGCCCAGCCTGCGGATCAGCGTGCGCATGTCCGCCATGCCGGCCGGGTCCAGCCCGTTGGTGGGCTCGTCGAGGATCAGCAGGCGCGGATCCTTGAGCAGCGCGGCGGCCACGCCGAGGCGCTGCTTCATGCCCAGCGAGTACGTGGAGTAGCGGTCCTTGGCCCGGCTCACCAGGTCGACCAGCTCCAGCACGGTGTCGATCCGCCCCGGCGCGCACCCCGCGTAGCGGGCCAGCACGCGCAGGTTGTCCCGCCCGGACAGGTACGGATAGAAGCCCGGCCCCTCGATCAGCGCGCCGACCTCTTCCAGGTGCCCCGGCCCCTTGCCGAAGAGGCGGATGGTGCCCGAGGTCGGGCGGACCAGCCCGAGCAGCATGCGCAGCGTGGTCGTCTTGCCCGCCCCGTTCGGCCCGAGGAAGCCGTAGATCTCACCGCCGTGCACGGTGAGCGAGATCCCGTCCACGGCGACGAGCTCCCCGTACCGCTTGGTAAGAAGATGCGTCTCAACAGGAAACATGCCCTTGAGCCTGCCCCCGCACCCCCTGGCTACATCCCCCTCAAAGCGGCTCCCCGTGTACGCGCGCTGACGTACGTGTTAGGAAGGGTCCCCTCCTATGCAAAATGCGATAACAGGGTGCCCTTCCTTGCACCTAGCCGGCGGCGGCCAGGACGGCGGCTTCGACCTTTTCGCGTTCGGTTTCGTCGGCCCAGGTGCCGACCAGGTAGAACGCGTCCACCACGTCGCCGCCCAGCGTGGAGATCCGCGCCGCGCGTACCTGGGCGCCGGCCTCGTCCAGCGCGGACGTCACCCGGTACAGCAGGCCCGGGGCGTCGGCCGCGCGCAGTTCGACGACCACCGCGTCCGTGGCCGCCTCCCGGTGCCACACGACCCTCGGCGCCGCGTGGCTGCCGCCCGGCCGCGCGGCGAGTGCCCGCCCGCGCAGCCGCTGCGTCACCGACACGTCGCCGGACACCGCCCGGCGCAGGTCGTTGGCCAGCGCCACCGCGTCGGGCGGGGTGCCGTAGCGCGGCTGCACCCGAAACTCCACCAGCGCCCGGCCGTCCACCGTGGACGCGTCCGCGGTCAGCACCTCCAGCCGGTGCAGCGCCAGACAACCGGCCACCGCCGCGAGCAGCCCGCGCCGGTCCGCCGCGGCCACCGCCACTCGCTCTCCATCCAGGTGTACGACGGGTAGGGGCCCCGCCACCAGCGACGGATCGGGCTTCGGCGGGTCGGGCAGCGCGCCGGTGTCGAGCGCGGTGTGCACCCGGCGGACCAGCTCGGCGATGAGCCGGCCCTTCCAGTCGGACCAGGCGGCCGGGCCGGTGGCCTGGGCGTCGGCGCGGGCCAGGCCGTGCAGCAGGCTCAGCGTGGTGGTGTCGCCGACGGCGGCGGCCACGCCGCGGATGGTGACCGGGTCGGACAGGTCGCGGCGGGTGGCGACGTCGGGCAGCAGCAGGTGCAGCCGGACGAGCTTTTCGATGACGGCGACGTCTTCGGCGGGCAGGCCGATGCGCTGAGCCACCGCCGCGGCGATCGGCGCGCCCACCAGGCTGTGGTCGCCGGGCAGCCCCTTGCCCACGTCGTGCAGGAAGGCACCCAGCAGCAGCAGGTCCGGCCGTCCGACCTCGCGGGTGTGCGCGGTCGCCTCGTACGCCGCCTGCACCAGGTGCCGGTCGAGCGTGAAGCGGTGCACCGCGTTGTGCTGCGGCAGGCTGCGCATCCGGGTCCACTCGGGCAGCCAGCCGTCGACCAGGCCGTACCGGTCGCAGGTCTCCCAGGTCGGCACCAGCCCGAGGCCGGCGCCGAGCAGCGTGACCAGGGCGTCGCGGGCGGCGGCCGGCCACGGCGACGGCAGCGGCGGGCTGTACGCGGCGAGCCACTCGCAGGTGGCCCGCGCGATCGGCAGTTGGGTGACGGCCGCGGCGGCGGCGACCCGCAGCGACAGGCTCGGGTCGGGGCGGGCGCCGATCGCGGTACGCGCCAGGACCAGCTCGCCGTCCTGCTCCACGACGTCGCGGGCGACCGGGCGGCGCTGCGGCTTGCCGTCCGACCCGCGTGCGCGGCGGCCGGAGCGGAGGCGGTCGGCCGTACGCCAGCCGTCGTCGAGGGCGTGGGTGATGGTGCGGGCGTCGCTGGCCACCCGGCGCAGCAGCGTGTCGCCGTCGTCGAGGTCGAGCATGCTGGCCACGGCCGCGCGCTCCTGGGCCACGAGGCGGTCGACCCGCCGGCCGACGGTGGCGTGCAGGGCGTCGCGGGTGTCCAGCAGCCGCAGGTGGGCCGCGCGTACGGCCGGGCGCATCGTGTCGGCCAGCCCGGCCTGCGCGATGGCCCGCAGGATGCCGACGTCGCGCAGGCCGCCGGCCGCCTCCTTCAGGTCGCCCTCCAGGAGGAAGGCCAGCTCGCCGTGCGCCTTCCAGCGGCTCAGGGTGATCTCCCGCAGCCGCGCCAGCTGGCGTACGGCGGTGCGCCGCCACTGCTCGGCGGCGGCCTCCACGAGCTGGCTGGACAGGTCGCGGTCGCCGGCCACGTGCCGGGCGTCGAGCAGGCTGAGGGAGACCTTCACGTCGTCGTGGGCGACGGAGAGCGCCTCCGGGATCGTGCGAACCGAGTGGTCGAGGCCGATGCGGGTGTCCCAGACCGGGTACCAGATCGACGACGCGAGCTCCTCGATGCCGGGCACGCCGGTGTGCAGCAGGATCAGGTCGAGGTCGCTGTGCGGGCGCACTGGAGCCGGCCGAGCCCGCCGAACGCGACCAGGGCCACGCCCGGTGGCCACTGCGGCACCAGCGAGGACAGCCACATGTCAAGCGCCGCCGCACGCTCCACGCGTGCGGCGGCACCGACATTCTTCGTGATCTCTATCAGAGCGCGTCCAGGCCGCGCTCGCCGGTGCGGACCCGGACGACGTCTTCCACCGCCGTAACCCACACCTTGCCGTCACCGATCTTTCCGGTACGCGCCGCCGTGACGACCGCGTCGACGACCTTCTCGACGTCGATCTCGTCGGTCAGCACCTCGACCCGGATCTTCGGAAGGAACTCCACTGTGTACTCGGCACCCCGGTACACCTCGGTGTGGCCCTTCTGGCGCCCGTACCCCTGCACCTCGCTCACGGTGAGGCCGGCGACGCCGAGGGCGTGCAGAGCCTCCTTTACCGCGTCGAGCTGGTACGGCTTGATGACCGCGGTCACCAGCTTCATGCTCAATCCCTCCATCGGTCTGAGGTTAACCGGCGACCTTCTCGCTGGCCGGCGCCGTAGCCGGCGCCGCACTGTTGCTGGACGGGGCGATGCCCGCCTGCGCGAACGCGCTACCCGTCGTCGGCGAGAGGTCGTAGCCGCTCTCCGCGTGCTCCGCGACGTCGATGCCCTCGACCTCGGCCTCGGCCGTGGTACGCAGACCGATCGTGAACTTGATCGCGAGGGCGATCAGCGCGGCCACCCCGAACGAGTAGACCGAGACGATGCCGCTCGCGGCCGCCTGCCGCAGCAGCTGGGTCACCCCGCCGCCGTAGAACAGTCCCTCGCCCGCGCCGTTGAAGCTGGCGGGGTCGTTCAGCAGCGAGTTGATCTGGAGCGTGCCGAAGAAGCCGATCGACAGCGAGCCGATCCAACCGCCGACGAAGTGGACGCCGACCACGTCGAGCGAGTCGTCGAAGCCGAACCGGTACTTCAGGCTGACCGCCAGGGCGCAGACCGCACCGGCGATCAGACCGATGATCACCGCGGCCCACGGGGCGACGAAGCCACACGCCGGGGTGATCGCGACCAGGCCGGCGACGGCGCCGGACGAGGCACCCACCAGGGTCGGCTTGCCGTCCCGGATCCACTCGATGATGATCCAGCCCATCAGGGCGGCGGCCGTGGCGACCTGGGTGTTGACGAAGGCCACCGCGGTCAGCGAGTCGGCGGTGAGCTCCGAGCCGGCGTTGAAGCCGAACCAGCCGAACCACAGCAGGCCGGCGCCGAGCGCCACCATCGGCACGTTGTGCGGCTTGAAGCTCTCCCTCGGCCAGCCGATGCGCTTGCCCAGCACCAGAATGAGGCCGAGGGCGGCCGCACCGGCGTTGATGTGCACGGCGGTACCACCGGCGAAGTCCAGCGCCTGGATCTTGGTGTTGATGAAGCCGACGCCCCAGATCCAGTGCGCGACCGGGATGTAGACCAGCGTGAACCAGCCGAATGCGAAGAGCAGCCAGCCGGCGAACTTCATCCGGTCGGATACCGCACCACTGATCAGGGCGACCGTGATGATGGCGAACATCATCTGGAACGCCAGGAAGACGTACGTGGGGATGCCGATGGGCTGGCCGCCGAAGAGCCAGATCTCGGCCATGAAGTTCTTGTTGCCCGTGTACGTGCTGAAGCTGCCGATGATGTTCTGCAGGCCGGCGTTGCTGTTGGTGCCGAACGCCAGTGAGAAGCCGTAGAGAATCCAAAGTACGGAGATGAGCCCGATGGCGCTGAAGCTCATCATCATCATGTTGAGTACGCCCTTGGACCGGTTGAGGCCCCCATAGAACAGGGCCAGACCCGGCGTCATGAGCAGCACGAGTGCAGACGACAGAAGTAGCCAGGCAGTTTGCCCGGGGTCGACCTCCACGCTGCCTCCTCTCGGTTGGTATGCCTCCCTCCGGCTGAAAACTGGGCAGCGTTGCCCCACGCCGGTTGCGCGGAAGCTTCCAAGGTCGCTGTTTCGCGCAGAGTGCCTGCTCGGTTTCCGCCAGGTGACGCTTTGTTTCGGACGTGTGAAGAAAGGCTCATTACCTCAGCGCAGGGCGTACTCAAGAGTGTGGCGCTCGTAGTCCAAGAGCCGCAAGTCTCGCATAGGCCGCCGAAGGTGACCTTTATGTACAATGCGGACAAAAGCCGGATCTCCGGCAGCGGCCATCCGGCGGATCCCCTCGACGTGATCCACGATCCGCTTCCGGATGGTGCGCACCAGGCGGTGCCGGTCCCGCGGGATCAGGCCGTACGCGTCGGCGAACAGCCGCAGCCGCCGCGGCCGGTTGGGGCGCTTCCAGCCCAGGGTGTACGAGTCCCGGTCGGAGAAGAGCGGCACCCAGGTCCACGCCGCGTACGCCACGTCGTAGATGCGCGCGCCCGGCGAGGCGAGGTCGAAGTCGATCAGTGCCAGGGTGCCGTCCGGCCGCCAGATCACGTTGTGCGGCGCGGCGTCGTGGTGACAGATCACCTCGGTGTCCGGCGGTGGCGGGCCGAACGAGCGCCAGACCGCGCCCGCGGGCGGGTTGAAGCCGTACTGCGCGTCGTGGAACATCCGCAGCATCGTGGCCACGGTCACCAGGGCCTCGTCGGTGACCCAGTGCGGGGCGAGCGGGTACTCGCCGCACTCACCCTCCAGATAGGAGAGGACCTCGCGGTTGCGTTCGTCCATGCCGAGGGCCCGCGGCGAGCCGGTGAACCCGACGTACTCCAGATGGCGCAACAACGCATGTACTGACGGGGTCCACGGGCCGGCATTGCGCCGCACCGTGTCCCCCACCCGCACCACGGTGCTGACGTTCCCGCCGCGGAGCGGGATCTCTTGCGAAGTCACGTACGGTCTCCCGAGGCGCGGCGCCTGATCGCGGTAAGTCACCCGAGGTTACGCGTCCGTGCCAAGCAACGCGTCCACGAATTGTTTCGGGTCGAACGGCGCGAGGTCGTCCGGGCCCTCGCCCAGGCCGACCAGCTTGACGGGGATGCCCAGCTTGCGCTGTACGGCGATGACGATGCCACCCTTGGCGGTCCCGTCCAGCTTGGTGAGCACGACGCCGGTGACGTCCACCACTTCGGTGAAGACCCGCGCCTGCTCCAGGCCGTTCTGCCCGGTGGTGGCGTCGAGCACGAGCAGCGTCTCGTCGACCGGCCCGTGCTTCTCCACCACCCGCTTGACCTTGCCGAGCTCGTCCATGAGGCCGACCTTGTTCTGCAGCCGGCCGGCGGTGTCGACCAGGACCGTGTCGACCCCGGTCTCGACGCCGCGGCGCACCGCGTCGAACGCCACGCTCGCCGGGTCGGCCCCCTCCGGCCCGCGTACGACCTCGGCGCCCACCCGGCCGGCCCAGGTGGCGAGCTGGTCGGCGGCGGCGGCCCGGAACGTGTCGGCCGCGCCGAGCAGCACGGTGTGCCCGTCGGCCACCAGGACCCGGGCGATCTTGCCGCAGGTGGTGGTCTTGCCGGAGCCGTTGACCCCGACGACCAGCACCACGGTGGGCTTGCCGTCGGTCTTGAGCGACCGGTCCAGGTCCGGTTCGAGCGCCGCGACCAGCTCGTCGGTCAGCAGCCCGCGCAGCTCGTCGGGGCTGCGGGTGCCGAGCACCCGGGTCCGCTCGCGCAGCCGTTCGACGATCTCGCGGGTCGCCTCGACGCCGACGTCGGCGCTGATCAGGCTCTCTTCGACCTCGTCCCAGGCGTCGTCGTCGAGCCGGTCCCGGGCGAGCAGGCCGAGCAGGCTCTTGCCGAAGACGTTCTGCGAGCGGGACAGCCGGGCGCGCAGCCGGACGAGACGCCCGGCGGTCGGCTCGGGCGTCTCCAGCGGCACCGCCTCGGCGGTCGGGGCCTCGGGCTCGATCCCGACCGGCGCCTCCACCGACGGCAGAGGTGGCGGCGGCGGTGGCAGCTCGGCCCGGCGGCGCAGGCGGGCACCACGAGCCCCACACCACCGAGTACGAGCACGCCCAGCAGAACGAGAGCGAGGACGAGGTACTCCATGCGGAAATCCTGACAGATGCCCGCCGCGAGGACACGGCGAGCCCTGATGGCTGGCGCACAGGCTCACCCGGTAGAGAGGATGGTCACGATTCAACGCCGGGAGGTCGTCCTTGTCCGCTCAGCTCCTCATCGGCCCGGTACTGCGCCGGGTCGTCGGCACCCGCGCGACCATCTGGGTGGAGACCAGCGCGCCGGCCGCCGTGCGCGTCCTGGCCGGGGGCGGTGGCGGGCAGGCCACCACCTTCTCCGCGTACGGCCACCACTACGCCCTGGTCGTCGTGGAGGGGCTCGAACCGGGGGCGGAAACGCCGTACGAGGTCCTCATCGACGACGAGCTCGTCTGGCCCGAGCCGGACTCGCCGTACCCGATCAGCGTGATCCGCACCCGCGAGCGCGAGGATGCCGACCAGCCGGTGCGGCTGGTCTTCGGCTCGTGCCGGGAGACCACCCAGCACGCGACGCATCGCAAGCTGCCGCCGGACGCCCTGGACGCGTACGCCCGGCGGATGATGGTCGGCGACGAGCCGGCGCCGGACCTGCTGGTCCTGCTCGGCGACCAGGTGTACGCGGACATCCCGTCGCCCGCCGTGAAGCGCTTCCTGAAAAAGAGCCGGGCCCACGACCACGACGGGCCCGAGCATGAGGTCGTCACGTACGAGGAGTACACGAAGCTGTACCTGGAGTCGTGGCGTGACCCGGAGATCCGCTGGCTCTTCGCCACCGTGCCGAGCGTCATGATCTTCGACGACCACGAGATCATCGACGACTGGAACTCGTCCGCGTCGTGGCGCGCGGAGGTACGCGAGCAGCCGTGGTGGCCGGAGCGGATCGCCAGCGGCCTCGCCTCGTACTGGGTCTACCAGCACCTGGGCAACCTCGACCCGGACCAGATCGCCGCCGACCCGGTCTACCAGAAGGTGCTGGCCGCGGCCGGCGACGCCACCGAGGTGCTGCGCGAGTTCGGCTCGGCCGTCGACAAGGAGGCGGACGGTGCCCCCGGGTACCAGTGGAGCTACGCGCTCGACCTGGGCCGCACCCGCGTCGTCGTGCTGGACAACCGGTGCAGCCGGGTGCTCGACCCGCAAACCCGGGCGATGCTGCCGCCGGGCGAGTGGGCGTGGTTCGCCGACCAGGCCCGCGGCGCGTACGACCACCTGGTGGTCGGCTCGTCGCTGCCCTGGCTGCTGCCGCCCGGCATCCACCACCTGGAGACCTGGAACGAGCGGCTGGCCGAGTCGGACCGTCCCCGCGTGGCCGGCTTCGCCGAGCGGCAGCGCCGCGCGTTCGACCTGGAGCACTGGGCCGCGTTCCGGCGCTCGTTCGACGGGCTCGCCGACCTGTTCGCCGAGGTCGCCACCGCGGACCGGGCCTCGGTCAGCGTGCTGTCCGGCGACGTGCACCACTCGTACGTCGCCCGCGCCCGCTTCCGCCGGCCGGTCGCCGCACCGGTGTACCAGCTCACCTGCTCACCGGTGCACAACCAGATCCAGGCGTTCATGCGGCCGGTGCTGCGCGTCGGCTGGTGGCGCGGCGCGGCGGCCGCGGCCCGCCTGCTGGCGCGCGCGGCTCGGGTCGCGCCCCCGGCGGTGCGGTGGCGCAAGCTGGCCGGCCCCTACTTCGGCAACGCCGTCGGCACCCTCGTGCACGAGTCCCGGAGCGCCCGGGTGGTGATCGAGGGCACCACGACCGCCGGCGACCTGCGCACCGTGGCCGCCGTCGAGCTGACCCCGCCTACGAGCAGGTGACCACGGGGAGGGCGGGCATGGTGCCGGACCCCAGGTACCCGAAGTTATGGCTCTGACCCGGCTGCAGCACCCCGCTGGGGTACGGCGGCGGGTAGATCCAGACCGTGGACCCGACGTACTGGAAGGTCGCGTTCCAGCCCTGGACGATGTAGCCCGGCGGTGGCACCGCGACGCTGGCCCGCCACGTGACCGGCCGGATAGAGATGTTGCGCACGGTGACGGCCACCGAGTATCCGTTCGACCACTGGGCCGGAACCGTGACCGTGACGTCACAGAGGCCGTCGGGCGTGGGGGTCGCCCGAGCCGGCGCCGCGACCGCGAACATGCAGAAAAGCGCAGCTAGGAGGGCCGAGATCCGCATCCGGTAACTCATGGTGCAACGATCCGACACTGAGAGACATCCGTCAATCTTTGGTCTTCACAAGAACTAGATCCAATGCGCTCAGTTAAGGTCTGGCCGGGCGTTGTGATGGGCCGGGGTAGACGGGCAGCGAGGCTCCGGTAGACATGGCTGTCCTCACAAGACGGTCATGATCTGTAGGGAGCCTCGCTGTCCACGTATTTGTCACCCGCCGGATGATCAGGTCGCTGCGGGTGTGTTCGCCCAGGGCACGTTGGGGAGTTGACGCAGCATGTGCCGTTCGAGATGGTCGATGCCGCGTTGGCGGAGGCCGGTCTGGTAAGTCCCGTGTGCGTGAGGTACCAGCCCGGTTGTGGTCTACCTGCTGTTAGCCGGCGCGTTGTCGCCGAGGTGGCTACCGGCAGTCTGGGACAAGCTGGTAGCGGCCCTGGACGGTGTGCCGGTGGCGAACCCGACCTCGGGTGTGCTGGCCCAGGCCCGCCAACGCATGGGACCGGCTCCTTTGCGGGCCTTGTTCGACCTGGTGCGGGGACCGGGTCCGGCGCCGCGTACCCGTGGGCGGTGGTGGCGAGGGCTGCTGGTCTGCGCTATAGACGGGACCAGCGCGGCTGTCCCGGCCAGCGCGGCGAATCTGGCCGAGTACACCCCGCATCGCTGCAACCATGGCGGGTCGGGCTATCCGAAGCTGCGGCTGCTGGTGTTGGTGTGCTGCGGAACCCGGACCGTCATCGACGCGATCTTCGGGCCCACCGGGGTGGGGGAGATGCCCTACGCCAAACGGTTGGTGGCCAGCCTGCGTCCGTCGATGGTCGTGCTGTTGGACCGGGCCTTTGGGGCGGCGGACCTGATCGAGGCGATCGCGCAGGCCAGGGCATACCTGGTGGTGCGGGTCAAGGACAACCGGAAACTGCCGGTGATACAGCGGCTGCCGGACGGCTCATACCTATCGGTGATCGGCCAACTGCGGGTCCGCGTGGTGGAGTGTCAAATCCACGTGCAGACCACGGCCGGGCGTGCCACGACCATGTACCGCCTCGTCACCACGCTGATTGAGCACCACCACTATCCGGCGTTCGACCTGGTCCGGCTCTACCACGAACGGTGGGAGGTCGAAACAGCGTTCCTGGAACTGAAATCGACGATCCTGGGCGGGCGGGTACTACGAGCCAGGACCCCGGCCGGGTCCGCCAGGAGGTCTACGCCCTGCTGGTGACCTACCAGGCCATCCGCCTGGCCATGGCCGACGCCACCGACACCCAGCCCGACCTTGACCCCGACCGGGCCTGCTTCACTACCGCCTTGAGCGCGGCGCGTGACCTGGTCGTGCAGGCGGCGAACGCCATCACCGGCGCGGTGATCGACCTGGTCGGCGCGATCGGCCGGCGAGTCCTAGCCAACCTCATGCCCGAGCGTCGGACCAGGCGCGCCCGCGGATCGTCAACGAGCGATCTCCAAGTACAACGCCAAAGGCCCAACATCGACCGGAAGACCTACCAGGCCACGATCAGCATCGACATCCTCGTGCCCAGAGCCTTGACGACGCCACACACGCTTAACTGAGCGGCATTGGAACTAGATCAAAATCTAATTCACGACAATCAACCTTGGCAGATGCTGAATCCGTCATGAGAGGTGAAGGACCTTTCACGTACGGAGGCTGGATTGTCAACGCACACAGCGACGCTGCTGGAACGGCGGGTATACCGGGCCAGCGGCCGGTTGCGCCTCCTCTCCGAGCACGGATCGGACCTCGCCGTCCAGCTCGAACGCGCGGCCGACCTGCCGCTGCGGGAGTACCTCCGGTCGCTCGTGCCCGGCCCGGAGGCGTGGCCGAACGTGCACCGGATGCGCCTGGTCCGGGCGGTCGAGGGATACCTGGTCCGGCATGGCGACCACGACGTCGACGCGGTGTGTGACCACCTCCTGCACACGCCGGTGATCCAGCAGGCCGACCACTCGAACCTGCTGCTCGACCACGAGACGTTCCTGAACAACTACCTGTTCCACCTCGCCTCCCGCGAGGCCGGCGTACGGGTGGCCGTGACCAACCAGTGCTCGACGGTGAGCTGCCTCGCCCGCCGTACGCCGGTGCTCGGTCCGACGTTCCTGCGCAGCCGCGCCTCCCTGTACAGCGTGCTGCCGATGTCCAAGACCGCCCTGAAGAACTCCTCGTTCTGTGGGATCCCGGGGCCGGTCACCATGACGTTCGACTTCATGGAGGGCAACCACCCGGACGTCGCGACCGACCCCGTGTTCGCGCGGCTGGCCGGCCACACGGCCCCGGACGGGCCGACCGCGTACCGCCAGGCCAACGACATGATCTGGCGCGACCTGGCCGTCGACCACGGCGTACGGCGGGTCTCGATCGACGAGTCCGTGGTGTCCGAGTGCGTCGCCCTGCACCTGGCCGACCCGGACGGCCCGGTCTACCGGCTGCTCTTCGACCCGCAGGTGCGCGACGCGTTCCTGCGGGCCAAGCGGCGGCTCGTGGCGGACCCGTCCAACCTGACGGTCAACCGGGCCGCCCCGGACTTCGTGTGGCTGCGCAAGGGGCCCCGCCTGCACCAGGTCGAGCTGGTGGGCACCGGGCCGGATGCGCAGTGGATCGTGGAGACCAACGGCGCGCCGCTGCCCGTGCCGTTCGAGCCGGCCGCGGTGATCGAGGCGCTCCGCACCGGCGTCCTGTACGCCGACCGCGTGCTCGCGTACCTCGTACGCTGCCTGCTGCCCGGGTGGTCGCCGTGGGCGGGACCAGCCAGCAGGACTACGTCCGGCTGTACCGGCGCATGCTGGTCGAGGCCCACGAGGAGGTGCCGTTCCTCAGCCAGGCGGACCTCAACCGGGTACGCCGTCCCGACCTGAGCGTGGTGGGCGGCCGGCCCCTGCTGGAGCTGACCGGTGAGGCGTTCGACTACGTACGGCACCTGGGCCCGGCCACCCGCCTGTCCGAGCTGGAGGAGACGTACCTCGACCGCCCCGTCGGCGAGACCATCGGCGACCTCCGCTGCGCCGCCTACCTAGAACGCTCCCTCCCCACCCCCCACTCACCTAACCCCCCGCCGCTCCCCGCCGCTTCGGTCGCCGCGCCGATCAAGGACTTCCGCGTCGATCAAGGGCATATGGCCGTGGTTCGATCTCTTTTCCACGACCGTTTGCCCTTGATCGACGGCAAAGTCCTTGATCGGCGCAGGGAGCGGGCAGGAGGCGGGCGGCGCGCGGCGCGCGGCGCCCGCCGTCGGGGACCCCTGTTGGGGTCGCCTCGACTTTGGTGACTGTGTCGAGAAAAATGCCCGCCCAGGGGCAACTGTTCGCCACGGCCGTGGCGTAGGTCCGCCCGGCCGTCGAACACACCACCGACCAGGTATGCGGACCGAGATCTAGCGGCCGGTTATGTCGGATACATCCGGGTGCAGGCCCAGCCCGCCCTAACCAAGTCGAGGCCGGCGGGTAGATCTAGACGAGTTATGGCTGACATCGAGCCCTAACTCGTCTAGATCTACCCGCCTCGTCGCAGCCCCGACATCCGCACCGGCTGATCTCTTTGCTGGAGTGAACTTGGTGGGGCACAACCGGATCGATCTAGGAAGAATCGTGGGTATAAATCAGACGCGATACCCACGATTCTTCCTAGATCGACGCCAGCATGCCGTGATCATGAAGTTAGCGGTGGGGAGAGCGCCTGCCCTGACGCTAACTTCATGATCACCACGACAGTCGGGCTACCGCCCGCGCCACGCCAGGCGAGCCCGCAGCAGGGCGGCGGGCAGGACGCCGAGCGGGCTACGATCGGCGGCTGTGGATGAGTTGCGGCGCGACGCGGCGGCGTTGGCGGCGCGGGTCGCGGGCAGCCTGGCGGGCGCCGCCCACAGTGGACACGACGCGTCCGGGGCGGTCCGGATCGACCTCGACCGCGCCGGCCGGGTGACCGCGGTCCACGTCGCCGCCTCTTGGCGCACGGCACTACCCGCCGACCGGCTCGGCGCGGCCGTGGTCGAGGCATTCTCGGACGCCGCGACCCGTCGCCTGGCCGCCTGGGCGGAGGCGGCCACCGCACCCACACCCCGGGCCGCCTGGGCGGAGGCGGCCACCGCACCCCGGGCCACACGGGCGGAGGCGGCAACCGCGCCTACACCGCCGCCGGCCGGTGCATTACCGGCGGTGAGCGGGCCGGCCGGCCTCGCCCATCCGGGGGAACTGCTCGCGCTCCTGGACGAGGTGGCGGCCTTCGTCGCCGCGCCGCCCACCCAGGAGGCCATCGGTCGGAGCGCCCACGCGACCGTCACCGTACGTAGTGGGGATGTCGTCGCGGTGGACGTCGACCCGCGCTGGCTGGCCCGAGCCGAGTGCGCCGAGGTCGCCGCCGAGCTGCTCCGGGCCCTGAACACGGCGTACCGGATGCTGGCGGAGCTGGCCGCCGGCGCCGACGGACTGCTCCGGCGGCTGGGCCTGGACCCGCCGGCCGATAACGGACAGTCACAGGAGCAACGATGACCCCATCCGTCAACGGATCGTTGGTTTGATCGGACACTGGCCGATTTCCTGAGAAAGTTTTCCGGCGGCGCGCGTGTAGCGCTTGATACTGTGTGCGCTGTTGATCAGCCCGTGGCGCAGTGCTGGCAGGGGGCGATACCGATACAGGAGCCGGCCACGCCAAGGGATGGCAGAGCCTCTGGGGTGGCGTCCGCCCTTTTCGTCGCCGCTGGCGTAGCCGCGAGCGTACTCTACGTGGCCAGGTCATCGACCGTGATCGCCGCCATCGCCTTCGCCGCCGTGGCGTTCGGCGCGGTCGCCGCGGCGCTGAGCGCGCCGTGGCTGCACCGGGCGCGACCGCGGCACCCCTGGTACCTGTTGGGCGCGGCGGGCTCGACGTTCGTGGTGGGGGCGCTGATCCGGCCCTGGTCGTCGGAGCGTACGGGCTGGGCCGCGCTGCTGAGCGACGCGTTCACCGTGCCGGGCTACCTGTTCATGTTTCTGTCGCTGGCCGGGCTGCTCCTCGCGCGCGGGAGCATGCAACGCCACGCGGTGATCGACGGGCTGATCGTGTGTGTGGGCGCCGGGCTGGCGTCGGCGCTGCTGCTGGCGATGCCCGCCGCCGCGATCGACGACCGGCCGGCGGTGGTGTCCGTCCTGGCTGGGCTGTATCCGCTCTTCGACGTCGTGCTGGTGCTGCTGCTGGCGAACCTGGCGTTCACGACGGTCGGGCTGCGCCCCAGTTACGTGCTGCTCCTGTGCGGCATCCTCGCGCTGCTGGTCGGCGACCTGGCGTACGCGATCATCGGGGTGTCCGGCCAGCTCACCGGCACGCCGCTGCTCGACCTGCCGTTCCTCGTCTCGTGCACGATGATCGGTGCGGCCGCGCTGCACCCGTCGGTGGCCGACCTGGGGCGCGCGTCGGTGATGAGGGTCCAGGCGTGGTCGTGGCGGCGGCTGCTGCTGATCGTGCCGGCGCTGGTCGTGCCGTTCGTCCTCACCGCGGTGGTGACCGAAGGACCCCTGGCCGCGCGCGTGGTGGTGGCCGTGGGCGGCACCGCGATGGTGGCGCTGCTGATCACCCGGGCGGTGTCCGCGGTCCAGGACTACGCCGCCGCTCAGCTCAAGTCCGAGCACCAGGCCACGCACGACCCGCTGACCGGGCTGCCCAACCGCCTCATGCTGGCCCGGGAGATCAGCCGGCTGCTGGCGACCGCGCCGCCGAGCAACTCGTCCTCGGCCGGCGAGCCCGCGGTCTGGGTGCTCTTCCTCGACCTGGACGGCTTCAAGCTGGTCAACGACTCGTGGGGCCACGAGGCCGGCGACCAGCTGCTGATCGAGGTGGCCACCCGGCTGCGCGCGACCGTCCCGCGGCCGGCCATGGTGGCGCGGGTCGGCGGCGACGAGTTCGTCGTGGCGCGGGTCGGCAGCCGCCACGACACGGTCGCGCTGGTCGAGCGGATCATGGAACGGCTGAGCGCCCCGGTGCAGGTGAGCAGCGCCGAAGTGGTGATCACCCCGTCGATCGGCGTGGTCGGGGCGCCGGCCGGGATGGCGCCGGTGGCCGCCGTCGCCGCGGTGACCGCGGAGGCGCTGATGCGCGACGCCGACACCGCGATGTACCGGGCGAAGTCGGACGGGCGCGGCCGGTGGACCGAGTTCGACGCGTCGATGCACGAACGCGTCCGCGACCGGGTCGAGATCGAGCTGGCCCTGCGCCACGCCCTGGCCACCGGGCAGCTCCGGCTGGCGTTCCAGCCGATCGTGGAGCTGAGCACCGGCCGGCTGGTGGGCGCGGAGTCCCTGATCCGGTGGACGCATCCCAGCCGGGGCACGGTCTCGCCGGCCGTGTTCATCCCGATCGCGGAGGACAGCGGGCTCATCTCGGCGATCGGCAAGTGGGTGCTGGACGAGACCCTGCGTCAGGTCTCCGCGTGGCGGGAGGAAGACCTGATCTCCGCCGACTTCTGGGTCTCGGTGAACGTCTCCCCCGCCAGCTCCGCGACGCCTCCCTGCCGACGCAGGTCGCCGAGGCGCTCGAACGCTGGAAGGTGCCGACCGGCGCGGTCGTCCTGGAGATCACCGAGTCGGTGATGATCGACGCGTCCAGCGTGACCGACCAGGTGCTCTTCGACCTCCGCCGGCTCGGCGTGAAGATCGTCGTCGACGACTTCGGCACCGGGTTCTCGGCCCTCGGGTACCTGCGCCGGCACCCGGTGACCGGGGTGAAGATCGACCGGTCGTTCGTCGACGGGCTCGGCACCGACGACGAAGACGAGGAGATCGTCCGGGCGGTCGTGGCGATGAGCACCGCACTAAAGCTCACCATCGTCGCCGAGGGCGTCGAGTCGCCGGCCCAGCAGGACGTGCTCGCCGCGCTCGGGGTGACGGTGGGTCAGGGGCACCTGTGGAGCGCCCCCGTCCCGGCGGACCAGTTCACCGAGCGCTGGCTGGCCCTCGCGGTCATCCCCGACGGTGGTCAGGACGCCGCGGGCAGCTCATAGCACCAGTACGCCTGGGTGTCGGCCCGGTGGCTCTGTACGGCGTCCAGCTGCGCGAGCACGGCGTGGATCGCCTGCGGCAGGTGGTACGTCTCCTCGTTGCGGCGGCAGAAGTCCAGCCCGACCACGCTCGGCGGGTGCTGGGCGATGAATTTGTGCATCGCCTCGATGATCAGCTCGAAGATGCCGCTGCCGCGGTAGTCGGGGTGGATGGCGTTGAAGCCGACGTACCAGATCCGGCGCTCGGCGTAGTGCTCCGGCCACCGGTGCCGGAAGTAGTCCGGTGAGATCAGGTGCATCGTGTCGAGGTCGTTCGTGATCGTCGCCAGCGCGGCAAGCCGGTCCGGCCCCGGGTCCACGACGAGATACTTGTCCACCCGCCCGTCGGCCATCTGCTCGTCGAACTCCTGCCGCAGCATCACATGCCGCTGGACGGCCACCACCCGCAGTTCGTCGAACGCCTCGCTGTACAGGCGCCACGCATCCTGCAGCAACACCGCCGGCAAGACCTTGTGGGTCTCGATCCGCATGCCGCCCTCCCCGGTCAGGACACGAGTGAGCCCTCATGCGAAGGACCCACCCAATATCAAAAATAACCGAGTGGCATTCATCTTCTTACGGCGGCTGAAGGAAGGACAAAAGTGACGGCGCGCTCACTATGCGTGCAGGCGTACCACGGCGGCACTCAATCGCGGCGAGGTCGGCTACGCGAAGGCCGCACGCAGGTACGGCAGGTCCGCCGACCCGTTCCACCGGTACGCGGGCAACCTGGCAACCCTGGCACCCCGCACAAAACGGTCGGAGTCGTCGATCAGGAGCACCCGATCCGGCGGCGTACGCAGCGCCAGGCACGCGGCGGCGAAGTACTCGGCGGACGGCTTGGCGGTCCCCAGCACCGATGAGTTGATCACGTGGTCGACCTCGCCCACCAGGCCCAACGTGGCGAGGTCCGCGTCCAGCCGGTCGGTGGCGTTCGTGGCCAGCCCCACCGGCACGCCGGCGGCGCGCACGTCCCGTACGAAGGCCAGGACGTCGGGATCCACCTCGCCGGGGTACGCGGACCACTCCGCGACCGCCTCGTCGGCCCCGCCCAGCGCGGCGGCCACCGAGGCCATCCACTCGGCGTGGGTGATCCGCCCGGTGACCGCGGCCTGCAGGCGGGACCACTCCATCGCGGTCTTCAGGATCACGCCGGCGGGCAGCCCGTGCTTGCGCTCGACCGCCTCGGACACGTCCGGATCCCACCGCCGCAGTACGCCGTCCATGTCCACCAGCAGCGCGGTCGGCTTCGTCCGCGGCACTTAGTGCCTGTCCAGGGAATCTTGGCCGGGCTGCGCCGGACCCAGACGCCGCCTGGCGGCGTCGCGGGCTTGGCCAGCCGACGCCTGGGCCTCGGCTCGCTCCGACCAGATCCCCTGGACAGGCATTAAGCATCCTCGGTGTTCGACAGGCGCTGGCTGATCACCTCGGTGACACCGTTGCGCATGGTCACGCCGTACAGGGCGTCGGCGACCTCCATCGTGCGCTTCTGGTGCGTGATGATGATCAGCTGGCTCTTTTCGCGCAGCTGGGCCATCAGGGTGATCAGGCGGCCCAGGTTGACGTCGTCGAGCGCGGCCTCCACCTCGTCCATGATGTAGAACGGGCTGGGCCGGGCCCGGAAGATCGCCACCAGCATCGCGACCGCGGTCAGCGAGCGCTCGCCGCCGGACAGCAGCGACAGCCGCTTGATCTTCTTGCCGGGCGGCCGGGCCTCGACCTCGACGCCGGTGGTGAGCAGGTCTTCCGGGTCGGTGAGGACGAGCCGTCCCTCGCCGCCGGGAAAGAGCACGGTGAACACCTTCTCGAACTCCCGGGCGGTGTCCTCGTACGCGCTGGCGAAGACCTCCAGGATCCGGTCATCCACGTCCTTGACCACGGTGAGCAGGTCCCGCCGGGTCGCCTTGAGGTCTTCGAGCTGGTCGGAGAGGAACTTGAACCGCTCCTCCAGCGCCGCGAACTCCTCCAGCGCCAGCGGGTTGACCTTGCCGAGCAGGGTCAGCTCGCGCTCGGCCTTGGCGGCCCGCTTCTCCTGCGTGGGCCGGTGGTACGCCGCCGGCTCGGGCTCCGGCTTGTCCGCGGCCGCTGCGGCCGCCACCTCGGCCTGGGTCGGCGGCACGGGCTGCTGCGGGCCGTACTCGGCGACCAGCGTCTCCACGTCCAGCGCGAAGTCCTCGGCCGCCTTGATCTCCAGCTGCTCGATGCGCATGCGCTGCTCGGCGCGCGCCACCTCGTCGCGGTGCACCTCGCTGGTCAGCCGCTCCAGGTCGGCCCCGAGGCGCTTGGCGGCACCGCGTACCTCGGAGAGCTCCGCCTCACGCGCGGACCGGGACTGGGCGATCTCGTCGCGGGTGCGCACGGCGCTGGCCAGCGACACCGCGACCCGGGCGAGCGCCTCGCGGGCGCCGACCTCGACGGCGCGGGCGATCGTGGCGCCGCGGGCACGGGCGGCCCGGCGGGCGGCGGCGCGCTCGCGGGCGGCGCGCTCGGCGGCGGCCTGGCGGGCCAGCGAGTCGGCCCGGCCGGCGATCGAGGCGACCCGCTCCTCGGCGGTGCGGACCGCGAGGCGTACCTCCATCTCGTTCTGCCGGGCCTGCGGGACCGCGGCGGCGAGCTGGTCGCGCTCGTCGGTGTCCGGGTCGTCGTCGATCGCGGTGTCCTCGGCCAGCCGGAGCCGCTCCTCCAGGTCGTCGAGGGCGGTCAGGTCGCGCTCGCGGGCCTCCTCGGCCTTGGCCCGGGACGCGGCCAGCCGCTCGGTCTCGGCCTTGGCGGAGCGGGCCGCGGCGCCCAGCTCGGCGAGGCGCCGGGCGGCGGCGTTGCGGTGGCTCTCGGCCTCCTTCTTGGCGGCGGCGGCGACCGCGACGACTTCCTTGTGGGCGGACACCTCGGCGCGCGCCTGGGTCAGCTCCTCCCGGGCGTCGGCCATGACGTCCTCGGCCTCGGCCCGCCGCGCCCGGGCCTCCTCGACCGCGGCCTGGACCTCGATGTAGCTGGGCGCCGCGCCGGAACCGCCGGCCGCCGCGTAGGCGCCGACCACGTCGCCGTCGGGGGTGACCGCGCGCAGCTCGGGGTTCGCGGCCACCAGCCGTCCCGCGGCGGCAAGATCCGGCACGAGTACGACGTCGCGCAGCGCCCGGTGCACCGCGGGACGGATCCGTTCGGGGCAGCTGACGATGTCCGGCGCCCACTTCGCCCCGTCGGGCAGGGCCGGACGGAGCGCGTCCAGCGGCCCGATCATGCCGGGCCCTTCGACACCGCCCACCAGCAGGCTGGCCCGCCCGGCATCCTGGATCTTGAGGAACCGCATCGCCTCGGTGGCCTCGTCGACGCCGGCGACCGCGACCGCGTCCGCGAGGCCGCCCAGCGCCGCCGCCAGGGCCGCCTCGTGGCCGGGCGCCACGGTGAGCATCCCGGCGAGGCTGCCCAGCAGGCCGGGCACTTGGTCGGCCTTGGCCAGCAGCGCGCCCGCGCCGTCCTTGCGGCGCAGGCCCATCGCGAGGGCCTCCTCGCGCGCCTTCCAGGTGGCCGCTTCCTTCTCGGCCATGCGCTCGGCGTCGTTCAGGGCCCGCACCCGGGCGGCCGCCTCCTCGTGCGTCGCCATCGCCTCGGCGTGCTGGGCGTCGAGGTCGGCGTTGTCCCGGTCGGCCTCGGTGGACAGTGCCGCGACGGCGTCCACATCGGCCTGCGCCTTGTCGGCCCGGCCCTGGGCGTCGGTGTGCGCGGTGGCGAGCCGGGAGATCTCCTCGGCCGCGCTGGTCGTACGGGCCCGGGCGGCGTTGACCTGCCCGGTCAGCTTGGCCAGGCCCTCGCGCCGGTCGGCGATCGCCTTGGCGGCCGCGCGCAGGGCCCGCTCCGCGTCGGCGAGCTGGCGTTCGAGCTCCTGGCGGCGCTCCACGGCCTCGGCGAGGTGCTCCTGGTCCGCCTTCAGCGCGGAGCGCAGGTCGTCTTCCTGGGCCCGGACCTTTTCCGCCTCGGCGGCCAGCTGCTCGGGGTCCCGGCCGGGCCGCTCGTCGTCGGGCGTGGCCGACAGGTGCCGCAGCCGCTCGCTGGCGAGCTGCTCGGTCGAGCGGAACCGCTCCTGCAGCGCGGACAGCTTGTACCAGGTGTCCTGGGCCGCGGCGAGCAGCGGCGCGTCCTCGGCGAGGGCCGCCTCCAGCTCGGACAGTCGCCGCTCGACCTCGCCGTGCTGGTGCTCGACCAGCTCGCGCCGCTCGCGCAGGGCGGTCTCGTCGGCGATCTCCTTGTCCAGTGTGGAGCGCAGCGTGGCGAGGTCGTCGGCCAGCAGCCGGAGCCGGGCGTCGCGCAGGTCGGCCTGGATGCCGGCGGCCCGGCGGGCCACCTCGGCCTGCTTGCCCAGCGGCTTGAGCTGGCGGCGCAGCTCGGCGGTCAGGTCGGTGAGCCGGTTGAGGTTGGCCTGCATCGCGTCGAGCTTGCGCAGCGCCTTTTCCTTGCGCTTGCGGTGCTTGAGGACGCCGGCCGCCTCCTCGATGAACGCGCGCCGGTCCTCCGGCTTGGCGTGCAGGACGGCGTCGAGCTGCCCCTGCCCGACGATCACGTGCATCTCCCGGCCGATGCCGGAGTCGGACAGCAGCTCCTGGATGTCGAGCAGCCGGCACGAGTTGCCGTTGATCTCGTATTCGCTCTCGCCCGACCGGAACATCCGCCGCGTGATCGACACCTCGGTGTAGTCGATCGGCAGGGCGCCGTCGGTGTTGTCGATGGTGAGCGTGACCTCGGCGCGGCCCAGCGGCGCGCGGCCGGCCGTACCGGCGAAGATCACGTCTTCCATCTTGCCGCCGCGCAGCGCCTTCGCGCCCTGCTCGCCCAGCACCCAGGCGATCGCGTCGACGACGTTGGACTTGCCGGAACCGTTCGGCCCCACCACGCAGGTGATGCCGGGCTCCAGCCGTAACGTCGTCGCGGAGGCGAAGGACTTGAAACCCTTCACCGTCAGGCTCTTTAAATGCACGTCTTCCGATCCACTCCCGGGGTACTTTCTCCAGGCAGGGTAACCCGGTTCCCGCAGGTCCACCGGGTACGCCGCGCACCGCGGCCGGCCCTAGCACAAAAAGCTGCGCGCCGCCACGTATGTGTCGGCGCGCGATTGGTGCGGTGCGATTGAGATGTCAGGCCGTGGGCGCCAGGGTGACCCGACGCCCTCGCGGGTTAGGTCAAGGCCGGTTCCGGAAGCCGCAGCAGATCTCCTGCTTCGGCGGCCGCTGCCTCGAGCCGATCGTTCTCGGCGCGAAGCCGGGTGACCTCAAACTCCAGTGCCTGAACCCTGGCACGCAGTCGGGTGACCTCGTCGAGCAGACGCCGATCGGGCGCCCCACCAACGTGGCCGTAGAGGGCCTTCGCCATATCGTCTCCTTGTAATGCGCTGCCGGAGTGGCCGGCCAACGCGCGCCCAGTTATCTTCGCGACTTTCAGCCCACGGGCACGCGTGGGCATGAATGGGCGCGACTGGCGACGTCCCTATACTCCGCCGATCGTCGCCTTTCGTCAAGTTGGTCGGGCCTAGATCACTCCCTCCAGCATCGCCGATCCCCCTGACCACATCCTTGGCTTGGGCTTAGATCTTCCTTAGGCGGATTGCCCGAGCCGGTACGCGCCCGTACCGTCCGCTTCGGCCCATCCCCGACTGGACCGGAGGCAGACGCGTGCCCACGGACCCCGACGCACCGCCGCGACACGCTGGGCGCCACCGGCAGGCCGGTCGCCTGCCCGGCCCGCTCGGCCTGGCGGTGGCCGTCGCCGTCCTGCTGCTCGCGTTCGGCGCCGGAGCCACGGTGCTGCGGCCAAGCCTGGCAGGCGGCGCGCCCGGCGCCGACCGGAACGCCAGCACCACCGGGACCTCGGGCGGCACCGGCGGCTTCGGCACCAACCTCGCCGCTACGGCGTC
This sequence comes from Phytohabitans rumicis, assembly GCF_011764445.1. Taxonomy (NCBI): domain Bacteria; kingdom Bacillati; phylum Actinomycetota; class Actinomycetes; order Micromonosporales; family Micromonosporaceae; genus Phytohabitans; species Phytohabitans rumicis. Next base: position 2,952,525 of record NZ_BLPG01000001.1, read on the forward strand.
GCCCGAGGTTTCCCCCACCTCGGCCACCCCGAGCCCCACCGCGAAGGCCACCCCCACCCGCAAGGCCAACACGACGCCCAAGCGCACGCCCAGCCGAACGCCGTCGAAGTCCACCGGGACCGGGAGCAGCGGCTCCGGCTCGTCCGCCCAGTCCGCCGACGAGAACAAGGTCGTCGAGATCACCAACCAGGAGCGCGCGGCGGCCGGCTGTGGCAAGGTCACGGTGAACGCCAAGCTCGCCAGCGCCGCCCGGCTGCACAGCCAGGACCAGGCCGAACACAACAACATGTCGCACACCGGCAGCGACGGCAGCTCCCCTGGGACCGGGCCGGCCGCGCCGGCTACGACAATGCCATCGGCGAGAACGTGGCCATGGGGTACCGCACCCCCGCCGCGGTCATGGACGGCTGGATGAACAGCGACGGCCACCGTGCCAACATCCTCAACTGCGATGCGAAGGCCATCGGCGTCGGTCTGGCGTACGCGAGCGACGGCAGTCCCTACTGGACGCAGATGTTCGGGTCTGTCGCCTAGCTGACAACCGACCCGCCAGGGTTCGACCTCGATCGTTGCGCCCTGCATGCGGGTCGCGCTCATCACCGACGACACCTACCCGTACGTCCCGGCGGCGTCGGCGACTGGTGCCACCGGCTGCTGCACGGGCTCGACCGGCACGCCTTCGAGGTCGTGGCGCTCCACGCGGGCCGGCGCGAACCCGCGTACACGGTCCCGGCCGGCACGCCCACGCACCCGGTCCCGGAGCGGCCGCCGGCGCCGGCCGGCCGGGCGGCCCGTAACCGGCACCGCCGGGCCGCGACCGCCGCCGCCGTGCTGCTCTGCCGCGGCGTCCTCGCCGGCGGCGACCAGGGCGCGACGCTCTTCGCCGAGGGCCTGCGCCGCCTCGCCGAGCTGGCCCGTGGCGGCACGATTCCGATGTACGGCGTACCCCTCGCCGATGTGCTCCTCGACGCCTGGCAGGCGGCTCGCGGGGCGGTCGCCACCGAGCCGCCGTTGCCGCGGCTGTCCGTCCGGGACGCACGCACCGCCGCCGAGCTGCTGGAGTACGCGGTGCGCCCGCTCGCCGTACGGCTGCCGGCCGTGGACCTGGCGCACGCCGTGTCGGCCGGGCGGCCGCTGCTGGTCGCCCTGGCCGCGCAGTGGCAGGCGGGGACGCCGTTCCTGCTCACCGAGCACGGTACGTACCTGCGCACCGATTCCGGGCCCTTCATGCTGCGCTTCTACCGCGCGCTCGCCCGGCTCGGGTACGCCGAGGCCGCGCTCGTCGCCACGGCGAGCCGCTTCCACCAGCGCTGGCAGCTGCGCAACGGCGCCGACCCCGCCAAGATCGTCGTGGTGCCGGGCGGCGTGGAGCCGCTGCGGTACGCGCCGCTGGAGACCGAGCCGCCCTCGCCGACCGTGGTCTGGGTCGGCAACATCGCGCCGCACAAGGACCTGCACACGCTGATCCGCGCCTTCCGCCGGATCCGCGAGGCGGTGCCGCACGCCGGACTGCGGCTGGTCGGGCCGGCCACCGACGCCGGGTACGCGCAGACCTGCCGCCGCCTCGTCGACCGGCTGCGCCTGGGCGGCACGGTCGAATTCGCCGGGCCGGCGCCGACCAGCCGCCACGCGTACGCCACCGGGCAGGTGGCCGCGCTGTCGAGCGTCGCCGAGGGGACACCGGACACCCTGATCGAGGCCATGCTGTGCGCCCGCCCGACGGTCAGTACGGACGTGGGCGCGGTCGCCGAGGCGGTGGGCGACACCGGGCTGGTCGTCCCCCCGGCCGACCCGGTCGCGTTCGCCACCGCGTGCGTGGAGCTGCTGGCCGACCCGGTCCGCCGCCGCGAGCTGGGCGGCGCCGGCCGAGCCCGCGCCCTGCGGCACTTCACCGTGGACCCGATGCGACGCGCGTACGACCACCTCTACCGGGACGCGGTGGCCTCATGATGGCGTCGGTGGATGACCTGGCCGCGCGGTTCGCCCGGGTGGTGGACCTCGACGAGCTGGTGGCCGCGCTGGAGGCGGCCGGCATCAACGACCGCGCGGCGGCGCTGCGGTACGGCGTGCCCGACGTGTTCGCGCTCGGCGAGGCGGTGCTCGCCCGCCTGCACCAGCCGCCGGCGCACCCCCACGGCCGGCGCGGCGCCTCCGGCCGTGGCCGCTCCTGCTGGTGCCGGTGCTGGGGGCGCTGATCGTCGCGGGGCACCTCGACCGGGTCGGCTGGGCGCTGCCCGCCGGCGCGCTGCTGCTCGCCTGGGTGGCCGGCCGCGGACGCCACTGGCTGGGGACCGCCCTGGCGGCGCTCCCGCAGGCCGCCGCGGCGGTGCTCGTCTGGCGAGCCGCTCCTGCCGCGGCGGTGCTCGTGCTGGGCGTACCCCTGATTGTCCTTTTTGTGCGTTGGTACGCGGCGCGGGCCGCGACGGCGGCGGACACGCACGACGATGCCCGAGCGTTCCGGCGCGAGGTGCGTGACCTGGCGACAGTGACCCTGGGGGCGCTGGCGCCGCCGCTCGTGGCCGGTGTGGCACTGGGCGGGGCGGCGTATCGGCTGCCGTACCGGCTGTCCGGGCATCCGGAGGCGCGGGCCCTGGTGCTCGGCCTGGCGGCGGGGCTGCTGCTGTGCGGGGTGCTGGCGCTGACCGCGCTGCTGATCGCGCGGGGGCGGCCGGTGGTGGCGGCCGCGGTGGCGCTGGGCGCGGCGCTGTCCGCCGTGTCGCCGGTGCTGGTGGTGGGGCTCGCGGTGACCTACCTGGTGGGCTTGATCCCGGCCGTGCACGCCGTCGTCGACCCCGACCGCTACTGATGGACCGGCTGGTCCGGGTGGACCTCGAGTGGGGCGAGCGGCCCCTCGCCGACGTGCTCGACGAGCTGGAACGCCTGGCTGCGGCGGCGCCCGGCGGCGTACTCCTCGACCGGGTGCCGGACGGCGCGTGGGCGGCGGGCGCGGTAGCCCTGGCGGTGCGGGTAGCGCGGCGCTCCGGCTTCACCCCCGTGCTGGTGCAAGGAAGGGCACCCTGTTAACGCTTTCTGCATAGCAAGGGCCCCCTGCTAACAGCTGTTAACAGGGGCCCTTGCTAACGCACACAGGTCAACGCACGCTTACCAGTTCCGGCGTGGGCTCCTCGGCGGCGTGCTTCGCCTCGGGGCGCTCCCGCAGGAAGCGCGGCGCCCACCAGTTCGCCTTGCCGAGCAACGTCATCACCGACGGCAGCACGACCGCCCGGATGATCGTCGCGTCGAGCAGGATCGCCGCGGCGAGCCCGATGCCGAGCTGCTTCATGTCGATCGTGCTCAGCGTGGCGAAGATGGAGAACACCGCCACCATCACGATCGCGGCGCTGGTGACCACGCCGGCCGAGCTGGTGATCCCGTACGCCACCGCGTCCCGGTTGGACACGCCCCGGCGTACCGCTTCGCGGATCCGGCTGACCACGAAGACGTGGTAGTCCATGGACAGTCCGAAGAGGACCACGAAGAGGAATAGTGGCAACCAGGTCACGATCGAGCCCATCGACGTGAAGCCCAGCAGGCCCTCCGCCCATGTGCCCTGGAAGACCACCACCAGCAGGCCGTACGACGCGGCGACGGACAGCAGGTTCAGCAGGATGGCGGTCAGCGCGATCACCACCGAGCGGAACGTCAGCAGCATCACCAGGAACGTCAGCACCAGCACGAACGCCATCACCAGCGGCAGCTTCTTCTTGATGTGCGCGGCGTAGTCCACGCTGCCGGCCACGTCGCCGCCGACCGCGTACTCCACTCCGGACAGTCCACGCATCGCCTCGGGCAGGTACTCCCCGCGCAGCTTCTCCAGCGACTGCCGGGCCTCGTCCGTACGGGTGTGGAACGGCGTGGCGACCTCCAGCGTGGTGACCGTGCCGTCGGCGGACTGCTGGATCTCCGGCCCGTCCGCCTCGACGGGGGCGAAGAGCTTGTCACCGCCGGCCTTCTCGGCGAGCCCGGTAAGAGCCGCCTTGACCGAAGAAGCCTCGGAAGCCGGTGCCTCCACCGCGACGAAGTGCGTGGTGCCGGTGCTCGGGAACGCCGCGGTCAGCCGGTCGTACGCCTGCATGGCCGGGGTGGTGCGGGGCAGGTCCTCCATGCCCGGGAACTTCATCTTCATGCCGAACGCGGGCACCGCGAGCGCCAGCAGCAGGCCGACCGAGACGGCGAGGGCGATCCTCGGGTGGCGCAGCGCCGGGCGGAGCACGGCCGGCCAGAAGCGGGGCGCGCCGGAGCGGCGGGCCTGCAGGCGCCAGATCAGCGGCACCCGCGGCCGGTCGACCCACCGGCCCAGCTTGGCCAGCAGCGCCGGCAGCACGGTCAGCGAGCCGATCACCGCGACCGCGACCACCAGGATCGAGCCCACGGCCAGCGAGGAGAACACCACGTCGGTGGCCAGGAAAAGGCCGGCCATCGCGATCATCACGGCGATGCCGGAGACCACGACCGCGTGCCCGGAGGTCTCCGCGGCGATCTCCACCGCGTCCAGGTGGCTCTTGCCCTTGGCCCGTTCCTCGCGTTCGCGCCGGACGTAGAAGAGCGAGTAGTCCACGCCGACCGCGAGACCGATCAGCAGGATCACGCTGTTGGTCGTGTCGGTCGACGGCAGCACGTGCGAGGCCAGTGTGGACAGACCCATCGCCGCGAACACCGACGACATGGCCAGCAGCAGGGGTACGCCGGCGGCGATGAGCGCACCGAACGCGACGATCAGGATGAGCAGCGTGACCGGGAGGCTCAGCAGTTCGGCCCGCTTGAAGTCCTCGCCGAGCGTGTCGTCCAGCGCCTTGCCGATCGACGGCCCGCCGACCTCCTCGACGCGTACCCCAGGGTGGTCCTTCTGCACGGCGGAAGTGGTGTCCTGCAAGGGTTGCAGCCGGTCCGACGCGGTGTCCGGGTCGCCGGCCATGGTGATCGCGACCAGCAGCGCCGAGCCGTCGTGGGCCGGGATCGGGTCAGCCACGCTCGCCACTCCCGCGGTGGCCTTCATCCGCGTGATCGCGTCGGCCGCCGCCGCGTCCGCCGCCGCCCGGTCCAGCTGTCCACTAGGGGCGGTGATGAGGATGTTCTCCACCGCCGGGTTGTCGAAGTCGCCGTGGATCTCGATCACCGAGGCGCGGCCCGCTTCGCCGATCGCCTCGTCCTCGTCGGTGGCCTCGTTCAGGCCGGCCGCGTTGCCGCCGACGAAGCACACCGCCACGAACACCACCCAGAGCGCGATGGCGCGCCACGGGTGTTCCGCGCTCCACCGCGCGACCCGTACCGTCATCGGTCGCTTGCCCATCGCGGGCTCCCCCTTAGCGTCAAGTCTCTGTTGTCAGGCTCTGACGCTAGGGAGTCATCCGTCGAACTACATCCGGGACGGCCCCGCCCCACCCCGGATCTCGATGCGGGGGAAATACCCCTACGCGGGCGTGGCTGGCACCGGGGACAGGAGAAGGAGGAGCGGTTCATGAACGGCTCGCGCCGCATCGGGGTGCCGCACCGCGGGCAGGGCTCCCCCTCCCGCCCGTACGCGTTGAGCGAGCGGTCGAAGTAGCCGCTCTCGCCGTTCACGTTGACGTAGAGCGCGTCGAAGCTCGTGCCGCCCGCGACCAGCGCCTCGGACAGGACGTCGCGGACGTGCCCGAGCAGCCGGCCCACGGCCGGCTTGGTCAGCGCGTCGGTGGCCCGCGCCCAGTGCAGCTGGGCCCGCCAGAGCGCCTCGTCGGCGTAGATGTTGCCCACCCCGGAGATCAGGGTCTGGTCCAGGAGGGCCCGCTTGACCTCGGTGCGCTTGCGGCGCAGCGCCGCCACGAACTCCGCGTCGGAAAACAGCGGATCCATCGGGTCCCGGGCGATATGGGCGATCTCCGCGGGCAGTTCGGCGCCCCCTTCCGAGTACGACAGGCCGCCGAACGTGCGCTGGTCCACGAAGCGCAGCTGCGGCCCGCCGTCGTCGAACGTGAACCGGACCCGCAGGTGCGCCTCGTCCGCCACGGTCGCCGGCTGCATCAGCAGCTGCCCCGACATGCCCAGGTGGCCCAGGACGGCGTCGCCCGAGTCGAGCGGCAGCCACAGGTACTTGCCGCGCCGGCACACGTCGACGACCATCCGCCCGGCCAGCGCGTCCGCGAAGTGGTCCGCGCCGAGCAGATGCCGGCGTACGGCCCGCGGGTGGCGCACCTCGACGGACGCGATCCGGCGGCCGGCCACCCACTTGGCCAGCCCTTGCCGGACCGTCTCCACCTCGGGCAGCTCAGGCATCGTCCGCCCCGGTCTCCACCACGGACGGCTCGCCGAACTTCGCGGACAGCGTCCGGTACGCCGCCTCCGCCGCCCGCTGCTCCGCCTCCTTCTTGCTGCGGCCCTCCGCGCCGCCGTACCGGTCGCCGGCCACCACCACCCAGGCAGTGAACGTCTTGGCGTGGTCGGGACCGGCCTCGTCGATGCGGTACTCGGGCACCCCGAGCCCGAGCGACGCGGTCAGCTCCTGCAGGCTCGTCTTCCAGTCCAGCCCGGCGCCCCGGCCGGCCGACTCGATCATCAGGGGATCGAACAGCCGGTGGATCACCTCGGCGGCGATGTCCAGGCCGTACTGGAGGTAGATCGCCCCCAGCAGCGCCTCCAGCGTGTCCGCGAGGATGCTCGCCTTGTCCCGCCCGCCGGTGGTCTCCTCGCCCTTGCCGAGCAGCAGGTACGGCCCGAGCCCGTGCGGGCCCAGCCCGCGCGCCACGTCGGCCAGCGCCCGCATGTTGACCACGCTGGCGCGCAGCTTGGCGAGCTGCCCCTCGGGCAGGTCGGGGTGGTTGTGGAAGAGCGCCGTCGTGATCACCACGCCGAGCACCGAGTCGCCGAGGAACTCCAACCGCTCGTTGGTGGGCAGCCCGCCGTTCTCGTACGCGAAGGACCGGTGCGTCAGCGCCCGCTCCAGCAGCTCGGCGTCGACGGCGACGCCGAAGGCCCCCTCCAGATGCACGGCCGGCGGCCGCTTGCGCTTATCCATGACTCACCCCTAACAAAGTGGCGATCTCGGTAGCCGCGGCGCGGCGGTGAAGCTGGGCGGCGAGGGCGATGCCGGAGGCGACGTCCGCGCCGGTGGCGGCGCCGTGGCACACGACCACGACACCGCCGACACCGATCAGGGCCGCGGCGCGCGGCGGCGCCCCGGCCGGGTCACCGATCATCTGGTACGCGCCTTCGATGCCCTTGAGCAGCACGTTTCCGGTGAACCCATCGGTGACTATCACATCTGCCCGCTCGCCGGAGGAGGCTTCGTAGCCCTCGACGAGGCCGGCGTACCGGGCCTCGCAGGGCAGCTCCTGCGCCGCGATGTACGGGTCGGCGGCGCGGCGGGCCCGGTCTCCCTTGCCCGGCTCGGTGCCGATCGACAGCAGCCCGACCCGGGGAGACTTCACGTGGTGGACGGTGGCGGCGTACGCGGCTCCGATGGCGGCGTGGCGTGCCAGGGTGCCCGGCCGGGCCTCGACGGAGGCGCCCACGTCGAGCAGGACGACCGGCCCGGCGACGGCCGGCAGGGTGGCGACGAGCGCCGGACGGCGTACCCCCGGCCAGCGGCCAAGCCCGAGCACGGCGGCGGTGACCGTGGCGCCGCTGGCCCCGGCCGAGACGAGCGCGTCGGCGCTCCCCTCCGCGACGGCCGCGACGACCGCACGGACGGTGGTGTCGGCGCGTTTCGCCTTCGCGGCGGCGTCGGCCATGCCAACAGCGGACCGGACCGGGCGGATGGTGACCCGGGCATGCGCCGCTAGCTCGTCGTCCACCACCTCGGGTGGACCGACGAGCAGCAGGTGAAGGTCGGGATCGGCTTCGCAGGCCCGCAGAGCGCCGTCAACCACGACGGCGGGTGCCCCGTCCCCGCCGAGGAGGTCAACGGCGATCCGCGCGATTTCCGGCTCAGAGGCCGGTGCTGCCCGACCCGACGTCGGGCGAGTCACGCGCGACCTAGAATCAGACCTCGATGACCTGGCGACCGTTGTAAGTGCCACAGACGGTGCAGGCCGCGTGGGGCAGCTTCGGCGACCGGCACTGCGGGCACGCCACGGTCGCGACCGCGGTGGCCTTCCAGTTCGCCCGGCGCGACCGGGTGTTGCTGCGCGACATCTTGCGCTTGGGAACCGCCACGGTTCTTACTCCTCTTTCCGACTCAGTTGCGTCAGGGCCGCCCACCGGGGGTCGACCTGCTGGTGGCTGTGGTCAGCCGGCAGCTCGTCCCAGGGCATCCCGCACTCGGTACACAGCCCGGGACAGTCGTCTCGGCACAGCGGGTTGGTCGGCAGCGCGAGCACCACCGCGTCCCGCAGCACCGGCTCCAGGTCGATCAGGTCGCCCTGTAGCCGGCCCACCTCGTCCTCGTCGGTCGTCTCGTCCGTGGCGCTGTGCTCATACGCGTACAGCTCCTGGATCGTGACGGCCACCGAGTCGCTGATCGGGCGCAGGCACCGCCCGCACTCACCCGTCACGGGTCCGGTCACGGACCCGGAGACGAGCACGCCCTCCGACACCGACTCCATCCTCAGCTCGAGAACGAGGTCGGCGCCTTCCGGCACCCCGATCAGCTCCAGTCCGAGGTCCGCCGGCGCCGGCGCCACCCGACTGACCGTACGCATCGCACCAGGCCGGCGCGGCAGCTCCCTCGTGTCGAGGACCAGCGGCGACCTGGGGTTGAGGTGGGTCTGCGAATGATTGGGCATCGTAAGACTCCGGCCTGGTAGAGGCCGACGGTCTAGGTTACCCGACCGTCCCCCTTCCGCCTCCCCACCCCTCACCGCCGATCGCGGCTCGCCCGCAGCTCCGCCCGCCGCGGCCCCCGCCCGCCGCGGCGGGCGCCGTCGATCAAGGGCTTTCCCGTCGATCAAGGGCATATGGTCGCGCTTTGATCTCCAAACCACGACCATATGCCCTTGATCGACGCAAAAGTCCTTGATCGACGCGCCGCCGAGCCCGGCGGCGCCGAGAGCGACGAGCGCGACGAGAGCGTCAGAACGGGAGTGGGCGCTCGTTCTCCTCGCCGACGAAGGTGCCGATCTCCCGGAGCGCGTGCATCTTGTCCCGGCCCCGCTCGATCGACGCCAACGCCCTGGTCAGGAACTGCTCGAAGTTGGCCAGCGCGGTGTCCACGTAGTCGTCGACCTCTTCGCGGAGCCGCTGCGCCTCGGCCCGCGCCTCCCCGATGATCCGCGCACCCTCGTGCTCGGCGGAGACAGTGATTTCGTTCACGGAGACGAGCCGCGCGTGCTCGGCCTCCCCTCGCTGATGATCCGCTCGGCTTCCCGCTTGCCGGCGTCGATGATCTTGTCGCGCTCGTCGAGGAGCGCCGTGGCCCGGCGCAGCTCGCTGGGCAACTCGGCGCGGAGCTGGTCAAGAGCGCCGATCATCTCGCCGCGGTCCACCATGCAGTTGGTACGCGACATCGGGACCGAACGAGCGGCCTCCAGAATGGCGATGATCTCGTCGATGCGGTCGAGCGGGTCCACCGGCACCTCACCCCTGTCGTTCTACAGCCGACCACCCAATGATGCGGCCGGGAGATGCGAAGTGTCCCTACCCACCCTCACGCGGCGCGTCGCCCATTGTGAAGCATGGGCTTACCGGGCGTACCGCTCGGTCAGCCGGGCGGCCACCACGTCGGGCACGTGCGCCGACACGTCGCCGCCCCACTTCGCGACCTCCTTGACCAGGCTGGAGGAGAGGAACGAGTAGAGCGGGTTCGTCGGCATGAACAGCGTCTCCACCCCGCGAGCCCGATGTTCATCTGCGCCATTTGTAGTTCGTAGTCGAAGTCGCTGACCGCGCGCAGGCCCTTGACCACGACCGCGGCCTCATGGGTCCGGCAGAAGTCCACGAGCAGCCCGCGAAACGACAGCACCCGCACGTTGGCGTACCCCTTGGTCACCTCGCCGAGCATGTCGAGGCGCTCGTCCTCGGTGAAGAGGCCGGTCTTCGACTGGTTGATCAGCACGCCGACGATGACCTCGTCGAATAGCCGGCTCGCCCGGCCGACGATGTCCAAGTGCCCGTTGGTGACCGGGTCGAACGAGCCGGGACATACCGCACGTCTCACGATCGGCGACCGTACCAAAGCGTCGTCTCCCCATATCGTCGGCTGTGCTCGCCCGTGATCCCTTGCACCCAGGTCAGCGCCCCGGACCGGGTCGACCGCTCCACCACCACCAAGGCGTCCGCCGCCAGCCAGCCGCCGCCCACCAGCGCGACGAGCGCCGCCGTGACCTCTTCGTCGGGTACGGCGTACGGCGGGTCCAGGAACACCACGTCGTACGGGCCGTCCTCCGGGCCGGCCGTGAGCACGGTGCTCACCTTCGCCGTGGCCAACCGGGCGGCCGGCGCGGCGCCGAGCGCGGCGATGTTGGCCCGGATCACCCGCGCGACCCGGGCGTCCGACTCCACCAGCAGGACGTGTGCGGCACCGCGGGACAGCGCCTCCAGCCCGACCGCCCCCGAGCCGGCGTACAGGTCGGCGAACCGGGCGCCATCCAGGTCGATCATCGATTCGAGCGCGCTGAAGAGCGCCTCGCGCACCCGGTCGGACGTGGGACGGGTGCGGTCGCCGGCCGGCGCCGAGATCCGGCGGCCGCCGAGGGTGCCGGCCACGATGCGGGTCATGGGACCGACGCTACGCCACGCGGCGCGCTCGTCACATCCGTCACTCCGCTACACACAGGCATCGGCCGAACGCTGGATGCGGATCGAACGTCAAGAATTGGTAACGGGATGCTTAGTTGGCCCTCAAGTCCTATGTGGCTGTTCGGGAACCGCTAAGGTCGTGCGCGCCGCGCAAGATGACCTTCATCGCACAAGCTTTACACCCGAAAGCGGCCCGCGACGACTCCCCCGGTCGTCGCGGGCCGCACCCGCTTCAGCCTTTCTCCAGGTACTCCGCGCGCTCCTCGTCGACCAGCGCCGCCACGGACGCCGCCAGCGCCGGGTGCCGCTCGAGCTCGGGATCCTCCTCGATGAGGGAGATCGCCTCCAGCCGCGCCTCGCCGATGAGCTTGGTGTCGCGCAGGAGCGACAGCAGCCGCAGGTGCGAGCGCCGGCCGGACTGCGTGGCGCCCAGCACGTCGCCCTCGCGCCGCTGCTCCAGGTCGATCTCGGCCAGCCGGAACCCGTCGGTCGTCGACGCCACCGCGTCCAACCGTTCACGCGCGGGTGACTCGGCCACCGCCTCGCTCACCAGCAGGCACAGCCCGGCCGCCGAACCCCGGCCCACCCGCCCGCGGAGCTGGTGCAGCTGCGACACGCCGAACCGCTCGGCGTCGAGCACCACCATGACCGTGGCGTTGGGCACGTTGACGCCCACCTCGACCACCGTGGTGGCGATCAGCACATCGATCTTGCCGGCGGCGAAGGACCGCATCACCGCGTCCTTCTCGTCCGCCGGCAGCCGCCCGTGCAGCACCCCGAGCCGCAGCCCGTGCAGCGGGCCGTCGGACAGCAGCGGCGCCACGTCCAGCACGGCCAGCGGCGGGCGCCGGCCCCCGTTGTCCGACTCGGGCGGGGCGTCCTCATCGGACGATGCGTCGCCGATCCGCGGGCACACCACGTACGCCTGGTGGCCGGCCGCCACCTCCTCGCGGATCCGCTGCCACGCCCGGTCGAGGTAGGCCGGCTTTTCCGCGGCCGGCACGACGTGGGAGGCGATCGGCGACCGTCCGCGCGGCAACTCGGACAGCGTGGAGGTCTCCAGATCGCCGTACACGGTCATGGCCACCGTGCGCGGGATCGGCGTGGCCGTCATGACCAGGACGTGCGGCGGCTGCTCGGCCTTTGCCCGCAGCGCGTCGCGCTGCTCCACGCCGAACCGGTGCTGCTCGTCGACCACCACGAGCCCCAGATCGGCGAAGTCGACGCCCTCGTAGAGCAGCGCGTGCGTACCCACGATGATGCCGGAGTCGCCGGCGGCGATCTCCTCCAGCGCGCGCCGCCGGGCCGCGGCCCCGAGCGACCCGGTGACCAGCGTCACGCGGGTGGCGCCGTCGGCCGAGTCCAGCTCGCCGGCGCGACCGAGCGGGCCGAGCAGCTCGGCGATCCCGCGGTAGTGCTGCGCGGCCAGGACCTCCGTGGGTGCCAGCATCGCCGCCTGCCCGCCGGCGTCCACCACCTGCAGCATCGCCCGCACCGCGACCAGCGTCTTGCCCGAGCCCACCTCGCCCTGCAACAGCCGGTGCATCGGGTGCGCTCCGGACAGATCCGCGGAAATCTCGTCGCCGACCGCCTGCTGCCCGCCGGTCAGCTCATAAGGCAGGGCGGCGTCGAACGCCGCCAACAGGCCGGCCGACAGGCGTGGTCGCGGTTTCGCCGGCCACGACGCGGCGCGGTGCTTGCGCTGCACAAGCGTCAGCTGTACGGCGAAAGCCTCGTCCCATTTCAACCGGTGGCGCGCCCGGAAGAGCTCCTCTTTGGTCGACGGCCGGTGGATCTCCCGCAGCGCCCCGGCGAGCCCCACCAGGTTGCGTTCGGCCCGGACCGTGCCCGGCAGCGGGTCTTCCGGCGGCTCGAACGCGTCGAGCACGACCCGCACGCACCGGGCGATCGTCCACGTCGGGAGCTTCGCCGCGGCGGGGTAGACCGGGATCAGCGCCCCGGCGAACTCCTCGATCTCCTCGGACGCCTCGCCCTCGTCGGCCAGCAGGACGTACTCGGCGCCGTTGAGCTGGCGCTTGCCCCGAAACTCGGTGACCTTTCCGGCGAACAGCCCCACCGGCCGGGGCGCAGCTCGCGCTCGCGCCACACCTGCCGCCGCCCGAAGTACGTGAGGCCCAGCACGCCGCCCGCGCCGTCGCTCACGGTCACCTCGAGCATCTCGTCGGTGCCGCCCTTCATCTTGCGCCGGTTGGTGGCGAGCACCTGGGCGAGGACGGTCACCTGCTCGCCCACCTCGAGGGTGCGGATGTCGGTGTGCTCGCCGCGCTCGTCGTACCGCCGCGGGAAGTGGTAGAGCAGGTCCCCGGCCGTGTGCAGGTCGAGGTGGGTGGCCAGCGCCTTGGCCGTCTTGTCGCCGAGGAACTTCTTCAGCGGTGTGTCCATCATTCGACGCCTACCAGGAGCGGATAGTGCGGCTGGCCGCCGTCGTACACCTGCACCTCCACGAACGGCCACGCCTCGGACAGATGGGCGCACAGGTCGTCGGCCAGCCCTGCCGGCGCCTCGGCGCCCAGCAGCAGGGTGACCAGCTCGCCGCCCCCGCCGAGCATGCGGTCGAGCAGGCCGCGGCAGGTCTCGGGCAGGTCGGACCCGATGATGTGCACCTCGTCTTCGACCAGCGCCAGTACGTCGCCCGGCTGGCAGCGGCCCGCCATGGTGAGCGCCTCGCGGCTGGCGTACGTGATCTCGGCGTACCGGCACGCACCGGCCGCCTCGGCCATCGCGATCACGTCGTCTTCGAACCGGCGACCCACGTCGCGCACCGCCAGCGCGGCCAGCGCCTGCACCGGCGAGCGGGTCGGCACGACGCTCACCCGTACGCCACGCGCGTGCGCCTCCTTCGCCGCCGCCCCGGCCACCGCCTGCGTGTTGGGGTCGTCGGGCAGCACCACCACCCGGGCCGCCCGGGTGGCCAGCACCGCGTCGAGGATCTCCGCCGTGGACGGGTTGCCCCGGACGACCCGCGCGCCCTCGCCGCCGAACAGCGTGGCCAGGCCGGGCCCGGCCGCCACCACGACCGCGCCGCGCCCGTCCGGGTCGAGCCGCGGCGCCTGGTCCTCGAAGCGGGTCACCGAGATCCGGTGCGGCCGCCCGGCCCGCACCCCCGCCTCAAACGCGGCGCCGATGTCGTTGACGTGGACGTGCACGTTCCACGTCGGGGGTGCGCCGACCACCACCAGGGAGTCGCCGAGCCCGGCCAGGGTCGACTTGAGCCGCTCGACAGCCGCCTCGTCGGCATCGAGAAGATACTGCACCTCGTACGCGAAATCGGACGAACCGGTCTCGCGCGTGACGGTGACCGCCGGTCGGACCGTGACCGGCGGGGTCTCGACCTCCTGGCCGGTGATGACCGCCACCAGGGCGTCGAGCAGGACGCACAGGCCGCGTCCGCCGGCGTCGACGACGCCCGCGCGGGCCAGGGCCGGCAACTGCTCCGGGGTACGCGCCAGCGCCCGCGCCGCCGCGCCCGCCGCGGATCGGGCGACCGCGTCCAGATCGTCGGAGCCGGTGGCGGCGGCGCCCTCGGCGGCGGCGGTGGCGACGGTCAGGATCGTGCCCTCGACCGGCTTGGCCACCGCCGCCCGGGCCGCGCTCGCCGCCTCCCGAAGCGCCCCGGCCAGCGCCTCCCCGCGCACCGTCCCGACCTCGGCGAGCGACTCGGCCATCCCGCGCAGGATCTGCGACACGATCACCCCGGAGTTGCCCCGGGCCCCGAGCAGCGCGCCGCGGGACATCAGCCGCAGCACCCGGCCGTGCGGCGTCTGCGCGCCCTCCGGCCCGGGGTCAAGATCAAGCGCGATCGCCTGCTGCGCCGACGTGACCGTGAGCACCAGGTTGGTGCCGGTGTCGCCGTCGGGCACCGGATAGACGTTGAGCTCGTCGATCTCGTGCTGATGCGCGCGCAGCGAAGCCAACCCGGCCGCGCACCACCGCCGCACCGCCTCGGCATCGAACGTGTCCAGCACGCGATGAGCCTACTGTCGCCCCCCGACACCGCCTTCCGTCCGCGCCGACCCGCCCTCTTCCCGCCCCCGCCCCGCCCTCTTCCCGCCCTCTTTCCCGTCGATCAAGGGCATATGGTCGTGCTTTGATCTCCGATCCACGACCGTTTGCCCTTGATCGACGCGAAAGTCCTTGATCGACGCGGCGCTGCGGGCCGCGGCCCGCGGCGCCGCCGGGCGGGCCGGGGGCGATTGGCCTGGCACCGTGGGGATCGGCTACCCTGGTCAGGTTGCCCCGGGTTGGGCCCGCCGGTGACCTCATGATCGACAATCCCAGGAGTGTTCCGTGGCTAGCGTGTGCGACGTCTGCGGCAAGGGGCCGGGCTTCGGCCACAACGTGCCGTGGTCCAAGAAGAAGACCAAGCGGCGCTGGGACCCGAACATCCAGACGGTCCGTACGCCGGCCGGTGGCGGCACCACCCGCAAGCTGCACGTGTGCACCTCGTGCATCAAGGCGGGCAAGGTCGTCCGCGCCTAAGGCGCCCCGCCCACACCAAACGCTTTCATAGCCGCCGGATCGGATGATCCGGCGGCTATGTGTGTGTGTCCGCGATGCTGCTCCGCGATCTTGCTCCGCGATCTTGCTCGTCGATCAAGGACTTCCACGCCGATCAAGGGCAAATGGTCGTGGATCCGAGATCGAACCACGACCATTTGCCCTTGATCGACGGGAAAGCCCTTGATCGGCGCTTAGGAGAGGGAGGGCGTAAGAGCTAGCGCGCGCCCACCGCGGAGACCACCTTCTGGGTCCACGTGGCCTGGTACATCACGCCGGGGTCCAGGGCCGGACCGTTGGGCGGCTCCACCAGGGTGACCTTGCTGCTCATCGTCACGCTGCGGAGGCCAACCGCGTGCCCCGTCGCCGGGTCGAAGAGGATCTCGTCGCCGCTCTCCCGCTCGGTGTGCCGCACGGCCACCAGGCGCCGGCCGTCCACCTGCACCTCGCTGGACGTGATCCCGCGCAGCCCCGTGAACGCCCGCAGCAGCCCCGCTCGCACCTGCGGGCTCAGCAGGAGGTCGCTGCTCGCGTAGAACTCCTGCATCGCGCTCCAGACCTGGTGGTCGGTGGACCAGGCGTCCTCGTCGCCCATCTCGCCGCGCAGCTTCGCCCGGAGCTCGTCCGGGTCGGTGGGCAGCGACGCCACCCATTCCGGCGTCGGATGCGCGAAGCTCGGCCCGGTCGAGGCGGTGGACTCCGGCTGGACGGACTGTGCCGGCGCACCCCCACCCGCCTGCTCCTGCGCGACCATCCCCTGCGGGTCGAACCACAGTTCGCGCGGCTGCGGCTTGATCAGCCCCGTCTCGTCCTCCCCGGCGTCGCGTTGGCGATCTCGAAGGACGCGGCCCAGCCGTCGTGCTTGACGTAGATGTACTGGCCCGGCTGGACCGTGGCGCCCGCCGCGCCGGCCGCGGCCTTGTCGGCGAGCGCGTTCAGGGCGGCGACGGTCTCGGCCGGCGCGGCCGCCCGGTTGGCGTCCTTGGTCTTGGTGCCGGACGGCGAGCCGAAGCCCCACGGCGCCTCCGTCGAGCTGAACACCACGCCGCCGCCCACCGCGAGCCCGGCGACCACCGCCGCCGCCAGCACCGGTGCGAGGAGTCGGGACGAGCGCCGCGCCGGCGTCGCCCGGCGGCGGATGACCTGGTGCCACGTGCGGCTGACCGACTCGTCGGTCGGCTCCAGCCGGCCGGGGGGCAGGTCGCGGACGGCGGTGATGTCTGAGTCCATGCGGTTCATGGGGCTTCTCCTTGGACGACTGAGGTGAGGGCGGCCCGCACCTTGGCGCGGGCACGGTGCAGGGCCGACTGGACCGACCCGAGGGGAATCTCCAGCGCCGCCGCTATCTCGGCGTACTCCAGCTCGGCCACCGCGTACAGCAACAGCACGTCGCGCTGCCGCCTGGGCAACTTCGCGAGTACGGCGGACAGCCGCGCCACGGTGCGCTCCGCGTCCACGCGGTCGGCGGCGCGCTGGCCCGGCCCGTCGACGGTGGATGACCCACCGTCCCCGCGCGCGAGCGCTCGCAGCGCCCGGATCTCGGTACGGCGGTGCCGCCGCAACAGGTTGGTGGCGATGCCGTACAGCCACGGCAGCATCTCGCCCCGACCCGTGTCGTAGCGGTGCCGCTGCTCGTACGCGACGAGGAAGGTCTCGGCCACCACGTCTTCGGCGGCCTGCTCCCCCACTCGCCGCGTGCAGTAGCGCAGCAGCTCCCTGGCGTACCGGTCGAACATCCCCGCGAGGTCGGTCGGGTCGACCACCACGGGGAACGTCGGCGTTGTCATGTCCCTTCTTGCCACCGCGCCGCCCCGATGTTCCCCGGGTCTAGGGCCTGTGTCGAAGTGGGGGCCGGAGCGAGGCGAGGCCCAGGCGGCGGTCCGGTGGTGCCGGGCGGAAGGTCGCATACCGGTGTTGTATGCGGCCTTCCGCCCGGTGCCGCCGGTCGTCGTCTGGGTCCGCCGCAGCCCGGTCATCCACTTCGACACAGGCCCTAGAAGTGCCGCCACCCTGTCGGGCCCTTGTACGCCCTGCCGTCCACGGTCACGCCGGCACCCTCGCGTACCTCGCCCACCACCCGCCAGCCCTCCGGCAGCGCGGTGTCCACGGGAAACGTCGCCACGAGCGCGTGGTCCTCGCCGCCCGCCAACACCCACGTGTACGGGTCGACGCCCAGCGCGTGCGCCGCGTCCCGCATCTGGCGCGGTATGTCGAACGCGTCCCGGCGCACGTCGGCGCCCACCCCGCTGCCCGCGGCGATGTGCCCGAGGTCGGACAGCAGCCCGTCGGACACGTCGACCATCGCGGTGGCGCCGAGCGTGGCCGCCTCCGGTCCGGCGGCGTAGGGCACCTCCGGCCGGCGGTACGCGTCGACGAGCAGCTTCGGGGTACGAAAGCCGCGCGACAGCACGGTGTAGCCCGCCGCGGCGTACCCGGTGCGGCCGGACATGGCGACGACGTCGCCCGGCCGGGCCCCCGTGCGCACGACGGGCGCCCGGCCCTGGAGGTCGCCGAGCGCGGTGACCGAGATCGTGAGGGTCGGGCTGCCGGACATGTCGCCGCCGACGACGCTGGCACCGACCAGCCCGGCCTCCGCCGCCAGGCCGTCGGCGAGCCCTTCGGCCCAAAGCGCCTCGAGGTCTGCGGGTACGCACAGCGCCACCAGCAGCGCGGTCGGCACCGCGCCCATCGCGGCGATGTCGGCCAGGTTGGCGGCGGCGGCCCGGTGGCCGACGTCCTGCGCCGTGCACCAGTCGCGCCGGAAGTGCCGCCCCTCCACCAGCACGTCGGTCGACGCGACCACGCGCCCGTCGGCGGCGGTCACCACCGCCGCGTCGTCGCCGGGACCGAGTAGCACGGTCGGCCCGACGGGCAGGCGAGTAGTGATCCGGGCGATCAGACCGAACTCACCGACTTTCGCCACACTCACAAAACCGCCTCCTCAGGCACCAAGACCTTTCCGACCTGCTCCGTACGGTAGTTTCACGTTCGAGCCGCTCGCTGCGGCGGAGAGGAGTCGGATCGTGGTCCAGGCATACATCCTCATCCAGACCGAGGTCGGACGGGCGCGTGACGTGGCCGCAGCGATCAATGATGTCTCCGGAGTCGTGCGGGTCGACGCCGTCACCGGGCCGTATGACGTGGTGGTTCTCACGGAGGCGCATACGGTGGACGAGCTCGGGAAGATGATCGTGAGTAAGGTCCAGATGGTGCCGGGAATCACCCGGACGCTGACCTGTTCGGTGGTGCACTTATAGGTGGATAGGACCACCCGCCAAGCGGCGTTGTGGGCAACGGTGGTGGCTGTGCCATTGACGGCACTCGTCGCCGTCGTCGCTTTCTTCGCCGTACGCCCCGACGACGACACACCGGCCGCCGCGCCGAGCCCGTCGCCCAGCGCGTCGCCGGCCCCGCGGTCGACCGCGCCCGTACAGATGGCCGCGCCGGCCCTGTCCGAGCGCGCCGCCGTCGTCTGCCGCGCGCTGCTGTCGCAACTGCCGAACGCGGTACGCGATCTGCGCCAGCGCCCGGTCACGGCCGGCTCGGAGCAGAACGCGGCGTACGGCGACCCGGCCATCACGGTCGCGTGTGGCGTGCCGCCGACGTCGTACCCGCCGACCGACTGGGTGTACCCGCTGAACCGCGTCTGCTGGCACTCGGCCCAGCGCGCGGGCGCCACCGTGTGGACCACAGTGGACCGCGAGGTGCCGGTCCAGGTGACCGTGCCGGGGTCGTACGACCAGCCGGGCCAGTGGACGCTGGCCTTCTCCGACCCGGTGGTGGCGTCCGTACCGTCGATAAAGGACGTACCGACCGGCTGCACCGACTAGTGCAGGCCGGTGCCGCGGCGCAGCGCCGTACGGATGAGCCGGCTCACCAGCTTCGGGTACTCCAGACCGGTCGCCGCCCACATGCGCGGAAACATCGACGTGGGCGTGAAGCCCGGCATAGTGTTGATCTCGTTGAGGTAGACGTCCAGCTCGGGCGTGACGAAGAAGTCGACCCGGCCCAGCCCGGCGCAGTCCAGCGCGGTGAACGTGCGGCAGGCGTACTCCTGGATCTGCCGGGTGACCCGCTCGGGCAGGTTGGCCGGGACGTCGTACTCGCAGGAGTCGTCGAGGTACTTCGCCTCGAAGTCGTAGAACTCGTGGTCGGCGACGACCCGCACCTCGGCCAGCAGGGACGCCTCGGGCGCGCCGCCGGCCTCGCCCTCCAGCACGCCGCACTCGACCTCGCGGCCCACGATGGCCGCCTCGACGAGCACCTTCGGGTCGATCTGCCGGGCCTCGGCCACGGCCACGTCCAGCTCGGCCCAGTCGGAGACCTTCGTGATCCCGTACGACGAGCCGGCCCGGGACGGCTTGACGAAGACCGGCAGGCCGAGCCGCTCCTTGTCCGCCTCGGACAGCGTCGTTCCGGCGCGCAGCACGGCGTACGACCCGACCGGGATGCCCTCGGCCGCCGCCAGCTTCTTGGTGAACTCCTTGTCCATGGCGGCCGCCGAGGCGAAGACGTTCGCGCCGACGTACGGGATGCCGGCCATCTCCAGCATGCCCTGGATGGTGCCGTCCTCCCCGTACGCGCCGTGCAGGGCCGGGAAGACCACGTCGACCCCGGCGAGCGCCCGCGGGCCGTCGGCCGGGTCGAGGACCATGAGCTCGCGCGTCGGGTCGGCGGGGAGCACGACGGACGCACCCGTCTCCGCGGTGATCTCGGGCAGCCGCCGGTCGGAGATGGCGAGCTCGGCCGGGTCACCGCTCGTGAGCACCCACTGGCCGGCGCGGGTGATGCCGACCGGGACCACCTCGTACTCGTCCGGGTCCAGAGCGGCGAGGATGCTGCCGGCGCTGACCGCAGAGATCGCGTGCTCGGTGCTGCGTCCGCCGAAAACGAGGGCTACGCGGGTCTTCCTTGGGCTGCTCACGCGGGTGACCCTACTCTGCGTAGGCCACGTTCGCGTTCGAGGAGCGGAGAGTCGATGAGACCAACACTCCATGTCGTCGAGTGGCACGGCCCTGGGCGGCTGGCGACCATGGCCCACCCGCGCGGCGGGGACTGGCTCGAGGACGAGATGTCCGCGCTGGCCGAGGCCGACGTCGACGTGCTGGTCTCCGCGCTGACCCCCGACGAGTACGACCGCCTCGCGCTCACCGGTGAACGCGAGGCGGCGCGCGCCGCGGGGCTGGACTTCGTCTCGTTTCCGATCCTCGACCGCGGCGTGCCGGAGCCCGGGCCGGAGCCCGCTGAGCTGGCGGTACGCCTGGCCGCCCACGTACGGGCCGGCCGGTTCGTGGTCACCCACTGCTTCGCGGGGATCGGGCGAGCGACGCTGCTCGCCGGGGCCACGCTCGTCACGCTGGGTGCCGGGCCCGCCGAGGCGCTCCAGCTCATCTCCGCGGCCCGCGGGCTACGAGTGCCGGACAACGACACGCAGGCGGCATGGCTCTTCGAGTTCGCGGCGGCGTTCGGTTACCAGTAGCCGCGGCGCTTCTTGCGGTAGTGCCCCTTGAACCGGTAGTGGCCGTGGTAGCCGTAGTGGCCTTGCCCATGGCCGTGCCCGCGCCCGTGGCCTTGCCCGTAGCCGGGGCCATATCCGTGCCCGTGCCCGTACCCCTGCCGGTAGCCGTGGCGGTGGAGCAGGCGGCCGATCTTCGCCGCCAAGAACGAGAGAACCATGCCTTTCAGGTGACGCCTCATGTCCCAAGAGTAGGGAACGCACACCACCGCCGACCTGTGCGCAAGCTGTGCGTTAGCTGGAGATGTCAACCAGGGTTGACACAGCACGATTGTCAACGTAAGTTGACAGCATGAGTGAGGCAACCGAGCTCGCGGCAGCGGCCGGCAGCACCGATCCCCGGACCGGGCTGCGCGCCGTGCGGGCCCTGCGCCGGCTGCTGGAGACGCTGGAGCTCCTGCAGGTCGACAACGCCCGGCGGCAGGGCTGGTCGTGGCAGGAGATCGCCGACGTGCTCGACGTGACCAGGCAGGCAGTCCACAAGAAGCACGCACGGCGGGAGGCGTAGATGTTCGAGCGGTTCACCGATCGGGCGCGGGGCGTGGTCACAGGCGCCCAGGACGAGGCCCGGCAGCTGCGACACCGGCATATCGGCACCGAGCACCTGCTGCTGGCCCTGCTCGCCGACGACGCCGGACTCGCCGGCACGGTCCTGCGCGACGCGGGTGTCTACCCCGAGCAGGTCCGCGCCGACATCCGGGCCATCGTCGGCACCGACCCCGACCCGCTGGGCGCCGCGGACGCCGAGGCGCTGCGGGCGATCGGCATCGACCTCGACGCCGTCCGGTCGAAGGTCGAGGAGACCTTCGGCGAGGGCGCGCTGGAGCCGCCGCACACCTGCCAGCCGCGCCGGCGCGGGCTCTTCCTCCGCGGCGAGCCGGGACCGCTCGGCCCGGTTCGCGGGCACATCCCGTTCACCGCGCGGGCCAAGAAGGTGCTGGAGCTGTCGCTGCGCGAGGCCCTGCACCTGAGGCACAAGCACATCGGCACCGAGCACATCCTGCTCGGCCTGCTGCGCGAGGGCGACGGCCTGGCCGCCAAGGTGCTGTCCGACGCCGGCCTCCGCCTGGACGACCTCCGCGGACACGTCCTCGACGCGCTACACCGCGCCGCCTGACCCGTGGACTCGATCGGCTCTAGCGCGGGGACTGGTCCAGGGCACGCTCGATGTCGCGTACCAGGTCGTCGGGGTCTTCCACGCCGCAGGAGACGCGTAGGAAGCCCGGCGGGGTGTCGTCGCCCCACTGGGCGCGCCGGTCGGCGCTCGTGTGCAGGCCGCCGAACGACGTCGCCGCGTACACCAGCGACGAAGCGGTGAGGAAGCGCGCCACCCGGTCCGCCGTACCGAGGTCGACCGACACGATGCCGGGGATCCGTCGCATCTGCCGGGTGGCCACCACATAGGACGGATCGTCGGGGAGGCCGGGCCACCGTACCCGGTCCACATCGGAGCGGGCCGCCAGCGCCACGGCGACCGCCGCCGCGTTGGCCGACTGGCGGGCCAGCCGGAGGTCCAGTGTGGCCAGTGAGCGGTGCGCCAGCCAGGCGTCGAACGGGCTCGGGATGCCGCCGGTCTGCGTACGCCAGGTCGTGATCTGCTCCAGCAGGTCGGGCGAGCGGGTGGCGGCGTACCCGAGCAGCATGTCCGAGTGGCCGGTCAGCGCCTTGGTGCCGGAGGCGACGGAGACGTCGGCGCCGAGGTCGAGCGGGCGCTGACCGAGCGGCGTGGCCGCGGTGTTGTCGACGGCCACGAGCGCGCCGGCCGCGTGCGCCGCCTCGGTGAGCGCGGCCAGGTCGCACACGTCCAGGCCCGGGTTGGCCGGCGTTTCGAGCAGCACCAGGCGTACGCCCTCGAACGGCGGGTACGGGCCGGCGGTGGGCACATAGGACACTCGTACGCCGAGCCGCTCCAGCGTGGCGGCGGCGAAGGAGCGGACCGCGTAGTACCCGTCGGAGGGCAGCAGCACGGTGTCGCCGGGGCGCAGCACGGACATCAGCACCGCCGTGATGGCCGCCTGCCCGCTGGCGAACGCCCGGCAGTCGCCACCCTCCAGCTCGCCGATCGCCGTCTCCAGCAGCCGGCGGGTCGCGTTGTCCGGGCGCCCGTAGCCGTCCCGGGCCGGCCCGGTTACCGGATCGACGTGGTACGTCGCCGCGAACACCGGTCCGGGCAGGAACGGCTGGCCGGGCACCGGCTCGGGTAGTCCAGCGTGGACACAGCGGGTGCCGTCGCCATACTGATCCGTCATTCCGCCTTCGTCTCCCGGCTCATCAACGCGATCAGGGCCTTGCGCGGGTCGACGCCCTCGTGGCAGACCTTCTCCACCTGTTCGGTGATCGGCATGTCCACATTGTGCGTACGGGCGAGGTCGCGGATGGCCAGGCAGCTCTTCACGCCCTCGGCGGTCTGCCGGGTGGCCGCCTGCGCCTCCTCCAGCGTCTCGCCGCGCCCCAGGTGCTCGCCGAAGGTCCGGTTGCGGGACAGCGGCGAGGAGCAGGTGGCCACCAGGTCGCCCAGCCCGGCCAGGCCGGCGAACGTCAGCGGGTCGGCCCCGAGCGCCACGCCCAGCCGGGCGGTCTCGGCCAGCCCGCGGGTGATCAGCGTCGCCTTCGTGTTGTCGCCGAGGCGCATGGCGGTCGCGATGCCGTACGCCAGCGCGATCACGTTCTTGACCGCGCCGCCCAGCTCGCAGCCGAGCACGTCCTCGTTGGTGTACGGCCGGAAGTACGACGTTGTCACCGCGCGCTGCACGACCGTCGCCCGAGCCATGTCGATGCACGCGACCACCGTGGCGGCCGGCTGCTCGGCTGCGATCTCGGCGGCCAGGTTGGGCCCGGACACCACCGCCACCCGGTCGGCGGGCACGCCGGCGGTCTCCACGACCACCTCGCTCATCCGCTTGGTGGTGCCCAGCTCGATGCCCTTCATCAGGGAGACCAGCGTGGCGTCGGGCTCCAGGAACGCGGCCCAGTTGGCCAGGTTTCCCCGCAGGGTCTGCGACGGTACGGCCAGCACGACCAGATCGGCGCCGGCGATCGCCTTCCCGGCGTCGGAGGTGGCGGTGACCCGCTCGGGCAGCCGCACCGCCGGCAGGTAGTCCGGGTTGGTGCCGTACTCCCGGATGGCCGCGGCGACCTGCTCCCGCCGGGCCCAGATGGTGACGTCGGCGCCGGCGTCGGCCAGCACCTTGGCGAACGCCGTACCCCATGAGCCGGCCCCGAGCACGGCGGCGGTGGTGGTAGTCATGCCTTTTCTCCCTTGGCTGGCGCCCACAGCGGCGGCGGAGTCTCGCCGCGGATGCCGGCGAGCAGGTCCCGGACCCGCAGCATGATCTCGTCGGTCATCTCGTCGAGGGTGGCCTTGGTGGGCTCGGCGCCGGCCCACCGGGAGAGGTCGACCGGCGGCCCGGCGGCGACGGAGATCGGCGTACGGGGCTTGACCCGGACCTTCTTGGTGCGGGTGTCGAAGAAGCTCTGCGGGCCCCACATGGCCACCGGGATCACCGGGGCACCGGTGGCCAGCGCCAGGCGGGCCGCCCCGGTCTTGCCGCGCATCGGCCACAGGTCGGGCTCGCGGGTCGTCGTGCCCTCCGGGTAGATGATCACGGCGCCGCCGTCCTTGACGGCCGCGACCAGGGTCTCCACAGACTTGGCCGCGTCGACGGTGCCCCGTTCGACCGGGATCTGCTGAACCCGGGTGATGATCCGGCCCACCACCGGCACCTTGAACACGCTCGCCTTGCCCAGGAACCGCGGCCACCGGCCGGCGTCGTATACGAAGTGCGCGCAGATCAGCGGGTCGACGTGGGACAGGTGATTGGGCGTGATGATCACGCCGCCGGTCTGCGGCATGTGCTCGAAGCCGGTCCACGTCCGCTTGGTCATCGGGGTGACGACCGACTTGATGAGGATCACCACGAACCGCCGCAATGGCCCCAGCCGTTTCACGGCTCTCCTCCTAGCTGGGCCCTCGCGGTTAGCAGGGGCCCCTTCCTATGCAGAAAGCGATAATAAGGTGCCCTTCCTTGCGTGGCACCATGGTGCGCGTGGAGTGGGGGTGGTGCTGCCGGTTAAGCGGCTCGGCGTGGCCAAGAGCCGGCTGCGCGGGGCGGTCGACGCGGTGCCGCACGAACGGCTGGCGCTCGCCCTCGCCCAGGACACCGTCGCAGCCGCCGTCGCCTGCCCGTACGTCGCTGAGGTGCTCGCCGTCACCGACGATCCCACCGTCGCGGACGCGCTCGCCGCCCTCGGTGCCCGGATCGCGCCCGACCTGCCCGGCGCTGGCCTCAACGCCGCCTTCGCGTACGGGGCGTCGCTCCTCCCCGGCCGGCCGGTGGCCGCGCTGGCCGCCGACCTGCCCGCGCTGCGCCCCGAGGAGCTGGCCGCCGCTCTGCGAGACGCCACCGCTCGGTCGTACGTCGCCGACGCGCCCGGCACCGGCACCGTGTTGCTGACCGCGCCCGTGGGGGTGCCGCTCGAGCCGCGGTTCGGGCCCGGGTCGGCCGCCGCCCACCGGCGTTCCGGGGCGCTCCCGCTGCCCGGCGACTGGCCGACGTTGCGCCGCGACGTGGACACGGCGGCGGACCTGGCCGCGGCGACCCGGCTCGGGCTCGGTCCACACACCGGCGCCGTCGCGTCGGTACAGTGCTAACCGTGCAAGGCACCGTCGCCACGTACGACCCGCAGACCCGCTCGGGCACCCTGCTGCTCGACGACGGCACCGAGGTGGCCTACCCGGCCGAGGCGTTCGCGGCGTCCGGGCTGCGGTTGCTGCGCCTAGGCCAGCGGGTACGCATCGACCGCGACGACTCGGGGCTGGTCACCCGCGTTACGTTGCCCACCTTTGACTGAGTTTCGCGGGCCGAATTCATCTCGCGTTAACCGTGTTCGGGTGATGATGACGGGGTGAGCGAAACGCCAGCCCGACGCACCCCGCACCCGCGCCGAGCCCCCGGCGAAGTTTTGGCGACCGTTCCTCGGCGCGGCCCCGACGGCAAGTTCGTCAGCGGCGAAACGGACGCGACTGAGAAGGAGCCGACCCC
Organism: Phytohabitans rumicis; assembly: GCF_011764445.1. Lineage (NCBI taxonomy): Bacteria > Bacillati > Actinomycetota > Actinomycetes > Micromonosporales > Micromonosporaceae > Phytohabitans > Phytohabitans rumicis. The sequence goes on from NZ_BLPG01000001.1 coordinate 2,978,250, forward strand.
GGCGACCGCCGGCGACATCATCGACGCCCCGCCGCCGGACGACGAGCCGCCTGTCGAAGAGCCGCTGCCCGAGGACCGGTTCCTCAACCGGGAGCTGTCCTGGCTCGACTTCAACGCGCGCGTGCTGGCCCTGGCCGAGGATCCGGACACGCCACTGCTGGAGCGGGCCAAGTTCCTGGCGATCTTCGCGAGCAATCTCGACGAGTTCTACATGGTGCGGGTCGCCGGCCTCAAGCGGCGCCTCCAGGCCGGCCTGCCGATGCGCGGTGGCGACCAGTTGCCGCTGCGCACCCAGTTGGAGTTGATCGCCGAGAAGACGACCATGCTGGTCGCACGGCACGCCGGCTGCTTCGGCGACGAGGTGCAGCCGAAGCTCGCCGCCGAGGGCATCCAGGTGGTCCGCTGGGACGACCTGGACGGTTCCGAGCGGGAACGGCTGCGGACGTACTTCCGGGAGGTCGTCTTCCCGGTCCTGACCCCCCTCGCGGTCGACGTGGCGCACCCGTTCCCGTACATCTCCAGCCAGTCCCTCAACCTGGCCGTCACGGTCCGCGACCCCGACGGCGGCCCGGAGCTCTTCGCCCGGGTCAAGGTGCCCAACAACGTGCCGCGCTTCGTCGTCGTCGAGAACACCGGCCGCACCAGCCGCTTCCTGCCCCTCGAAGAGCTGATCTCCACCCAGCTCGGCCAGCTCTTCTCCGGCATGCAGGTGGTCGAGTGCCACCTGTTCCGGGTCACCCGCAACGCCGAGTTGGAGGTCGACGAGGACCGCGACGAAGACCTGCTCCAGGCGCTCGAACGCGAGCTGGCGCAGCGCCGCTTCGGCCCGCCGGTGCGGCTGGAGGTCGCCTCCTCCATCTCCGACCAGATGCTCGACCGGCTCGTCCACGAGCTGGACATGGACAGCCATGACGTGCTGCGCGTGCCGGGCCTGCTCGACCTGTCGTCGCTCTGGCAGGTGTACAACGCGGTCGACCGGCCGATGCTCAAGGAGCGGCCGTTCGTGCCGGCCACCCACCCGCGCTTCGCCGAGGGCGAGGTGCCGCGGAGCGTCTTCGCCACCTTGCGCGACGGGGATGTGCTCGTGCACCACCCGTACCACTCGTTCTCCACGAGCGTGCAGCGCTTCATCGAGCAGGCCGCGGCCGACCCGAACGTGCTGGCCATCAAGCAGACGCTGTACCGCACCAGCGGCGACTCGCCGATCGTCGACGCGCTGGTCGAGGCGGCTGCCGCCGGCAAGCAGGTGGTGGTGCTGGTCGAGATCAAGGCACGCTTCGACGAGCAGGCCAACATCGGCTGGGCGCGCACGCTGGAGCGGGCCGGCTGCCACGTCGTGTACGGGCTGGTGGGCCTCAAGACGCACTGCAAGACCGCGCTGGTCGTACGGCAGGAGGGCAACCAGATCCGCCGGTACTGCCACATCGGCACCGGCAACTACCACCCCAAGACCGCCCGGCTGTACGAGGACTACGGCATGCTCACCGCCGATCCCGAGGTGGGCGCCGACGTGACCGATCTGTTCAACGTGCTCACCGGTTACAGCCGCCAGACCGCGTTCCGCCGGCTGCTGGTCGCTCCGCACGGCGTACGCGCCGGCATCGTCGACCGCATCGACCGGGAGATCGAGCACGCCCGCCTCGGCGGCCGCGGGCTGGTACAGATCAAGGTGAACTCCCTCGTCGACGAGCAGGTCACCGACGCGCTGTACCGGGCCTCACGCGCCGGCGTACACGTGGATCTGATCATCCGCGGGATGTGCACGCTGCGGCCGGGCGTGCCCGGCCTGTCGGACAACATCCGGGTCCGGTCGATCCTCGGCCGCTTCCTGGAACACTCGCGGGTCTTCCGGTTCGGCAACAACGGCTCCACCGAGTTCTGGATCGGCTCGGCCGACCTCATGCACCGCAACCTGGATCGCCGCGTCGAGGCGCTCGTGCAGGTCACCGATCCGGTCGCGCGCGCCGAGCTCGACCAGGTGATCGGGCTGGCGATGAGCGACGAGTGCGAGGCGTTCGAGTTGCAGCCCGACGGCAACTGGATCCGCCGCCGCCGAGACGTGCACCTCCAGGAGGCGCTATTGCGGCGCATCGTCGGCGCGCCAAGTTAAGTAGGCTGATCGGATGCTGGAGGAGGAACGCAAGTACGAGGTCGAGCCCCGCTTCGCGCTGCCGGATCTGACCGGCGCCCTGCCCTCCGGCGGGCGGATAGTCGAGCGGCCCGCTGTCACGCTCACCGCCACCTACTACGACGCCCCCGACCTGCGCCTGGCTCGGGCTGGCGTGTCGCTGCGCTACCGGCGTGGCGACGCGGAGCCGTGGACGGTCAAGCTGCCCGCCGACGTGCCCGGCGTCCGGCACGAGATCTCCCGCGGCGGCGGGCCGGACATCCCGCCCGCTGACCTGGTCGCGCTGGTGACGGCGTACTCGCTCGGGGCGCCGCTCGAACCCGCCACCGTCGTGCGCACGGTCCGCCAGGCGTACGAGCTGCGCGACGGCAACGACCGGATGCTCGCCGAGCTGGCCGACGACGCGGTCTCGGTGCTCGACGGCCGGAAGGTCAAGAGCAAGTTCCGCGAGATCGAGGTGGAGCGCAAGGCCGGCGGCCGCAAGCTGCTCGACCGCGTGGAGGAGGCGCTGCGCGAGGCCGGCGCGGTCGCGGGCGGGTTCACCCCCAAGCACGTGCGCGCGCTCGGCGAGGCCGCGGCCGGCCCGCCCGACCTGGTGTCCGCGAGCGACGTGCCGCGCAAGCCGAAGGCCGGCGAGGTGGTGACCGCGGCGATCCGGCGCGGCATCGGCCGGATCCTCACCCACGACCCGCTCGTCCGGCTGCGCGCGCCGGTCGGCGACAACGACACCGCCGTACACCAGATGCGGGTCGGCTGCCGCCGGCTGCGCAGCGACCTGCGCACGTTCGGGCCGCTGGTGGAAGCCTCCTGGGCGAAGCCGCTGCGCGACGAGCTCGGCTGGATAGCCGGGCTGCTCGGCGGCGCCCGCGACGCCGAGGTGCTGCGCGCCCGGCTGCGCCGCACCGCCGCAACCGACCCGCTGGCGCCGCCGGACGAGGCCGCGGTCGCGCGCATCGACGCCGACCTCGCCGCCCGCCACGAGGACGCGCTCGTCGCGCTCGACGAAGGGCTGCGCTCCGACCGGTACGTCAAGCTGGTCGAGGTCCTCGTCGCGGCGGCAAAGGAGCCACACCTGACCCCGCTGGCCCGCTCGCGCGCGGTCGACGTACTGCCGAAGCTGGTGTCCCGGCCGTGGCGGCAGTTCGCCCACGGCTCGCGCGGCATCGACGGCGCCGCCGAGCTCGACCCGTACGCTCCCGACGAGCAGTGGCACGCCGTACGGATCAACGGCAAGCGCGCTCGCTACGCCGTAGAAGCCGTCGCCGGCGTGCTCGGCGGCGCGGCGCCGGAGCTGGCCAAGGCCCTCGCCGGCGTGCAGGACCTGCTCGGCGAGCACCAGGACGCGGCGACCGCCGCCGAGACCTGGCTGGCGATCGCGATGGCCGACCCCGACGACCACGCGCTCGCGGTGACCGCGGGCCGCCTCTTCGAGCGCGAGCGGGCCGCGATCCGCACGGTCCGCACCGACTTCCCCGACGCGTGGGACAAGGCGGCCAAACCGCGGATGACAGCTTGGCTGCCGTAACCCCGATCCGGGCCGCCGGCGGCGTCGTGTGGCGGCCGGCGGCCGGCGGCGTCGAGGTCTGCCTCGTGCACCGGCCGCGCTACGACGACTGGTCGCTGCCCAAAGGCAAGCTGATGGCCCGTGAGCACCCGCTGGCCGCCGCCGTGCGCGAGGTGGCGGAGGAGACCGGCGTACGCGGGCAGCCGCAGGTCCGCCTCCCGTCCGCCCACTATCGGCGGGATGGCATCCCGAAGGTGGTCGACTACTGGTCGATGCGGGCGCTGTCGGTGCCGCGGTTCCGGGGCAACGCCGAGGTGGACCGGCTGCGCTGGCTCCCGCCCGAGCAGGCGGCCCGCCGGCTCACCTATCCGCACGACGCCCGGGTGCTGCGGCACTTCGTGAGCCTGCCGGCCATCACCGCCGTACAGGTCCTGGTGCGGCACGGCCAGGCCGGCAAGCGCGGCGCGTACCCGGGCCCGGACAGCGCCCGGCCGCTCGACCCGGTGGGGCGCGCCCAGGCCCGCGCGCTCGCCCCGCTGCTCGCCCTCGTGGCACCCGACCGGCTCGTGTCCGCCTCCCCGCGCCGCTGCACCCAGACCCTCGACCCGCTTGTCTCCCTGGTGGAGCTCCCGATCGAAGCCGACCCGTCCCTCAACGAGCCCAAGCCCGGCCAGGACCCGATCGACGTGACCGCCGAGGCCGCCGGCCGGCTCATCGCGCTGGCGACCGATGGCGTCACCACGGTGGTGTGCAGCCAGGGCAAGGTGATCCCGGGCGCGCTGGCCCGCATGGCCGCCCTGGGCTCCCCCAAAGCCTGGACCACCCCCAAGGGCACCGGCTGGCTCCTCGCCTACACCGGCCCCCACCTAACCGCCGCCGACCGCCTCACCCCCTAGCAAGGAAGGGCACCTTGTTAACGCTTTCTGCATAGGAGGGGGCCCTTCCTAACCCGCTCGCTCTCTGGAGGGAGGTGCGGGGGTGCGGGAGCGGGGATACTCCTGGCGTGGGGTGGGTTCGGGCGCTTCGAGAGCGGGCGGCGGCGTTGCCACCGCGCGCGGTGGACGCGGGCATCGCGTTGGCCTGCTACCTGGCCACCGTGCTGCCGGCGCACAAGGTGGTCGAGACCAGCCCGGCCACCCTGCTGCTCGCCGCGCTCGCGTCGATCCCGCTCGTCTGGCGCCGCCGGTACCCGTTTCCGGTCACGGTGGCCTGCGGGGCCGGGACGATCGGGTTGGCTCTCGTCCACGGGCTGGGCGACATGCCGCTGGGGCAACTGGTCGCCACGTACACCCTCGCCGCCGTCGCAGGTGCGCGGGCCAGGCTGGTGGGCGGCGTCGGCACGTTGGCCGGCACCGCGTTCTGCGTGCTCTACCTGAGCAACAAGCTCGGCGAGTTGGCGATCACCATGACGCTCTTCGTGGCGGCGTGGGCGCTGGGCACGAGCACCCGGGCCCGGCACGACCGCATCGCGCTGCTGGAGGAGCGGGGCCGCCGGCAGGCCGAGGAACGGGAGTCGGCCGCATCCCGCGAGCGCGAACGGATCGCCCGCGACATGCATGACATCCTGGCCCACTCGATCAGCCTCATCGCGGTGCAGGCCGAGGCGGGACCGGTTCTTGTCCGCACCAACCCGGAGCGCGCCGAACGGGTCTTCGACACCATCGGAGAGACCGCTCGCGAGACGTTGACGCAGCTCCGCCGTACCCTCGGAGTCCTGCGCGGAGAAAGCGGCCGCGCTCCCCAGCCCGACCTCGACGGGGTCGCTGAGCTGGCCGAGCGGGCGCGCGAGGCCGGCCTCGCGGTGGCGGTCGAGGAGCGCGGCGATCCGCGGACGCTGCCGCCGGAGCTGGGTTTGACCGCCTACCGGGTGGTGCAGGAGTCGCTGACGAACGTGGTCCGGCACGCCCGCGCCAGCCAGGTGTGGATCCGGTTGGAGTGGGCGGAGGATCGGTTGGGCGTGGCGGTCAGCGACGACGGGCGTGGGCCGGGCGAGCCGAACGGCGGTCACGGCCTGATCGGCATGCGCGAGCGGGTGAACGCCGTGGGCGGCACGCTGCGCACCGGCGCCGGCCCGGACGGCAAGGGCTTCCTGGTCTCCGCCACGCTCCCGGTCGGTACGCATGGGTGAGCCGCTGCGGGTCCTCGTCGTCGACGATCAGGCCCTGGTACGCGACGGCTTCTGCGTGATCCTGGACGCCCAACCGGACATCACGGTGGTCGGGGAGGCCGGCGACGGTGAAGAGGCCGTCACGGCGGCCCTGGCGCTGCGCCCGGACGTGGTCCTGATGGACGTCCGGATGCCGAAGCTCGACGGCATCCAGGCCACCGCCCGCATCTGCGCGCAGACGGCGGCGCGGGTGCTGGTGCTCACCACGTTCGACGTGGACGAGTACGTCTACGACGCGCTGCACGCGGGTGCGAGCGGCTTCCTGCTCAAGGACATGCGACGCGACGAGCTGGTGGCGGCGGTGCGCACGATCGCGGCCGGGGAGGCGCTGCTCGCGCCCACCGTGACGCGCCGGCTGATCGCCGAGATGGTGAGCCGCGACCGGGCCGCGCCGGCCGGGCCGCGGCCGGAGAGCCGGCTGTCCGCGTTGACCGCGCGGGAGACCGACACGCTGCGGCTGGTGGCGCGCGGCCTGTCCAACGCCGAGATCGCGAGCGCGCTCTTCGTCACCGAGCACACCGTGAAGACGCACGTCAGCAACCTGCTCACCAAGCTGGGTCTGCGCGACCGGGTGCAGGCGGTCGTTCTCGCGTACGAGTCGGGACTGGTCGTGCCCGGCGCTTCTCACTCCCTCGACGGAGGCTGAGGTTCCGCTCCTCGCGGCGATCCGGCGCGGGGGTGTGCCGGACGAGCATCAGCACATGCTTACCTCTGTCACGGGATTCGCGATCCGGCGGCCGCGTCTGGTCATCGCCGCCTGGGTGCTCGTACTGGTCGCCGGCTTCGGCATCGGCGTCGGCGTCTTCGGGCGCCTCACGGGAGATATCTCCGCGGGGTCGGGCAGCGAGTCGGCCCGCGCCGACGCGCGGCTGGGCGGTGTGGCCGAGGATCCCGCCATTACGGCGGTGGTAGAGGGCGGTTCCCGGTCTGCCGTCGACGCCGCCGTCACAGACATTCGGGCGCTTCCGGGGGTGGCGGAGGTGAGCCCGCCGCAGCCCTCCACCGAGACCGGCGAGGCGTTCGTCCTCCGGGTCACCCTTCGGGACGACTCGGCCGCAGAGGCGGCGGCGGCGCGCCTGGCGCAGATCACCGCCGCGCGGGTCACCGTCGCCGGCGGGCCGCTCACCGAGGACGAGTACGGCACGCAGGCCGAGAAAGACGTGCAGCGCGCCGAGTTGTTGACCACCCCGGTCGTACTCGTGTTGCTGCTGCTCATCTTCGGCGGCCTGCTGGCGGCGGGGCTGCCGCTGCTGATCGCCGTGGTCGGCGTGGCCGGGGCGTTCGGCATCCTCTACGGCTTCAGCGAAGTCACCGACGTCTCGGTGTACTCCATCCAGGTCGTCACGATGATGGCCGTCGGGTTGGGCGTGGACTACGCGCTGCTGGTGGTGAACCGGTTCCGGGAGGAGCGCTCCGTCGACCCGGACGTGCCGGGCGCGGTTGCCCGTACGGCGGCCAGCGCCGGCCGTACGGTGCTCTTCGCCGGGCTCACGGTCGCGCTCGCCCTGGCCGGGCTGACCGTCTTCCCCGATCCGTTCCTGCGTTCCATGGGGCTCGCCGGCATGGCGGTCGTGGTCGTGGACCTGCTCGCCGCGCTGACCCTGCTGCCGGCGATGCTGGTGCTCTTCGGCCGCCGCATCAAGCCGGCGGCACCGAGTAGCGGCGGCGGCTTCTTCGCCCGCGTGGCGCACGGTGTGCAGCGCCGTCCGGTCGTGACGCTGCTGGTGACCTCGGCCGCACTGGTGTTCGTCGCGCTGCCCGCGCTGGATCTGCGGCTGGGCCTCGGGGATCCGCGCATGCTGCCGTCCGACTCGGCCACCCGCCAGCTGTACGAGGCGCTGGAGACCCATTACCCGCAGGGGAACGCGCCGGATCCGATCGAGGCGGCGGCCGCGGTGGGCGCCGACGATCCCGACCTGGCCGCGCTGCGCGACCGGATCGCCGGCGTGGACGGCGTTTCCCGGGTCGAGGTGGTACCGGTCGGGACCGACCTGACGCTGCTGGAGGCGTACCCGGTCGAGCCGCCGACGTCCGACCGCACGAAGGAGGCTGTGGAAGAGATCCGCACGCTGCCGGCGCGGTTCGACGTGCTGGTGGGCGGGGACGCGGCCATGCTGGTCGACTACGAGGCGATGCTGGTGAGCCGCGCGCCCTGGGCCGCCGGCGTGGTGGTGCTGGGCACGATGGTGCTGTTGTTCGCGTTCACCGGGTCGGTCCTGCTGCCCCTGAAGGCCGTGCTCACCAACGCGCTCAGCATCGGCGCCGCGCTCGGGCCGTGGTGTGGGTGTTCCAGCAGGGCCATCTGGCCGGCCTGTTCGCCACCGAGGGACTGGGGTACGTCAACCTGACCGTGCCCGTGCTGGTGGCGGCGATCGCGTTCGGGCTGTCCGTGGACTACGAGGTCTTCCTGCTCTCCCGCATCCGGGAACGGTGGTTGGCCGGCGTACCGGCCGACCGTGCGGTGGCCGAAGGGATCCAGCGCACCGGACGGATCATCACGTCGGCGGCGCTGCTGCTGGTGGTCGTCTTCGCCGGCTTCATCACGGGCGGCTTCGTGCCCATCAAGGGAATCGGGCTGGGACTGGTGCTGGCGGTGGCGATCGACGCGACGGTCGTCCGGATGTTGTTGGTACCGGCCACGATGACGCTGCTGAACCGGTACAACTGGTGGGCACCCGCGCCGTTGCGCAAATTGCATGGCCGGATCGAGGTTTCAGAAGAGCGGGAACCGGCTTTGGTGGGCTGAACGACGTCGCCGGCTGAACGACAAGGAGGGCACCCGAATCGGGTGCCCTCCTTTGGTATCGCCTGGGTCAGCGCTTCGGCGCGGCCTTGCGGGCCGGGGCCTTCTTGGCGGGGGCCTTCTTCGCCGCTGCCGTGGTGCGCGCGGTGGTGGCCTTGGTCGCCGCCGCGCGGGTCGACTTGGCCGTGGTCGCCTTCTTGGCGGGGGCGGCCTTGGTCGCGGCCGCCTTGGCGGGGGCCTTCTTCGCGGCGGTAGTGGTGGTGGCCTTGGCAGTGGTCGCCTTGGCAGTGGTCGCCTTCGCGGTACCGGTGGTCTTCTTGGCGGCGGCTACCTTCGGCACCTTGCCGCTGGCAACCATCTCCTTGAAGCCGGCGCCGGCGCGGAAGGCCGGAACCGACGTCTTCTTCACCTTCACCGCTTCGCCGGTGCGCGGGTTGCGAGCTGTTCGCGCACCGCGCACCCGCTTCTCGAAGACACCGAAACCGGTGATCGCCACCCGGTCGCCCTTGGTGACAGCGTTCTGGACCTCTGCCAGCACCGCGTCGAGCGCCGCCGTCGCCGCCTTCTTGTCCCCCAAGCGGGCGGCGAGCGCCTCGATGAGCTCGGCCTTGTTCACGACTTCCCTCCCGTACCTAACATTGGACTCAACACGAGCCATTCTGCGCGCACGGTATGCCCTTTGCCCACTCGGGGCAAACATCCTGCCGAAAAAAGGCGTTGTGTCGTAACGGATTCGCCCCTGTCGGATGACCCGACAGGGGCGAAAACGGCTAGGTTCGCGCTACAAGACGGCTGGCAGGAAGGGCAGACGGCCCTTCTCGTACGCGGTAATCGCGTCCTCGTGGCGCAACGTCAGTCCAATGTCGTCCAGGCCCTCCAGCAGGCGCCAGCGGCTGAAGTCGTCCAGCGGGAAAGACCAGGTCGCGTCGTCCGCGCGTACCTCCCGACTGGTCAGGTCGACCGTTACCTGCGCGGTCGGGTCGCTCTCGACCAGGTCCCACAGGGCTTCCACAGCCTTGAGTTCCAGCTCGACCGGCAGCAGGCCCTCCTTCAACGCGTTGCCCCGGAAGATGTCTCCGAAGCGCGGCGAGATGACGGCCTTGAATCCGAAGTCCCGCAACGCCCAGACGGCGTGCTCGCGGGAGGAACCGGTCCCGAACTCCGGCCCGGCGATGAGGATCGAGGCGCCCGCGTACACGGGATTGTTGAGCACGAAGCTTGGATCTTCCCGCCACGCGCTGAAGAGCCCGTCGGCGAAGCCCGTGCGGGTCACCCGCTTCAGGTAGACCGCCGGGATGATCTGGTCGGTATCCACGTTGGACCGGCGCAGCGGGATCGCCGTACCGGTGTGCACGGTGAACTTGTCCATGTCGTTGCGGCCTCAGTTCAGATCGGCGGGCGCGGCGAGGCGGCCCACAACGGCGGTTGCGGCGGCGACCGGCGGCGAGACCAGATGGGTACGCCCACCACGGCCCTGCCGGCCCTCGAAGTTGCGGTTGGAGGTGGACGCCGAGCGCTCGCCGGGCTTGAGCGTGTCCGGGTTCATGCCGAGGCACATGGAGCAGCCGGCGAACCGCCACTCGGCGCCGGCGTCGGTGAAGACCTTGTCCAGCCCTTCATGCTCGGCCGCCTCGCGCACCACGGCCGAGCCGGGCACCACCAGCATCCGTACGCCGTCGTGGACCTTGTGGCCGCGGAGCACTTCCGCCGCGGCCCGCAGGTCTTCCAGCCGGCCGTTGGTGCACGAGCCGACGAAGACGACGTCGACCGCGATGTCGCGCAACGGCGTACCGGGCCGCAGGTCCATGTACTCCAGCGCGCGCCGCGCCGCCGACCGGTCGACCTCCTCGACGAACTCCTCCGGGTCCGGCACGGCGCCGTCGAGCGCGCTGCCCTGCCCCGGATTGGTGCCCCACGTGACGAACGGGCTGATCCGCGTCGCGTCGAGGATCACCTCGGTGTCGTACGTGGCGCCCTCGTCGGTCACCAGGCCGCGCCAGTGCGCCACCGCCGCGTCCCACGCCTCGCCCTGCGGCGCGTTGGGGCGCCCCTTCAGGTACGCGAAGGTGGTCTCGTCCGGCGCGATCATGCCGGCCTTGGCGCCCCACTCGATGGACATGTTGCAGATGGTCATCCGGCCCTCCATCGAGAGCGCGCGGATGGCCTCGCCGCGGTACTCCACGATGTGGCCGCGCCCGCCGCCGGTGCCCACCTGGGCAATCAGCGCCAGCACGAGATCCTTCGAGGTGACGCCCGGGCCCAACTCACCGGTGACGGTCACCGCCATCGTCTTCGGGCGGGACTGGGGCAGCGTCTGCGTGGCGAGCACGTGCTCGACCTCGCTCGTACCGATCCCGAACGCGAGCGCGCCGAACGCGCCGTGGGTCGCGGTGTGTGAGTCGCCGCACACGATCGTCAAACCGGGCTGGGTAAGCCCCAGCTGCGGGCCGATCACGTGCACGATCCCCTGCTGTTCGTGGCCCAGCGGGTGCAGCTTCACGCCGAACTCGGCGCAGTTCTTCCGCAGGGTCTCTATCTGCGTACGCGAGGTCGGGTCAGCGATCGTCAACAGGTCACCGCGACGGGTGTTGAACGCCGGGTCGGCGTATCCCGTGGGCGTGTTGTGATCCTCGGTCGCGAGCGTCAGATCCGTGCGCCGCACCGGGCGACCGGCCATCCGCAGGCCGTCGAACGCCTGCGGGCTGGTCACCTCGTGCAGAAGGTGCAGGTCGATGAACAGCAGATCCGGCTCACCCTCGGCGGATCGCACCACGTGGGCGTCCCACACCTTTTCGGCAAGGGTCCTGGGTTTCTGCGTGTCTCCCACCATCTGGACATCCTAAATTCTGGGAGGTATGTTTCGGCTTGTGGGACACAGTATGAGCGGTGTCGGCGTTCTCGACAAGGCGGTGGTCATCCTGGCCGCCTGCGTAGACGGCGCCAGCCTGGCCGAACTCGTTGATCGCACCAAGCTGCCGCGAGCCACCGCGCACCGGCTCGCGCAAGCGTTGGAGATCCACCGAATGCTGGTACGGGACACCCAGGGACGCTGGCGTCCCGGGCCGCGCTTGGGCGAACTCGCCAACGCAGCCCCCGACGTGCTTCTGACCGCCGCGGAGCCGCTCCTGGCCGCGCTCCGCGACGCCACCGGCGAGAGCGCACAGCTCTATCTTCGTCGCGCCGACGAACGCATCTGCGTCGGGGCCGCCGAACGCGCCAGCGGCCTGCGCGACACCGTCCCGGTGGGCGCGGTGCTCCCCATGACCGCCGGGTCCGCCGCCCAGGTCCTGCTCGCCTGGGAACCGCCCGAGGCCGTCATGCCCCTGCTGCCCCGCTGCAAGTTCACCGGCCGCACCCTGGCCGAGGTACGTCGCCGCGGCTGGGCGCAGAGCGTCGCCGAGCGCGAGGCCGGTGTGGCGAGCGTCTCCGCCCCGATCCGCGACCGCACCGGTCGCGTGATCGCCGCGATCAGCGTGTCCGGCCCGATAGAGCGCCTCGGCCGCCGCCCGGGAGACCGCCACGCCATGGCCGTCGTCCGCGCCGGCCAACGCCTCAGCGGCTTGTAACCCGCCCGCTCCCCGCGCTCCGCGCGCTTCCCGCGTTCCGCGTCCGCGTTCCGCGGCCCGCGGACTTGCGCGCCGATCAAGGACTTGCGCGCCGATCAAGGGCATATGGTCGTGCTTTGATCTCCGATCCACGACCGTATGCCCTTGATCGGCGCGGGATTCCTTGATCGGCGCGGGATTCCTTGATCGGCGACGCGCCGACCGCCGGCGACGGCGGACCGCCGGCGACGACCGCCGGCGCAACGCGCGCCCGCAGCGCCATACCGGGAAGACGACGAAGGGCCCGCGCTCTGCGCGGGCCCTTGCATGTAGCCCCGACCGGATTCGAACCGGCGCTACCGCCTTGAGAGGGCGGCGTCCTAGGCCGCTAGACGACGGGGCCAGGACTTTCGTTCCGCTGCCCTTGGAGGACAACGGTGCTGAACTCTACCAGAGACCAACACCGGTGCCTTCGCAGGACATCGGCGCTGGGGTACCAGGACTCGAACCTAGACTAACTGAACCAGAATCAGTTGGGCTGCCAATTACCCCATACCCCATTGGCGCGTGCCGCAGGCTCGCACCGGAGGGGAACTCTACCCGACCCTGGGGCGGCGCCCAAATCGACCCGTACGTCACTCCACGGCCACAACCGGGTTGGCCAGGTCACCTATTCCCTCGATCCGCACCGTCACGGTGTCGCCGGCGAGGATCGGGCTGACGCCGGCCGGCGTGCCGGTCAGGATCACGTCGCCGGGCAGCAGCGTCATGACGTGTGAGACGTACGACACGAGGGTGGGCACGTCGAAGACCAGGTCTTTGGTGCGGCCGAGTTGGCGTACCTCGTCGTTGACCTCGCAGCGGACTTCCAAGTCGCTCACGTCGAGGTCGGTGACGATCCACGGGCCGAGCGGGCAGAACGAGTCGAAGCCCTTCGCCCGGGTGAACTGGACGTCCGCCTTCTGCAGGTCGCGGGCGGTCACGTCGTTCGCGCAGGTGTAGCCGAAGATGACCCGGGACGCGTCGGCCCGGCTCAGCCGGCTCACCGGGCCCACGCCGATCACCACGGCCAGCTCGGCCTCGTGCTCGACCTGCTTGGACTGCGGCGGCAGCTTGATCGAGTCGCGCGGGCCGATCACCGACGTGGACGGCTTGAGGAACATCAGCGGTTCCTTGGGCAGCTCGTTGCCGAGCTCGGCGGCGTGGTCGGCGTAGTTGCGCCCGATCCCGATCACCTTGCTGGAGAAGATCGGTGCCAGCAGCCGCACGTCGGACAGCGCCCATCGCTGCCCGGTGAGCCGCACCTCATCGAACGGGAGACCGGTGGTCTCGGCGACGGTCAGGCCGTCCGCGTCGCCCTCGACGACCCCGAACGACATCCCACCGGCATGAACGAAACGAGCGATACGCACGACGTTCAACCTACCCTGGACGGATGCTGGTCCTGGACGAGGCGGTGTGGAAGGCGCGGCGGGCGGCGCACGAGCGCCGGGTCGATGCCTGGATCGCCCCGCATCTGGAACGCCGGCGCGCCGGGATCAAGCACCCGGTCGAGGATTTTCTGTTCACCTACTACTCGTTCCGCCCGGCGCAGCTGCGGCGGTGGCACCCGGGCGCGGGCGTCATCCTCGAAAACGGCGAGGTCCTCGAAAGCAGCGAGCAGGTGACGCTCAACACCCAGTGGATCAAGACGCTCCTGGAGCAGACGGCGAAGCGACCGGCCCACTTCGGGTGCTTCGGCATGCACGAGTGGGCGATGGTCTACCGCGCCGACGGCGTGCGCCACGGTCAGGTGCCGCTGCGCCTGTCCCCCGCCGAGACCGCCCGCGTGGTGGAGAGCAACCGGGTGCGGTGCAGCCACTTCGACGCGTTCCGCTTCTTCACGCCGCCGGCCCGCCCGCTCAACCAGCTCAGCCCGACCCGGGAGACCCAGCACGAGAACGAGCAGCCGGGCTGCCTGCACGCCAACATGGACCTCTACAAGTGGGCGTACAAGCTGTCGCCGCTCGTCGAGAGCGAGCTGGTCGCGGACGCCTTCGCGCTCGCGCGCGACATCCGCGCGCTGGACATGCGCGCCAGCCCTTACGACCTGGCCGAGCTGGGCTATCCGCCGGTCCGGGTCGAGACCCCACAAGGCAAATCTGAGTACGCGTCGGCGCAGCGCGCCTTCGCGGAGCGAGCGGCTCCCATACGGCTCCGGCTGATCGAGGCGATCAGTCGACTCGACGGTTCTTCTTGATCTGGGAACGGCGGCGCTTGTCGTCGAGCCGCCGCTGTTTCGCGGCCCGGCTCGGCTTGGTGGGTCGCCGTGGGGGCGGCGGCGGGGCGACCGCCTCCCGCAGCAGCGCGGCCAGGCGTTCCCGGGCCGCCTCCCGGTTGGCGAGCTGGGCGCGGTACTCGCTCGCCGCGATCGTCAGCACCCCGTCGACCAGCCGGTTCGCGAGCCGGTCCAGGGCGCGGTCCTTCAGTGGTGGCGGGAGCGCCGCCGACCCGGCCACGTCGTACGACAGCTCGACCCGGCTGTCCGCGGTGTTCACCCCTTGGCCGCCGGGCCCGGAGGAGCGCGAGAAGCGCTCGCTCAGCTCCGCGCCGGGGATCACCAGGCGGTCGGTCACGCGAAGGTCGTCGGGCACGCCTACTAGTTAAGCGCGTTCACCGCGCGGGCGATCACCAGGACCACGATGAGGAACGACACGCACGACTGCACCGTCATCGCCATCTTCCCCCAGCGGGCCAGCGGCATCGTGTCGGTCGGGCTGAACGCGGTCGAGTTCGTGAACGCCAGGTACAGGTAGTCGACGAAGACCGGCCGCCACTTCTCGTGCGCCAGGTCCGGCAGCGTCATCTGCGGGAAGAGGAAGTCGGGCTGCAGGCGGGTGGCGCTGGCCCGCACGGCCGGGCCGCCCCGGTCGAGCAGCCAGTACCAGAGCGCGAAGACGATCACGTTGGTCAGCCAGATGACCGCCCCGCTCACCAGCACGTCGCCGGGCTGCTCGGTCTCGCCCCGGACCAGCACGAGCACCAGCCGCCCGGTCGACCAGATCACGGCCACGGTCGCCGCCGCGTTCAGCGCGAGGCTCGCGGCCCGCACGGCCTTCGTTTCCTCGTTGATCCGGAACGGGTTGACGGCGAGCACCCCGAGCAGGAGGGCGATCTCGACGGAGGGCAGCAGCCACCTCGGGTCGAATGCGAGCTGTTGCGGGGTCACCCACTGCAGCGCGATCGCCACGGCGATGGCGAGCGCGACCGGCGACCGGTGCTCGCCCGGGTGCGGTCGCCGCCACAGGGGTTCAGTCACTCGTCCATTGTGGTTTGACATCTGCCAATCTGGTTCCTAAAGTGCTTGGAAAGCGCTTTCCACATTCGAGGGTCTGCCACCTCACCCGCTCCGAGAGGCAGACCCCGCATGCGCCGATCCACCCTCGCCGCCGCCCTGGTCGCGGCCACACTGCTCGCTGTCACCGCCGTCGGCTTCGCCGGGGGCGCCCAGGCGGCCACCCTCTTCTCGGACGACTTCGAGGACGGCAACAGCACCGGCTGGACCACCAGCGGCGGCACCTGGGCGGTCGCCGCCGACGGCTCGCAGGTGCTGCGCCAATCCGGTACGAGCAGCGACGCCCGGGCGCGGGCCGGCTCGGCCTCGTGGACGGACTACACCGTCACCGCCCGGGTCAAGCCCACCGCGTTCAGCGGCACCAACCGCTTCGCCGCGGTGCTGGCGCGTGCGCAGTCGGCCACCAGTTACTACTACGTCGCGCTGCGCTCCAACAACACGGTGGAGCTCAAGCGGCTGGTGAACGGCACGGCCACCACGCTCGCCTCCGCGTCGCTGACGGTCGCGGCCGGTACGACGTACACGGTGAGCCTGCAGGTGTCCGGCTCGACGCTGCGCAGCACGGTGAACGGGGGCACGGCGCTGACCGCGACGGACACCACGTACACGGCCGGCGGAGTCGGAGTGGCCACGTACTACGCGGCGGCGAACTTCGACGACGTGGTGGTGGAGACCACGGCGGCGCCTCCCACCACTTCCCCCGTGACGACTCCCCCGGTGACGACGCCTCCGCCGGCCCCCACCGGCGGCCCGATCGGCTTCGCCGCGCTCAACACGTTGGGGCAGAACGGCACCACGGGCGGTGCCGGCGGGCGCACGGTCACCGCGACCAACGCCACCGAGTTCCTGGAGTACATCGACAGCACCGAGACGCTCGTCATCCGCGTCTCCGGCCAGATCGACATCACCAGCAAGCAGGGCGTACGCCCCAACAAGACGATCATCGGCGTAGGCACTTCGGGCCACATCAACGGCGGCGGGCTGGACTTCTACCGGTCGTACAACGTGATCGTGCGGAACCTGCTCTTCACCAACGCGGAGGACGACGCGGTCAACGTCGGCCAGGAGTCGCACCACATCTGGGTCGACCACAACACGTTCCGCGGGGCGGTCGACGGCTCGGTCGACATCGTGCGCGGGGCCGACTTCGTGACGGTGTCGTGGAACCACTTCGACCACTCCGACAAGAGCATGCTGATCAGCCACTCGGACGGGGCGGCCTCGACGGACACCGGACACCTGAAGGTGACCATCCACAACAACTTCTTCGACAACAGCCGGCAGCGGCACCCGCGCATCCGCTTCGGCGAGCCGGTGCACATCTTCAACAACTACTTCTTGAGCAACGAGCTGTACGGCGTCGCCTCGGTGCAGAGCGCGGGCGCGGTCGTCGAGGGCAACTACTTCGAGAACGTGCCGTACCCGTGCTTCTCCGCGAGCGGGTACGCGGACAGCGGGCCGGGCCGCCTGGTCCAGCGCAACAACGTGTTCGTCGGCTCGGGCCCGTGCGAGGTCGCCGGCTCGGTGGTCGAGCCGCGCACCTACTACTCCTACTCCGTCGACAGCCCCTCGAACGTGCCCAGCACCGTCCGCGCGGGCGCCGGCTACGGCAAGGTTTAGATGTTAGGAAGGGCCCCTTCCTATGCAAAAAACGTTAGGAAGGGGCCCTTCCTTGCACAGCGAGCGGGGAGGTTGACGGCGCGGGGGTGTCGTCGGCGCGGTCGCGGGCCGGCAGCCACAGCACGAACGTGCTGCCGGCCCCGAGCGACGAGAACACGCCCACGTGACCGCCGTGCGACTCGGTGATCTGCCGGACGATGGCGAGCCCGAGCCCCGTACGGCGGTCGCGGGACGGGTGCGAGCCGCGCCAGAAGCGGTCGAACACCCGGGGCTGGTCGTCGACGGCGATGCCCGGCCCCGCGTCGGCGACCGCCAGCCACAGCCACCCGCCGGTGCGCCCGGTCGCGATGGTGACCGTGCCGCCCTCGGGCGAGAGCCGGACGGCGTTCGACAGCAGGTTCCCGGCGGCCCGGCGCACCGCGTCGTGGTCGCCGATGAACTCCAGTTCCGTGCTCACGTCGTACCGGAGCGTGACCGTGCGCCCGGCGGCGATAGCGGCGAATTCCTCGCCGGCCTCGCGCGCGACGGCGCCAAGGTCCACATCGGAGTCGGCGAGCGCGACGGCGTTGCGGCGCGCGGTGGCCAGCAGATCCTCGACGAGTCGCGACATCCGCGTGGTGGCCCGGTCGATGACCCGGATGGCCCGCTCCCGTTCGGGATCGGTGCTGTCCGGCGCGTCCATAAGGGACGCGTCGAGGTTGGCCCGGATGATCGCGAGCGGGCTGCGCAGCTCGTGCGAGGCGTCGTCGATGAGCTGTCGCTGCGCGCGGAACGCCTCGTCCAGCCGGTCGAGCATCGAGTCGATGGTGTCGCCGAGGTCGCGCAGCTCGTCGTGCGCGCCCTCCAGCCGGATCCGCCGGGACAGGTCGGTCGCCTGGATCTCCCGGGCGGTGCGCGCGATCCTGCCCACCGGCCGCAGTGCCCGCCCGGACAGCACCCACCCGATGCCGAGGCTGGCGACGAAGAGCCCGCCGAGCGCGATCAGCGAGTAGTTGCGCAGCGTCTGCAGGGTGTTGAAGTTGACCGCCGACTCGATCTCGTCGACCTGCGCCACGTCCATCGTGCCGGTGAACCGGTTGCCGTCGTAGACCTTGGCCCGGATCGACTTGGTGATCGGCTTGGGGTCGGTGGCGCGCTCGACCGCGACGTACGTCACGGCGAGCCCCGCCCCGGCGAGCGCGAAGAGCAGCGTGGAGTAGAGCACCGTCAGCCGAAACCGGATCGACTGCGCGAACCGCGGCAGCTTCAGCCTCATGGCGCCTCCTTCAGCCGGTACCCCCTGCCCACCACCGTCTCGATCGCCTCGCCGCCCAGCTTGCGCCGCAGCGTGCCCACGGTCACCCGCACGGTCTGCGTGAACGGGTCGGCGTTCTCGTCCCAGACGTGTTCGAGCAGTTCCTCGGCGGAGACGACGTGTCCGGGACGGGTCATGAGGTATTCCAGCACGCCGAACTCCTTCGGCGTCAGGCGCACCTCGTCGCCGTTGCGGTGCACCTCGTGCCGGGCCACGTCCAGCCGCAGCTCGCCCACCTCCAGCACGGCCGTCCCGCCGCCGGTGTCGCGACGCAGCAGCGCGCGCACCCGGGCCAGCAGCTCGGCCAGCGCGAACGGCTTGACGAGGTAGTCGTCGGCGCCCTCGTCCAGCCCGCGCACCCGGTCGTGCAGCGAGCCGCGCGCGGTCAGCATGAGGATCCGTAGGTCGGTGCCGCCCACCACGGGCATCTCGGCGCGCCGGATCGCGCGGCAGACCTCGAAGCCGTCGGCGTCCGGCAGATTGATGTCCAGCAGCATCAGGTCGTACGCGTTGACGCCCAGCCGGTCGTACGCCTGCGCGGCGTCGCCGGCCACGTCGACCGCGTGGCCGGCGCGGACCAGACCGAGGCGGATGGCCTCGGCCAGGTCCTCCTCGTCCTCGACTACCAGCAACCGCATGTCAGAAACGCTATCCGCCGCTGCCGATGATCCGCTCAGCCGCCTGCTGGGCCTGCTCGATCGGGATGGCGAAGCCGATGCCGATGTTGCCGCTGCCGTCCAGCGTGGCTATTGCGGTGTTCACGCCGATCACCTCGCCGCGGGCGTTCACCAGCGGGCCGCCGGAGTTGCCCGGGTTGATTGAGGCGTCAGTCTGGATCGCGTCGCGCCGGGCGCCGGTGTCGCCGAGCCGCACCTGCCGGTCCAGTGCGCTCACGATACCCGCCGTGACGGTGCCGGACAGCCCGAGCGGCGAGCCGACCGCCAGCACCGGCTCGCCGACCTTGGTGGTGCCGGGCTGGGCGAGCGCGAGCGGGCGCAGCGCGGACGACGGCGTCACCTGGAGCACCGCGATGTCGCTGCTCGGGTCGCGCCCGACCACCTGGGCCGGCAACCGGCGCCCGTCCTGCCCGACCACGCTCACGTCGCCGCCGCCCGCGACGACGTGGTTGTTGGTGATGATGTGGCCCTGGTTGTCGATGACGAAGCCCGAACCGCCCGAGTTGCCGACCCGCACCGAGACCACGCCCGGCAGCGCGGTCGCCGCGGCGGCGACGAGGTCGCTCGGCACGTTCCCTGTGGCCGGGGGCGGTGTGGTCTGCACCGGCCCCTCCGGCGTTGGCGTAGGCGCGGCCTCGTCGTCCGCGACCCAGCCTCCGGCCAACGCCCCGGAGGTGGCCGAAACAGCTACCACCGCCAGGCCCGCGAGCAGCAGGCGCGGCCAACGCACGGGGCCAGCCACCGCGACATCTCCGGGTACGCCGGGCCGGGGCGTCGCCCAGGGGTCCAGCTCGGGTGAGATGAACCCTGGCCCGCGTGGTTCTCCGAGTCCTTTGTGCACAGTGTCTCCTAGGGGATGCGGGCGAACCAGAACATGGATGCGGCCGCCGCCAGCAACGCCAGGATCAGGCCGAGGCCGATGAAGCGGGCCGACACGTCCTGCCGCTCGGTGGTGTAGCCGACCGAGCTGCCGATGTCGTCGTACACCGCGCGCAGCTCCTCGGAACTGCCCGCCTCGTGGTATCCGCCACCGGTCTGCTCGGCCACCGCCTGCAGCGTCTCGCCGTCCACGGGCACGGTCATGGTGCGGCCCGCGCCACCCTCGATGACGCCCGACTCGGTGCCGAACGCGATCGTGTCCACCGGTACGCCGGCCGCCGTCGCCGCCTGCGACGCCTCGCCCGGGTCGCGCCCGGCCGTGTTGGCGCCGTCCGACAGCACCACCACGCGGGCCGGCGGCGGCTCCTCAGCGGCCTGCGCGTCAAGCGTCTGGATCGACTCCAGCGCCGCGTAGATCGCCTCGCCGATCGCCGTACCCTGCTGGCCGGTGCGCCCCTCGGCGAGCCGGTCGATGCCGGCGTACATCGCCTGCCGGTCGGTCACCGGCGCGACGAACACCGAGGCGTTGCCGGCAAAGCCGACCAGCCCGACGTTGAACTCCTCGGGCAGCCCTTCGACGAACTCGCGCGCCGCCGCCTTGGCCGACGTCAGCCGGTCCGGGTCCACGTCGGTGGCCATCATGGACAGTGAGACGTCGACGGCCACGATGACGGTGGCCCGCTCCCGCGGCACCCGCACCTCGTCGCTGGGCCGGGCGAAGCCGACGATCAGCAGCCCCAGCATGGCCAGGAAGAGGCTCGCCGGCACGTGCCTGCGCCAGCCGGGGCGCTTCGGCGCGACCCGGTCCAGCAGGCGCAGGTTCGTGAAGCGCACCGCGTACCGGCTGCGCCGCCGCTGCATGAACACGTACGCCACGGCCAAAACCGCAACGCCGAGCAGCAGCCACAGGCGTACCGGGCTCTCCCAGCTCATGCCGGATTCCTCCTGGTCGCGGCCGCCATGGCGAGCCGGCGCTGGGCGAACACGTGCCGCACGATGTCGGCCACCCAGTCCCGGTCGGTCCGAAGTGGAAGGTGCGCCGCCCCGGCCCGGCGCAGCGCCCGGCGTACCGTCTCGCGCTGGGCGGACGCGGCCGCCGCGTACCGCTCGCGGAGCCGGCGGCTGCCGGTCGACACCTCGCGCCGCTGCCCGCTCTCCGGGTCGACCAGCGTGATGAGCCCGACGTCCGGCAGTTCCAGCTCGCGCGGATCGGCCACCTCCACGGCCAGCACCTGATGCCGCACCGCCAGCCGGCGCAGCTCCGCCTCCCAGTCCGGCCGGCTCGCCGCACCGTCGTCGTCCGGCAGTCCGTCCAGGAAGTCGGAGACCACGACCACCAGGCCCCGCCTGGGCGCCGACCGCCGCAGCCCGGCGATCGCCTCCGCGAGCGCGGGCGGCCGCACGCCTTCGGCACCCCCGGGCACGGCCAGCAGCGCGCGCAGCATCCCCAGCAGGTGGGTACGCCCGGTGCGGGCCGGGAAGCGACGCACCGATTCCGTGCCGAGCACGTGCGCGCCCAGCCGATTGCCTGAGCCGGCGGTCAGGAAGCCGACCGCCGCCGTGGCGGCCACCGCCAGTTCCCGCTTCTCCAGCTCGGCCGTGCCGAAGTCCATGCTGGGCGTCGCGTCGGCCAGCACCCAGGTGGTCAGCTCCCGGTCGGCGTCGACCTCGCGGACGTGCGGCACGGCCGTCCGCGCCGTCACCGCCCAGTCCATCCGGCGCACCTCGTCCTCGCCCGGCCGGTACTCCCGGCTGCCGCTCATCTCGCTCCCGGCGCCGGGCAGCAGCCCGAGGTACTGGCCGTGCAGGAGCCCGTCCAGCCGGCGCGTGATGGTCAGCTCCAGCCGCCGCAGCCGCCGTTCCGGAGCAAGCTCGTGGATGGTCGCGTACCCGTCGTTCATGCTGCTTTCTCCGCTTGTTGCGGGGCGATCTTCGGCGGTGGCACCGCCTCGACCAGCCGGCGCACGACGGACTCGGCGGCCACCCCGTCGGCGACCGCGTCGAACGACAGCACCAGCCGGTGCGACAGCACGTCGACCGCGAGATCGGTAACGTCGGACGGCAGCACGTAGTCCCGGCCACGCAGGAGCGCCAACGCCCGGGCGGCGGCCACCAGACCGAGGGTGGCCCGCGGGCTCGCCCCGTACGCCAACTGCGCCTTGACGTCGCCCGCACCGAACCGTTCCGGCTGCCGGGTCGCCACCACCAGGCGGACCACGTACTCGGCCAACGCGTGGTGCACGAAGACCCCACGCGCCAGCTCCTGCAGGGCCCGCAGCCGCCCCGGATCCAGCACCGTGCGCGGCTCCGGCCGCGTGGTGCCCATCCGGTACAGGATGCCCAGCTCCTCCTCGTCGGTCGGGTAGTCCACCACGACCTTCATCAGGAACCGGTCGCGCTGCGCCTCCGGCAGCTGGTAGACCCCTTCGGACTCGATCGGGTTCTGGGTGGCCAGCACCAGGAACGGGTCGGGCACCTTGAAGCTCTTGCCGCCGATCGACACCTGCCGCTCGGCCATCGCCTCAAGCAACGCCGACTGCACCTTCGCGGGCGCCCGGTTAATCTCGTCGGCGAGCACCAGGTTCGCCATGATCGGGCCCAGCTCGACGTCGAACGTCTCCTTCGACGACCGGTAGATCCGCGTGCCGACAATGTCGGACGGCACCAGGTCCGGCGTGAACTGGATCCGGCTGAACGTCCCGCCGACCGCCGTAGCCAGGGTCTGCGCGGCCAGCGTCTTGGCCACGCCCGGCACGCCCTCCAGCAGCGTGTGCCCGTCCGCCAGCAGGGCCGTGAGCAGCCGCTCGACCAGCTTGTCCTGCCCGACGATGACCCGCTTCACCTCGAAAAGGGCCTGCTCCAGCTGCACGTGCGGCGCGGCGGCCTCGGTGTCTGCCATGGTGGCCGTCATAGACCGGCCTCGCTCGACTCACCGGACTTCTCGGGACAGTCCTCTTGCTGGTTCGTGATCCGCACGTCGCGGTCGGAACCCGTCTCGTCGGCGGCGTACGCCGCACCCCCGGCGACGACGACCGCCGCGGCCGTTCCGGCGAAGGCGAGTCCGACGATGGTTTTGATCCGCATGATGTCGCGTCCCTCCGTCTGCACCTGAGACGGGCGCCCGGGTCCAATCGCTGGGGCAGCAACCTGGGCGCCCGCATGGGTACATGTCACCAGGAGGCACCGAAAGACAGCCGAAGGCGGCTGAGGAAGGGCTCAGGAACCCAACAGGTCGCGCAGCCCGGCTGCGGCGGCGCGCTGCGGCGGGATCTGGTACAGGCTGAGGATCAGGTCAAAGACCCGGACGAAGTACGCCTCGGGCTCGCGGAAGTCGGCGTAGACGCGCCCCTGCAGCAGCGGCGGGAGGGACGACTCGGGCGTGCCTTCCAAGAGGACCGGTAGCACGGTCTCCTTGCATGCCTTGCTCCCGATCATGCGTACGCCGATCAGATCCCCCTCGGCGTCGACGACGTAGCCGCGCATCGGCTCGTCGTTGTCGTACTTGGCGCGGTAGCGCGGGGTTCCCACCACGATCACGCGGTCGGCCTTCTGCACCCGCTCCACGAAGCGCGGCACGCTGGAACCGATCCGGGCGTTCTCCCACCGGTCGAGGACGACGGTGATTCCCGCCTTCACGAGGTCGGTGGCCAACTCGTGCTCCACCCACCGCTCCTGGTCCGCGTCGCCCCAGGCATAGCTCACGAAGCACTCAGGCACGCTGATCTGCTCCTGCGTCACATACGCCTTCAGCCGGAACAATGCCTCCTCGAACCGGGACCGTTGGGCCGCGACGCGGCGCTGCGTGTCCAGGTCCTCCGCCTGGACGCGGGATAGCTCGATCGGCGCGTTCGCCCTCGGCAACGAGACCGGCTCACCGCACCGGGTACAGAAGATCCGCTCGTCGCCATCGGCCAGGTGCTCCCGGACGACCGCCCGGTTGAGCCGGTGCCCGTTCGGGCAGGTGACCTGCTCGTAGCGATCAACGGCCAGGTCGCGCCGGGCGAGGAAGCTCTCGAAGAGCCCTTGGAACAGACCCCGGACCGTCGCGCCCACGCTCGAGCTGAAGTAGAGCACGAAGTCCAGCTCGCCCTCCCGTTCGTCCTCCAGCCGAAAGCCACAGATGAGGCCGTCGCCCACGACGTACCGGGCCTGGTTGTGCCACTGGTTGGCGCGGTTGAACGTGCTCGTGTAGCCCAGCAGCACCACAAGCGAGGCGTAGACGTTCTCCACAGCGCCGCAGACCGTGTACGCCACGGTCTCCTCCACCTTCTGTCCATCGTCGACGGTGGGCTTCCTCAAGTTGATCAGCTCGGGAAAGACCAGGTACACCTGAGAGTTGAGCGGATCGGTCTCCCGGAAGCAGACCTTGTGGTCGATGAACCTGGCGACCGCGGAGTCGAGCAGCACCTCCCGCTCGTCCAGCGACAGGCCATCCAGCTCCGGAAAGTGGCAGTCGCCCGCGAGTAGGCGCCGCTCCTCAATGGACCCCAGGCCCTTCGGGTTACGGCGTGCCTCCAGCACCATCGAGGACGCCAGATTGTTCAGCAACTCCGGCGCCAGGAGGATCCGTTCCTCACCCTGCGAGGTACGCAGCCGCGATACGTAACCATGGTTGGAGAGGTGGCCCACCGCGGTGAGCATCTCCGCATCGGTGAACTCCGTGACGGCCCGGTCCGCGACCAGCCGGTGGCGCAACTCGGCCGGGGTCAGGATGACCTGATCCGGCCGGCCCTGCTCCTTGAGGCCGAGCACGTAGTCCTTGATCCGCTTGAACGTCTCGGTCGTGACCGTCGTCGGCCGCCGGTCCCACGCGATAGCGTCGCGCATCCGCTCGACGAGCCCAGGTAGCCCTTCACCGGTGAACGCGCTAGTCGTGACGCAGCCCTGGACACCGGTCTGGGCGCAGAACAGCTCGACCTCCTCCGGGGCCAGCCGCGAGGTGCCCCGGTCGCTCCTAGCCGCGACAAGGATCACCGGACGCCGCAATCGTCCATTGTGGAGACCAAGCTGTCGCAGCCAGTACTCGACGCCGCGCAGCGGGGCGTCGTCGCGGGTGGGGTCGAAGAGCACCAGGGCGAGATCGGCATCGTCGAGGAAGAGCGCGTGGATGAGCCGGTAGTCCGGCTGACCGGCCAGGTCCCAGAGGATCGCCTCGCACTGCGCGCCGTCCGTACGGGTCGCACCGAGCTCGTCGACCAGCCAGAACTGCTGGCCGTGGGTGGACGGGTGCTCCTTGAAGGCGCCATGGGCGAGCCGCCAGCCCAGCCCGGTCTTGCCCACGCCGGACTCGCCCACCAAGACGATCTTCGCAGTGGTGTACGTGTGGCCCGTCGGCTGTTCCCGTCCCAGCAGGACATCGGCGTCGTACTCCCAAACGCCAACCGTCGCGTTGGCGCCGTCGATATCCGGATACGTGACGACCGCCAGCCGGGGCAGGCTGGGGTGGAAGGCGGCCGCCTGCACCGAGTCCGTGCTGGGTGGCACCGGTAGCACGCCCACGCAAGCCCACGTCTCCACGTTCCAAAAACGCACTGTGTCGTCGCTGGCGTGGGTTGCCAGCAGCCGTCCGCCGCCCACGAACGCGCCGCGGAAGACACCGTTAGTGTGCCCTTCAAGCGTCGTCACGAGGTTACCGTCGTCGGCGGTCCACACCTTGATGCTTCGGTATCCGTCGTCCGCCGCCACGAACCGGCCGCTGGGGTGGAACGCGACGGTGTCCACGCGGTCCTCTTCTTCCCCGAGCGTCCTCGTCAAGGCGCCACCGTTGGCCACGTCCCAGAGGTGGATAACGCTGTCCGTGGCCGTCACCAGCGCGGTCCCCCCGGGGCTGAAGGCAAGGTCCCTCGCGAACTGCGCGTCAGTAATGTCGGCACGAAGGTGGATCCTGTCGCGATCGACGTCCCACAGTTGCACGCCCTCGCCCCCGCTGGCCAAGGCTCGGCCATCGGGTGCGAACGCGATGCACTCGACCAGCGACGTGACGTGGCTGGCCAGGAGGCGGCCACTGCGCGAGTCCCAGAACCTGATGACACCGCCCTGTGCGAACTCCGGCTGGTACCCGGCGCTGGCGAGAGCCTCCCCGTCCGGCGCGAAGGACATGCGGCGGATATCGTCATCGGTCTCGATGGCCAGGGTCTGTGTTCCCGACCCGTGGTCCCACAGCCGGATGACCCTGTCTGTCGACACCGCGAGCAGGCTCCCGTCCGGCGACCACGCCACCCGGACCTCCCTGCCGGACGCCGGGATTTGGCGGACGTGGGTAAAGGCGTTGTCCCGATCGGCGGCGGTCACGGCTCGCATCCAAGCGTATCAGCGAGATCACTTGAAGTACACGAAGCGTCGGGTATCCGGCACCGGGATAGGGTCGGAGTATGCGCTTGACCAAATACACGCACGCGTGCGTCCGGCTCGACAACGGTCCGCGGACGGTGGTGATCGATCCCGGCGTGTGGAGCGAAGGCGCCGCTCTCGAAGGCGCCTCCGCCGTGCTGATCACCCACGAGCACTTCGACCACGTCGACGCCGATCGCCTCGCCGCCGCACAGCAGGCCAACCCCGCCCTGAAGGTGTACGCGCCCGCAGCGGTCGTCCAGCAGTTGGAAAAGCTCGGCGACGCAGTCGTCACCGTTTCGGCCGGCGACGAGTTCGAGGCCGGTGGCTTTCCGGTACGCGCGGTCGGCGGCCAGCACGCCGAGATCTACGAAGGGCTGCCGGGCTGCGCCAACGTCGGGTACGTCATCGAGGGCGTCTACCACCCGGGCGACTCGCTCTTCGTACCGGACGCGACGGTGACCACGCTCCTCGTGCCGACGTCCGCACCGTGGCTCAAGCTCGCCGAGGGCATCGACTTCATACGCGCCGTCGCGCCGCAGCGGGCGTACTCGATCCACGACGCGATGCTCAGCCCGACCGGCGAGCAGATCATCGACCGCTGGCACGCGATGAAGGGCAACACCGAGTACGCCCGCATCCCCGTCGGCGACTCGGTAGAGGTCTAGCCTTCGGCCGCGCTCCAGGCACGCCACCGCTGTACCGCGACCTCGATGATCGGACCGTGGACGTCGACGTCGCGGTACTGGGCGTACTTTTCGCGGAGCAGGCGCACCGCACGGTCGACAACCGACCGCGCGTCGCTCACCACGGCGAGGCCGTCGGCGCGTACCCACCACAGCCGGGACCAGTCCTCGTCCCAGTGCTGCACCAGCAGCGTCACCCGCGACTCGGCGCGGATGTTGGTGTGGCGGCGCAACTCCGTACCCCGCTTGGGTTTCGCGTCCACCGCCGACCACACCATGTCACCGTCCACAACGAACGTCACGGGCACCTGATGCGCAGCGCCCGTGCCGTCCACTGTGGCCAGTGTCGCGACCCGCGCCGCCGCGAACCGGCGCCGGGCCTCCTCCGCCTTCACCACACCAACCTATCGTGGGATCAGCACATCCCGGCCAGTTTGTAGAGGACGAGCGACCCGGCGACCGCCACGTTGAGGCTCGCGCCCACGCCGACCATGGGGATCTCGACCACGTCGTCCAGCAGGTCCAACGCGTCCGGCGGAATGCCGGTCTGTTCGTGGCCGAGCACCGCCACCGTACGCCGTCGCGCCGCCGGCAGGTCCGCCAACCGGACCGCGTCCTCCGCCAACTCCACGCCGAGGACGCGCGTCCCGCCGGCCCGCTGCTTGGCCAGCCAACCCAGCGGGTTGCCCACCCAGTGCACACAGGCCGGCCGGCGCAGCGTGTTTCCCTTGTCGAGCGCGTCCGGCACCCACGGAAACGGCGGCACCGCAAGGCATGCGCCCACGGCATCGCACGTTCGCAGCAGAGTCCCGAGGTTCGCCCCGTGCAGCGGCCACAGCGGAGCGGCGATCAGATGGTCCCAACACGAGTGCTCGCGACGGCGCCGGGCGGCGCGCAAGTCGCGGTTGGAACGGAGCCGGATCGACCGGCCGGTGCTCATCGGTGGCGGGCGCACGCGCCCTTCGTCGAGCAGTTAGTCATTCGCCCAGTTTACCGTCCCAGACCATGTTGATCGCTCGCTCGAAGTTGACATAGCCAGCCCGTTCGAACGCCCGCGCCATCGGCACGTTGCCCAGATCGGTGGCGGCTCGGATCCGCGGCACGCCCTGCGCCGCAAGGATGCGCGTACCCTCGGCGAGGATGTCGTCGATGTAGCCGTGCCCGCGGTGTGCGGGCAGCACGGCGAGATATCCAATGATCGGGTTGTAGTCGTTGCGCGCCGGCGTGACGAAGCCGACCGGCTCGCCGTCCGGCAGCGTGGCCACCCGCCACCACTCGCGCGGGCTGCGATACAGCGCCAGTTCTTCCTCGTAGTGCTCGGTCGCCGCCTCCACCAAGGACAGCCGGTTCATCGCCTCGCGACTGTGCGCGTCCAGCGTGCCGTCCAGCACCAGCGTCATCAGCTCGATCACTTCCTCGCGGTCGCGCACCGGCCGAAACGCCAACCGCCCACTCGGCTCCCGAATCGGCGTACCCGGCAACCACTCCAGCCGCAGCCGCTCCACGAACAGCCGCGCTCCGGCCCCTTCGAGAAGCGCCATACGCTCCTCAACCGCGCTACGGCTCGCCGGGGTGTCCCGCCAGTCCGGCGGCACGAACCGCCCGTACTCCGGCGGCTTGGCCTCGGCGGGCACCACCGCCGCCAGCGCGGCGCTCAGCAGTTGCGCACCGTCGTCCGCGCGCCCTGCCTCGAAGTCAAAAACGTCAAAATACCGGGGTACGGCGTCTCCGCCCCGGCCCCACCACGCCGCGCGCGCGACGAGGCGGTCGCCCCGCAGGGCCACCCACATCCACTCGCGCCGCCGGCGGCCGGCGGCAAGGTCGTCCGCCAGCTCGTCATCGAGTACGTAGGGCAGCCGGTTAAACAGCTCGATCTCGTCCGGCCCACTGATCGGCCGGATGGTCAGTCCTGAATTCAAAGCACTCTCCGGGATAGAAGCGACTCACAGCAAACATCGGCCTTATCCCTCCCCTCTCGATCTCCGTCAACCTGGACCCAGGTTCTATCCCATCCCTCTCCCCCAACCACCCATTTCCCACAGTCCCTTTTGCCGTCCTACCTGGGCCCGGCAAGGCGCGCCCTCCGTGACTGGAACGTCAGTGCTGCTATCCGGGCCCTATTACGGCACTGGTGTTCCAGTCACGGGCACGCCGTCCGCCCACGCTCGTCCGCGCTGCCGCCGCGGCCAGCCCAGCGCGGCACGCGGCCCCAGGGCGGCCGGCCCGCGCCGATCAAGGAATTCCGCGTCGATCAAGGGCGAACGGTCGTGGATCGGAGATCAAAGCACGGCCGTTTGCCCTTGATCGACGCCGAGAGGCGCTGAGGGACGCCGAGAGGCGCCGGGAGGCGCCGGGACGGCGTGAGGCGCGAGAGGTGGCAGGGGGGCGGGAGGATCTTCACGGGATCTCCGCCAATGGGGTCACCGGGCGGGCTAGCGTGCCAGGCATGACGCCGGGGATCACTCGGGCGCTGACGGTGCTCTGCTGGGCGCTGGCCGTGCCGGGACTGTTGTGGGCGGCGGTCCGGCTCCTGGGGGTGGAGCGTGGGCCGCTGGTGCAGTTGCTGGCGTTCACGCCGTACGTGGCGGGCTGGAGCCTGGTACCGGTGGCGCTGGCCCTCGGGCTGCGGCGCTGGTGGCCGGCGGGCGTCGCGGCCGTGGCGGCTGTGGCGCTGATCGGCGTAGTGGCGCCCCGGGCGGTCGGCGCCACGCAGCCTGTCGACGGCCCACGGCTGCGGGTGCTCACCGCCAACATCCTCGGCGGCGGCGCGGACATGGCGGTCCTCGCCCAGTTGGTACGGGAGCACGACGTCGACGTACTGGCCGTGCAGGAGTTCACGCCGGGCTCGGCCGCGCTGCTCGACGCGTACGGGCTGGCCGAGTTGATGCCTTACCGGCAGTTGAACCCGGTGGACAGCGCCGCCGGCTCGGGGCTCTACTCGCGGCTGCCGATCACCGACGGGGGCGTACGTCGCAACGACGGTGGTTTCACGCAGGCGTACGCGACTGTGCACGCTCCGGATGCGGCACCGGTCACTGTGGAGTCTGTGCATCCGGCGGCGCCGTACTCCGTGGCGATGGTCCCCAGTTGGCGTACCGACCTCAATGGACAGCCGAGAGCCACCCCGGAAGGGCCGATCCGGGTCCTGGCCGGCGACTTCAACGCCACATTGGACCACGCGCCGCTGCGCCGCCTGCTGGACTCCGGATACCGGGACGCCGCGGATGCCGCCGGCGCGGGGCTCACCGGCACGTGGGGGCCATATGACGGGGACCGGATCCCGCCGGTCGCCATCGACCACGTGCTGGTGGACCGCCGCGTCGGCGTGCGTGACGTGTCCGTGTTGCGGCTGCCGGGCAGCGACCACCGCCCGGTGCTGGCGGAACTGGCGCTACCGGACGGAAGCGGCGGAGTATGACAGGCCGTAGGTGAGGGCGTCGACGAGCGCGTGCCAGCTCGCCTCGACCACGTTCTCGTGTACGCCTACCGTCGTCCAGTCGCGACCGCCACCGTCCACTGTCTCCACGAGCACCCGGGTGATGGCCCCGGTGCCGTGGCTGCCTTCCAGGATGCGCACCTTGTAATCGGCCAGCTCGAAGTGGGCCAGCTCCGGGTAGTGCCGCTTCAGCGCCACCCGCAGCGCCTCGTCGAGAGCGTTCACCGGGCCGTTTCCCTCGGCGGTAGCGATGACGCGCTCTCCGCGTACCCGGACTTTAACGGTCGCCTCGGAGACGACCGCGCCGTCTTCGCGGTGCTCGACCTGGACGCGGTAGGACTCAAGGCCGAACGGCCGCGCGGCGTTCTCGCCCGGGAGTTCCGAGCGGACGAGCAGTTCGAACGACGCGTCAGCGGCCTCGAACGACCAGCCACCGGCCTCCAACTCCTTGACCCGCTTGGTGACGCGGGACAGCGCCTCGGGATGGCCGGCCAGGTCCAGACCGAGCTCGCGGCTCTTGAGCTCGATGCTCGCCCGGCCGGCCATCTCCGTTACCAGGATCCGCATGTCGTTGCCCACAATGGACGGATCCACGTGGTTGTAGAGCACCGGATCCACTTTGATCGCGCTCGCGTGCAGCCCCGCCTTGTGGGCGAATGCGGCGGCCCCGACGTATGCCTGGTGGGTGTCGGGGGCGATGTTGGCGATCTCGGCGATGGCGTGCGATACGCGCACCATCTGTTCCAGGCAGCCGTCCGGTAGGACGGGCAGCCCGAGCTTGAGTTGCAGGTTGGCGACGACGGCGAAGAGGTCCGCGTTGCCGGGGCGCTCGCCGTATCCGTTGGCCGTGCACTGGAAGTGCTTCACGCCCGCCTCGACCGCGGCGACGGTGTTGGCGACGGCGCAGGAGGTGTCGTTCTGGCAGTGGATGCCGAGGCGCTCGGGGCCGACGCCGAGCCGCTCGACCAGTTCGCCGATGGCCGCGGTGACGCGGGAGGGCAGCATGCCGCCGTTCGTGTCGCACATCACCACGACCTCCGCGCCCGCCTCCAGCGCCGCGGAGACGACAGAGGAGGTGTACGACGGGTCGAAGCGGTAGCCGTCGAAGAAGTGCTCGCAGTCGAGGAAGACGCGGCGGCCCTCGGCGACGAAGTGGGCGACGCTGTCGCGTACCATCGCGAGATTTTCCGCCCCGGTGGTGCGGAGTGCCCGCTCGACGTGGCGGATGTCGGACTTGGCGACGAGACAGACGGCCTGCGTCTCCGCGTCGAGGAGAGCGCGCACCTGGGGGTCGTCGGCGACCGCGACGCCGGCCTTGCGGGTCGCCCCGAAGGCCACCAGCACGGCATGCTTCAGGTCCAGTTCGGTCCGGGCTCTACGGAAGAACTCGGTGTCCTTGGGCATCGCTCCCGGCCAGCCGCCCTCGATGAAGCCGACGCCGAACTCATCCAGCAGGCGTGCCACCGCGAGCTTGTCCACGACCGAGTAGCTGATCCCCTCACGCTGGGCCCCATCGCGCAGCGTGGTGTCGAACACCTGGAAGGTCATCTGGGGGCTCCCTTCTTTCTGAACCAACAAAAAGACCCCCGCGGTCGCGGGAGGTCTGCGCGCTCGGCGTGAGGGGTGCCGGCGCGCTAGGTGCCAATAATGAGTGCGAGAGTCACGGAACGTACTCTGCCACTTCCTGCGCGCGTTTGGGTAGCTAAGTCCACATCCCGGGAACGGTTAGGGCTCCCTCGATACCGGGTACGGAGACTATCGAAAGGAGTTGATGATTGTGGAAAGCCTGGACCCCCGGAGCCCATTCAACCCGTGGACGTATCGGGACGATGCCGGTCTAACCGGCGCGGACCTGGTCGGCTACAAGGTGGAGGCGATCGACGGCGGCATCGGCAAGGTCGACCGGTGCAGCTATGAGGTCAACTCCAGCTACCTGGTGGTCGACACCGGTCCGTGGATCTTCGGCAAGAAGGTCATGCTGCCGGCGGGCGTCGTCAACAACGTCGACCACGACGACCGCAAGGTGTACGTCGGCCGGAGCAAGGACGAGATCAAGTCCGCACCGGAGTTCGACGAGACGACGTACGCCGAACCCGCGTACCGCGACAAGCTCGGGTCGTACTACGGCGGGATGTATTAAAGATCATGAAGCGCCCTCGCATCGCGGGGGCGCTTCATGCTGTGCGCTACCGTGGCGGTCGTGGATCGCACGCTGTCCTTCGCCACCACGTTCAACTTCCGGGATGTCGGCGGGTACGCCGGCCACGAGGGCCGCAAGGTGCGCTGGCGGCGGCTGTTCCGCTCCGACTCCCTGCACCGCCTGAACGGGGCGGACGACGAGGTGTTCGCCGCGCTCGGCGTCCGCACCGTGATCGACCTGCGCCGGCCGCACGAGGTGAGCCGGGACGGACGGGTCCCCGCGTACGACGGACTCGGCTACCGCCACATCCACCCCGAGCACCAGGACTGGGACGAGGTCCCGTACGAGGAACGGCTCGGCGTCGCCCGCTACCTCGCGAACCGGTACGCCGACCTCGCGGAGCAGGGTCGCGCCGGGATCGCGTCCGCGGTGGGAGTCATCGCGGACGCGGAGAGCGCGCCGGTCGTCGTGCACTGCGT
The DNA here is from genome assembly GCF_011764445.1 of Phytohabitans rumicis. Lineage (NCBI taxonomy): Bacteria > Bacillati > Actinomycetota > Actinomycetes > Micromonosporales > Micromonosporaceae > Phytohabitans > Phytohabitans rumicis. The sequence goes on from NZ_BLPG01000001.1 coordinate 3,011,212, forward strand.
CGCGGGCAAGGACCGCACCGGCGTGGTGTGCGCGCTGACCCTGTCGGTCCTGGGCGTGAGCGACGCGGACATCGCCGCCGACTACGCCCTGAGCACCGCCGCCTCGGAGCGCTTCACGGCGTGGCTGCGCGCGCAGGACCGGCTCAAGCGCGAGGTGCCGCAGCCGTACTTCTCCTCGCCCGCCGAGGCGATGCTCCTCTTCCTGGCCGAGCTGCGCGAGCGACACGGCTCGGCGGAGGGCTACCTCCTGGCCGCCGGCCTCCCGAAGAACCAGATCGAGGCCCTACGCACCCACCTGCTCGCCTGAGCCCAGCCGCCCCGCCCCCTCTTGGCCCCGCCCTTTTGGCGCCGCCCCCTCTTTGCGTCGATCAAGGGCAAACGGCCGTGCTTTGATCTCCGATCCACGACCCTTTCCCCTTGATCGGCGCAGAAGTCCTTGATCGACGGAGGGCCGGCGCCCTCCCTCGTGGTTCGGGCACGGACGGGACTGTGGCGACTAGCTGCCCCTGGAGGGGCAATAGCTCGCCACGATCGCTCGGCGCCGGCCCCTGCGGGGCGCGCAGGCGGCGGGCCCAGCGCGAGGCCGGATAGCGGAGGCGCCAGCACGCCGGACGCGCCGCAAGCCCCTGGCGCGCAGACCGCTAGGCGCCCACCGCGGCCTCGCGAGGTTATGCACCGCGCAGCGGCCGCGCCGCACCCATGGGACGCACCCCGCCCGCTCTCCCGAAGGCCCGGTTACCCGCCACTGCGCGGCGCGCCGATCAAGGACTTCTTCGCCGATCAAGGGCAAACGGTCGTGGTTCGGAGATCAAAGCACGACCGTTTGCCCTTGATCGACGCCAAGAGAAGGCGCCTAGCAGAAGGCGCCAGCGGAAGGCGCTAAGAGAAGGGCGGAGTGGGCTAGAGGACGCGGTGGACCCAGCCGTAGGGGTCGGTGGCGCGGCCGCGTTGGATGTCTACCAGCCGCTGGCGGAGCGACATCGTCACCTCACCCGGGCCGGCGTCACCCATCACGAACTCGCCGTCCGGCGTGCGCACGGTGCCGATCGGGGTGATCACGGCCGCGGTGCCGCAGGCGAAGACCTCGCGCAGCCGGCCGCTCTCGGCGTCCGCGCGCCACTCCTCGATGCTGACCGGCCGCTCCTCCACGGTCTGCCCGGCCGCGCGCGCCAGCGTGATCACCGACTCGCGGGTGATGCCGGGCAGGATCGTGCCGGACAGCGGCGGCGTGGCGAGCGTGCCGTCGTCGTACACGAAGAAGACGTTCATGCCGCCGAGTTCGTCGACGTACTTGCGCTGCACCGCGTCGAGGAAGATGACCTGGTCGCAGCCGTGCTCGATGGCCTCCGCCTGGGCGGCCAGGGATGCGGCGTAGTTGCCGCCGCACTTGGCCGCGCCGGTGCCGCCGGGCGCCGCCCGGGTGTACTCCTGCGAGACCCACAGCGCGACCGGCTTGATCCCGCCCGAGAAGTACGACCCCACGGGCGAGGCGATCAGCACGTACAGGTACTCCTGGGCCGGACGGACGCCGAGGAACACCTCGCTGGCGAACATGAACGGGCGCAGGTAGAGGCTGCTGTCGTCGCTGGTCGGGACCCACTCCCGGTCGATCTCGATGATCTGGTGCAGCGTGTCCAGGAAGACCTGCTCGGGCAGGGGCGCCATGGACATGCGCTCGGCGGACGCGTTGAACCGGCGCGCGTTGGCGTCCGGCCGGAACATGGTCACGCCACCGTCTGCCGCGTGGTACGCCTTCAGCCCCTCGAAGATCTCCTGGGCGTAGTGCAGGACCGCGCTCGCCGGGTCCATCGGGATGGGTGCCCGGGCCTCGACGCGGGCGTCGTACCAGCCCTTGCCGTCGGCGTACCGGATCGTGACCATGTGGTCGGTGAAGATGCGGCCGAATCCCGGGTTGGCCATCAGCGCGGCGCGCTCGGCGGCCGATACCGGCTGAGGATTCGGACGGATCTCGAAGTCGAGCTTGTCACCACCGCTCATGGCGTTGGACCTCCAAAGGGTACGGGAATGCAGGATACCCCGAACGCTCGTTCAAAGCGCGGGGTGGAACGACGTCCAGCGGGCGTCAGGCGGCCTGCGCGGCCAACCGGTCGCCGACCTCGGCGGTACGCACCGGCACGCCCGGGGTACGGGACGCGAGCTCGGTCGCGACCGCCTCGAATACTCGGCGGGCCTCGTCGGCGTGCCCGAGGTGGTCGAGCAGCAGCGAAGCGGACAGCACGGCCGCGACCGGGTCGGCCACGCCCTTGCCGGCGATGTCCGGGGCGGAGCCGTGCACCGGCTCGAACATCGAGGGGAACTGCCGCGTCGGGTTGATGGACCCGCTCGCGGCCAGCCCGATGCCGCCGGTCACGGCGGCGGCGATGTCGGTGAGGATGTCGCCGAAGAGGTTGTCGGTGACCACCACGTCGTACCGCTGGGGCTGGGTCACCATGAACATGGCGGCCGCGTCGACGTGCTGGTACTCGGTCTCCACGTCGGGAAACTCGGCCTTCACCGCGTCGAACGCGCGCGACCACAGCGAGCCGGCGTGGGTCAGCACGTTGGTCTTGTGCACCAGGGTGACCTTGCGGCGCTCGCGGCGCTGTGCCCGCGCGAACGCGTCGCGGATGACCCGCTCGACGCCGTGCCGGGTGTTGAGGCTCTCCTCGGTCGCCACCTCGGCGGGCGTGTCGCGGTGCATCGTGCCGCCGGCGCCGGCGTACAGCCCTTCGGTGCCCTCCCGCACGACCACGAAGTCGATCTCGCCGGCCTTCACGTGGGCCAGCGGGCTGGAGGTGCCGGGCCAGAGCCGGGCGGGGCGCAGGTTGACGTACTGGTCGAAGTCGAAGCGGAGCTTGAGCAGCAGGCCGCGCTCAAGGACTCCCGGCGGGACGGTCGGGTCGCCGACCGCGCCCAGCAGGATCGCGTCGTGGCCGGCCAGCTCGTCGCGGACCGAGTCGGGCAGCACCTCACCCGTGCGGTGGTAGCGCGCCGCGCCCAGGTCGTACTCGGTGGCGGTCACCCCGGGCAGTACGGCGTCGATGACCTTGCGGGCCTCCGCGACTACCTCGGTCCCGATGCCATCCCCGGCCACCACCGCGATCCGTGCCACGTCAAACCCCTTCGTCGGAAGTGTGCTGAAGGAACGTTAATCGCCCGTCCCGATTTTCGGTACGAGCCTCCCGCCATTTGGTACACAGGAGGTTCTCAGAAAATACCCATGATCCAGTCACCTTTACCCCCTACCTTCTAACACCATGGCGATCCAGCAGGCATCGGGGCCGAGCACGAGCATCGCACGGGCCCCGAGGAGCACCATCAGGGACGGCCGGGGCCGCGCCGACCTGTGGCTCGGTTACCAGGGTCCGGCCAACCGTCCGTTCGGCGCCTCGACCGCGGCCGCCGCCGGGCGCGTGGTGGCCCGGCACGCCGTACACACCTCCGCGGCCGACTTCTCGCTCATGCTGGTGGCGCCCGAGTGGATGAGCCGCCGCGCGATCAGCGAGGCCATCGCCGACGCGGTCGCCGAGCTGCGCGCGATCGACGTCACCTACAGCCCGCTGCGCCGCAACAGCCTGGTCTCGCTGCTGCGCCGCGGCGAGGTGTCCGCCGAGGCGTACCCGCCGCTGGCCGACATCGTGGCCCGGTGCGACGCGATGCGCGCCGCCACCGACGGATGGTTCGACGCCTGGGCGGTGCCCGGCGGCTTCGACCCGGGCGGCCTGCTGAAGGGCTGGGCCGTCGACCGCGCCGCGGCGCGGTTGCGCGCCGCCGGCATCGAGGACTACGCCGTCGTCAGCGAGGCGGATCTCACGGTACGCGGGCACGCGCCCCATGGCGGCCCATGGCGCGTCGCCGTCCACCATCCGCGCGAGCCCCGCCGGATCGCCATGGTCCTGGAGATGACCGAGGGCGCGGTGGGCGCCTCCGGACTGACCGGCCACCGCGGTCACGTGGTCGACCCGCACGTCGCCGAGATCGTCCGTCACGAGGGCGCCGCCGTCGTCACCGGGCCCGACCTGGCCGTGGCCGACGCGTACGCGACCGCCCTCTTCGCCGCCGGTCCGGCCGGCCTGGGCTGGTTTCCCACAGTGGACGGTTACCGGATGTTGATCGCCGAGTGCCGCCCCACCTGAAAGAGCCACCTAAAGACCAGCCCCCGCGGTCTCGGCAAGGAACCGCGAGGGCTGATCAAAGATCGAGTACGCGTGGCTCGCGCACACGGGAGGTGCGATCAACACCCGTGGACCACGTCACCCGAAGACGCGCCCACGCGGTGTGTAACCGGATGAACACGGTATCGATTCGGCCGCGGGCGACGCAAGACAAGCGCCCGCACCGCGTGTCGTATGGGGCGGGTCCCCTTGACGTTCACCGGATGGCAATATCTGTGCCCGTGAGTTTTGACCTCGTCGTGTGGGCCCTGGACGATGGCGCCACGCCAGCGGACGTACGGGCGGCGCATGAGCTGTGCCGCGAAGGTGAGCACGCGGAGGGCCAGGTCGACCGCCGGATCGGCGCCTTCTACGCCGAGCTCACCGCCCAGTACTCCGACAAGGAGCCGGTCGCGGACAGCCCATGGACCGACGCTCCCCTGCACGTCGCGCCCGACCACGTCATGATGTGCCTGTCCGAGTCGTGCGCCGACGCGGTCCTGGAGGCCATCGAGCGCCTGGCCGGCGAAAACAACCTCATGCTCCTCGACCTGCAGGACGGCTCCGTCTACCCGCCGCCGAGCCGCGTCGCGTCCTCCCAGTGATCAGGGCGTCCTTCACGTCGTTATAGCGACTTGAAGGACGCCCTGATCACGGAAGAGGGTGCTATTCGTCGCGGAGGTCGGCCGCGCTGGCCGCAGTCGCGCCGATCACATCCGCGGCCTCCGTGAGCAGCTCGGCGCCCACCGCCCCGTCGACGGTCAACGTCATCAGCGCCTCGCCGCCGGCCTCGCGCCGGGCCACCTGCATCGCCGCGATGTTGACGCCGTGCTCGCCGAGCAGCGAACCGATTGCGCCGACCACGCCGGGCCGGTCGGCGTACCGGAAGAAGAGCAGGATGCCGTCGGCGGTCAGCTCCAGGTCGAACCCGTCGACCTCGGTGAGCTTGATGGTCTCCCGGCTGCCGCTGATGACGACCGTGCCGGAGACGCTGACCGTACGGCCGTCGGGCAGCGCGCCCCGCACGGACACCAGGGTCGGCTCCTCGGCCGAGTCGGCGTGCGTGTGCAGGTCGACCTCGACGCCCCGGTCGGCGGCGAACAGCGGCGCGTTCACGTACGTCACCTGCTCCTCGACCACCGAGGTGAACAGGCCCTTGGTGGCGGCCAGCTTGAGCACCGAGACGTCGTTGCCGGCGGCCTCGCCGCGCACCTCGACCGTGACGCTGGAGGCCACCCCGCCGGCGACCGCGGTGAAGACCTTGCCGAGCTTTTCGGCGAGCGGCAGCAGCGGACGCACGTCTTCGGCCACCACGCCGCCGGCCTGCACGTTGACCGCGTCCGGCACGAACTCGCCCTGCAGCGCCAGCTTGACGCTCTTGGCCACGGACAGGCCGGCCTTGTCCTGCGCCTCGGCCGTGGACGCGCCGAGGTGCGGGGTCGCCACCACGTTGTCGAACGCGAACAGCGGCGACGAGGTGCACGGCTCCTTGACGTACACGTCGATGCCGGCACCGCCGACGCGGCCCTCGGCGATCGCGTCAGCCAGGGCCTGCTCGTCGATCAGGCCGCCGCGCGCGGCGTTGACGATGCGGACGCCGGGCTTGACGGTGGCCAGCTCCTTCTCCCCGATGAGGCCGACCGTCTCCGGGGTCTTGGGCAGGTGGATCGAGATGAAGTCGCTCTCCCGCAGCAGCTCCTCCAGGCCCACCAGGCGCACGCCGAGCTGGGCCGCGCGGGCCGGCTGGACGTACGGGTCGTACGCGATCAGGCGGGTGCCGAACGCGGCGATCCGCTGCGCGAAGAGCACGCCGATGCGACCCAGGCCGACGACGCCGACGGTCTTGCCCTGGATCTCCACGCCGGTGTACTTGGACCGCTTCCACTCGCCGGCCTTGAGCGCGGAGCTGGCGCTGGCCGTGTTGCGGGCCACCGCGAGCAGCAGCGCGACGGCCTGCTCAGCGGCCGAGACGATGTTGGACGTCGGGGCGTTGACAACCATGACGCCGCGGGCGGTCGCGGCCGCGACCTCGACGTTGTCGAGGCCCACGCCGGCGCGGGCGACCACCTTCAGCTTGGGCGCCGCGGCGATGGCCTCGGCGTTGATCTGGGTAGCGCTCCGCACGATGACCGCGTGGGCCTCGGCCAGCGCGGCGAGGAGGGCCGCGCGGTCGGTGCCATCCACATGGCGTACGTCGAAGTCGTGCGCGAGCACGTCAATGGCGGCGGGAGCGAGCTCTTCAGCGATGAGTACGACGGGAGTCATCTGTCCTCGTAGAGTCGTTTGGGCGGGTCGGCGCACACCTTGAGACAGCGCGCCGCTCTGCGCCCTGCGCCTCCCCCAAGCGAGCGGACGGATCTCGATGGAGGTGCGCCCTCACCGCGATCGTAGGCGCACGAGAACCCTCCGTCGCTCCCGCCTCAGCGTGAGCGCCCTCACAAAACCGACACAACCGGCGCCATTACCCCACGGGGTGACGATCGACACGCGCCAACCGGCGCCCGATCTGCCGGAACGACTCGGCCTCCGTCGACAGCGCGTCGAGGAACGTGTCGAACGCGAGCGATCCCACCGGCGGGTAGATCCGCTCGCGGGGCGGCTCCTGGCCCGGCGTGAGCGCCCCCTCGGCGACCATGAACTCCAGGATGGCCTCGCGGACCGCGGGCAGCGCCACGGGCGAGTGGTAGAGCACGTTGAGGGCCTGCATCCGCATGCCCTTGACGTGGTCTTCGCCCTTGTTGTCGTGGAAGTGCGGGTTGCGGGTCTCGATCTGCAGCACCGGCACCGAGTGCGGCAGCACCTGCGGCGAGATGACGGGCAGCACCCCGCCGAACTGCTCGAACAGCTCGACGTACTCGAACGGCTCGACCGCGAACCCGCCGGCCAGCCGCATGCGCAGGCCGAGGTCGAGGCTGAGCGCGTGCTCGCCGGCGTTGCCGGTGGCGATCACCTCGGTGCCGAAGCCCGAGTACTCCGCCACCAGGCGGTTCAGGAACATGTTGGTCACCTCGGAACTGCGGCCGCGCCGGCTGAAGAACAGGCGCCCGTCGCGCAGCTTGGGCTTGGAGTGCCACGAGATCCGGACCATCGAGTACGGGCTGTCGGCCGAGGCCAGGTGCAGCCCGGCGGCGTACGCCTTGCAGTACTCGTTGACCGCCCCGGGGACGTAGTTGTCGGCGTCGACGTAGCCGACGTACCGGCGGCCGGTCATGGCCGCCATCGCCATGCCGATCAGCATGGCCTCGCCCTTGCCGGTGCGGACCAGCCCTTCGTCGTCGATCATCTCCGGCATGCCGGCCGCCTTGATCGCCGCGGCCAGGCCGGGGTCGCGCTGGTGTATGGCCATCGCCGGACGCTCCGCGACCCGGCAGAACTGCTCGACGCTCTGCACCTCAATCTCGTACCGATCGATCGGCTGTCGAGCACTGTTACTGACGAGAATGATGAGACAGTCGTGCGGAATTCCGGAGAGCACGCCCTCAATTACTCTGCGTGTCTCATTCATGCACGGAATAACGACGACCAATTCCGATTCGATCGCGCGGATGTTATCCGGCGCAACGATCTGGCTATGGCTTCCGCCCTGGTCAGCGCCGCGCTGCGCGCCCGAGTCGAGCTCGATGACGCGCTGAAGCTCGTGGATCCGGACGGCGCCGAAGCGCTCGGTTCGGTGCGGTTGCTCCAGACGCATGAATCGACGGTACCTGAGCCATCGATTAAGCGCGCGTAAGCGATAGGGTCCCTCGCTGAATTGACGCCCGCGCAATCTGCCGGCAACACGCTCTCACCCCACCCGTGATCAGGGCGTCCCTCAAGTCGCTCTAGCAACGTGAGGGACGCCCTGATCAAGCGGTTTAGGCGGTTTCGGTGATGGGGCGGTCGACCCAGCTCATCATGGCCCGCAGCTTCTTGCCGGTCTCCTCGATCGGGTGCGCGGCGCCCTGCTCGCGGTACTTGATGAAGTTGGGGCGGCCGGCGTCGTCCTCGGCGATCAGCTCGCGGGCGAAGCTGCCGTCCTGGATCTCGCCCAGGATCCGCTGCATCTCCTCCTTGACCCGGGCGTCGATCACGCGCGGGCCACGGGTGTAGTCGCCGTACTCGGCGGTGTCCGAGACGCTGTAGCGCATCCGGGCGATGCCACCCTCGTACATGAGGTCGACGATCAGCTTCAGCTCGTGCAGGCACTCGAAGTAGGCCACCTCGGGGGTGTACCCGGCCTCGGTGAGCACCTCGAAGCCGGTCTGCACCAGCGCGGACGCGCCGCCGCAGAGGACCGCCTGCTCGCCGAACAGGTCGGTCTCCGTCTCCTCCGTGAACGTCGTCTTGATGACGCCCGCGCGGGAGCCGCCGATGCCCTTGGCGTACGACAGGGCCAGCGCCAGCGCGCCACCCGTGGCGTCCTGCTCGACGGCGACCAGGCAGGGCACGCCCTTGCCGTCGACGTACTGCCGGCGCACCAGGTGCCCCGGGCCCTTCGGCGCGACCATGGCCACGTCGATGTCGGCCGGCGGCTCGATCAGCCCGTACCGGATGTTGAGCCCGTGGCCGAAGAAGAGCGCCTTGCCCGCGGTGAGGTTGGGCGCGATGTCCTCGGCGTAGATCTTCCGCTGCGCGGTGTCCGGCGCGAGCAGCATGATGACGTCGGCCCACGCGCTCACCTCGGCCGGGGTGCCGACCGTCAGACCCTGCTCCTGCGCCTTCGGCCGGCTCTTGGAGCCCTCCTGCAGACCGATCCGCACCTCGACACCCGAGTCGCGCAGGGACAGCGCGTGGGCGTGGCCCTGGCTGCCGTACCCGATGACGGCGACCTTCTTGCCCTGGATGATGCCCAGGTCGGCGTCGTCGTCGTAGAAGACCTCAGCGGCCATGATCGTTTGTACCTTTCTTGGGTCAGGCGGCGCGCAGCGCCGGTCCGGTGGTGATCGACCGCGAGCCGCGCCCGATGGCCACGAGGCCAGACTGCACCATTTCCTTGATTCCGTACGGTTCGAGGTCACGCAGCAACGCGTCGAGCTTGTCGGCCGTGCCGGTCGCCTCGATCGTGAGCGTGTCCGGGGCGACGTCGACGACGCGCGCCCGGAAGAGGTTGACCGTCTCCAGCACCTGCGAACGGATCGGGCGGTCGGCCCGGACCTTCACGAGTAGCAGCTCCCGCTGGACGGCCACGGTCGGGTCCAGCTCGACGATCTTGAGTACGTGCACCAGCTTGTTGAGCTGCTTGGTGACCTGCTCCAGCGGGGACTCCTCGGCGTTGACCACGATGGTCATCCGGGAGACCTCGGGGTGCTCGGTCTCCCCGACCGCCAGCGAGTCGATGTTGAACCCACGACGGGCGAACAGGCCCGCCACCCGGGCCAGTATTCCCGGCTTGTTCTCCACCAGAACGGAGAGCGTGTGCTTATTGGTCATCAGAGGTCATCCTCGTCGAAGCTCGGGCGCATGTCGCGGGCGAACATGATCTCGTCATTGCTGGTGCCGGCGGCCACCATCGGCCACACCATCGCATCCTTGCCGACGACGAAGTCGATCACGACAGGGGCGTCGTTGATCGCCATCGCCGCCTCGATGGTCTTGTCGACGTCGTCCGCGCTCTCGCAGCGCAGGCCGATGCAGCCCAGCGCCTCGGCCAGCTTGACGAAGTCGGGGATGCGGTGCTTGTGCGTACCCAGGTCGGTGTTGGAGTAGCGCTCGCCGTAGAAGAGCGTCTGCCACTGCCGCACCATGCCGAGGTTGCCGTTGTTGATGATGGCGATCTTGACCGGGATGCCCTCCAGGGCGCAGGTGGCCAACTCCTGGTTGGTCATCTGGAAGCAGCCGTCGCCGTCGACCGCCCACACGACGGTGTCGGGCTTGCCCACCTTCGCGCCCATGGCCGCCGGGACGGCGTACCCCATCGTGCCGGCGCCGCCGGAGTTGAGCCAGGTGTGCGGCTTCTCGTACGAGATGAACTGCGAGGCCCACATCTGGTGCTGGCCCACGCCGGCCACGTAGATCGCGTCCGGGCCGGCGATCTCGCCGAGCCGCTTGATGACGTACTGCGGCGAGAGCGTGCCGTCGGTCGGCTCGTCCCAGCCCAGCGGGTAGCGGGTGCGCAGGTCGTTCAGCTGCGCCCACCACTCGGTGTGGTCGCCGCGGTGCCCGGCCGCGTGCTCGGCCGTCACCGCCTGGATCAGCTCGTCGATGACGTGCCGGGCGTCGCCCACGATCGGGACGTCCGCGGTGCGGTTCTTGCCGATCTCGGCCGGGTCGATGTCCGCGTGCACGATCGCCGCGTTCGGCGCGAACGAGTCGAGCTTGCCGGTGACCCGGTCGTCGAACCTGGCCCCCAGCGCGACGATGAGGTCGGACTTCTGCAGGGCGTACACGGCGGAGACGGTGCCGTGCATGCCGGGCATGCCCAGGTGCTGCTGGTGCGAGTCGGGGAACGCCCCGCGCGCCATCAGCGTGGTCAGGACCGGGATGTTGGTCAGCTCGGCCAGCTTGAGCAGGCTGTCGGTGGCGCCGGCCTTGAGGACGCCGCCGCCGACGTACAGCACCGGGCGGCGGGCCGTGGTCATCAGCCGGGCCGCCTCTCGGATCTGCTTGCCGTGCGGGTGCAGCGTCGGGCGGTAGCCGGGCAGTTCCATGGTCGGCGGCCAGGAGAACGTCGTCTGCGCCTGGAGCACGTCCTTCGGGATGTCCACCAGCACCGGCCCGGGCCGGCCCGTCGCCGCCAGGTGGAACGCCTCCGCCAGGATCCGCGGGATCTCTTCCGGCGTGGTGACGAGGTAGTTGTGCTTGGTGATCGGCAGCGTGATGCCCTGGATGTCGGCTTCCTGGAAGGCGTCCGTGCCGATCGCGGGCCGCGGGACCTGACCGGTGATCGCGACGATCGGCACCGAGTCCATGTACGCGTCGGCGATCGGGGTCACCAGGTTGGTCGCGCCCGGCCCGGAGGTGGCGACGCACACGCCGACCTTGCCGGTGGCCTGGGCGTACCCGGTGGCGGCGTGACCGGCCCCCTGCTCGTGCCGGACCAGGATGTGCCGGACCGTCGAGTCGTAGATCGGGTCGTACGCCGGCAGGATCGCCCCGCCCGGAATGCCGAACATGACCTCGACCCCGAGCGCCTCCAACGACTTGACGAGGGAGACGGCCCCGGTGACCTTGGCCGGGGCGGCCGGCGCTACCGATGCGGAGGAGGCAGCCGCCGCGGCGAGCGTGGCCGGCGAGGGGGCGCGGTTGGCGAGGGTCTCTGGCGTGGGTCTCGTCATGGCAATTCAGCCTTCGGGCTCGTGGTTGGCGGTCTCGGGAGGTCTAGACATGAAAAAGGCCCGCGTGCGAACGCACGAGGGCCAGCGCACTCTCCAGTGGGAGAGTGCGCTCAGGTAAGTACTCGAGACGACCAAGTCGACATGGGGCTAAGCCTGACGCATCTCATGCGATGAGTCAACTGATCTCACATTTTGAGCGTTTCGCGTTACGTGATCCACCTGACCAGGCCCCGCTTGTCCGGGCCCTGCCTGCACAGGAACTGCGACGGCCCGGGCACCGGGCGAGGTCGCGGTGTCCAGCCGCGCCTCGAAGTGCTCGGCCGGCACCGGCCAGCCGGACAGGTAGCCCTGGCCGAGGCGGCAGCCGGCCGCGACGACCATCGCCATCTCCTCCTGCTCGCCCAGCCCTTCGGCGATGACCTCCAGGCCGAACTGGTGACCCAACTCGACGATCACCCGCACCATCGGCTTGACCACGAGCGAGCGGTCGATCTTGAGGATGTCGACCGGGAGCCGGCGCAGCTGGCCCAGCGACGAGTAGCCCGAGCCGAAGTCGTCGAGCGCGATGCGCACGCCGGTCGCGCGCAGGTCACCCAGCCGCCGGATCAGCTCTTCGACGTCGGCGGCCATCGCGTGCTCGGTCACCTCCAGGACGAGCCGCTGGGGCGGCACCCGGTGCGCCCGCAGCGCCTCCTTGACCTGGTCGACGTAGCAGGTCGCGTGCAGCTCACGCGGCGAGACGTTGACCGACACCCACACGTCGTGGCCCTCGGCCAGCCAGCGGGACAGCTGGTGACACGCCTGGTGCAGCACCCAGGCGCCGAGCTTGTTGATCATCCCGCACTCCTCGGCGACCGGGATGAACTCGTCCGGCCCGACGCTGCCCAGCACCGGATGGTTCCACCGCAGCAGGGCCTCGGCGCCGACCGGGCGCACCGACGGCAGCATCACCACGGGCTGGTACTGCAGGTGCAGCTCGTCCCGGTCGATCGCGCCGCGCAGCTCGTGCTCCAGCGTCGTACGCCGGCGCAGCTTCGCGTCGTACCCGACGTCGTAGAGCTCGACCCTGTTCTTGCCGCGCTGTTTCGCCCAGCGCAACGCCAGATCGGCGTTGCGCAGCAACGCCTTCACGTCCGGGACGGTCGCGCAGCTCGCGAGCCCGATGCTGACCGACAGGAAGACCGTGCCGAGCTCCTGCTCGTACGGGCCGCCGAGGACGCCCAGCAGGCGCGTCGCCGCTCGCTTGGCCTCGGCCGGGCGCGCCCACATGAGCACCGCGAACTCGTCGCCGCCCAGCCGGGCCGCCACGTCGCCGGGGCGCAGGTTCATCCGGAGGCGCTGGCCCACCTCGACCAGCACCGCGTCGCCGACGTCGTGGCCGCGCAGATCGTTGACGTTCTTGAAGCCGTCGAGGTCGAGCGCGAGCAGGACGGCGGAAGCCCCGGCCACGTGCTCGTCCTCGAGCGCGGAGAGCAGGCCGCGCCGGTTGGCCAGCCCGGTCAGCGGGTCGGTGTGCGCCAACTCGCGGAAGTACGCCTCCCGGTCCTGCAGCCGCTCGGCGTACGCCTTGACGTCACGCAGCGCCAGCCACTGCCGCGCGACCAGGGCGAACCCTTCCAGGCTGCCGGTCACGATGCCCACCAGGTCGAAGTCGCCGCCGCGCACCAGGTGGTAGAGGGCGGAGGTGGCCATCGCGGCCATCGGGAGGAAGGCGTACGCGCTGCCGCGCTGGGTCACGTCGCCATCGACGGCCGCCTCCTCGTCGTCGACCTCGGGCCGGTCGGCGCGGCGGGCCGCGTACACCACCAGGCCCAAGGCTGCCGGCAGCGCGATCGCGCTCAGGTCAGCCAGCAGCGTCATGCCCTGGCAGACGCCGCCGGCCAGGCCGATCCCGGCCGCCGCCGCGGCCGTGACGCCGACCCCGACCGCCACGAGCGGCCGGCGCGGCCGTGGCGCGCGCATAGCCGTAATCGCGCTCACGCCGAGCGCCAGCGCCGCGACGGCCGCCGGCATGAGCAGCGGCTTGCACCAGTACGGCGTGTGGTCGCCCAGCAGGTGGGTCGGCTTGGACACCAGCACCCAGCCGACGAACCAGAGCGCCGCCGCGATCACCAGCCCGTCGAGGGTGTGCCGGAGCGCCCCGGCCGGCTTGGGCGCGGCCCCCGGCAGCGTGAGCAGGCCGAGGAGCAGCAGACCGCAGCTCAGCGCGACCCCGACGGCCAGCAGGCTGCCGAGCGACGTCTTGTCATGCTGGGTGTGCACGACGTGCTGCTGCACGGCCAGGCTGGCCGCGATCCCGCCGGCGACGGTCACCGCGCCGACGGCGGCCCCGCCGGCGAGCAGCCGGTGGGCACGCCGGGTCGCGCCCGTGCGTCGACGCGCGGATGCGACCAGCGAACCGGCACAAACCAGTGCGAAAAGCGCGCTGGCCGCCGCAGCGGTCGCCACCACCGAGGGGAGGTGCACGAACCCATGCTGCCGGATATCAAGCGCCCATGGGGGACGGCGTGTGCGACCTGTCCCGGATTGGCACGAAGCGCCTAATCGGACGCGGGTCTATCCCGGCACGTGGACCGTGACAGACTGGTTTCATGCCTGAGCTGCGGAGCAGGACCTCCACGCATGGTCGCACGATGGCCGGCGCGCGCGCCTTGTGGCGGGCCACCGGCATGACCGACGACGACTTCGGCAAGCCGATCGTCGCCATCGCCAACAGCTTCACGCAGTTCGTACCCGGGCATGTGCACCTCAAAGACCTCGGCGGCCTGGTCGCCGACTCCGTGGCCGCGGCCGGCGGCGTCGGGCGCGAGTTCAACACGATCGCCGTCGACGACGGCATCGCGATGGGCCACGGCGGCATGCTCTACTCGCTGCCCAGCCGGGAGCTGATCGCCGACGCGGTCGAGTACATGGTCAACGCGCACTGCGCCGACGCTCTCGTCTGCATCTCCAACTGCGACAAGATCACGCCGGGCATGCTGATCGCCGCGCTGCGGCTGAACATCCCGACGGTCTTCGTCTCCGGCGGCCCCATGGAGGCCGGCAAGACGATCGCCATCGAGGGGATCGTGCACGACAAGATCGACCTGATCGACGCGATGATCGCCTCGTCCAACGACGCGGTCACCGACGAGCAGCTCGACGGCATCGAGCGCTCCGCGTGCCCCACCTGCGGCTCCTGCTCCGGCATGTTCACCGCCAACTCGATGAACTGCCTGACCGAGGCCATCGGCCTCGCGCTGCCCGGCAACGGTTCGACGCTGGCAACCCACGCCGCGCGGCGCGCGCTCTTCGAGCGGGCCGGCGAGCTGGTCGTCCAGATCGCCAAGCAGTGGTACGAGAACGACGACGCCTCGGTGTTGCCGCGCTCCATCGCGTCGCGGGACGCCTTCGAGAACGCGGTCGCCCTCGACGTCGCCATGGGCGGCTCCACCAACACGGTCCTGCACCTGCTGGCGGCGGCCCGCGAGGCGGAGCTCGACTTCGGCGTGGCCGACATCGACGCGATCTCCCGCCGGGTGCCCTGCCTGTCCAAGGTCGCGCCGAACTCGCCGAAGTACCACATGGAGGACGTGCACCGGGCCGGCGGCATCCCCGCCATCCTCGGCGAGCTCGACCGGGCCGGGCTGCTGCGCCGCGACGTTCGCGCGGTGCACGCGCCCAACCTCGACGAGTGGCTCGCGGACTGGGACATCCGCAGCGGTAAGGCCACGCCGGAGGCGATCGAGCTCTTCCACGCGGCGCCCGGCGGCGTGCGCACCACCCAGCCGTTCTCCACCGAAAACCGGTGGGACCGGCTCGACGTCGACGCCGCGAACGGCTGCATCCGCGACCGGGAGCACGCGTACACCGCCGACGGTGGCCTCGCCATCCTGCACGGCAACCTCGCGCCGGACGGCTGCGTGGTCAAGACCGCCGGCGTGCCCGAGGAGGTCTGGCGCTTCGCCGGCCCGGCCCGCGTGTACGAGTCGCAGGAAGACGCGGTCAGCGGCATCCTCGCCAAGGAGGTGCGGGCCGGCGACGTGCTGGTGATCCGCTACGAGGGCCCCAAGGGCGGGCCGGGCATGCAGGAGATGCTCTACCCGACCTCGTTCCTCAAGGGACGCGGGCTCGGGCGCGCCTGCGCGCTGATCACGGACGGCCGGTTCTCCGGTGGCACGTCCGGCCTGTCGATCGGCCACGTCTCGCCCGAGGCGGCCGGCGGCGGGCTGATCGCCCTGGTCGAAGACGGCGACGAGATCGCCATCGACATCCCGGCCCGGACCCTGTCGCTGAACGTCGCGCAAGACGTCCTGGACGCGCGCCGGATCGCCCAGGACAAGCGCGACCGCCCGTACACGCCGGTCAACCGCGAGCGCTCCGTGTCGGCGGCGCTCCGCGCGTACGCCTCCATGGCCACCTCCGCCAGCGACGGCGCCTACCGCCGCGTCCCCGACTAGGGCCGCCGCGCCTTGCGCCCCGCCCCGCTGTGCGCCCCGCCCGCTTGTGCGTCGATCAAGGGCGAACGGTCGTGGTTGGATCTCCAATCCACGACCGTTCGCCCTTGATCGGCGCGGAAATCCTTGATCGGCGCGGCTGGGTGAGCAGGGCCCGCGCTGGGCTGTACAGGGGCGCCCCCAAGGCCGGGTAGTTAAGGAAACTGGGCCCTTGTCAAGCGGTGTCGGCACTGTCGTGATCATGGAGTTGGCGGCACCGACTTTGGTCAGGAAGCCGCCACGATTGACGCGAAACAAGTAGATCTAGACGAGAAATGGTTCAATCTCAGCCATTTCTCGTCTAGATCCACTTGCAGCTTCGACGTGGCCGGGGCGATCGGGCCGGCCGCTCGGACGTATCCGGCATACCCGACCGCGAGACCCCAGGCCATCCACGACCGTGGCGAGTAGTTGCCCCGTGGACGGCGTTAAGGGTTCCTGGGTGCTGGCAGTGGACTTGGTGGGGCAGGGCGGGATCTTGCGTACGGACGTGTCCGACATAACCAGGCCCAAGATCCCGGTACGCCCCGGGTATAAATCAGACCGATACCCACGATATGTGTTGGGGGCGCCCTACTCACCAAACGAGCACAAGCGGGCGCGCTCCCAGGCGCAGCGGGCGGACGGAGCACGCGCGGCCTGGGGATGACGAAGGGATTAGGTGTTCGTCAGCCGATTGGGGGGCGTCTCCCGGAGGTCGTGCCGTGCGGCCTCACTTGTCCGGACGGATTACCACCGCCAAAGGGCGTCGAACGCCCACCGGGCCTTGCCGTAACGCGAGGGTGACGCCGGTAACACGCGCCCGGTGCTAGCCAGTACGGATGCCGAGCAGTCGCAGACCCGCTACTGGCCGCATCGCGACAGTCCGCGAAGGACCGTCGCGATGAAGGTTCTGATCGCCGGCGGTGCCGGGTTCATCGGCAGCACCGTGGCGTCGGCCTGTCTGGACGAGGCCGGTGCGAGCACGGGCCAACCGATAACGCCCATCGTCCTCGACAACCTCAGTGCGGGCCGTACGGAGTTCGTCCGTGGCCGGATCTTCTACGAGGGTGACATCGCGGACGCCCGGTTGGTCGACAAGATCTTCGCCGAGCATCCGGAGATCGAAGCCGTCGTCCACTGCGCCGCGCTCATCGTGGTGCCTCATTCGGTGGCCCAGCCGCTGCTCTACTACCGCGAGAACGTCGCGAAGTCGGTGGCCTTCCTGGACAGCGTCATCGAGAACGGCTGTGGCCGCGTCCTTTTCAGCTCCTCGGCGTCGGTCTACCAGGCCGGTAGCGACCTCGCCGTAGACGAGACATCACCGATCGCACCGACGAGCCCGTACGCCCACGGCAAGGCCATGGTGGAGCAGATCCTCCAGGACTGCGTGCGGGCCTATCCCGTCCGGGTCATCGCGTTGCGCTATTTCAACCCGATCGGGGCCGATCCGAAGCTCCGTACGGGTCCGCAGTCCGCCGAGTCCTCCCACGTACTCGGCAGGATGGTGGCTGCGGCGCGCGGCGGCGAGCCGTTCGCCGTGACGGGCGTGGACTGGCCTACCCGCGACGGGTCGGGAGTTCGGGATTACGTCCACGTCTGGGACCTGGCGCGGGCGCACGTCCAGGCGCTGCGCCGGTTCGACGATGTCGTGCCGCCCGCCGGGCCGAACCGCTATGCGGCGATCAACCTCGGGACCGGCCGGGGCACCACCGTACGCGAGTTGCTCGGCGCGTTCGAGGCGGTCATCGGGCGGTCTATCGGCGCCCGGGAAGTGCCCCGGCGTTTCGGGGACTGCGCGGGTGGTTTCAACGACAGTGTGCGCTCGGGCGAGCTGCTCGGCTGGCGCCCGACCCTGTCGTTGACGGAAGCCATAAGACACGAACTCCAGTGGTCGGCCGTACGGGACGGCCATCAGCTGATACCTCAATGACGGGGCCGCCATGGCCTGGGAGGCGGAAATACTCATGAAGACTCGCGTTTTGGCCGGACGCTTTGCCGCACGCATCGCCGCCGTACTGGTGATGCTGCTGGTGTGTGTGATGGCGAGCGCCGGAAACCAAGCGGTCGCGAAAAAGGCCCCGCCCGACCCCGGCGGCCTGGTTGCCGCGGGCCAGGGCGGTGTGCTCGGCGGAGGCAAGCTGAGGCCGACCAAGCCGACGATCCCGAAGGCACTACCGAAGACGAATCTAACCAAGATCCCGATCAAGGATCCGAAGAAGCCTTCGACGTCCACTTCCCGCCTGTCCACGAGCGCGGCGGCCGCGGCCGCGGTCGCGGTGGCACCGGAGAAGGTGGGACTGCGCCAACTCATAGTCGCGTTGGATAGCACCGACTTCGGGCTGGCCACCTGGAAGTCGACGCTGGACCGGATGGGTACGCCGTACGACGTGCTGCTCGCCGCGAGCGAGCCGCTCACGTGGGAGCGGTTGACCCGCGCCGACGGCGGCGGGCGTTACACCTCGATCCTGCTGTCGAACAACTCGCTGTTGATGTCGGACGGGGCCGGCGGGTTCGTCAGCGCGTTCGACGCCGACGAGTGGAACCTGCTGTGGCAGTACGAGCGGGACTACAAGGTGCGCCAGGTCTCGCTCTACACCGCCTACGGCACCTTCCCGGAGGACTACTGCCTGCGGGCCGGCACCGAGGGCGGCGTCGGCGACACACCGATCAACGCCACCTTGAGCACCACCGGACGGCAGCAGTTCGACTACCTGATCCCGACCGTCCGGGTGCCGATCTCGCTGTCGTATGTCTACTACTCGACGCTGGCGGCCGGCTGCACCGCAACGGCCACCATGAACAGCGGTACGAACACACTCGGCGTGATCAGCACGTCCACCGACGGCCGGGAGCGGGCCGCGTTGACGTTCACCTCGAACCAGTACCTGGTGCAGACGTTCCTGCTGGCGTACGGCCTCGTCCGCTGGGCGACCAAGGGTGTGTTCGTCGGTGAGCGGCGGCACTACCTCGAGGTCGACGTCGACGACTGGTTCAACTACACCGACCACCTCTTCCCCGACGGGCACCTGGAGACGGACCCCGGCTTCCGGATGTCGGGCACCGACGCGAACTCGACCAACCAGCAGCAGAACGCGATGCGCTCCCGCTACCCGCGGGCCAACCAGTTCCAACTGAACGTCCCGTACAACGGCGAGGGCATCCACCGGACCGCGCACGGGTCGTGCACGTCGCTGCTGAGCCCGGATCCGCTGACCAGCTACTCGCGCTGCCTGCGCAACAACTTCCGGTGGATCAACCACACGTACAGCCATCCGAAGATGAACTTCACGCCGTACGCGGAGAACCTCACCGAGATCCAGCAGAATCTCACGGTGGCCCGCCAGCGCGGCTTCACGGTGCCGACCGAGGTGCTGAAGACCGGCGAGTACTCCGGGCTTGGCGTCTACCACCCGGATCCGAACAACGACATCGACCCGCCGACCGACCACGGGCTGATGGCGTCCAACGCCGACCTGCTACGGGCGGCCAAGGACGCGGGCGTGAAGTATCTGCACGGCAACATGTCGTTCCCGTCGCACGTGCCGTCCTGCTTCAACTGCGGCATTTACCACCCGATGGAGCCCAGCCTGCTGCTCGTGCCGGACTGGCCGACGAACATCGCGTACCACGTGACGGCGCCGGCCGAGGAAACGCTGTTCTACAACTCGTTCTACGGGCCGAACGGCAAGTTCCCGTTCTGGCCGCGCGACCTCACATACAACGAGATCGTCGGCTTCGAATCCGACATCGCGTTGCAGCACGTCATGAGCGGCTCGGTCTACGCGCACACGCTGCACCAGGGCAACCTGCGGCAGTACGCGTCGGGCAAGAGCCTGACGTTCGACTGGGTCAACGAGATCGCCCGCAAGTACAGCCTCTACTACCAGGTGCCGCTGCAGACTCCGACCTGGCCGAACCTCGCCGCGTACGTGGCGAACCGGACCAGTCACTTCGCGACCGGCAGCGGCGGCGCGGACGTGGTGTGGGACCGCACCGCGAACACGCTCACGGCCACCTCGCCGGTGACCGGCGGGCTGTTCCTCACGGGTGTCCGGGCGACGGGCTTCGCCACGTACGGCACCGACTCGATCTCGTGGGTGACGCTCAGCGCGAACACGCCGCGCACCTTCACGCCGGTACCGCGTACCACGGCGTGAGTCGGGTTCTGGTCTGAAGGAGGCGGCAATGGCGGTCGGAACCGGCGACGAGGTCGCCACGCGACAGCTACTCGATGGCGCCGCCGCGGCGGTGGCCACCGGCCGGGAGCTGTCCCAACCAGGGATAGTCATTCCGGCCGGCGGCCACGGCGGGGAAAGGCTCCGCATCGCGCTGGTCTCCGAAGGCACGTACCCGTTTCATCTGGGCGGTGTGAGTGTCTGGTGCGATCAGCTCATCCGTGGCATCGAGGAGCACCGGTTCACGGCGGTGGCGCTCACGGTGACCGGCCAGGAGCTGAGCCTGTGGGAGCAGCCGGAAAACCTCGACGAAGTCATCAACGTGCCGCTGTGGGGGCGGGCGCCCAAGGCGCCGCGCGGAGCGCGGCAGGGCGTCCCCGGCTGGCGGTTCGGCCAGGCGTACCAGGCGTTCGCGCAGGCGCTGGTCGCGCCGCCGGCGACCGGCCCGGCGGCCACCCGCCACACGGGTGAGACGTTCGCGCTGGCGCTGCGAGGTCTTTTCGAGTACGCCCAGCGCGCGGACCTGGGAGCGGCGCTGCTCTCGGACCGGGCACTGACGCAGTTGATGGACGCGTGGCAGGCGGCCGGCGTGGACCGCGCCGCGCACTCCGGCGGCGCCGGCTCGCTTACACTCGCCGAGGCGCTCATGGCGTCCGACCTCATCGAGCACACGCTCCGGCCGCTGTCCCGGCCACCGCTGGACGTGGACATCTGCCACCTCGCGATGAACGGTCTCTCGGCGCTCGTGGGACTGACCAGCAAATGGGCCTGTGGGGCGCGGATCGTGATGTCCGAGCACGGTGTGTACCTGCGCGAGCGGTACCTGAGCATGGTGGACGAGGACGTGCCGCACGCCGTGAAGGTGTTGCTGCTCAACTTCTTCCGCGCGCTGGCGGTCGCCGCGTACATCTCCGCGGACGTGCTCGCCCCGCACTCCAGCTACAACCGGCGGTGGGCGCTGTACCACGGCGCCGACGAGGACCGGATGTGGACGATGTACAACGGGATCGACCCGGCCGAGTTTCCGGTGGCCGAGACCGAGCCGGACGTGCCCACCGTCGTGTTCATGGGCCGGGTCGACCCGATCAAGGATCTGCACACGCTCATCAAGGCGTTCGCGCTCGTCCGGGCCGAGGTACCCAACGCCCGGCTGCGCATGTTCGGGCCCGTGGCGACCGGCCAGTGGGGCTACTACGACAGCTGCCGCGCGCTGATCGACGAGTTGGGTCTGGCGCACGCCGCCACGTTCGAGGGCCGGGTCACCCGCCCGACCGAGGCGTACCACGCCGGCCATCTCGTCGTGCTCAGCAGCATCTCCGAGGGCTTCCCGTACACGGTGGTGGAGGCGATGGCCACCGGCCGCCCGGTGGTCTGCACGAACGTGGGCGGGGTGGCCGAGGCGGTCGGCGACGCCGGGTTCGTGGTGCCGCCGCGCGACCACCGCGCCATCGCGGACGGCTGCCTGTCCCTGCTCCTCGACGGCGAGCTGCGCCGCTGGCTCGGCACCGCCGCGCGCGGGCGGGTGCTGAACAGGTTCACCCTCGATCAGTCGCTCAACGACTACCGCCGGGTCTACCAGGAGCTCTCATGATCAGCGACCACCCCGTCCACGGCGTGGACCCGGTCGAGGATCTGGCCTCGCGGGTACGCCCGCTGTGCGGCACCGCGGTGGACGCGTTGCAGGTGGCCGCCGTGCTGGAGAGCGACGGCATGACCGACCGGATCGCCCGGGACGTCTACGGGTACAGCGACGTCTTCGTGCTGGCGAGCGAGGTGCACCGCCGTGTACCGCCGGCCGTCGAGGTGCGGAGCGCGGCGCGGCCGCGTACCCGGTGGCAGACCGCCCGCGAACTGTCGCACGGCCTGCTGTACGCGCTGCCGAGTGCGGCGTACCCCGCGGTGCTCGGCCTGTTGGGCGTACCCGCTCTCGTGGCCGGCATGGTCTTCGCCACCGCGACCGGGTGGGTGTGGGGCATGGGCCTGAGCAGCGTCGCGTACCGGATGCTCGGCAAGGGCCGGCCGGACGCGTCGGTGCTGGTGCTGCGCTGGGGCGTGGCGCTCGGCGTGGTCGTCGCCGGCGCCGGCGCGGCGCTCCTGGTCCGGGTCGAGCACCTGCCTGCGGGCGTCATCGCGCTCGTGGTCGCGCAGATCGGCTTCCAGCTGTCGGTGGGCGTGCTGGTGATGCGGCGGCTGGAGGTCGTGGTGTTCGCGACCATGCTGCCGACGGTCGTGCTGGGCGTGCTGTACATCGTGCGCGGCCGTCCGTCCACACTGGACGCCGAGGTGGTGTCGGTCGGGATCGTGTCGGTGGGGCTGACCGTGGTCGCCGCCTACGTCACCATGCGGCGGCCCTCGGGCCGGGTCACCACCGACCTCCCGCCCGCCGTGGCCCGGGAGGTGCTCAGCTCGCTGCCGGTGGCGCTCTACGCCTCGCTGTCCGCCGCCTACCTGCTCTTCATCGACGTCCGGTTCCTGGAGGCACCGACGGAGCTGGCGATCAGCGCGGCGCCGCTGGTGCTCGCGATGGGCGCGGTGGAATGGCGGTCCCGCCGGTTCCAGGAGACGGGCGTGAAGCTGCTCCGGCAGATCCGCTACCCCTGGCAGTTCCGCTCCCCGATCTGGGCGGCGTTCGCCCGCGGGGTCGCGGTCAGCCTGCTGATACCGGGCATGTTCGCCGCCGCGCTGCTGATCGGCTTGGCGGAGCACGATCTGCTGACCCAGCGCGGCGTGCAGGTGACAACCGCGCACGTCCTGCTCGCCGGGGCGTACTTCACCGGCTTTGTCTTGATCAACCACGGTCGGCTGCCCTGGGTGCTCGGCGTGCTGGGGATGGTGTTCGCCGGGCTCGTGGCGGCCGTCGCGACCCTCAGCCAGCGCCTCGCGCCGTACGGCGAGGTCCCGATCTTCCTGGCCAGCAACGCGGTGCTACTGGCCCTGCTCGTGGTCGTGCTGGGCACAAGCGTCAGCACCGTACGGCTCTACCGGTGGTAGCGACACGAAGGGGGACAACTCATGCACGTAGTGATTCTTGCCGGAGGTCGGGGCGTACGGCTGCGCCCGTACACGACGTGCCTGCCGAAGCCACTCGTACCGATCGGCAACGAGTACGCGATCCTCGACATCATCCTGCAACAGCTGCGCGCGTACGGGTTCCGCTCCGCGACGCTCGCCATCGGGCACCTTGGTTCGCTGATCCAGGCGTTCGTCGGCGACGGCTCCCGCTGGGGCATGACCGTCGACTACGCGGACGAGGACCAGCCGCTCTCCACGATCGGCCCGCTGTTCAACATCATCGACCAGCTCCCGGAGCACTTCCTGGTCATGAACGGCGACGTACTCACCGATCTCAACTATGGCGAGCTGCTCGACACGCACATCGCCTCGGAAGCGCCATTGACCGTGGCGACCTACCGGCGCAGCGTGAAAATCGACTTCGGCTGCCTGGAAACCAACAACGTCCACGAGATCGTCAGCTTCACCGAGAAGCCGACCCAGTCGTACGCGGTGAGCATGGGTGTCTACGGGCTGTCCGCCAAGACGCTGGCGCCGTACCCGAAGGGCATCCCGTTCGGCTTCGACGACCTGGTGCTGGACCTGCTGGCCCGGGGCAGCCACCCGGCCGCCTTCGAGTTCGACGGGTTCTGGCTGGACATCGGCCGGCCCGACGACTACGACGAGGCGAACCAGCGGTTCGAGGAGCTGCGTCCCCTGCTGCTGCCCAAGGTCCTCGAAGGCGCTCGCCCATGACCAGGCTGCTCGTGTTCGGCGCGTCCGGCTTCCTGGGCGAGCAGGTCTGCCGGGCGCTGACCGCCGACGAACGGGTCACCCAGGTCATCGCGGCCGGCCGCCGGTCACCGGCCGTGGGCGTTCCCCGCGTGCAGCACGACCTGGTGACCGGCTCGGCTGGGCAGCTCGCGGACCTGCTCGCCAGCACCCGGGTCGACGCGGTCGTCAACTGCGCCGGTCGGCTGGCCGGCACGCCCGCCGAGCTGCTCGCCACGAACACCGCCGCGGTCGCGACGCTGATCGAGGCGGTGCAGACGATCGACGCGCGGCGACCGCCGGAGCGTCCGCTCCGGCTGGTGAGCTTCGGCTCGGCCGCCGAGTACGGCGTGGTCGAGCGCGGCCGGCCGGTGCGCGAGACCGACTGCGCCCGCCCGGTCAGCGCGTACGGCGTGACGAAGCTTGCCGCCACCCGACTCGTCGAGGTCGCGGCCGCCGGCGGCCGGCTGGACGGGATCGTGCTGCGCGTGTTCAACCCGGTCGGGCCCGGACTCCCGGCGGAGAACGTGGCCGGCCGGGCGGTGCGGGAGATCCGCGACGCGCTGGCCGAGGGCACCAGCCGGATCCGGCTGGGCCCGCTGGGCGCCTACCGCGACTTCGTGGACGTCCGGGACGTGGCGGCGGCCGTGGTCGCGGCGGTGTTCGCCGCCCGGCCGGCCGAGGTGGTGTGCAACATGGGCTCCGGGACGCGGTGCCCACCCGGACGCTGATCCGCCTGCTCGCCGACGCCGCGGGCTACGCCGGCGAGGTGCTGGAGGCGGACCCGCCATCCGCCAAGTCGCCCGGTGTCGACTGGATCGCCGCCGACCTCACCCACACCACCGAGGTGCTGGGCTGGGCCCCCAGATACGACCTGGCCGCCTCCGCCGAGGCGACCTGGGTGCACGCGCTCACAACCGTGTGAGCTCCCGGTTGCTGACGAAGCACGGCATGTGGAACTGGCGGGCCCGGCGAACGGCGAACTCGGTGAGCTCCGCCGTATCCGCGTAGTCCAGGGCGTACAGGTCCACGTCCAGCTCCCGCAGCCGTTCGGCGTACTGCGCGTGCACGGTCAGCGTGTCCGGCGGCCACGGCGAATACCCGCCATCGTCGGTCCAGCGCACCGAGAACGACTCGAAGAGCACGCCGTCCACCAGTTCGCCCAGGCCGGGCAGCAGCCCGAAGCCCCGGTTGGCCAGCAGATAGGCGGGGTACGTCTCGGCCCGCAGGCGAGTCATCAGGTCGAGCAGGTGCGGGACCTCATCGGGAAACGTGAGCTCGATGTTGAGGGTGTCCAGGAACAGGCCGGCGAAGTCGCGACGCAGCATGGTCATGGCCTGGTCGAGGACGTGCGTCACCCAGCCGGGGTCGTCGACGTACACGAAGGCGCCGCCCCAGTCGGGGTTGTGTTCGGTGCGCTGCCATGGCATCGACGGGCCGGGATCCTCGGTGAGGCTGAGATAGCCCAGCGGCTGCACGTCTCGGTCGAGCAGCCAGCGCACCTCGTCGGTGGTGTACAGGTCGCCCTGCAGCACGACCCGCCGGTATCCGGCCAGCTTGGCCGCCTGGTCCGCGCCGTAGTAGAAGGCTATTTCCCCGCCCGCCATCGTGGATCTCCTTAAGACGTGTTGTCCCGGTACCACTCGAACGTGTGCCGCACGCCCTCTTCCAGCGAGACCTTGGGCTCGAACCCGGTCAGGGAGCGCAGCTTCGTGATGTCCGGGCAGCGTTTGACCACCGAGCCCGGTGGCGCCGGAAGCAGCTCCGGCGCGGGGGCGAAGGCCGCGGTGCGGAGCACCAACTGGGCCAGGTCGCCGATCCTCGTCTGTTCGGTGTCGTTGCCGATGTGCACGGTCTGGTCGGCCGCGTGCTCGCTGGCCATCAACCGGACCATCGCCTCGGTCGCGTCGTCGACGTGGCAGAACGCGCGGTACTGGTCGGAGCCGTACACCCGGAACGGGTTCTCCCGCCGGATGGCCCGCATCGACAGTTCGGGGATCACGTGGTCGGTGCCCATCCGCGGCCCGTACACGTTGTGGAACCTGCCCACGACGCACCGCAGGTCCTTGGCGCGGGACGTGTGCAGGACGGCGGCCTCGCCCCAGAGCTTGCTCACCGCGTACGCGAACCGCGGCGCGGCCGCGTCCGCCACCAGCAGCGGCACGTCCTCACCGGTCGGCACCGGGGCCAGCCCCGCGCTCACCGTGCCGGCGTACGTCTCGCTGGTGGACGCGAAGAAGAGGCGCTCGCCCGGGTGCAGCCAGTCCAGCAGGTGTTGCAGCGCAAGCGTGTTGACCCGCAGCACGCGCGCCGGGTCGCGCTCGACGTTCCGCACGCCGACCACGGCGGCCAGCATGTAGACCTGGTCCCAGCCGTGCGGCAGGCCGGTGTACGCCTCCGCCGTGGTCAGGTCGGCCGCGTACACGCCCACCAGCGGGCGGATCGCGGCGAACTCGAGGTCGTCCCGCCCGCGCGAGAAGTCGTCCACGACGGTCACCGCGTGACCGTCCGCGAGCAGCCGCCGGGTCAGGTGCAGCCCGATGAAGCCGGCTCCGCCGAGTATCAGGATTCTCATCTTCGTCACCTCGCTCCCACGGGTTCGTAGCCGATGCCGGCGTACCGGGCGCCGTGCCGTAGCACCGTCGGCTCGTCGAGGATGCGCCAGGAGTCGTACACCAGGCGGGTGCGGCCGCCGGCCATCAGGTGGCCCAGGTCGAGCCGCCGGTAGTCGGGGTGGTCGGTGATGACGAGCACCGCGTCCGCGCCGGCGAACCCGGCGTCCACCGGCACCGGTTCGCCGCCGTACGCCCGGATCACCTCGTCGCCGACGAGCGGGTCGTGGCCGGTGACCCGCATGCCGGCCGCGCGGAACACCGGCATCATGCCGGCGATCGGCGTGCCGCGCATGTCGTCGGTGGGCGGCCAGCCCTTGTACGCCCAGCCCAGCACGCACAGCGTCGCCCCGGCGGTGTCGCCCATCAGCTCGACCACCCGCTGTGCGACGTGCGCGGGCAGGTCCTCGTTGAGCTCGCGGACCTTGCCGAGCAGGTACGGCTCGTGGCCCCGCTGGCGGGCGCTGTCGATCAGCAGGTAGGGGTCCTTGGACAGGCAGCCGCCGCCGACGTACCCCGGCTTGGCGATGTCCGGCCGCGGGTAGTCGAGGTTGGTCGCCCGGATCACCTCG
The DNA here is from genome assembly GCF_011764445.1 of Phytohabitans rumicis. Classification (NCBI taxonomy): domain Bacteria; kingdom Bacillati; phylum Actinomycetota; class Actinomycetes; order Micromonosporales; family Micromonosporaceae; genus Phytohabitans; species Phytohabitans rumicis. The sequence continues at coordinate 3,038,197 of NZ_BLPG01000001.1, forward strand.
AGCGGGTCCAGGCCGAGCCGCTCGGTGAGCATGGCGATCTCGTTGCCGAACGAGTAGATCAGGTCGGTGTGGCAGTTGTTGGTGAGCTTGACCAGCTCGGCGACCTCCATGCTGGACACCGGCACCAGCTCGCGCGCCAACCCGCCGAAGAGGTCCAACCCCAGGCGCAGGCTCTCGTCATCGAGGCCGCCGACGACCTGCGGCAGCTCGACCAGTTCGCGCAGTGCCTGGCCCTGGATGGTGCGTTCGGGCGCCATCACCAGGTGCGGCTCGACCCCCAGCGGTCCCGCAGCACCGGCAACACGATCGCCCGGCTGGTGCCGACCGGCACCGTGCTGCGCACCACGACGAGAACGTCGGGGTCGCAGCGCTCGGCGATGTATTCGGCCGCGGCGGCCAGATTCTTCAGATTGGGCCGCCGAGTGGCCTCGTCCGTGGGCGTGGACACGCACACGATCGCGGCGTCGACCGGCTCGTCCGGCAGGTCCGGACCGACCAGGATGTTGCGTCCGACGTGTTCGGCGAACACTTCCGCCACACCCGGCTCGTAGATGTGCGGTTGCCCCTTGGCCAGCGAGTCCAGCACGGCGGTTTGGGTGTCGACTCCGTACACGGTGAAGCCCTTGCGGGCCAGGGCCGCGGTCAGGGTGAGGCCGACATAGCCCATCCCGACCACGCCGATACGGTGAAATTCATGGGTCATTCTGGGCCTCCCTAGGGTTGTGGACAGGGCGGGTCGACCCGGTCCAGAGCGCGCGTGGTGACATAGCCGGTGAACCGCTCCTCGCGGTAGCGCCGGCACGCCTCCGCCACGTACGCGGGACGGGTTGCGTAGTCGACGGCGAGCACCACCTTGCCGGCGTCGCGCAGCCGCCGGGTGGCGGTCAGGTTCTCCGCGCAGAAGTCCTGGGTGCACGGCTCGTCGGTGGCCAGGAAGAACAGCTCCTCCATGCCGATGCCGTCGATCGCCGCGGTGTAGCCGGCGTGGTCCTGCAACTCCGGCGAGTTCTGCGGGAAGATCCAGAAGTCCGGCTGGGCCTGCTTGGCGTATCGGCTGATGCGGACAATCAGGTCGACCATCTTGGCGCCCAGGCTCTCCCGCGTCTCGCCCGGGACCAGCGCGAGGTCGATCTCCTCGTACGCCAGCGGCGTGTCCAGGTAGACGCCGTCGAAGCCGGCGGCCAGGGCCTGGTCGACCCGCGGCCGGACGACGCCGTCCCACCAGCGCTGCTCCCAGTACCGGACGAAGTGCTCCTCCGGCCAGTCCGCCCACCGGTTGAGCATGAGGCCGTCCGACCGCACGCGTGCCGCCTCGGGCCGGAAGTCCTCGATCGCACCGATCTCGAAGTAGGCCAGCACCCGCTTGCCCGCCCCCCGCACGTCGGCGATCTCCTCGCGGGTGAAGTATCCGGACCCGGCGTCCTTGGCGAGGTCGATGACGGCGAGGTTCTGCGGTGCGCGGGCGATCGCGTCCAGCCGGCCGTCCGCGTAGCCCTGTAGTTGGTACACCCAGCTGGTGACCTTGTCGTCGGCCGCCTGCCCGGGATCCGTACAGCCCGGCAGCAGACCCAACATCAGCAGGAGAACGCAGACGATCGGCATCCGTATCACCCGATCATCCTCGCGATCTCGTCCACCGGCGACAGCAGGACGGTCTCGACGGGCAGATCGGCCAGCACCGACGGGTCGAAGGGCGCGTCGGTCTCCGTGACGGCGGCCCTGATCTCTTCCAGCCGGCCCCCGCCGAGGACCTCGGTGAGGTGTACGGCGTCGGCCCGCTCGCGCAACGCCACGTGCAGCAGGGTGAGCGCCTTGACCCGGGTGCCGGTCAGCTCGGGCACCATCAGCACCAAGCGCCCATCGCACCGGCCGCGCACCAGGCGGGGCGTTCGGGAACGTACCGCCAGCCGCTTGGATCCGCTCAGCTCGGCCCCGTTGTCCGCCCGGCTGACCAGCCCGCGCGCGATGCCCGTCTTGCCGGCGACGCGGATCGTCGCCGGGCCGTCGGGCGGCCAGCTCAGCAGGTAACGCGTGGCGCCCTCGACCCGATCGACCAGGTTGGCGAAGGCGCTCAGGGTACGCAGGGCGGAGTAGCCGCAGACCTCCGGATCGCCGCCGGCCTCGGCGAGGGCCGCCGTCAGCCCGTTGTCGAGCAGGTCGGCGTCGCCGCGCGAGGTGCCGACCGTCACCGTCTTCGCCTGGTGCTTCACCGAGTCGATGGAGCGGGTCAGCTCGTCCACGGCGGTGGTGAGCCGGTGCCGGAGGTACTCGACCGGGTCGCCGGCCGGGTTCCCGTGCTGCAGCACCTGGGAGGCGTACGACAGGCCGATGGCCGTGTCGCTCTGTAGGACGCCGCGAAGCGTGCCCGCCGCCGCGTCGGCCACGAACTGATGCAGGTCGTGGCAGGCCAGGTCCAGGTCGCCGACGGTCACCCGGCCGGCATCGACCGCGCCCTCCAACGCGGCGAGCGCCACCCGCAACGGATCCGCTTTCCGGTCTATCGCGCGTGCGATGTGGTACGAGAACAGGTGCCCCGCCGCCGTACTGATGATCCAGGCGAACATCGGGTGTGCGGCGGGCACGTGTACGACCAGATCCGTCGCCCATCGCACGTCGATTCCCTCGTCCACGATCACCGCCGGCGCGTTGCGGTGCGCCGCGAAGATCTCCACCTCCTTGGTCAGGTCGCGCACCTGGCCGGCGGGCGTGCCGGCCGCGCAGACGAGGACGAACGACTCGGCCGACAGGTCGACGTGCTTCTTGTCCTCGACGGCGTCCGTGGAGATGGTCTTGTAGCACAGCTCCGACAGCTTGATCCGGGTCTCCTCGGCGGCGACCCGGTTCGGCCCGGACCCAACGACTGTCCAGTATGGATAGCGGATCGCGACCTCCGCGATCTCGGCGATCCGCGGCGCCAGGTCGGGCAGCCGCTCCAGCTGCTGCGGGACGTCCAGCAGGGCCTGCAGCAAGGAATCCTCCAGGGCCGGCGGCAGCCGGTCGAGGAGCCGCGCGAGCCGCAGACCGAGCAGCACGCCCGTGGCGACCTGGGAATAGAACGCCTTGGTGGAGGCCACCGCCATCTCGACATCGCGTCCGTCCGATGTGTACAGCACGCCGTCGCTCTTGTGCGTCAGGTCGCTGTCGCGCCGGTTGACGATGGAGAGTACGGCCGCGCCACGGGCCCGAGCCATGTCCACGGCCCGGTTCGTGTCCGTGGTGGTCCCGGATTGGCTCACCGCGACCAGGCACACCGCCGACATGTCCGGCCGCAGGCCCCACGCGGACAGTTCACTTGCCGGCATGGCCGCGACCGACACGGCCGGTTTGAGCAGTCGCTTCACCACGGTCGCGATGCCCTGGCAGGCGACCGCCGCCGTGCCCTGGCCGACGAGGATGACCTCGCGGATGTCACCGGCGGTGAAGCGGCGGCGCACCGCCTCCGGCAGCGCCGGCTCGCTCAGCGTCACGTAGTGCCGGTCGCCGTCCCGGGCGACCCGCCCGCGCAGGCTCTTGCGGAACGACGAAGGAGCCTCGGTCATCTCCTTCACCAGGTAGTGCTCGAACGGGCCGCGTGCCACGTCCCGGGTGGTGATTTCCGCGGTGACGATGTCGCCATCGGTCGTCGCCACGGGCCGGCCCAGCGCCGTATAGCGCCGCAGCGCCGCCGCCGTCCCCGCGCCCGCCCGGTCCAGTGTCACCACGGTGCCCAACTCGCCGCCGTCGGCGAGCGTGCCGTCCAGGCGCAGGTACCGGTCGGTCACGCCGACCAGCCCGTACACCTCGCTGGCGACCAGGAAGCAGCCCGGCGCGAACCCGACGTACAGGCCCTGCCCGCTCCCCTTCACCCCGAGCAGCAGTTGGTCCGGATTGGCGGCGGTCTGCGCGGCGATGGCGAACGAGCCGTACCCGCGGCGGATGAACTCGGCCATGGCCGGCACCGGCTCCGCGCCCGCGTCGATGCTTCCGGCCAGCAGCACCGGGATCAGCTTCGCGTCGGTGCTGATCCCGGCGGCGTCGGCGGGCAGGCCGATCTGTTGCCGCAGGGCCACGTGGTTGTCGATGTCGCCGTTGAGCGCCGCCGTGGCGAAGATGTGCGCCCGACCCCGCACCACGCTGTTGACCGGGTGGGCGTTGGCCTCGCTGATGCGACCCACGCTGGCCCAGCGGGTGTGCGCGAGCACGGTCACCCGGGCGCCGGGCAGCGCCAGCACCGCCCGCAGGTCCGTGTCGACGGCGATGGTGGCGCGCAGGAAGGCGACGTTTTCCCCGAGCCGGCCGATGACGGATGCCCGCTTGTAGACAAACGCCAATCCACCATCGAGCGCCTCGACCGCGCCGTGCCGGTAGTCGGTGTCCGCGCGGTGACGCAGGTCCGGGGGTACGCCGTCGGGCAGCGTCACCCAGATCTGGATGCCCGCCGAATCACGCCCCCGGACCTCGAGCCGGTCCACCGCGTCGAGGACCGCGTCGACCGCCAGGTAGGCACGGGCCACGTCCAGATCCGCGATCGCGTCGCCGGCCAGGGCACCCGCCCGAGCTGCGGCCGCCACCCGATCATGGGTCAGCGCCCAGAGCAGGTCACGGGCGCGCACCGCGAGCCGCTGCCCGCGTTCGAGAAGCTCCGGGTCCCAGTCCGCGCTGTGCCGGTCCAGGTCACGATCGAGCTCGGCCAGCCAGCCGCTCGCCGCGGACAGGCGTTCGACGGCTTCCTCCCGCAGCCGCGCGTCGGTCGCCAGGCGGTGGCTAACGGTCGGGAGGGCGTACAGCTCGGCCGCTGCCGACAGACCTTTGACAAACCAGTCCAGCCCGGCAAGCAGGTCGTCCGGCCGGTCCTTGGGCAAGGCGTCGAGCACCTGTCGGCGCGAGACGTCCGCACGCTCACCGCCGTAGTCCGGCACTGCCGCCACGATTCCGCACATGGCTGGGTCCCCTAGGTCGCTTCGGTACCCGTTCTGGCTAACATCCCCCGCGTGGCGCCCGCGTCACCCGCGCGTCACGCGAGGGATTGCCGGATCGGGCTCATCAGGTCCAGGAACTGCCGGGTGGGCAGGATCCCGAACTCGTCGGCGAGCACCTGGCGGCAGCGCTCGAACTGCCGGATCGCCTCGCCCACGTTCCCCTCGGCCAGGTGCACCCGGGCCACCACCCGGTGAGCGCTCTCCCGCAAGGGGTCCATGCGGACCGCGGTGAGTCCGGCCTGCAGCGCCTCCAGGTACCGCCCCTCCTGGGCGTGCAGCGTGGCGAGCCGCTCCAGCGCGTGTAGTTGGACCTGATGCAGCCGCTCCCGGTGCAGCAGGACCCAGTCGTCGTACCAGCCCGGGAGCAGGTCGCCCGCGGACAGTACGGCCAGCGCGTTCGCCGGGGCGACACCGTCGTCCAGCACCGCGCGGGCATGGCTCAGGATCTCGTCCATGTCGATGCGTACGCCCGGGTTGAGCATGAGCGCACCGTCCATGGCGTCGACCAGTTTCGGGTGTTGTTGCCTGATCCGCCACAGGGCCGAACGCAGATTGCCCTGGGCATGGTGTTCGTTGCATTCGGGCCACAGCTGACCGGCCACGAGGCACCGGTCACGCCGGCCCTGAATGGCCAGGAGCGCGCTGAGCCGCTGGACCGCTCGCGTCGTGCCGACCGCTTCCCGGCCACGGCGCAGTTCCCACCGGTCGATGAGAACCATTGTCCAACCGGCCGTGCGCTCCCCCATGCTTCACCCATCGCGTCCCCCTGATTACGCGCGCTGGGATGCTCCGATAGCACAACAGACATCAGATCAGGCTTGTCCGGACTTGTCGGACAGTCAATCAACCGAACGTTCCGCCGGATTGGTCGTCAGTGGCGAAGTGGATTGCACGGCTCATACCACTAACGCCTTATTGTCGGGTTCCCGACAGCTAACGCGCCGGTGACGCCGCGGAGACGTTAGGAAGGGCCCCCTCCTATGCATAAAACGTTAGGAGGGGGCCCTTCCTTGCACTCACTCGGCGCGGATGTTGTCGATGTCGAACTCGCCGGGGTGGGCCCACACGTAGACCTCGCGCACGTCGGCCAGCGCCGCCGCGTCGCAGGACATCTGGGTCAGCAGGTCGGCCGTGACGGTGACCTGGCTGTTCTGCGGCACCCAGGTGAAGTTCGACTGGCACCAGGAGGGGACGTCGCCGTACTGCACGGCGATCGCGCCGCTGGTGCCGGCGTCCGGGCCGACGCGCAGGTCGAACTTCAGGGCCACCTTGGCGGTGAGGTCGAGCGGCGCGTCCAGCCGCTTGCCGAACCACCCGCCGTCGGCCGCGGAGATGTGCAGGCCGTACGCGCCCTCGGTGTGGAAGTCGGCGGTCTGCGCGACCGTCCCGGCGTTGGTCTGCCACGGCGCGGGCGCCCAGCCCTCGGTGCCGGTCTCGAACGTCGCGATCTGGATCGTCGGCGTCGCCGGCGGCAGCACCGTCACGCTCAGGGTGGCCGTGTTCGATACGCGCCCGGCGAGGTCACGGATGGTGTATTGGGTCGCCGCCCGGCCCCGGAACCCGGCCGTGGGCGTGAAGACCACCTTGCCGTCGCTCGTCAGCGCGAACTGCCCACCCTCGACCGACGAAGGGTTTAGCCTGATTGACGACGGGCGCACCGACGTGCGGTACGCGATGTCGTTCGCGGCCGGCGCCAGCGTCACCGGCGTCTCGAACGCCGTGACCACCGCGTCGTCGTCGGCCACCGGCGGCCGGGACCGCTGCCCCGGCGGATCTCCTCGGTGGCATTGGACAGGTTGATGCACACCGGGCTCGGGCAGTAGACGGTGTATCCGTCGTAGTCCGGGTACAGGCTGCCGTCGTCCTGCACGCCGGAAAGGATCCAGTAGAGGAAGCCCGTGCCGCCGGTGGCGATGAACGCGTCCGTCCACTTTTGATAGACGGGGTTGCGGTCCGCCTTGTCCGGCCAGCCGAATTCACCGAGCATCACCGGCTTGCCGATCTTGGCGGCCTCCCGGTTGTGCCGCTTGATCCAGTCGACGGCCCAGACCGCGTCCTTGCCCCACGGCTTCGGGTACAGGTGGTACGACATGACGTCCACCGCCGGCAGCTTGGTGAACGCGAGGACGTCCACGCCCTCGCCGCAGTTGACGGTCCAGTCCGAACTGGTCCGGTCGTCGCAGAAGAAGCCCTCGTCGCCGACGCTGGCCAGGTGCTTGCGGTCGACGGACTTGATGTGCCGGGTCATCTCGTCGGCCCACGCCGTGAGCAGTTGCGGCGAGCAGTTCGGCGACGTCGGGTAGAGCCCGGAGCCCTTGCACCGCGGCTCGTTGCCCAGCTCCCACGTCATGACGGCCGGATCGTCCTTGTACTTGACCCCGGTCAGCGAGTTGGTGCGGTTCAGGACGTGCGAGATCCAGTCCTTGTACCAGCCGCGGATCACCGGGTCGGAGTAGAAGTCGTCGTGGTACTGACCGCCGCGCCAGCGCACGTACTGGGCGATGCCGCCGAAGTCGTTCCAGTTGTTGGTGAGCGGAATGACCAGCTTGACGCCGGCGTCGCCGGCGGCCTTGATGACGTAGTCGAGGCGTTCCAGGCCGTCGGCCCCGTCGTTGTACGCCGGCCGGGTGCCGTCCCAGTACTGGAAGTAGACGCCGTCCGCCTTGCCGTGGATGGAGCCGGAGCCGTCCTGGTTGCCGATGTCGAGGAAGCCCCACGTGCGCAGCACGGTGAAGCCGGCCGACTTCGCGTCGGCGAACACGTCGTCGACCATCAGCCGCGACTTGTACATCAGGTAGTAGTTGTTGGTGCCGCCGAAGCGGAACTTCTTGCCGTCGAGCTTCAGCGTGGCCCCGTCGCGGACGACGAAGCCCGAAGTGGACGGTCCAGCGACGGCGGGGGTAGCCGGAGTGAGGAGGAGAAGTGCGGTGACGGCGGTGAGGAGGGAGCGCACTTTCATGGGGTACTCCTAAGAGCGAGAGCCGCGGCGCCTAGCAGACCCGCGTCCGTCCCGAACCGGCTCGGGTGGATCCGCACCCGCCGGATGAAGGCAAGGCCGGCCAGGTCGGCGACCGCCTCGCGGAGCGGGGTGAAGAGCAGGTCGCCGGCGCCGGCTACGCCGCCGCCGACGACCACGTCGTCGAGGTCCAGCAGGCCGCTCGCGCAGACGATCCCGGCGGCCACCGCGGTCGCGGCCCGCCGGAACGCCTGCCGCGCGACGGGATCGCCGTCGCGCGCGTCCTGGGCGAGGGTGCGGGCGTCGGCCGGCCGGCCGGCGGCAGGCTCCCAGCCCTCGGCCCGCGCCCATCTGGTCATCGAGGGCCGCTGGCGATGGCCTCGACGCACCCGCGCCCGCCGCAGGGGCACGGCGGGCCGTCGAGGTCGACGACGATGTGTCCAATGTGGCCGGCGTTGCCGGTGACGCCGGGATGGATCCGGCCGTCCAGCACGAGGCCGCCACCGACGCCGGTGGAGACCACCATGCCGAGCATGGCCCGGGTGGTGTATCCGCCGCGCCAGTACTCGCCGAGCGCCATGCACTGCCCGTCGCCGGCGAGCACCGCGGGCCGGCCGGGCAGCACCGGCCGCAGCGCGTCGAGGATCGGAAACGGCCGCCAGTCCGTGATGTTGACCGGGCTGACCGTGCCGGCGTTCAGGTCGAGCGGGCCGGCGGAGCCGACCCCGAGCCCGACCAGCCGGCCGGCCGGGCCTTTCGCGGCCACCTCGCGGGCCAGCCGGTCGAGCGCGGCCGCCGCCTTCTGGCCGTCCGCCGGGGTGGGCACGGTGACCCGGTCCCGGAGCGTGCCGTCCGGCTCCACGACGGCCGCCGCGAGCTTCGTGCCGCCGACGTCGACGGCCAGTACCGGCCCGGTCATGCTGAGCCGTCTTTCGTTCCCGACTGCGGGGCTCGCAGGCGGGCCGCCGTCGTCTGTTCCAGGCCGTTGAAGCTCACTCCTCGCGCTCACAGGAAGAGACGTCGTTGACAAAGCGCAGCACGGGCCTCGCGGTCAGGGCCGCCGGGTCCAGGTCCGGCCGGGCCCGGACGGTGAACGTCACCGACTCCCCCGGCAGCAGCGTGACCAGCTGCTCGTCGACCGAGGCGGACGGGTCCAACCGGTCCGGGAAGAGCGCCAGGTCGCGCAGGATGGTGCCGGCGCGTACGGTGACCCGCCAACCGTCCGGCACCGGCTCCGCGGTGGCGTCGTACGCCGGGGGCGGGTACGCGACGTCCTTGTCCTCGGCGAAGAACCACCAGGCCCGCTCGCCGTTGGCGGAGGCCACCAGCAGCTCGTCGCGCGGGTCGTCGGCGCTGGCCAGGTCGCCGGGCAGCGGCAGCGTGAGCGCCGAGTGGGGCGGTACGACGAGGTCCACCGCCGTCTTCGCGCGCGCCTCACCGGAAATGGCCATCCGGGTCACGCTGGCCGGGGCGATCCACGGCTGGGCGCCGTCGTTGACCGCGACCAGCACCAGAGCACCGTCCCGCGGCTGGATGGTCAGCAGCCGGTCGGCGTACACCCGGCGCAGGGCGTACCAGGCGGGCTTGCGGCGCCCGTCGCCATCGACGAACGCCCACGAGGTGACCGGCCAGCAGTCGTTGAGCTGCCACACGATCGCACCCATGCACAGTGGACGCAGCGACCGGAAGTGCTCGATCCCGAGCGCGATCGCCCGCGCCTGGTTGACCTGGGTCAGGTAGTGCCAGTCGTCGAAGTCGCGCGGCGGCGGCAGGTGCGCGTCGAGTCCACGCTGGAGCTTTGCGTCGCCGTCGATGGCCTTCTGGTGGTGGCGCATGCCGGGCGAGTCGTGCGCCAGCGGGTCGTCGCGCAGCGCCCGGCGCAGCGTCGCGTACGCCGCGGGCGCCTGGTAGCCGAACTCCGCGACGAAGCGCGGCCGGTAGTCGCGGTAGTGCACGTAGTCGCGCTGGTTCCACACGTCCCAGATGTGCATGCTGCCGTGCGCCGGGTCGTTGGGGTGCACGTCCGGCCGCCCCGAGTACGGGCTGCTGGGCCAGTACGGCCGGGTGGGGTCCAGCTCGGCCACGATGGCGGGCAGGACATCGAGGTAGTACCCCTCGCCCCAGGTGCGTCCGGCCAACTCGTCCGGCCAGCCCCAGTCGTGGTAGCCCCAGATGTTCTCGTTGCTGCCGATCCATCCGACCAGGCTCGGGTGGCTGGCCAGCCGCGTCACCTGTGCACGGGCCTCCGAAGAAACCTCGCCGGCGATCGGCTCCTCCTCCGGGTACGCCGCGCAGGCGAAGAGGAAGTCCTGCACCACGAGCAGCCCCATCTCGTCGGCCACGTCGTAGAAGTCGTCGGACTCGTAGCGGCCGCCGCCCCAGACGCGCAGCAGGTTCACGTTGGCGTCGTACGCCTGGGCGAGCCGCTCGGCGTAGCGCTCCCGGGTCACCCGGGTGACGAACGTGTCGTCCGGGATCCAGTTGACGCCGCGGACGAACACCGGCTGGTCGTTGACGACCAGGGTGAACGGGGTGCCGTCGGCGTCCGGGGTGGTGTCCAGGCGTACCGAGCGGAACCCGATGCGCCGCTGCCACGTGTCGAGGGTGGCGTCGCCGGCCGCGCGCAGGGTCACGTCGAGGACGTGGCGCGCCTGCTCGCCGTACCCCCGCGGCCACCACAGCGCGGGGTCGCGGACCTCGAGGTTGACGACGGCCGCGCGCTCGCCGGCCGGGACCGTGACCTCCCGGCGGACCCCGGCCACGGCGGCGCTCAGGGTGAGCGGCTCGTCGCCGACCCGTTCGAGGTCGACGTGTACGGCGACCCGGCCGACTCTATTGTCGACAGTCACCAGTGGACGGACGCCGGCGAGCCGGGCGACGCCCCAGGCGTGCAGCCCGATCGGCTGCCAGATGCCGGCGGTGACCCCGTTGGGTCCCCAGTCCCACCCGAAGTTGCACGCCATCTTGCGGATGAAGTTGAACGGATCCTCGTACGCGCTGGGACGCGCGCCCAGGCGATCCCTCAAGGCGGACGCGTACGCGTACGCCGAGTCGAAGCGGACGCTGAGCCGGTTGTCGCCGGGGCGCAGGTGTGGCAGGGCGTCCAAGCGGTAGCCGCGGTGCATGTTGGCGGTGGAGCCGAGGTCGACGCCGTTGAGAGTGACCGTGGCTACCGTGTCCAGGCCCGCGCAGACGAGGTCGACGCGTGCCTCGTCGAGGGGGACCAGGCGAACGTCGTCTCGTAGACCCAGTCGGTGTGACCGATCCAGCGCAGCGCGTCTTCGTTGTCGTCCAGGTACGGGTCGGGTATGCGCCCGGCGGCCAGCAGATCGGTGTGGACGCAGCCGGGCACGGCCGCCGGCACCGGGCTGAGCGACGCGTCAGCCGGTGCCACCGTCCAACCGTCGTGCAGCGGTCGGTACGAACCCATATTCGTGTTACCCCTTAATTCCGGACAGCGCGATGCCCCTGGTGAAGTGCTTCTGGAAGAGCAGGAAGAAAATGACGGTCGGCAGCGAGGTGAGCAGCGACGCGGCCATGATGACGGCCATGTTCTGCGGGTTGAACGCCAGCGAGGCGTTCATCCGGGATAGCGCCACCGGGAGGTTGGCCATGGTGTCGTCCTGCACGATGACGAGCGGCCAGAGGAAGTTGTTCCACTCGCCGAGTACCACGAAAATCGCCATCGCGGCGAGCGCCGGCCGCATCAGCGGCATCACCACGCGCCACCAGATCCGCCATTCGCCCGCGCCGTCCACGCGCGCGGCCTGGATGAGCTCGTTAGGGATCGACCGCATGTACTGCACCAGGAAGAACACCACGAACGCCTTGGCGAGCGCCGGGATGATGTACGCCTGGTACGTGTTGAGCCAGCCGAGGTTGCGCACGATGAGGTAGTTGGGGATCAGGCTGACCTGCCAGGGCACCATCATCGACGCCACGATGACGACGAAGATGACCCGCCGGCCGGGCAGGTCCATCTTGGTCAGTGCGTACGCGGCCAGCGACGCGAGCAGCAGCGACAGCACCGTGATGGTCGTGGCGACGAGGAGGCTGTTGAACATGAACCGCCAGAAGCCGCCCGGCACGTCCACGAACCGCTGGAAGAGGCCGGGTACGACCTGGTCGTGCCGCACGTCCGGGTCGTAGACCGAGTCGTAGAACGCGTCCACCGTCGGGTCGCGCGGCACGAAGTCGGGCGGGTTCTTGGTCAGCTCCGGCACCGGCTTGAACGCCGCCGTGAGCATCCAGTAGAAGGGCACCAGCATGGTGAGGCCGAAGACGTAGAGCGGCAGCCTGGCTATCGTGGGCCAGAGGTTTCGGCGCATCACAGCTCCTTCAGCGCCCGGGTGACCCGGATCTGGATCATGCTCACCACGAAGATGATGATGAAGAGCGTCCAGGCGATGGCCGAGGCGTAGCCGAGCTGGAACTTCGTGAAGCCCATGTCGTACAGGTACGGGACGAGCATGAGCCCGCTGTCCTGCACGCCGCCCACGCTGCTGACCGCCCGGAAGATGATGTAGATCGCCTCGAAGAGCTGGAACGCCGAGATCAGGCCGGTGATCACCACGTACGTGGTGACCGGCTTGAGCTGCGGCAGCGTGATGTACCAGAACTGCTGCCAGCCGTTCGCCCCGTCGAGCCTGGCCGACTCGTAGTGCTCCTCCGGGATCGCGTTGATGCCGGCGACGAAGATGACCATGCCGTACCCGCATCCGCCCCAGACCGCCATCAGCACCAGGATCGGGATGGTCCAGCCGGGCGAGGCGAGCCACTGGACGCGTTCTATGCCGAACCAGCCGATGACCGTGTTCGCGAGGCCGAACTCCTCGACCGAGAAGATCCACCGCCAGATCAACGCGACCGCGATCGTCGAGGTGACGGCCGGCAGGAAGAACAGCGTCCGCATGATCCGGTCGCGCCAGCTCGTGCCGCGGAACGCCACCGCGAGCACCAGCGACAGCACGGTGGTGAGCGTGACCGCCGCGACGACGTAGATGAACGAGTTGGCGATCGCCTTGCGGAAGCGCTCGTCCTCGAACCAGAGGCGCTGGAAGTTGTCCAGTCCCACCCACTGCGGCGGCTTCACCCCGTTGTAGTTGGTGAACGCGAACCACAGCGAGTTCAGCAGCGGCCACACCAGGAACACGATGAAGAGCACCGCGAACGGCACCAGCATCGCGTACCCCGGCATGGCTCGGCGCAGTCGGGCCCGGCGCAGCTCGCGGGAGCGCGTGCGGCGTACCCCATCAAGATCTTGGCCCCCGCGGCCGGCGCACCTGGCGCCGGCGCGGTGGTGGTCGGTGTGGCCATCGATCTACTTCAGGTTGTTGTTCATGATCGTCGCGGCTTCGGAGAGCGCCTTCTTGGGATCGACGCCGTCGTTGACGACCGACTGGAGCTTCTTGGTGACGTCCGCCCCGCTGAGCTCCCAGCCCTTGCAGTTGGGCGGGCCGGTGACCGTCTCCATCGTGGTCTTCAGCGCCGCCTTGACGTCGTCGGTCGTGTTGAGGCTGTCGACCAGCTCCGGCCGCGGCGAGAGGTACAGCGCGCCCTCCTTGTTGAAGACCTCGGTCTGGAGCTTCTTGATCGCGTCATCCGAATAGAGCCACTTGATGAAGTCGACGGCGGCCTTGGGGTACTTGGTGTACGACATCACGCCGACGATCCGGCCGCCCACGAACGTGCCCGCACCCGCCGGGCCGGACGGCAGCGGCGCGACCTTCCACTTGCCCTTGATCTCGGGGTGCCCGCTGTCGAGGCCGCTGACCACCCAGGAGCCGTCGATCGCCATCCCGTACTCGCCCTTGGCGAGGCCGGCGCCGGCGTCGGTGGCGGCCTTGGGCACGCCGTACTTGGTGTACTGCCGGGCCCAGTTCGTGGTGGCCAGCACCGCTTGGTCGCTGTCGATCGTGGCCTTGGAGCAGTCGTCGGCGTAGAGCGAGCCGCCCGCCTGCTTGAGCCAGTTGAACCAGGGCAGCCACTCGAAGGTGCCGAAGTTCTCGACCATCGGGGTCTTGATGCCGGCCGCCTTCAGCTTGTCAAGCGCGGTGAACAGCTCATCCCAGGTCTTCGGTGGCCCGCTGATCCCGGCCTTCGCGAGCAGGTCGGGCCGGTAGTAGAGGAGGTAGAAGGCGTTGTCCATGGAGACGCCGTACACCGAGCCGTCCGGCGACGTGATCGCCTTCATCACCTCGGGGCGGGTCTTGGACTTGACGTCGGCGATGTCGCGGTCGTTGAGGTCGAGCATGCCGCCGAGCTCGCCGAACTCGATGCCCCACGACATGCCGCCGGAGATGATGTCCGGCCCACTCTTCGAGGTGGCCGCGGTCAGCACCTTGGCGTGCCCGTCGTCCCAGGAGATCGCCTGGACCTTGATCGTCGTATCCGGGTGGGACTGCTTGTACAGGTCGGCCGCCGCCTGGAACGCCTGCGCGTTCTCGTCGGCGCCGACGCTCCAGAAGGTAAGGGTGGCTGGCCCTCGGCTTCCTGGGCCGGCTCCTCGCTGCCACCACTTGTGGTGCAGCCCGCTATCAGCAGGGACACGGCCGCCACAGCCGCAAGTCTGGTACGCATGTGTGCCTCCGGCCATCGAAAAGTGTTGACTGAACCGGTTGAGTAGGCACACCGTACGGCCGGTCATTGCGACTGTCAATGGCGTGTTAAAGGCTTGGCCAGGCCGTAACCTGAGGCTTAACCGAGCAAGCGTTCAGCAGCGCTACGCTCCGCAGTAACGAGCGGGGTACGGTAAGGCCCCTCCTGGAGATAAGGAGCGCACGTGAAGCGGCCCACGATCGCGGACATCGCGCGCCGCGCCGGCGTGTCCAAGGGCGCCGTCTCGTACGCCCTCAATGGTCAGCCCGGCGTATCCGAGGCCACCCGCCAGCGCATCATCGCCATCGCCCAGGAGATCGGCTTCAACCCCAACAGCGCCGCCCGCGCCCTGTCCGGCTCGACCGCCAACGCCGTCGGCCTCGCGCTGTGCCGGCCCGCCCGCATCCTCGGCATCGAGCCGTTCTTCATGGAGCTCATCAGCGGCGTGGAGGCCGAGCTGTCCGCCCGCTCGTACGCGCTGACGCTGCAGGTCGTCGCCGACCCGGACGCCGAGATCGCGGTCTACCGGCGCTGGTGGGGCGAGCGCCGGGTCGACGGCGTGTTCGTGTGCGACCTGCGGATCGACGACCGCCGCGTGCCCGTCCTGGAGGAGCTGCAGCTACCCGCCGTCGTCATCGGCGGCCCCGACCACACCGGCACGCTCGCCTGCGTGTGGGCCGACGACACCGCCGCGCTGGTGGAGACCATCGAATACCTCGTCGCGCTCGGCCACCGCCGGGTCGCCCGGGTCGGTGGCCTACCCGACCTGCTGCACACCGAGATCCGCACCCGGGCCTTCACCGAAGCCTGCCGGCGGCTCGGCCTCACCGACTCGGTCACCGTCTCGTCCGACTACACCGGCGAGGAGGGCGCCCGAGCCACCCGCCGCCTGCTCAGCTCCGCCAACCGGCCCACCGCGATCATGTACGACAACGACGTCATGGCCATCGCCGGCCTGGCCGTCGCCCAGGAGATGGGCCTGGCCGTGCCGAACGACCTGTCCATCGTCGCGTGGGACGACTCGGCGCTCTGCCAGCTCACCCACCCGCCGCTCACCGCGCTCGGCCGCGACATCCCGGCGTACGGCGGGCACGCTGCCCGCCAGCTCCTCGCCGCCATCGAGGGCCGGGCGATCGGCGCGTACCAGCATGAGACGGCACACCTCACACCTCGCGGCAGTACGGCGGCGCCCCGTTTAGGATGATGGCTGTATTCGCGACTGGCGCATTGAACTTTTTTCAACCGAACAGCGCGGCGCTCGCGCCCCGCGTCTCTCCTGTGGTGCATCGGACCGCAAGGGAGGTTGAAAAAGGTTCATAGGAGGTGGACTTAACCACCGGGGAGCGACCAACGATCGCGGCACCGTGCGCCTGGGTGCCGGTCGGCGTTGACATGCCAGGAGGGCGCTGTGCACGTACCCCCGATCCCAAGCCTGACCACCACCGACCCGGAGCTGGCCGGCCTCATCGAGCAGGAGGCCCTGCGCCAGCACGACAAGCTGCGCATGATCGCCTCGGAGAACTACGTCTCCACCGCGGTGCTCGAAGCCAGCGGCACCGTGCTGACCAACAAGTACTCCGAGGGCTACCCGGGCAAGCGGTACTACGAGGGCCAGCAGTACATCGACCAGGTCGAGACGCTCGCGGTCGAGCGGGCCAAGGCGCTCTTCGGCGTCGACCACGCCAACGTCCAGCCGTACTCCGGCTCACCCGCGAACCTGGCCGTCTACCTGGCGTTCCTCAACCCGGGTGACACCGTGATGGGCATGGCGCTGCCGATGGGCGGCCACCTCACCCACGGCTGGTCCGTGTCGGCGACCGGCAAGTGGTTCAACTCGGTGCGCTACAACGTCGCCCGCGACACCGGCCGCATCGACTTCGACGAGGTACGCGACCTGGCCCGCCGCGAGCGCCCCAAGGTGATCTTCGCGGGCGGGACGGCGATCCCCCGCACCATCGACTTCCCGGCCTTCGCGGAGATCGCGCGCGAGGTCGGCGCGGTGCTGGTCGCCGACATCGCGCACATCGCCGGCCTGATCGCCGGCGGCGCGCACCCCTCCCCCGTCGGCTACGCCGACGTGATCACCACCACCACCCACAAGACCCTGCGCGGCCCGCGCGGCGCCATGATCCTCTCGACCGCCGAGCACGCCGCCGCCGTGGACAAGGCCGTCTTCCCCGGCCTGCAGGGCGGCCCGCACAACCACACCACGGCGGGCATCGCCGTCGCGTTGCGCGAGGCTTCCCAGCCAGGATTCTCCGAGTACGCCCAGCAGGTCGTCGCCAACGCCAAGGCACTGGCTACCGCACTCGCCGAGCGGGGCTTCGACCTGATCTCCGGCGGCACCGACAACCACCTGATCCTGGTCGACCTGACCGGCAAGGGCATCGGCGGCAAGCCGGCGGCCAAGGCGCTCGACCGGGCCGGCATCGAGCTCAACTACAACACCGTGCCGTACGACACCCGCAAGCCGTTCGACCCGTCCGGCATCCGGCTCGGCACGCCCGCCCTGACCACGCGCGGCCTGACCGAGGCTCAGATGCCGCAGGTGGCCGCCTGGATGGACGAGGCGGTGACGGCAGCCCTGAAGGAAGACGAGGCCGCCCTGGACCTAATCGCCGCCGAGGTCCGCACCCTAGTAACCTCCTACCCCATCCCCGGCTACACCCCCTAACGCCCCCTAACAGTGGGTGATCATGAAGTTGTCCCCGGGAGGGAGCGCTCTCCCGGTGGACAACTTCATGATCAACGCCGAGTCTGGCGGGCACTGTTAGCGGGGGGCGCGGTGGTCTTCTAGGAAGGCTTCGATGCGTTCGGCGGGAGCGGGGCGGGCCAGGGCGAAGCCCTGGCCTTGGCGGCAGCCGGCCTCCACGGCCTGGCGGACCTGGTCCAGCGACTCCAGGCCCTCGGCGATGATGTCCACGCCGAGCCGGCGGCCGAGGTCGACCACCACGTCGATGAGCGGGCGGCTGTGGCCCTGCAGGTCGGCGGGGAGTTGGTCGGCCGAGGCGGCGATGATCGAGCCGTCGATCTTCAGCAGGTCGACGGGCAGGCGGCGGAGCTGCGCCAGCGACGCCTGCCCGGCACCGAAGTCGTCCAGCGCGGTGCGTACGCCCAGGGCGCGCAGCGCGGCGAGCTGGGTGACCACCGCGGGCACGTCGCCGGGCATCTTCGCCTCGGCCACCTCGACCACGAACGTCTCCGGGCTCAGGTCGTACTCGGCGAGCACCGCCTTGACCCGGGTCACGTAGTCGGCGCCGGCCAGCTCGCGCGGCGACACGTTGATCGACATCCACAGCTCGCGACCGGGCTCCGACCAGGCGGCCAGCTGCCGGCAGGCGGTCGCCAGCACCCACTGCCCGATCTCGTCCAGCAGGGCCAGATCCTCGGCCACCGGCAGCAGCTCGGTCGGCAGCACCGTGCCGAGCGTCGGGTTGCGCCACCGCAGCAGCGCCTCCACCCCCACCGGCTGCCGGTCCGGCAGCGCCAGCACCGGCTGGTAGACCAGGTCCAGCTCGCCCCGGGCGGCCGCCCCGGGCAGCTCCCGCTCCAGGTCCATCCGGCGTACGAGCTGCTCCTCCAGGTAGGCGTCGTACCACTCGATCCGGTCCCGCCCGAGCTGGCGAGCCCGCCGTCGGGCCAGGTCGGCGCGGCGCAGCACGTCGTCGACGGTGTCGCCGCCGGACAGCTCGGCCAGGCCGATGCTCACGTTCAGGTGCACGATCGCGCCGGGCAGCTGGTACGGCTCGGTCAGCACGGTCAGCAGCCGGGTGCCCAGCGCGTACGCCAGGACCGGCCCTTCCACGGTGACCACCGCGAACTCGTCGCCCGCCAGCCGCGCGGGCAGGTCGTCGCCGCCGACGGCCGTACGCAGGCGCCGGCCGACCTCGATGAGCACCGCGTCGCCGATTTCCCGCCCGCGCATCTCGTTGACCCCGGCCATGCCGTGCAGGTCGACCACCAGCACCGCGCCGGTGTGCCCCGGCATCTCCCGCTGGCTGACGATCGTGCGCATCAGCTCCCGGCGGTTGGCGAGACCGGTCAACTGATCCGTGAACGCGAGCTGGTGCAGCGTCCGCTCCAGGTGGCGCCGCTCACCAACGTCCCGGACATGTACGACAAGCGCGGCCACCTCGGGGACGGCGCGCTGGTCGCCGACCGTCGACTCGGTGTCGCGCCAGACCCCGTACCCGTCGCGGAGGCGGGCATCGACCAGGGGCGGCCGGCCGAGCGACTGGCGCTCGGTCAGCACTGCTGTGAGCAGGGCGGTCACGTTGGGGGCATCGTCCGGGTGCATGAGCGACGGGAACGCCCGGCCGATCACGTCGGCGTCGGAGAGCCCGAAGAGCCGCGCCGCCGCCGGGGATTGCCAGCTCACCACGAGGTCTTCGCCCACGACCATGATCAGATCGTTGGCACCGGCCACCAGGGAGCGGAAGTGGGCCTCCTGCTCGACCAGGCGGCGGGCGTACCGGCGGACGTCGCTGGCTGCCATGATCTCGCGGACCACCACGGTCGGGATGACCATGAGTCCGATCAGGATCGACGTCTTGTCGAACTCGCCGACCGTGATCAGGTGGTAGAGCGCGGCCAGCATGGCGAGCAGCGCCGGCACGCTCAGCAGCGGGTAGCCGGACAGCCGGGTCTCCGGCTCGCCGCTCGGGGGCAGGTCGCCGTCGGCATCCGCGAGGTGGGCGCCGACCACGATGAGTACGGGCCCGACGAGCACCGGAATCGCCGCGAAGAGCACGCCACGGTCGCTCGCGCCGTACGAGACGAACATCGTGATCAAGGCCAGCCCCAGCACGGACGCGCCGGTGCCGGCACCGCACAACAGGGCGGCGCGGCGGTACCGGGCGGCGCGCAGCCCGGTCACGGTGACGATCGAAAGGCCGCCGACCGCGAAGAGGAAGCCGGCCAGGGCGGCGGGCGGCATCCCGCCCGGCGGGGGCATGAGCCACCCCGCGAAGGCCAGGCTGATGCCGATGCTGACGCCGTCGGAGACGCGCCGCAGCCGTACGCCGACGGTGCTCGCCGCGCCGGGCAGCAGGAGCAGGCCCAGGACGTACGCCACGACCGCGCCGGCCAGGCCGCACGCGCCCACCGCCGGCCGGAGATCGTCCGGGACCAGCGCCAGCGCGACCACGGTGGCACCGCTCGCCAGCGTGCCCAGGCCGAGGAAGCCACCGCCGCGGCACGGGCCGAAGCTGTGCTGGGTGCGGTGGATGGCGATGGCGAGCCGCCACAGCCGATAGGTCGCCATGGCCGCGACGCTCCCGACGCCGGCCACCAGGCCGAACGTCTCGGAGAGCAGGCCGGCGAGAGAGCCGACGAGGAGCACAACGGCCGCAACGGCGACGGCGACGTCCACAGCCGGGACGCCACCGATCCGGTAGCGGGCGCCGGGGTTGAACGCCACTGACACTGCCGGGTCCTCTGCACGAGGGTGAGGGGGACGGCGCGGCCCGCTTGTGGCGACACCGCACCTATGACCGGTAACGAGGGCCCGGCCATACGGGTTACGGCTGAGTATCTCGTGAGAGGGTCAGCCGCCCGCGACCGAGGGGAGGATCCGCACCTCCCCACCGTCGGGAACCACCGTGTCCTGCCCGGCCGCCAGCCGGCAGTCGGCACCGTCGACGTACACATTGACGTAGCGGCGGACCTCGCCCTGCTCGTCGCGGATGCGGCGCTCCAGCCTCGGCCAGCGCGCTCCCACCTCGTCAAGCACCGCCCGCAGGGTGCCCGCCGCGCCCACGTCGACGTGGGCCGCGCCGCCCACCTCGCCGCGCAGCACCCCCGGCACGAGCACGGTGACGCTCATATTTGCACCGCCCGTACACAGAGGACGTCGGGCAGGTGGGCCGCGACCAGGGACCACGACTCGCCCTCGTCGCGGCTGGCGTACACCTCGCCCGAGCGGGTGCCGAAGTAGACGCCCGCCGGATCGGCGTCGTCGACGGCCATGGCGTCGCGCAGCACGGACGGGTAGTACGGCTCCGTGGGCAGGCCCTGCGACAGCGGCTCCCACGTCTTGCCGGCGTCGGCGGACCGGAACACCCGGCAGCGCCGGTCGACCGGGAAGCGCTCACCATCGCGGACCAGCGGGAAGTTGTAGATCACGCCGGGCCGGTGCGGGTGGGCCACCACCGGAAACCCGAAGTCGCTCGGCAGCCCGTCCGCGATCGAACTCCAGCTCGAACCACCGTCGTCGGAGCGGTAGACACCGTGATGATTCTGCGCGTAGTAGCGGTCGGGGTCGGCGGCGTCGCGAGCCACCTTGTGCACGCACTGCCCGAACTCCGGCCACTCGTCGGGCAGGAAGTACGCCCGGATGCCGGTGTTGCTCGGCGCCCAGCTCTCGCCCGCGTCCGCGGTGCGGTAGACGCCGCCGGTGGACATCGCGACCAGTACCCGGGCCGGGTCGTCGGGGTGTGGCAGCACCGTGTGGATGGCCTGACCGCCGAAGCCTGCGCCCCAGTGCTCGCGGTGCGGGTGGTCCCACAGCGCCCGGACGATCTCGTAGCTGACGCCGCCGTCGACCGAGCGGAAGAGCGCGGACGGCTCGCTGCCCGCATAGACCACGTCGGGCTCGGACGCCGGGCCCGGGGCGAACTGCCAGACCCGGGCCAGCGTGGCGCCGGTGTCGGCCGGGAACGCGACCGGTGCCGCGTCCGGCTCGTGCCAAGATCTACCCAGGTCGTCGCTGGTCGCGACGCTGGGGCCGAAGTGCGAGCTGGTGACCCCGGCGAGCAGCCGCGGTGTGGCCCGCCGCCGGTCGATGCCGACCGCGTAGACGCCGGTCATCGGGAACTGTGGCCCGCCGACCTGCCAGGTGCGCCGGTCGTCGGCACTGGTGGCGACGAAGAGCCCCTTGCCGGTGCCAATCGCAAGCAAAGTGGTCATTTGCCACCTCCCTTCGAGGACCAGCACAGTATGCGCCGCCCGACCGACAGAAACGCGGCCGTGAAAGGATCGGCCGGTGACCAGCCCGACGACCATCCGCTTCCGGCCGCACGGTGCCGTGGCGATCGCCGCGATCATCGCCCTCCTCGGGGCGATACCGCTGGCCAGCGCCGGGTGGTACTACCTGCCGGTGCTGCTCATCCCCCTCGCCGTGGTGGTGTGGGCGCTGCGGGCCGGCACCGAGGCCGACCACGACGAGGTACGCGTACGGGCCCTGCTCGGCCAGCGCCGGATCCCGTGGACGCAGATCAGCGAGCTGGGCGCCGACCCCCGCGGGCGCGCCCTGGCCCGGCTCACCGACGGGCAGGTCGTCCCGCTGACCGCCGTACGCGGCAAGGACCTGCCCAGCCTCGCCGAGGTCAGTAGCCCTCAACCACCTGATTGATCAGCGGCTCGCCGGCCACGAAGCGGCCCAACTGCGCGCCCACCAGCCGGTACGCCCGCGGCAGCAGCCCCCGCACGGAGCCGGCCACATGCGGCGTGAGCAGGACGTTCGGCAGCCCCCAGAGGGGGTTGTCGGCCGGCAGCGGCTCGGGGTCGGTGACGTCCATGGCCACGCCGATCCGCCCGGTGGACGCCTCCGCGACCAGCGCCGCGGTGTCCGCGACCGGCCCGCGCGCGGCGTTGACCAGCAGCGCGCCGTCCGGCATCGCCGCCAGGAACGCCGCGTCCACCATGCCGCGCGTCTGATCGGTCAGCGGCACGATCAGCACCACCACGTCGTGGTGCGGCAGCAGCGCCGGCAGCTCGTCCACGCCGTGCACGCCCTCGGCCGGCCGCGCGGTTCGCGCCACGCTGGTCACCGAGACCTCGAAGGGCGCGAGCCGCGCGGCCAGGGCCGCGCCGATCGACCCCGCGCCGACGATCAGGACCCGCTTGCCGGCCAGTTCGTCGGTCGGGGCATATTTCGCGTACGACCACTCGTGCCGCTCCTGCGCCCGCGCGAACCCCGGAAAGTCCCGCAGGTACGACAGGATCGCGGCCATCACCCACTCCGCGGTCGGCGAGTCGTGTACGCCCCGCGCGTCACACAGCGTGACGCCCTGCGCCAGCCGCCCGACCCAGATGTCGGCGCCGGCCGAGAGGAGCTGGACGACGCGCAGTTCGGGCATCTTCGCCGAGGCGCTCACCGACTCGGCCGGCGCCAGGAACGGCGGTACCCAGAACCGCACGTCGCCCGGGTCGGACGGCAGCGCGTCGGGGGCCGGCGCCACCTCGATCGTGACGCCCGCGGGCACCTCGCCCAGGAGCGCCAGGCCCCGCTCGTGTGGGATCCAGACCTTCACGAATCCCGAGATTACGCCCTGATCATGACGTCGCGGTGATCGACGTCGCGGTGGCCGTGCTACCGGAGACGGTCGCCCGCACGCTCACGGTCGAGCCGGTCGCGATCGTGCCGCTCTTCTGCGTATCCGAGCCGATCGTGTACGTGCCGGAGTAGCCGTCCGCGCTCTTCACCGTGATCGACGTGTCGCTCACCGCGGTGACCTCGCCGGTCTGGGTACGGACGGTGGTGTAGCCGCCGTTCCCGTCCGAGACGACGCTCTCCGAATGCAGGGCGCCGCCGCCCATCCCGGGACCACCGCCGCCGCCCGGTCCGCCCTGGCCACCTTGCATCTGGCCACCTTGCATCTGGCCGCCCTGGGCCTGGCCGCCCTGGGCCTGGCCGCCCTGAGCCTGGCCGCCCTGGGCCTGACCATCCTGGCCCGTCCCGCCGGGCGCCTGACCGCCCTGGGCCTGACCACCTTGCGCCTGACCGCCTTGCGCCTGGCCGCCCGGCCCCTGGGCCGCGACCGTCTGCGTGCCGCTGTCGTCCCCGATGACGTTGCCGGCCACCACGCCGCCGGCGATCGTCACGCCCAGGATGGCGGCGGCGATCACCGCGGTCTTCCCGCCGGAGAGCCGCTTCTTCTCGGGAGCGGGGGACGGCGACGCCGGCACGGACACGATCGGCGGCTCGGGCGGCGTCGGGGGCACGGCCGCTCCGGCCGGCATCGCGAAGTCGACCGTGGAAGCGGGGGGCGCGGTCGGGGCGGAGCCGACGCGGCGGGGCTGACCTGCACCTCGATCGTCGCTGGGGCCCACGGGTCGGATGCGCTGTTGCGCTGGGTACTCATTCACGGACTCCCTACCCCCGCGGTCACTCGCCGCGGTCTGGCAAAACTGCGTTCGCGATCTGTGAGCACCCTGTGCCGGGCCTGGCGTGGCCCTATGAGCACCGCACAGGGAGGGCACAGGGAGGGGACAAGCGGGAAACAGCTTGGCCGTCGAACCTCGGCTCATGACCTCGACACTGTCTGAACCCCTGCGGGCCACTCCGGACCCGCCACCGCCGCCGCCGGTCCGGCGTACCTCCGTCGGGGCCCGCCTGTTGCGCGGCCGCGGCGACGATCCGGTCTGGGTGCGCCCGGCGCTGCTGGGCCTGCTCTTCGCCACCGCGCTGCTCTACCTGTGGGGGCTCGGCTCCTCCGGCTGGGCGAACTCGTTCTACGCGGCGGCCGCGCAGGCCGGCTCGGCGAGTTGGAAGGCATTCTTCTTCGGCTCGTCCGACGCGTCCAACTCCATCACGGTGGACAAGACGCCGGCCTCGCTGTGGGCGATGGCACTGTCGGTACGGATATTCGGGCTCAGCTCGTGGAGCATTCTGGTGCCGCAGGCGCTCATGGGCGTCGGGGCGGTCGGCCTGCTCTACACGACCGTGCGGCGCTGGTCCGGCCCGGTCGCGGGACTGCTGGCCGGCGCGATCCTGGCCACCACGCCGGTGGCGGTGCTGATGTTCCGGTTCAACAACCCGGACGCGCTGCTCGTGCTGCTGCTGGTCGCCGGCGCGTACGCCACGGTGCGGGCGATCGAGACGGCCAGCACCAAGTGGCTGGTCCTGGTCGGCGTGTTCGTCGGCTTCGGCTTCCTGACCAAGATGCTGCAGGCGCTGCTGGTGCTGCCGGCGTTCGCCATCGCGTACCTGGTGGCGGCGCCGACCCCGGTGCGCCGCCGGATCGTCCAGCTGCTCTGGGGCGGGCTCGCCATGGTCGTCTCCGCCGGCTGGTGGATCGCCATCGTGGAGCTCATCCCGGCCCAGTACCGCCCGTACATCGGCGGCTCGCAGAACAACAGCATCCTGGAGCTCACCCTCGGCTACAACGGCCTCGGCCGGCTCAACGGCGACGAGACCGGCAGCGTCGGCGGCGGTGGCAACTGGGGCTCCACCGGCTGGACCCGGCTCTTCAACGCCGAGAACGGCGGTCAGATCGCGTGGCTGCTGCCGGCCGCGCTCATCCTGCTCGGCTCGGCGATCTTCGTGCTCCGGCGCGCGCCGCGCACGGACCGTACCCGGGCGGCCCTGATCATCTGGGGCGGCTGGCTGCTGGTGACCGGCCTGATCTTCAGCTTCATGCAGGGGATCTTCCACGCGTACTACAACGTGGCCCTCGCTCCCGCGGTGGGCGCGGTGGTGGCCATCGGCGCCGCGGTGCTGTGGCGCCAGCGGGCCAACCCGGCCGCCGCCGCGGTGCTGGCCGGCACGACCGCGGTCACCGCGGTGTGGTCGTGGATCCTGCTCGGCCGCAGCGCGGACTGGCACCCGTGGCTGCGGGTCGTGGTCCTCGGCGTCGGCCTGGCCGCCGCGGCCATGCTGCTGCTGGTCGCGATCCTGCCCAAGCGGGCCATCGGCCTGGTCGCGGCCGCGGCGGTCACCGCCGGGCTGCTCGGGCCCATAGGGTACGCGTTGAACACCGCCAGCACTCCGCACACCGGCTCGATCCCCACCGCCGGCCCGACGGTCGCCGGCGCCCGGGGCGGTCCCGGCGGCGGTGGCGGCCCAGGTGGTGGCGGCGGCTTCCGGGGCGGCGGCGGCTTCCCGGGCCAGACGCAGAACAACGGCACCACCGCCAACAACGGCACCACCACCCAGAACGGCATGGCCCAGGGCAACGGCGGGCGTACCGGCGGGACGGCACGCGGCGGCGGCATGGGCGGCCTGCTCAACGCCACCACCCCGAGCGCCGAGTTGGTCGCCGCGCTGAGCGAGAACGCCAGCTCGTACACCTGGGTGGCGGCGGCCGTGGGCTCGAACAACGCCTCCGGGTACCAGCTGGCGACGCAGTTGCCGGTGATGGCCATCGGCGGCTTCAACGGCAGTGACCCGTCGCCGACGCTGGCGCAGTTCCAGCAGTACGTCGCCGAAGGAAAGATCCACTACTTCATCGGCGGCACCCTCGGCCAGAGCAACGGCGGCAGCTCCGCCTCCCAGGAGATCGCCGCCTGGGTAGCGGACAACTACACCACCACGACGATCGGCAACACAACGGTCTACGACCTCACCCAGTGAGGTTAGGAAGGGCCCCCTGTTATGCAAAAAGCGCTAACAGGGGGCCCTTCCTTGCACAGTGTGCGCACAGCGGCGGCACACCCGCCGCGGAGAGAAAGCAAGGAGGGTTTCCCCATGACTACAGCGACCCTGGCCGTGGACACTGCGGCGCTGACCCGCGACACCGCCGTGCTCGACGTCGTGATCCCCGTCTACAACGAGGAACGGGACCTGGAGCCCTGCGTCCGCCGGCTGCACGCGCACCTGAGCGGCACCTTCCCGTACCCCTTTCGGATCACGATCGCCGACAACGCCAGCACGGACACCACGCTGGCCGTGGCGGCCGCCCTGAGCCGGGAGCTGCCCGGCGTGGCGGTCGTCCACCTGGAGCAGAAGGGCCGGGGTCGCGCCCTCGCGGCGGTCTGGACGCACTCTGACGCGCCGGTGCTGGCGTACATGGACGTGGACCTGTCCACCGATCTCAAGGCGCTGCTGCCGTTGGTGGCACCGCTGATCTCGGGCCACTCCGACCTCGCCATCGGCAGCCGCCTCTCGCCCGGCTCGCGGGTGGTGCGCGGCGCCAAGCGCGAGATCATCTCCCGCGGCTACAACCTGCTGCTGCGCGGCACGCTGGCGGCGCGGTTCTCCGACGCGCAGTGCGGGTTCAAGGCGATCCGCAAGGACGTGGCCGACCGCCTGCTGCCGCTCGTGCAGGACACCGGGTGGTTCTTCGACACCGAGCTGCTGGTCCTCGCCGAACGCTCCGGCCTGCGCATCCACGAGGTGCCGGTCGACTGGGTGGACGACCCGGACAGCCGGGTCGACATCGTCGCCACCGCGATCGCCGACGTCAAGGGCATCTGGCGCCTCGGCCGAGGGCTGGCCACCGGCGCGCTCCCGGTCGCCGACCTGCGCCGCCAGCTCGGCCGCCAGCCCGCCGCGCCGCCCGCCGGCGTACCCAATGGGCTGGTCCGGCAGCTCGTACGCTTCGCCGGCGTGGGCGTGGCGAGCACGCTGGCGTACCTCCTGATCTTTTGGCTCTTGCGCGGCGTGGCCGGCGCGCAGGGCGCGAACCTGCTGGCCCTGCTCATCACCGCGATCGGCAACACGGCGGCCAACCGCCGGCTCACCTTCGGGGTGACCGGGCGCGGCAGCGCCGCCCGCCACCAGGCCCAAGGGCTCGTGGTCTTCGCCCTCGGCCTGGCGCTGACCAGCGGATCGCTCGCGACGCTCGCCGCCGCCGCGCCCAACGCCGGGCGCCTGGTCGAGCTCACCGTCCTCGTCGCCGCCAACCTGGGCGCCACGCTGCTGCGCTTCCTGCTGCTGCGGGTGTGGGTGTTCGGCCGCCGCGCGGCCGAGGACACGGTGAGCTTGCCCGACGGCGCGGCGCTGTTTGACCGGCGGCGCCACGAACCAGGACCACCCCCGAACCTTCTCGCCGCCGGTCAGACGGCGCCTTCGGGCGCCGCCGGGCAAGCTCACCAGGCAAGCACCGCGTGACCGAGACGCCCGCGCGGCGGTATCACCTCGCCGCGCTGATCGTCCTGCTCGCCGGCACCGCCGCCCTTTACCTGTACGGCCTGGGCAGCTCGGGCAACGCGAACAGCTTCTACGCCGCCGCCGTCCAGGCGGGCACGCAGAGCTGGAAGGCACTCTTCTTCGGCTCCTCGGACGCGGCGAACTTCATCACCGTGGACAAGCCGCCCGCCTCGCTGTGGGTGATGGCGCTGTCCGGCCGGATCTTCGGCTTCTCCAGCTGGAGCATGCTCGCCCCGCAGGCGCTGGAGGGCGTGGCCGCGGTGGGCCTGCTCTACGCGACGGTACGGCGGTGGTCCGGCCCGGTCGCCGGCCTGCTCGCGGGCGCCACGCTGGCGCTGACCCCGGTGGCCGCGCTGATGTTCCGGTTCAACAACCCGGACGCGCTGCTGACCCTGCTGCTGGTCGCCGGCGCGTACTGCGTGGTCCGGGCCACCGAGCGGGCCAGCGCGCGCTGGCTGATGCTGGCCGGCGTGGCGGTGGGCTTCGGCTTCCTGACCAAGATGCTGCAGGCGTTCCTGGTGCTGCCCGCGTTCGCGCTGGTCTACCTGATGGCCGCGCCGACCGGGCTGGGCCGGCGCCTGGCCCACGTGGGCGCCGCGGGCGTCGCGCTGGTCGTCTCGGCCGGCTGGTGGGTGGCGATCGCCGAGCTGTGGCCGGCGAGCAGCCGCCCGTACATCGGCGGCTCGGAGAACAACTCCGTGCTCGACCTGGTCTTCGGCTACAACGGGCTGGGCCGGATCCTCGGCGGCGCCGGGAACGGCGGCGGGGCGGGCCGGGCGGCGGCGGGGGTCCGGGCGGCGGCGGCAACTCCGGCTTCGGCGGGGCCACCGGCATCACCCGGCTCTTCAACGACGGCTTCGGCGGCGAGATCTCCTGGCTGCTGCCCGCCGCGCTGATCGCGATCGTGGCCGGGCTGTGGGCGACCCGGCTCGGGCCGCGCACAGATCGCACGCGGGCCGCCGTCGTGCTCTGGGGCGGCTGGCTGATCGTCACCGGCCTGGTGTTCAGCTACATGCAGGGCACGGTCCACCCGTACTACTCGGTGGCGCTCGCGCCCGCCATCGCCGGGCTGGTGGCGGTGGTCGGGCGGGAGCTGTGGCGGCAGCGGGACGACCTGGTCGCGCGCGTCTTCCTCGCCGCGATGGTGGGCGTGACCGGCTTCTGGAGCTTCCGGCTGCTGGCCCGCACCCCGGCCTGGCATCCCGAACTGCGGTACGCCGTCGCCGCGACCACCGCTGTCGTCGTACTCGGAATGCTGGTGCCGCCGCGGCGCCTGGCCACCGCGGCGGCCGTGGTGGCACTGGGCGGGGTGCTCACGCTGGTGGGCGGCTCCGGCGGATATGCGCTGGCCACCGCGGCGGTCCCGCATAGCGGGAGCATCCCGTCGGCGGGGCCCTCCGTTTCGCCACGAGGCGGCTTCGGTGGCGATGCCTCGGCGGATTCCGCCCTCAGCGACCTGCTCAAGGCCACCACCACAACCTGGGCCGCGGCGACGAGCGGCTCCCAGACGGCGGCGTCGCTGCAGCTCGCCAGCGGGCGGCCGGTGATGGCGATGGGCGGCTTCACCGGCAGCGACCCGGCGCCGACGCTCGCCCAGTTCCAGCAGTGGGTGCAGGAGGGCAAGATCAGCTACTTCGTGGCCGGCGGGCGCGGCGGTGGTGGCGGCGGCGGTCCGGGCGGCCGCGGCTCCGGCGGCGAGATCGCGACCTGGGTGCAGGAGAACTACACCGCGACCACGGTGGGCGGGACGACGGTGTACGACTTGCGGGGGTAGTTCCGTCGGTTGTTCACAGCGGGCGCGGCTACCCTGGCCGGGTGGACGCCCGCCCCCCGTACCGTGCCACCGTCGTCACGCTGGCCTTGACCATGGCCGTCGGCGGCTGCACCTTCGGCCCCCCGGCGCCCGACGAGGCCGGCGAGCCGCCCCGCTTCCCCACACCGAGCGCGACCGCGACTGCTCAGAGCGGCAACAACCAGCAGACCGCCGCGACCGTGCTCGCGAAGGGCCTGCGGGTGCCGTGGGGAGTCGCGTTCCTGCCGGACCGGGGCGCCCTGGTGACCGAGCGTGACACCGCCAAGATCTTGAAGGTCGGGCCGGAGTCCGGCCCGGACGGTCTCAAGGTCACCACGGTGCAGACCCTCGCCGAGGTCGACGCCGCCGGCGAGGGCGGGCTGATGGGCATCGCGGTCTCGCCCAAGTACGACACGGACAAGACCGTTTTCGTGTACTACTCGACCGCGCAGGACAACCGGATCGCGAAGCTGACGCTGGGCGCCAAGCCGGTGCCGATCGTGACCGGCATCCCGCTGTCCGGCATCCACAACGGCGGGCGGCTGGCGTTCGGCCCGGACGGCTTCCTGTACGCCACCACCGGTGACGCGTCGCAGCGCGGGCTGGCCCAAGACCTCAAGAGCCTGGGCGGCAAGATCCTCCGGATGACCGCGGACGGCAAGCCCGCGCCCGGCAACCCCTTCCCGAACTCGCTGGTGTGGTCGTACGGCCACCGCAACGTGCAGGGCATCGCCTGGGACGCGACCAAGCGGATGTACGCCACCGAGTTCGGCCAGAGCACCTGGGACGAGATCAACCAGATCGAGCCCGGCAAGAACTACGGCTGGCCCACCGTCGAGGGGCGCGGCACCGACGCGAAGTACACGAACCCGCTGGTCGTCTGGACGACCCGGGAGGCGTCCTGCTCCGGCCTGGCCACGGTCGAGCGGCTGCTCGTAACCGCCTGCCTGCGCGGCGAGCGGTTGTGGTCGGTGGAGCTGACCGCGGCCGGCACCGTCTTCGGCCAGCCCCGCGCGCTGCTCGTCGAGCAGTACGGCCGGCTGCGTACCGCGGTGGCGGCACCGGATGGTTCACTGTGGGTGACTACCTCGAACCACGACGGACGCGGTGACCCGAAGCCCGACGACGACCAGATCATTCGGCTGGTTTTCTCCGGGGGCGGAGCGGGGAAGAGCTAGTTTCAGGCATGAGCAGGTCTTGGCATCTCCTCCGTCGCTGCGTGCGGTCCCGGGTCACCCGCCGCACCGGGTTCGGCCTGCTCATGCTCTCCGTCGCGCTGACCGGGGTGGTGCTGGGCGTCCTGCTCGGCGCGCACACCGAAAACGACGTGGGCCCGTTCAAGGCCGAGATGTCGATCGTCCCGTCGTTCATCGGGGACACCGAGGTCGCGATCCCGCCGCTCGGCTCGCTGCACCTGGACAGCCACGACGGGCCGGCCCACCTGTCGGTGAGCCTGGGCTCGCTGGACCGGAGCCGCACCGAAGCGATCATCGACGATCCGGCGGGCATCACCCGGGCCAGCCAGACCGCGGTCGACGACGTCAAGCAGGGCCTCATCCGGCTCGGGATGCGCACCGTCTCGGTCGCCGTGCTCTTCTCGATGGCGCTGGCCGCCCTGGTCTTCCGCAACGTACGGCGGGTGGCCTGGGCCGGCGTCCTGGCGCTGGTCATCGTGGGGGCAGCCTGGGCAGCGCGCTCGCCACCGTCCACCCCGACTCCATCGAGGAGCCGCGGTACGAAGGGCTGCTGGTCAACGCGCCCGCGGTGGTCGGCGACGCCCGGCGCATCGCCGACGACTACAACAAGTACGCCGCGCAGCTACAGGCCCTCGTGGCGAACGTCAGCCGGATCTACACCACCGTCTCCGGCCTGCCCGTGTACGAGCCGGCCGAGGACACCACCCGCATCCTGCACGTCTCCGACCTGCACCTGAACCCCACCGCCTGGCCGATGATGCGCACGGTGGTGGAGCAGTTCGGCATCGACGCCGTGATCGACACCGGCGACATCACCGACTGGGGCAGCGAGCCGGAGGCGTCGTACGTGGCGTCCATCGGCCTGCTCAAGGTGCCGTACGTCTACATCCGCGGCAACCACGACTCCGCGGCGACCGGCACGGCGGTGGCCCGCCAGTCCAACGCCATCGTGCTCGACAACTCGATCACCACGGTGGCCGGCATGACGATCGGCGGCATCGGTGACCCGCGCTTCACCCCCGACAAGGAGACCTCGCCGTCCGGGTCGGGCGCCTCGAAGCAGACCATCGAGCAGGTGATCGGCGCGGGCGAGCGGCTCGCCGCCACGATCCGCGAGTCCCATCAGCCGGTCGATATCGCCCTGGTCCACGACCCCGCCTCGGCCGGCGCACTCTCCGGCACCTGCCCGCTCGTGCTGGCCGGGCACACCCACCAGCGCACCGTGGACGTGCTGCCCCAGGTGCCCGGGGCCACCACCACCCGGCTGCTGGTGGAGGGCTCCACCGGCGGGGCCGGGCTACGCGGCCTGGAAAAGGAGGAGCCGCTCCCGCTGGCGATGTCGGTCCTCTACTTCGACAAGGACACCCGCACGCTCCAGGCGTACGACGACATCAAGGTGGGCGGCACCGGCCAGTCCCAGGTGACGCTGGAGCGCAAGGTTGTCGACGCGGACACCCCCGCCCCCGCGGAAGGCCAGGGCCCCCGGCCGACGCCGACGCGTTAGGCTCCGACGCCTTAAGACAGGCGCGCGATGATCAGCTCGCGGACGGTCTTGGCGTCGGCTTGGCCACGCGTGGTCTTCATGACCGCGCCCACCAGCACGCCCGCGGCGGCTACCTTGCCCTCGCGGATCTTGGCGGCCACGTCGGGGTTGGCGGCGATCGCCTCGTCGACGGCGGCCGTCAGCGCACCCGTGTCCGACACGACCTCGAGCCCGCGGGCGACCATGATCTCGGTCGGGCCGCCCTCGCCCGCGATCACGCCCTCCAGCACCGTACGCGCCAGCTTGTCGTTGAGCTTGCCCTCGTCGACCAGGCGCTGCAGCTCGGCGACGTGCGCGGGCGTCACGCCCACGGCGGCCAGCTCCACGCCGGTCTCGTTCGCGCGGCGGGCCAGCTCACCCAGCCACCACTTGCGGGCACCCTCGGGTGCGGCACCGGCGGCGACGGTCTCCTCGATCAGCTCCACCGCACCGGCGTTCAGCACCGACTGCATGTCCAGGTCGGACAGGCCCCAGTCGGCCTGCAGGCGCTTGCGGTGCAGCCGCGGCAGCTCCGGCAGCTCGGCGCGCAGCGCTTCGACCCACGCCGGGTCCGGTGCGAGCGGCACCAGGTCGGGCTCGGGGAAGTACCGGTAGTCGGTCGCCGTCTCCTTGGATCGCCCGGAGGTGGTGTCGCCGCTCTCCTCGTGGAAGTGCCGGGTCTCTTGGGTGATCTTGCCGCCGGCGTCGAGCACGGACGCCTGGCGGAGCATCTCGGCGCGCACCGCCCGCTCGACCGAGCGCAGCGAGTTGACGTTCTTCGTCTCGGTACGCGTGCCCCACTCCTCGCCCGCGCGGTTGAGCGAGGTGTTCACGTCGCAGCGCAGCGAGCCCTGCTCCATCCGTACGTCCGACACGCCCAGCGCGCGGATGACGTCGCGCAGCTCGGTGACGTACGCCCGGGCCACGATCGGCGCCTGCGCGCCCGTGCCCGGGATCGGCTTCGTGACGATCTCGACGAGCGGGATGCCGGCCCGGTTGTAGTCGACCAGCGACTCGGTCGCCCCGTGGATCCGCCCGGTCGCGCCGCCCACGTGCAGCGTCTTGCCGGTGTCTTCCTCCAGGTGCACCCGCTCGATGCCGATCCGCACCAGCTCGCCGTCGATCTCGACGTCCAGCCAGCCGTCGGTGCACAGCGGCTCGTCGTACTGGCTGATCTGGAAGTTCTTCGGCATGTCCGGGTAGAAGTAGTTCTTCCGCGCGAAGCGGCACCACGACGCGATCGTGCAGTTGAGCGCGAGGCCGATCCGGATCGTGGCCTCGATCGCCGCCCGGTTGGCCACCGGCAGCGCCCCGGGCAGGCCCAGGCAGACCGGGCAGATCCGGGTGTTGGGCTGGCCCCCGAAGTCGGTCGGGCACCCACAGAACATCTTCGTCTTCGTGCCCAGCTCGACGTGCGTCTCCAGGCCGATCACCGGCTCGAAACGGGCGACGACATCCTCGTACGCGGGCAGCGCGGTCGTGGTCACCGCACCAGCCTAATAGCTCCCCAACCCAACCCCCGCCGCCCTTCCCCGCGCCCCTTCCGCTGCACCCCCCTTCGTGCGTCGATCAAGGGCTTTCCCGTCGATCAAGGGCGAACGGTCGTGCTTTGATCTCCGATCCGCGACCGTTTGCCCTTGATCGACGTCGAAGACCTTGATCAGCGAGAGAGGGTCGGGCGTGGGGCGGGGTTGAGCCCTCTTTAGAGACGTCTTGCGGTGAGGGTGAGGAAAATCAAAGATGTTGAGCTGCCGCGACGCCCGTCGCGGTCCAAGCCGTCGCTCCCGCGGCCTCACCCTGCGCGTCCCACAACCCACAGCCCCGGCCCGCGGGCCGGCAACCACGGCGGGTAGGGCAGATGTGGAGTGCTACCGCTTCGCGACCGCACCCACGTCGTACGCCGCCGCGAACCCACCGGCACCGCCCGCCGCTGTCGATTGTGGACCGCGCAGGGCGAGGCCGCGGGAGCAACGGCCCGGACCACGACGGACATCGCGGCAGCTCAGAACTCGATCTGAACCTGAACCTACAGCGCCGGCGGGGTGAGCGTCCCGACCGCCGACTCCAGCGCCGCCGCGACCCGGTACATCCGGTCGTCGCGCAGCGTCGGGGCCATGATCTGGAAGCCCACCGGCAGACCCTCAGACAGTCCACAGGGGACCGAGATGCCCGGACCGCCGTACAGGTTGGTCGGGATCG
This sequence comes from Phytohabitans rumicis, assembly GCF_011764445.1. Classification (NCBI taxonomy): domain Bacteria; kingdom Bacillati; phylum Actinomycetota; class Actinomycetes; order Micromonosporales; family Micromonosporaceae; genus Phytohabitans; species Phytohabitans rumicis. Next base: position 3,072,228 of record NZ_BLPG01000001.1, read on the forward strand.
TGAAGAGGTCGGCGAGGTACATCTGGTACGGGTCGGACGTACGCGAGCCCAGCGGGAACGCCACGAACGGCGTGGTCGGCGAGACCAACACGTCGACCTGCTCGAACGCGGCCGTGAAGTCCCGCGTGATCAGCGTGCGGACCTTCTGCGCCTGCCCGTAGTAGGCGTCGTAGTAGCCGCTCGACAGCGCGTACGTGCCGATGATGATGCGCCGCTTGACCTCCGGCCCGAACCCGGCCTCCCGGGTCAGCGACATGACCTCTTCGAGCGCCTTCGCGCCGTCGTCGCCGACTCGCAGGCCGTACCGCACGCCGTCGAAGCGGGCCAGGTTGGAGGAGCACTCGCTGGGCGCGATCAGGTAGTACGCCGGCAGCGCGTACTGGAAGTGCGGGCAGGACACCTCGACCACCTCGGCGCCCAGCTTGGTCAGCGCGTCGACCGCGTCGCGGAAGGCCGCCGTCACGCCCGGCTCCGCGCCCTCGCCGCTGAACTCGCGCACCAGGCCGATCCGCACGCCGGTCAGGTCGCCGGTGGCGCCCTGGCGGGCCGCGCCGACGACGTCCGGCACCGGCTGCGGGATCGAGGTGGAGTCGCGCGGGTCGTGCCCGGCCAGCACCGCGTGCAGCAGCGCGGCGTCCTCGACGGTGCGGGCGCACGGGCCCGGGGTGTCCAATGAGGAGGAGAACGCGATGAGCCCGTACCGGGACGTCCCGCCGTACGTCGGCTTCGCGCCCACCGTGCCCGTGACCGCGCCCGGCTGGCGGATCGAGCCGCCGGTGTCGGTGCCCACCGCGAGCGGCGCCTCGTACGCGGCGAGTGCCGCCGCGCTGCCGCCCCCGGAGCCACCCGGGATGCGGGTCAGGTCCCACGGGTTGTACGTCGGCCCGTACGCCGAATACTCCGTCGACGAGCCCATGGCGAACTCGTCCAGGTTGGTCTTGCCGAGCATCACGAGCCCGGCGGCGCGCATCCGCTCCACGATCGTCGCGTCGTACGGCGGCCGCCAGCCCTCAAGGATCTTGGAGCCGGCCGTGGTGGGCACCCCGCGGGTGGTCACGATGTCCTTGACCGCCACCGGCACGCCCGCGAGCGGGCCGAGCGCCTCCCCCGACGCCCGCCGCTGGTCGACAGCGCGGGCGGCGACAAGCGCGCCCTCGGCGTCGACGTGCAGGAACGCGTGCACCCGGTCGTCGACCGCGGCGATCCGGTCCAGATGCGCCTGGGCCACCTCGGTGGCGGACGCCTCGCCGCTGGCGATGAGCGCCGCGACCTGCGTCGCGGTCAGCCTCGTCACGTCGGTCACGCTCACGCCTCCTCTTCCAAGATGCGGGGTACGCGGAACCGGCCGTCTTCGGCGTCCGGCGCGCCCGCGAGCGCGTCCTCCGGGGTGAGGCAGGGCACCTCGACGTCGTCCCGCAGCACGTTGGTCAGCGGTACGGAGTGTGACGTCGGCGGGATGTCCTCGGCCACGACCTCGCCCACCCGGGCGACCGCCTGGAGGATCACGTCGAGCTGGCCGGCGAACAGGTCAAGCTCCTGCTCGGTGACGGCGAGCCGCGACAGGCGCGCGAGATGCGCGACCTCCTCGCGGGAGATGGCGGCCATGGGTGCCCCCTTAGAACGCTGACTGACCCGAGCGAGTCTATTTGTCCCCCACCGCCGGCTAGGCGGGTGGGGGCACCGCGCGGTAACGGGCCAGCCAGGCGACCAGCTCGTCAGCCGGCATCGGGCGGGCGTAGAACCAGCCCTGGGCCACGTGGCAGCCGGCCGCGTGCAGGAGGCGCCAGGTGCGCTCGTCCTCCACGCCCTCGGCGACCACCCGCAGCCCGAGCGCGCCGGCCAGCTCGATCACCGACCGGACGATCGCCGCGTCGTCGGCGTCGGTAGCCATCCCGAGAACGAACGACCGGTCCACCTTGACCTCGGCGAGCGGCAGCCGGCGCAGGTGCTGCATCGAGGAGTACCCGGTGCCGAAGTCGTCCAGCGCGATCGCCACGCCGATCTTGTCGAGCCGGGCGATGGTGGCCAGCACCCGGCGCGGGTCGGCCATCAGCGCGCCCTCGGTGATCTCCAGCTGGAGCCGGTCGGCGGGCAGGCCGTACCGGGCCAGCCGTTCGGCGATCTGGTCCGCGATCTCGCCGTCGTGCAGGTCGCGGACGCTGACGTTGAGGGCGGACCGCAGGTGCAGCCCGGCGGCGGCCCATTTCGCGGTCTGCTCGACCACGTCGTCGACCACCCGCTTGGTCAGCAGCCGCATGACCGCGCTCTGCTCGGCGACGCGGATCAGCTCCTCCGGGTCGACCATGCCCCGCTGCGGGTGCCGCCAGCGCAGCAGCGCCTCGACGCCGACCACCTCGCCGGTGTCGATCGCGATCTGCGGCTGGTAGTACATCGCGATCTGGCGGCTGTCGCCCCCGTCGAGGGCCTTGCGCAGGTCGGCGAGCAGGCTCAGCCGTTCCGGGGAGTTGTGGTCGGAGTCCGGGGCGTAGACGGCGACGGTGTCGCCGCGGTGCTTGGCGTCGTACATGGCCACGTCGGCGTGGCGCAGCAGGGTGGCGAAGTCCTCGCCGTGGTCGGGATAGAGCGCGATGCCCATCGAGCCCGCCACGTCGAGCGGCAGGCCGTCCAGCGCGACCGGCTCGGCGAGCGTGGCGACCACCCGTACGGCCAGCTCGCGGGCGGCGGCGGCGCTGGTCAGGCCGGGTGCCAGGATCGCAAACTCGTCACCGCCGAGCCGGGCCACCACGTCGCCGGGGCGTACGGCCTCGGTCAGCCGGTTGCCGACCTGCACCAGCAGCCGGTCGCCGACCGCGTGCCCGAGCGCGTCGTTGACGTGCTTGAACCGGTCCAGGTCGAGCACGAGCAGCGCCAGGTGCCGGTCTTCGGCGCCCTTGGCGGCCCGCTCCGCGTGGGCCGGCACCTGGTCGGCCACCTCGGACAGCAGCGCCTTGCGGTTGGCGAGCCCGGTCAGCGGGTCCATCCGGGTGAGCTGGTCCTGCTCGGCGGAGAGCCGGGCCATCCGGTAGACCGCGTACAGCGGCACCACGACCAGCGGGATCAGCGCCGCGCTGGTGTGCGCCGCGGCCAGCAGCACCGGGCTGAGCAGCAACAACGAGCCCATCGACAGCAGCTCGAACGCGAGACCCTGCCGGAAGATCGACGTCCACCGGCCGCCGAAGAGCAGCCGCAGGGCGAGCGTGACCGTGCCGTACTTGACCAGGAACCAGGCACACCCGGCGATGCCCACCACCGCGACGTCCGCCCAGTCGAGGCGGTCGACGTCGGCGAGGCGGCTCACCGCGTACGCCGCGGACAGCGCCAGCGCGTACTGGCCGATGTTGAACGCCGCCCGCCACCACGCGTGGCGCATCCGCCAGGAGGAGACCACCACCGCGGCGGCCTGTACGGCGACGGCCGGGGCGAGCCCCCAGCCCAACAGGATGGCGAACGTGAAGCAGATGGACGGGAAGACCGCCGAGCTCTGCCGCCGCCCGGGCGGGGTGAACGGGCGGGCGTCGACCAGCACGGCGAGCCCGGCCATCACCCAGAACGCCGCCGGCAAGTCCCCCAACTGGCCGGGCAGCCGGGCGAGCGGCACCGCACACACGAGGGCGGCCACCGTGATGACCGCCCAGGCAAATCCGAAAAACGGAACGGCCCGCTCGGGGGCAACGGAGTTCCGCGATGCGGCCTCCATAGGACCCTCCCCCGCCGTAGCTCATCGGTGCCCTGAATCGTCCACCACCATATGAGCGGTTGCGCGCCACCATGGGAGCTTTCCCAAGCAGTCGTAACGAACTTGAGATACAGGACGGGTTGTGGATGAGTCCCGTTACGCCTGTGCAACCTCCCGCGCGGCGTCCGGACCCTGCGCCAGCAACACGTCGAACCCGGCCTCGTCGAGCACCGGCACCTTGAGCGAGACGGCTTTGTCGTACTTGGTGCCGGGGTTGTCGCCGACCACGACGAAGCCGGTCTTCTTCGACACCGAGCCGCTCACCTTGCCGCCGCGGGCCGTGATCGCCTCGGTGGCCTGATCACGCGAGTACGTCGACAGCGTCCCGGTCACCACCACGGTGAGCCCTTCGAGCGGGCGCGGCCCCTCGTCGACCCGCTCCTCGGCGAGCCGCACGCCTGCCTGCCGCCAATTCTCGACCACGTCGTTGTGCCAGCCGACCGTGAACCATTCGGTGAGGCTCTCGGCGATCGTCGGGCCGACGCCCTCCACCCCGGAGAGCTCTTCGAGAGAGGCGTCGCGAATCGCGTCGAGCGACCCGAAGTGCCTGGCCAGCGCCTGCGCGGCGGTGGGGCCCACGTGCCGGATGGACAGTGCGACGAGCACCCGCCACAACGGCTGCTCCTTGGCCTTTTCGAGCTGCACGAGCAGCTTCTCCGAGTTGGTGGTGAGCGTGCCGTCCTTCTTCCGGAAGAAGTCGGATTTGCCCAGGTCCTCGGCGGTCAGGCCGAACAGGTCGCCCTCGTCCTGGATGATGCCCGCGTCCAGCAGCGCGGAGGCCGCCTTGTAGCCCAGCACCTCGATGTCGAACCCGCCGCGCCCGGCCAGGTGAAACACCCGCTCGCGCAGCTGCGCGGGGCACGACCTGTTGTTGGGGCAGCGGATGTCGATGTCGCCCTCCTTGGCGGGCGCCAAGGTGGTCCCGCACGAAGGACACTCGGTCGGCATCTCGAACCGCCGGGCATCCGAAGGCCGCAGATCGATGACCGGCCCGAGCACCTCGGGGATGACGTCGCCGGCCTTGCGGATGACGACCGTGTCGCCGATCCACACCCCCTTCCGCTCGACCTCGCGGGCGTTGTGCAGCGTCGCGAGCGCGACCGTCGAGCCGGCCACCCGCACCGGCTCCAGCACCGCGAACGGGGTGACCCGGCCGGTGCGCCCCACGTTGACCTGGATGTCGAGCAGCTTGGTGTTGACCTCCTCGGGCGGGTACTTGAACGCGATCGCCCAGCGTGGCGCCCGGCTGGTCGAGCCGAGCCGGCCCTGGATGCCGATCGAGTCGACCTTGACGACCACCCCGTCGATCTCGTGCTCGACGTCGTGCCGGTGCTCGGCGTAGTAGGCGATGTACTCCCGTACCCCGTCGAGGTCGGGCTTGAGCTGCCAGCGCTCGCTCACCGCGAGGCCCCAGCGCTTCATCGCCTCGTACGCCCCGGACTGCGCCGCCGGCTGGAAACCGCGCCGGGCGCCGAAGCCGTGCACGACCATGCGCAGCCCACGGGAAGCGGTGATCCGCGGGTCCTTCTGCCGCAGGCTCCCCGCGGCCGCGTTGCGCGGGTTGGCGAACGGCGCCTTGCCCTGCTCGACCAGGCTCGCGTTGAGGTCGCCGAACGCCGCCACCGGGAAGTAGACCTCGCCCCTGACCTCGAGAAAGTCCGGCACGCCCGCGCCGTCCAGAACCAACGGCACGTCCTTGATCGTCCGTACGTTGTTGGTGACGTCCTCACCCGTACGCCCGTCGCCGCGGGTGGCCGCCCGCACCAGCCGACCGTCCTCGTACGTCAGGTTGATCGCCAGGCCGTCGACCTTGAGCTCGCAGAGGTAGGACACGGCGCTGCCCGCGTCGCGCTCCACCCGCTCGGCCCAGGCGGACAGCTCCTCGTCGTCGAACGCGTTGTCGAGCGACATCATCCGCTCGGCGTGCTCCACCGATGTGAAGAGCGTGGAGAAGGTCCCGCCGACCCGCTGGGTGGGCGAGTCCGGCGTGCGCAAGGCCGGATACTCCTCCTCCAGCGCCTCAAGCGACCGCAGCAGCCGGTCGAACTCCGCGTCGGAGATCGTCGGCGCGTCGAGCACGTAGTACCGGTACTGATGGTCGGACAGCTCGGCGCTCAGCGCGGCGTGCCGCTCGCGGACATCGGCGGGCGGCTCCGCCCCGGCCGCCGCGACCTGCTCGGGGGTCACTCCAACGGGGACAACTTCCTCAGACACCCCTGCACCGTAACCGGTGCATCCGACATAACGTGGTGACCATGAGTGAGCCGACCAAGATCTTGCTGGACGAGTCGGAAATGCCTCGTCGCTGGTACAACGTGGTCGCGGATCTGCCCAGCCCGCCCCCGCCCGTGCTGCACCCCGGCACGCTCCAGCCGGTCGGACCGGACGACCTCGCGCCACTCTTCCCGATGGACCTCATCCTGCAAGAGGTCACCACCGACCGGTACGTGGACATCCCGGAGGACGTCCTGGACGTCTACCGGCTCTGGCGGCCGTCCCCGCTCTACCGGGCGCACCGGCTGGAGAAGGCGCTCGGCACCCCCGCCAAGATCTTCTACAAGTACGAGGGCGTGTCGCCGGCCGGCTCGCACAAGCCGAACACGGCGGTACCGCAGGCGTACTACAACAAGGAAGCGGGCGTGCGCCGGCTGACCACCGAGACCGGCGCCGGCCAGTGGGGCACCGCGCTCGCGTTCGCCTGCGCCCAGTACGGCCTGGACTGCGAGGTCTGGCAGGTGCGCGCCTCGTACGACCAGAAGCCGTACCGCAAGATAATGATCGAGACGTTCGGCGGGGTGGTCCACCCGTCCCCGTCCGAGCTGACCGCGGCCGGGCGGGCGGTGCTCGCCAAGGACCCCGACTCCCCGGGCTCGCTGGGCATCGCGATCTCCGAAGCCGTCGAGGTGGCGGCCCAGAACCCGGACACCAACTACGCGCTCGGCAGCGTGCTCAACCACGTACTCCTGCATCAGACGGTGATCGGCGAGGAGTGCCTCGCGCAGTTCGCCAAGGTGGGCCTGGCCCCGGACCTGATCGTGGGCTGCACCGGCGGCGGCTCGAACTTCGGCGGCCTAGCGTTCCCGTTCCTGCGCGAAAAGCTCGCCGGCCGCATGGACGTCACCATCCGCGCCGTCGAGCCGGCGAGCTGCCCGTCGCTGACCAAGGGCGTCTACGCGTACGACTTCGGCGACACCGCCGGCATGACCCCGCTGATGAAGATGCACACGCTCGGGCACGACTTCATCCCGGACCCGATCCACGCCGGCGGCCTGCGCTACCACGGCATGTCCCCGCTGCTGTCGCACATCTACGAGCTGGGCCTGATCGATGCGGTCGCCAAGACCCAGCGGGAGTGCTTCGAGGCGGGCGTGCGCTTCGCCCGGACCGAGGGCATCGTGCCCGCGCCGGAGCCCACGCACGCCCTGGCCGCCTGCATCGAGGAGGCCCTGAGCTGCAAGGAGACCGGCGAGCAGAAGGTCATCCTCACCGCGCTGTGCGGCCACGGCCACCTCGACCTGACCGCCTACGCCGCCTACCTGGAGGGCACCCTCGTCGACCACGAGTACTCCGCCGAGGTGACCGGCCTGCCCAAGGTCCCGGCCTAGTCGTCCTCGGCCAACCGGCGGGCGGCCTCGTGGCACGCCTTCAGCACGGCGCGGGCGTCCGCCACGCCGGCCAGGCCGCACGCCGGGGTGACCACCACCTGCTCCGGCAACCGAGCCGCCGGGAAGCCGAGGCGGCGCCACATCTCCCGTACCCGATCGGCCATCGTCGCGGACGGCGCTGGCGCGCCACCCGCGAAAAGGCCGAGGCCCGCGTCGATGGCCTCGCCCAGCGGATCAAGCTTTTCGACCAGGTCGAGGTCTAGTGCCACGGCCGCCGCGCCGCTCGATCGCACGACATCCAGCGGCACGTCCGCGGCACAACAATGCACAACAACGGGTACGCCTACCGCCTCCACCACCGTGCGCAGAGTGCTCGCGGCGGTGGTCGCCTCGATCGACCGGTAGGTGTGCAGGCCGCTGTCGGTGGCGATCCGGCCGGCCAGTGCCGCCGGGAGCGAGGGCTCGTCGAGTTGGAGCAGCACGGTGGCGGCCGGCAGGCGGCGGCGCACGTCGGCCACATGGGTGCGCAGCCCCTCGGCCAGCGATTCGCTCAGGTCCCGCACCGCGCCGTGGTCGCGCAGGATCCGCCCGCCGAGCGCGAGGTCGATGCTGGCCGCGAGCGTGTACGGCCCGGCCGCCTGCACCTTGAACGGCCCCGCGTACTGGTCCGCCTGCTCGGTCATCTGGTCGAGGTCGCGCTCCAGCAGGTCATGCGTACGGCGCAGGTCGCGCCCGCCCCGCCCGGCCACCCGCCACCGCCCCGCATACAGCTCGACGGGCAGGTCCACCAGAAACCCCGCGCCCCGCCCAATGAGCTCGGCCCCTGCCCCCCGGTCGGGCAACTCCGGCAGGTACGGCAGGTCGGGCACCTCCCCGAGCACGATCCGTTGCGCCTCAGCAACGTCCGTCCCCGGCATCGACCCCATGCCGGTAGCCGCCCCACGCCCCACGCAAACTCCACGCGCGCCACGCTACCCGCCTCGCTTAGACGATCGTGGCGGAGCCTAGGACGGCGTCGCCGGCGTAGGCGACGATGGCTTGGCCTGCCGCGATGCCGCGGGCCGGGCGGTGCAGGCTGGCGCGCAGGCGGTCGTCCACCAGCTCCACCGTGGCGGGCACGCCCTCGCCATGGGCGCGCAGTTGCACCTCGCACTCGATCGGGCCGTCGGGCAGCGGCCCGCCCGTCCACACCGGACGGTCACCGACCACCTCGGACACGTCGAGCGCGCTCGCCGGCCCGACCGTCACGGTGTTGGTCGTCGGCGTGATGGACAGCACGTAGCGCGGCCGGCCGTCGGCTGCCGGGTTTTTCAGGGCCAGCCCGCGGCGCTGCCCGACGGTGTACGCGTACGCCCCCGCGTGCTGGCCCAGCACCGCACCCGTCTCGGCCTCCACGATGTCGCCCGGCGCCTCGCCCAGCCGCTCCGCGAGGAAGCGCCGCGTGTCGCCGTCCGCGATGAAGCAGATGTCGTGCGAGTCGGGCTTTTGGGCCACCGCCAGCCCGCGCTCGGCCGCCTCGGCCCGCACCTGGGCCTTGGTCGAGTCGCCCAGCGGGAAGATCGACCGGTCGAGCTGGTCGCGGCGCAGCACCGCCAGCACGTACGACTGGTCCTTGGGCAGGTCGACGCTGCGCCGCAGCAGCCCGTCCGGGCCGAGCCGGGCGTGGTGGCCGGTCACCACCGCGTCGAAGCCCAGGGCCACGGCCCGGTCCAGCACCGCAGCAAACTTGATCTTCTCGTTGCAGCGCAGGCACGGATTCGGGGTACGCCCCGCCGCGTACTCCGCGACGAAGTCGTCGACCACGTCCTCATGGAACCGGTCGGCCATGTCCCACACGTAGAACGGGATGCCGATCACGTCCGCCGCGCGGCGGGCGTCCCGGGAGTCCTCCAGCGTGCAGCAGCCCCGCGCGCCCGACCGGTACGTCTGCGGGTTGCGCGCCAGCGCCAGGTGCACGCCGGTGACGTCGTGCCCGGCCTCGGCCGCCCGCGCGGCGGCCACCGCCGAGTCGACCCCGCCGGACATCGCTGCCAACACTCTCACCCGACAACGGTAACCGGCCCCTCTGACACAACGAAGTCGAGGAACGCCCGGGCCAGCGCGTGCGGCCGCCCACCGACGCGGTGCCCGATGCGCAGCACCCGGGGCACGCGCGGGTTGAGCGGCATGGCCACCACCCCGGCCGGCTGCTCGGCCAGCAGCAGCGACGGCACCACCGACACCCCGATCCCGGCTCGAACCATCGTGACGATCGTGCCGAGCTGGGTCACCCGGTGGGCGGGCCGGAACGCCAAACCGTGCGCCGCGAAGATCGCCTCGACCAGCGGCTCGCACCCGCTGGCGCTGGTCACGAACGCGTCGTCCACCAGGTCCTCCACCGCCACGCTCGCCTCGCCGGCCAGCGGGTGCTCGGGGTCGACCAGCACCATGAACTCGTCCTGCGCCAGCACCGGCCCCTCGACCGCGCCCAACCCGTCGACCACGCAGCTCAGGTCGACCAGGCCGCGCTCGACCCAGTCGACCATCTCGTCGTCGGTGCCCTCCAGCAGCGACACCCGGGCGCCCGGGTGCCGCCGCGCGAACCGTCGCTGCAACCCGGGCAGTACGGCCAGGTTGGTGCTCGGCATGCCACCGAGGCGCAGCTCGCCGATCAGCTCCCCACCGCTGGCCGCGGCTCGCTCGGCCACCCGGTCGGCGGCGCGTACGGCCTCGCGGGCGTCGTCGACCACCGCCTTGCCGACGATGGTGAGCACGGCGCCCGTGCGGTCGCGGTCGACGAGCCGATGCCCCAGCTCCCGCTCGAGGGCGGCCACGGCGTGCGACACGGCCGACTGGGTCAGCCCCAGCTCGGTGGCCGCCCGGGTGAATCCGCCCCGGTCGGCGACCGCCACGAGGGCGCGCAGTTGAGCCAGATGCATGCGAACCTCTCATGCTCGACATGAGCTGTATGAGTTTGACTTGTCGACACGGTCGAGCGTACGCCTAAAGACATGACTCGCAAGGACCTGGCCATCCTCGTTACCGTCTCCGCGGTCTTCGGCGCCTCGTTCCTCTTCATCCGGGTGGCGTCCCCCGTGCTCGGCCCGCTGCCGGTGTCCGCCGGGCGAGTCGCCCTGGGTGCGCTGGTGCCCATCACCCTGCTCGTGATCACCGGCCAACTCGCGGCCCTTCGCGGGCGGACACGCGACCTGCTGGTCGTGAGCTTCCTGCTGGCGGCGCTGCCGTTCACCCTCTTCGCCATCGCCGAGTTGCGGCTACCCGCGTCGCTCGCCGCCGTGCTGAACGCGACCACGCCCATCTGGGGCATCGTGGTGGCCCGCATCTGGCTCGGTCAGCCGGCCACCGCCCGGCGCCTGCTCGGCGGGGCCGTGGGACTCGCCGGGGTGGCCGCCGCCGTCGGACTCGGCACCCTGCCCCTCGACGCGGGCACCGTCGCCGCCACCGGCGCCTGCCTGCTGGCCTCCCTGTCGTACGCCACCGGCAGCGTCTGGACCGCCCGCCGGCTGGGCGGCACCCCGCCGTACGCGCTGGCCGCCGGGCAACAGATCGGCGCGACGGTGCTCCTCGCCGGCCCGGCCGCGGTGGCCGGCACCGCCCACCCGCCCACCGCTGGAGCGCTGCTCGCCGTGGGGCTGCTCGGGCTGGTGTGCACGGGTGTGGCGTTCGTGCTGTGGTTCCCCCTGCTGAGCCGGATCGGCCCGGTCGCGGCGGTCACCGTGACGCTGCTCGCACCCGTGTTCGGCGTGCTCTGGGGCTCCGTCTTCCTGGACGAGCCGGTAACGCCCGCCCTGGTCCTCGGCATGGCCGCCGTCCTAGTCGGCGTCCGCCTCATCACCACCACCCCCCACCCCACCCCCACCCCGCCCTCTCCTCCGCCCGCCTCTCCGCCCGCCTCTCCGCCCGCCTCTCCGCCCGCCTCTCCGCCCGCCTCTCCGCCCGCCTCTCCCTGTCGATCAAGGGCAAATGGTCGTGCTTCGATCTCTGAACCACGACCATTCGCCCTTGATCGACGCGAAAGTCCTTGATCGGCGCGGTTGCCCGCGGCCCTTGAGCGCGGGAGCCAGCAGTTGCGAGATGAATGTGAAGGATTTGGGTCGCTGGGGCGACTCGAATCCTTCGCGTTCATGCAGCCCTTGAGTAGGGCGCCCCCGTTGGGCGATGCGGCGTGAGTAGGGCGCCCCTACTCACGCCATAGCGGGCATGGGGGCGCCCCACTCACGCGCGCGCACCCAACAGGGGCGCCCTACTCACGCGCGGCGGCTCACGCGCGGCGGCGAGCAGCCACCGCAGCAACCCCGGCGGGGAGCGCCTAGCGGCGGTTGGCCCGGCGGGCTCGCTCTACGGCGCCGGGTAGGGCGGCTACCAGGGCGTCCACGTCGGCCTGCGTCGAGGTGTGGCCGAGGGTGAAGCGGAGGCTGGAGCGGGCGCGGTCGTCGTCCGCCCCCATCGCGAGCAGTACGTGGGAGGGCTGGGCCACTCCCGCCGAGCACGCCGACCCGGTCGAGCAGGCGATGTCCTGGGCGTCCAGCAGGAGCAGCAACGCGTCGCCCTCGCACCCGGGGAACGACAGGTGCGCGTTGCCGGGGAGCCGGTTGTCCGGGTCGCCGTTGTAGATCGCTTCGGGCACGACCTGCCGTACCCGGGTGACCAGGTCGTCGCGGAGCGCGCCCACCCGGGCCGCGTACTCCTGCTGGCTCTTGACCGCGGCCTCGACCGCGACGGCGAACGCGGCGATGGCCGGCGCGTCGAGGGTGCCGGAGCGTACGTCGCGCTCCTGGCCGCCGCCGTGCAGCAGCGGGGTGCAGGCGACGTCGCGCCCGAGCAGCAGGGCGCCCACGCCAGCCGGGCCGCCGAGCTTGTGGCCGCTGATGGTGAGCGCGGCGGCGCCGCTGGCCGCGAAGTCGACGGGCACCTGGCCGACGGCCTGGATCGCGTCGGTGTGGAACGGGATGCCGGCCGCCGCGGCCAGCGCCGCCCATTCGGCGATGGGCTGGACGGTGCCTACCTCGTTGTTCGCCCACATGACGCTGATCACGGTGACGTCATCCGTGAAGGAAAGCGCATCCAAGGCCACTCGCCCTAAGGCATCCACCGGCAGCCACGTGACGTCCGCGCCCTCGTGCTCGTGCAGCCACTGTACGGAGTCGAGCACGGCGTGATGCTCCACGGCGCTGGCGACCACCCTGTTGCGCCCTTCCCGGCGCCGGGCCCAGTGGATGCCCTTGACGGCGAGATTGTCGCTTTCCGTGCCGCTGCCCGTGAAGATCACCTCGGACGGGCGGGCGCCGACGACGGCGGCGATTCGCTCGCGGGACTCCTCCACGGTGCGGCGGGCGCGCCGGCCCGGGGCGTGCAACGACGACGCGTTGCCAACCTCGCGAGCGGCTGCCGCGTACGCCTCGATCGCCTCGGCGAGCATCGGCGTCGTCGCGGCGTGATCCAAGTAGGCCATCGCCTATCAGCCTAATGCGCCCGTTAGTGATGCCCTGCGGTCGGCGCTGAGATGTTAGGAAGGGCCCCTTGCTATGCAGAAAGCGTTAACAAGGTGCCCTTCCTTGCAACGAGCCCTACTTGCGCTTGCGGATCTCTTCGGCGGCCTGCGGTACGACCTTGAACAGGTCGCCGACCACGCCGAAGTCGGCGAGCTCGAAGATGGGCGCCTCGGCGTCCTTGTTGACCGCCACGATCGTCTTCGAGGTCTGCATGCCGGCCCGGTGCTGGATCGCACCGGAAATACCCAGCGCGACGTACAGCTGCGGGGACACCGTCTTGCCGGTCTGCCCGACCTGGAACTGGTGCGGGTAGTAGCCGGAGTCGACCGCCGCCCGGGACGCGCCGACCGCGCCGCCGAGCAGGTCGGCCATCTCCTCCACCAGCTTGAAGTTGTCGGCGTTGCCCACGCCCCGGCCGCCGGAGACGACCACGGACGCCTCGGTCAGCTCCGGGCGGGCACCCTTGGCCTCCACCTTGCGCTCCACCACCCGGGCCAGCTTCGCCGACTCGTCCACCGTGACATCCACAGTGGACACCTCGGCGGAAGCAGCCGAGGGCACCGGAGTCACCGAGTTGGGCCGCACGGTCACCAAAGGAAGACCGCGGGTCACCCGAGACTTCACGATCGTGGAACCGGCGAACACCACCTGCGTCGCCGTCCCGTCCGCCGCCAAAGCGGTCACGTCGGTCAGCAGCCCGTTGTCCAGCTTGACCGCGAGCCGCCCGGCGATCTCCTTGCCCTCCTGGGTGGAGCCGAGCAGCACCGCCCCCGGCGAGACGGAACGCACCAGCGCGGCAAGAACAGCCGCCTTCGGCGCCACCAGGTACCCGTCCAGATCGGCGCTCTCGCCGGCGTACACCTTCGCCGCGCCGTACTCGCTCAGCTTGTCGACCAGCGGCGCCGCCGCCCCCGGACCGCCGAGGACCACCGCGGCCGGGGTGCCCAGCTCACGCGCCAGCGTGAGCATCTCGAGCGTGACCTTCTTGACCTCGCCGCCGGAGTGCTCGACAACGACCAGAACCTCAGCCATGACGTCCAGCCCTCTCAGACAAACTTCTCGGACGCGAGGAACTCGACCAGCTTCACGCCGCCCTCGCCCTCGTCGGTGACCTTCTGCCCACCCGAACGCGGCGGACGCTTGCTGTGCTCGACAACCGCCGACGAGGCGCCGTCGGAGCCGACCTCGCCGGCCGCCACGCCCAGGTCGGCCAGCGACAGCGTCTGCACCGGCTTCTTCTTCGCCGCCATGATGCCCTTGAACGACGGGTACCGCGGATCGTTGATCGTGTCCCACACCGACACGATCGCCGGCGTCGCCGCGGTCACCACCTCGTAACCCTCGTCGGTCTGCCGCTCGACCGTGAGCGCCGAACCGTCGACGGTCAGCTTCCGCGCGCCGGTCAGCGCCGCGATGCCGAGCCGCTCGGCCAGCATGTGCGGCATCACCTGCACCCGACCATCGGTCGACTCCGCACCGCACAGCACCAGGTCGGCGCCCAGCGTGCCCAACGCCGCGGCCAGCACCTTGGAGGTGGCCAGCGCACACGACCCGTGCAGAGCGTCGTCGATCACGTGCACGGCCCGGTCCGGCCCCATCGACAGCGCCTTGCGGATCGACTCCGCCGCGCTGCCCGGCCCCATCGTCAGGATGGTGACCTCACCGCCGTGCGCTTCCTGGATCCGCAACGCCTCCTCGATGGCGTACTCGTCCATCTCGTTGATGACATTGCTCGCCGACCCCCGGTCGACTGTGTTGTCGTCAGCACGCAGGGCGCGCTCCGAACTGGAGTCGGGCACCTGCTTGACGAGTACGACGATATTCATCGCGCTTCCACGACCTCCTGCTCGGGTTAACGCTCGTTAGCTTAAGCTCTCACACCTTATGTTACTGGCCAGTAGGTGTCAGCGCCGCCTTGATTTTCGCCACAGTCTCGGCCTCGCGGGCGTTCACCCCGTGCGTGGCGTGCGCGGTCTCCTCGGCGGCGGCCACCACGGCGGCCCGGTACTGCGCCAGCTCGTCCGGCGCCTTCTCACGCAGGATCGCGACCGACCGCTCCAGCGCGGGCAGCACGAGCGCCTCCACCTCGCTCGCGGAGCCCCGCGGCAGCTTCGGCAGCGCCCCGGTGGTCAGCACCTCCTTGACCAGGCCGGTCGTGCCGGCCAGCGCCTCGGAGGCGGCGAAGCTCTCCTTCAGCATCGCGAAGAACCCCGGATCGGCGTTGGACACCAGGTAGACCGCGCCGAACGCGGCCGTCTTCAAGGTCACCTTGTCCTCGACGGTCAGGCTCATGCCGCCCCCTGCGGGTGTGTAGACGTACGGCGTGGTGGTGGTCACCGCCACGAACCCCAGCCGTTCCAGGATCGGGCGGCTGTCATCCGAGGCGTCGACCTGGAGCAGCGTATGGCCCCGGTCCGCGGCCAGCCGCGCCCGGTAGGAGACAAGTGACTTGTAGATGCCCCGGCCACGCCACTCCCGCAGCGTCGAGCCGCCCCACAGGGTGGCGAACGCGGTGCCGCGCACGTACCGGACCCAGCCGGCGCTGACCACCTCGCCGCCGGCCTCCGCCACCACCACCGTGATCGCGTTGGGGTCGGCGCCGATCTCCTTCTCCAGGGAGTCCGCCTGCCAGCCGCGGTCCGCGTCCCACACCGTCGACTCCATCCGCGTGATCCGCTCCAGGTCCGCGCGGGCGGTCACCTCACGTAGTCGTACCCCCTCGGGTGGCTGCGTGGCCGGCAGCGCGACCGGCCCGATCACGACCGTCTCGCGCTCCTCGGGCTTGAAACCCGCGGACCGCAACCGGTCCGCGAGGTCCGCCGGCTCGTCGTGCGCGTGCAGCTTCCACTCCACCGGCTCGCCGAGCGCGGCGAAGATCTCCACCTGGCGCTGGATCAGCGCGTCCAGGTCCGCGCCGGTCATGCCGCCCAGATCCGGGTACAGCAGGTAGCCGCCCGCGTCCAGCCCGCGCATCCGGATCAGCGGGCCGTCCCGCTCCACCGTCGCCCCCGCGGGCAGCGGATCGGGTACGAGCGCGCGCAGTTGCTCGTCATACGCGGTGAGAAGGGCCTGTCTGTCCAGTTCGGTCACCCGTCAAGGTTACGGGGACCCGCCACCCGGATAATCGCAAAACGTGTGGGGTGCGATCAGGCAGTGGTTCGACTCGCGGGAGGTGCGGGAGGTCGGCACCACGCCCGACTACCGGTTCTCGCTGGCCAACGAGCGCACCTTCCTCGCCTGGATCCGCACCGGGCTCGCGTTCGTGGCGGGCGGGTTGGGCATCGCGCAGTTCCTGCCGCCGCTGCCGATCGCCCACCTGCGCGAGGTGATCGCCATCGCCCTGTTGCTGCTCGGCGGTGGTGTGGCGATCCGGGCGGTCGACCGCTGGGCGCGCAACGAGCGGGCCATGCGGCTCGGGCGTGACCTGCCCCCGTCCCGCTTCCCCGCGCTGCTCGCCGTCCTCATCGGGCTCGGCTCGCTGCTCCTGGTCGCGGCCGTACTCGTGCAAGCGATCGAATGACGGAGCGCGAATCCGCCGTCGCGCGCACGCGGATGGCGTGGCGGCGGACATTTCTCGCCTTCGCCGCGATCGCGGTGCTCGCGGCCCGGCTGGCGGCCGAGAACGGCGACGTCCTGCTGGTCGCGGTGGCGCTCGCCGGCTGGCCGGCCCTGGTCGGGCTGACCTACCGCGAGACACGCCGGGCGCTGCCCCTGTACGCCCTGTTCACCGCCGGGTACGCCGGCCTGGGCGCGGTGCTGGTGCTGACCCGTTAGCCACCATGGCCGGGAGGGGTCATCATTGCGGCATGGTCCGCCTGTATCTCCTCCTCTTCGTCGTGCAGATCGCCCTCGCGGTGATCGCCCTGATCAGCTGCCTGTCCGCCGAGGAAGACGAGATCCGTGGCCTGCCCCGGCTGCTCTGGGTGCTGGTCATCCTCTTCTTCCCACTGGTCGGGTCGATCGCCTGGTTCCTGGCCGGGCGCCCGGCCACGGCGAAGAGCGGTGGCGGAGCCCCCGAGCCACGGCGGCCACTCGCGCCGGACGACGACCCCGAGTTCCTCGGCTCGCTCGACGCTCAACAGTCCCAGCAGGACCGTGAGATGTTCGACAAGTGGGAGGAAGACCTGCAGCGCCGCGAGGACGAGTTGCGCCGCAAGGACAACGGCGACGAGGGCGCATAACGGACGTGCGGATCGCGCTGCTCGGCCCGCTCGAGGTACGCGCCGACTCGGGCGCGCCGATCGAGCTGGGTGGCGCGCGCCTGCGTACCCTCCTGATCCGGCTCGCGCTCGACCCGGGCCGCGTGGTCACCACCGGCGCGCTCGTCGACGCGCTGTGGGGCGCGGAGCCACCCGCGGGCGCCGCCAACGCGCTGCAGGCCCTGGTCTCGCGGCTGCGCCGGGCGCTGCCGGACGGCGTCATCGAGTCGCATCCCGCCGGCTACCGGCTGGCGGTGCCGGCCGAAGCCGTGGACGCGCGCCGGTTCGAGCGGGAGGTCGCGGCGGGCCGCGGCGCGCTCGCCGCCGACCCGGCGGGTGCCGCGGCGACGCTGGCCGGCGCGCTCGCCCTGTGGCGCGGTCCGGCGTTCGCCGACGTGGCGGACGCGCCCTTCGCGCTGGCCCCGGCCGCCCACCTGGCCGAACTGCGGCTGGCCGCGACCGAGGACCGCGTCGAGGCGGCGCTGGCACTCGGTGACGGCGCCGCGCTCGTACCCGAGCTGGAGGCCCTCGCCCTGGCGCACCCGCTGCGCGAACGCCTGGCCGGGCTGCTGATCCGGGCCCTGCGCGCGGCGGACCGGCCCGCGGAGGCGCTGGCCGCGTACGACCGGCTGCGCGGGGCGCTGGCCGACACGCTCGGCACCGACCCGTCGCCGGAGCTGGCCGCGCTGCACGTGGCGCTGCTGCGCGAGCCCAACCCGGCACCGGCCCTCAGCAACCTGCCCGCGGCGCTGACCAGCTTCGTCGGCCGGGAGGACGAGGTGACCCGGGTCACCAAGGTCGCGGCCGAGTCGCGGCTGACCACGCTGACCGGGCCGGGCGGGGCGGGCAAGACCCGGCTGGCCATGGAGTCCGCCCGGGCCATGCTCGACCAGGCGCCCGACGGGGTGTGGCTGGTGGAGTTCGCTCCGGTGACCGACGCCTCCGAGCTGGCCTCGGTGGTGCTGTCCGCGCTCGGGCTGCGGGAGCAGTCCCTGGTCGGCCGGGCCCCGGCGGAGCCCACCGATCCGCTCACCCGGCTGCACGGCGCGCTCGGCCGGCGGCGGGCCCTGCTCGTCCTGGACAACTGCGAGCACCTGGTCGGCGCGGCGGCCACGCTGGCGGAGGGCCTGCTCGTCCGGTGCCCCCAGTTGCGGGTGCTGGCCACCAGCCGGGAGCCGCTCGGCATCACCGGCGAGGTCCTCTTTCCGGTCGAGCCGCTCGCGCTGCCGCCCGCCGGTACCGCCGCCGACCAGTCCCTCGGGTACGCCGCCATCCGCCTCTTCGCCGACCGCGCGGTCGCCGCCCGACCGGGGTTCGTGGTCACCGACCCGGTGCTGCGGATCTGCGAGTCGCTGGACGGCATGCCGCTGGCCATCGAGCTGGCCGCCGCGCGGCTGCGGGCGCTGACCCCGGACCAGATCGCCGTACGCCTCGGCGACCGGTTCCGGCTGCTGACCGGCGGCAGCCGCACCGCCCTGCCCCGGCACCAGACGCTGCGCGCCGTCATCGACTGGAGCTGGGAGCTGCTCGACGAGGCCGAGCGCGCGCTGTGGCGGCGGCTCGCGGTCTTCGCCGGCGGCGCGACCCTCGACGCCGTCGAGGAGGTGTGCGAGGGCGACCTGGACCTGCTCGCCGCGCTCGTCGACAAGTCGCTCGTCGTGGCGGACGCCGACGGCCGGTACCGGATGCTGGAGACCATCAAGGCGTACGGCCTGGAGCGGCTCGCCGAGGCCGGCGAGACCGACCGGGTACGCCAGGCGCACGCCCGGTACTTCCTGCGGCTGGCCCGGCAGGCCGACCGCCGGCTGCGCTCCCGCGAGCAGCTGGAGTGGATCGCCCGCCTCCACGCCGACCACGACAACCTGCACGCCGCGATGCGCTGGGCGATCGCGGCCGGCGACGCGCGGCTGGCGGTGCGGTTCGCCGTCGCGCTGGGCTGGTACTGGTGGCTGTGTGGCCGCCGGGCCGAGGGCGCGGAACTGGCCGAGGAGGCGATGGCGCTGCCCGGGGACGTGCCCCGGGCGCTGCTGGCCGGCGCGGCGTCGGTGGCGGCGCTCAACGTGGTCGCCGGCCTCTTCCAGCTCGAACGCGGCCAGGAGCTGCTGCGCCGCGCCGCCGAACTGGCGGTGGGCCGGGAGAGCCGGCACCCCGTGCTCGCCATCATCGGGCCGGTCTCCGATCTCTTCCAGAGCCCACCCAACATCGACGCGGCGCTATCCGGGCTGGCCAGCTGCTTCACCCACCCGTCCGGGTGGGTGCGTGGCGTGGCCCGGATGTCGTACGGCCACGCCGAGGCCAACGCCGGCCGGGCGGGGCTGGTGTCGGCGGAGAACTTCGGCGCCGCGCTGGCCGAATTCCGCGAGGTGGGCGACCGGTGGGGCATCTCGACCACGCTGTCCGGGCTGGCCGAGCTGACCGCCCGGCGGGGTGACCACGACCAGTCGGCGGCGCACTTCGAGGAGGCCCTGGCCAACCTGCTCCCGCTGGGCGCGGCCGAGGACGTGCCCGAGTTGCAGTCCCGGTACGCGTACGAGCTGTGGATGGTCGGCGATCGGGAGCGGGCCGTCGCCGTACTCGACGAGGCGCGCCGCACGGCCGAGCGGGTCGGCACCGACGAGGGCCGGGCGTCGGTGGCGTACCACCACGGCGAGGTGCTGCGCGCGATGGGTGAGCTGCGCGAGGCGCGCGCCGAACTGGCCGTGGCCGACAAGGTGATCTCCACGTTCAACTCCTCGCCGCAGTGGGCCGCCTTGATCTACACCGCGATCGGCCACATCGACATGGCCGAAGGCGACCTGGCCGCCGCCCGGGCCCGCTTGGACCGCGCGCTCGACCTGGCCGTCAGTTCGCGCGACGCGCCGGCGATCGGCCAGGTCGTGGTGGGCTGGGCCGACCTCGCGCTGCACGGTGGACAGACCGCCGCGGCGGCCCGGCTGCTCGGCGTCGCGTCCGCGCTCCGGGGCGGCCCGGACCACACGCGGCGGGACGCCGATCGGATCGAGGCCGCCGCCCGCGAACGCCTCGGCGACGAGCGCTTCGCCGAAGCGTTCACCGACCGGCCGGCCGTCACGGACGACACCGTCCGGGAGATCGTGGCCGTCACACTCGACGCTTGAACGTCCGGATCGCCAGCGGGGCGAACACCGCCGCGATCGCCGCCGCCCAGAGCAACGACTGGCCGATCAGGCTCGCGCTCGGGTCAGCCGTCAGCAGCCCGCGTACGGCGTCGGCCAGGATCGTGACCGGGTTGACGTTGGCCCACGCCTGCAACCAGCCGGGCATCGTGTCGGTCGGCACGAAGACGTTGCTGGTGAAGGTGAGCGGGAAGACCACGACGAAGGCGAAGATCTGCACCTTCTCCGGGGCGCTGGCCAGAAGGCCCACCAGCACCGCGATCCAGGACGCCGCCAGGCTGAACACGAGCAGCAGGGCGAACGCCGCGAGCACGCCCAGCGGGCCGTTGTCGACGCGGAAGCCGAGCGCGAACCCCAGCGCGAGGATCAGCGTGATCGACCACGCCTGCTTGACGGCGTCGGCCAGGATCCGGCCGGCGAGCGGGGCGGCCCGGGATATCGGCAGCGACCGCAGCCGGTCGTAGACGCCCTTGGTGAGGTCGCTGTTGAGGCCCACGCCGGTGGTGACCGACGCGAAAAGGGCGTTCTGCACGATGATGCCCGGCAGGGCGAACGTCAGATAGTCCCCTGTGGACCCCGAGATGGCCCCGCCGAAGACGTACGTGAACAGCGCCACGAACATGAGCGGCTGGATGCTCAGGTCGAGCAGCTCCTCCGGGTTGTGCTTGATCTGCACGAGCCCGCGCCAGGCGAGCGTGAATGTCTGGCTCACGCCGGGATCCTTTCTTCTTCTTGCGTCTCCGCGCGGTGCCCGGTCAGCGACAGGAACACCTCGTCCAAACTGGACCCGCGCAGCGCCAGCTCGCCGATCGCCACCTCGGCGTCGTCCAGCCGCCGTACGACGGCCGGCAGCACCGCCGGGTCGGTGACCGGCACGGTGACCAAGCCGCCGTGCGACTCCGGCGCCCGGCCGGCCACCTGCGCCACGACCGACTCCACGATCGGCTGGTCACCCGCGTGCCGCGGCCGTACGGCCAGGGTCTGCGCGCCCGCCCGGCTCTTGAGCTCGTCGGGCGTACCGGTGGCGATGACCCGCCCGTGGTCGATGACCACGATCTCCTCGGCCAGCAGGTCGGCCTCCTCCAGGTACTGCGTGGTCAGCAGCACGGTCACGCCGTCGGCGACCAGGTCGCGGACGATGTCCCACATCTCGTTGCGGCTGCGCGGGTCGAGGCCGGTCGTCGGCTCGTCCAGGTAGAGCACCTTCGGCCGGCCCACCAGGCTCGCCGCCAGGTCCAGCCGGCGGCGCATGCCTCCGGAGTACGCCTTGGCGGCCTTGCCCGCGGCGTCCTCCAGCCGGAACTCGGCGAGCAGCTCACGCGCCCGGCTCCGGGCGTCCGGCCGGGACAGGCCCAGCAGCCGCCCGATGAGGAGCAGGTTCTCCAGGCCGGTCAGCGACTCGTCCACCGAGGCGTACTGGCCGGTCAGCCCGATCTGCTTGCGCACCTCGTGCGCGTCGCGGACGACGTCGTACCCGCCGACGGTCGCCCGGCCCGCGTCGGGCCGCAGCAGCGTCGCCAGGATGCGGACCACGGTGGTCTTGCCGGCCCCGTTGGGCCCGAGCAGGCCCAGCACGGTGCCCCCGCGTACGGCGAGGTCGACGCCGTCCAGCGCGGTGGTCTCGCCGTAGCGCTTGACCAGCCCCTCGGCGAGGATGGCGTGTGTCTTGGTGTCACTCATGCCCGTCAGGCTGCCCGGGCGCGCTGATAGGGCCCTGCCAGCCGCTGACATCCGGCTGACAGAGCCCTATCAGGGGGTTGCTACGTGGTGGCGGTGCAGGTCGGGGTCGGGGCGGTGTTGCTACCGGTCCACGAGCCGAGCAGGCCGAACGTCGTGCTGCCGCCCGCACTCAGGGTGCCGTTGTAGCTGACGTTCCGGGCCGTCACGGTCGATCCGCTCGAGGTGATCGCGGTGTTCCAGGATTGGGCGACGGTCTGCCCGTTGGCGAACGTCCAGGTGACCGTCCAGGCGCGGATCGCCGCGGAACCGGCGGTCACCCGCACCTCGGCCTGGAAGCCGCCGCTCCACTGCCCGGTGATCGCGTACGTCGCGGAGCAGCTGGCCGTGCCCGGGCCCGGGGTGGTCGGCGCCGGCGTGGTGGGTGCCGGTGTCGTCGGCGCTGGCGTGGTCGGCGCCGGCGTCGTGGGTGCCGGCGTGGGCGAGTTCGTCGGGTCCGGCTGCCCGCCCGGGAAGATCACGTCGCTGCAGAAGTAGTACGACTGGTCCGAGTGGCTCGCCTGCCAGATGGCGTAGACGATGTGCCGCCCGGTACGCCCCGGCGCGGTGACGTCCGTCGAGATGGAGACGCCGTTGAGCACCGGGTCGGTGGTCCGCTCGCCGACGCCGGGCAGGATGCGGCCGGTGTCCTTACGCAACTCCAGGTCGCCCCAGCGCAGCGCCGTGGTGAGCGGGTTGTACCCCTGCCGGGTCACGTAGATCCGGATGTAGTCGGCACCGTGCAACGCCTGGTCGTGCATCGTCCAGGTGAAGTTGTTGCTGAGGTTCGTGGCCCTCCACGCGCCCGGGTTGTCGAGCGCGGCGTACCGGATGCCGCCGGTCCGCCCGCCGCTGCACAGCTGGCCGTCCGGGATCGCACCCTGGTGGTTGCCGGCAACGCCCTCGCGGTACAGGGAGTTCCAGTTCCACATCGCGGTGGAGTCGGCCTGCCATGCCTGCCAACACATCGGGTCCTGGGTGGCCATGATGGGGTTCTGGAAGTCGCTGCCCCATCGTTTCCAGCAGCCGTAGTTGCGTGACATCGGGTTGATCGCTGAGCCGTGGGCGGACGCGGGATCCACCAACCCGGTGGTCAGCAGGATCAGCGCGGCGAACACCACCGTCGCCGCACGGTGCGCGTGCTTGACTGTCGACATTGGACCTCCACGGTAAATGTCCATCAACGAGCGTGGCGCGGAGAGTTGCCCAGCTCCCGCACCGCCTACGCAGCTCCCGCAGCAGTCCTGGTCAGAGATTCACACCCGTGGATCAGATTGTCAATAGTTTAGCGCCACAACTAAGCCGTTCCTTATCGCCCGCTCCGCGTCGATCAAGGGCTTTGTTCGTCGATCAAGGGCTTTGCCGTCGATCAAGGGCAAATGGCCGTGGATTGGAGATCCAAGCACGACCGTTCGCCCTTGATTGACGGCAAAGCCCTTGATCGACGCGGCGAGCGAGCAAGGAGCGGCCCGGACGGACCTCCGCGCCACACCCCCAGCGTCGATCAGGGGATTGCGCGTCGATCAAGGGCAAACGGTCGTGGAAAAGAGATCCAACCACGGCCATATGCCCTTGATCGGCGGGGAAGTCCTTGATCGGCGGGGAAGTCCTTGATCGGCGGGGAAGTCCTTGATCGGCGCGGCCCGTCCGGCGACGAGGTCAGGCGAGGTTGGAGGAGCGGGGGTACGCGTCGGCGGGGTCGGTGAGCACGTTCACCAGGTACGGGACGCCGGCCTCGAAGGCGCGCTTCAGCGCCGGCCCCAGCTCCCCGGCCTTGGCCACGGTCTCCCCCGCGCCGCCCAGCGCTGTCACCACGTCGTCGTACCGCAGCTCGGGCTGGAGGTCGGCGGCCACGTCGTAGCCGTACATCGCGCGCATCGGGTGCTTTTCCAGGCCCCAGATGCCGTTGTTGCCCACCACGATCACGACGGGCAGGCCCTGCCGCGCCAGCGACTCGACGTCCATCAGCGAAAAGCCGGCGGCGCCGTCGCCCATCAGCACGCAGACCTGCCGGTCCGGGTACGTCACCCGGGCACCCATCGCGTACCCCAGGCCGGTGCCCAGGCAGCCGTACGGCCCGGGGTCGAGCCAGGTGCCGGGCTCGGCGGGCTCCAGGTACTTGCCCGCGTACGAGACGAAGTCGCCACCGTCGCCGATCGTCACCGCGTTCCGGGCGAGCACCTTGCGCAGCTCGCCGTACACCCGGGCCGGCCGGATCGGGTCGGTCTCGGCGGCCATCTCCTCCGCGTCGCGGGCCTTCGCGGCGTCTTCGGCCAAGCGCAGGTCGGCGATCCATGCCGCGTGGTCCTCGCGCTCGCCGGCGTAGTCCGCCAGCGCCGACAGGATCAGCCGCAGGTCGCCCGCCGGCGCCGCGGCCGGGGTCACGTGCACCGCGCGCTGCGCCGGAGCATCCACCACGTGTACGACCTGCGCGCCCCCGAAATCCCCGAAGCCCAGCCGGAAGTCCAGTGGCGTACCGATGACCACGACCACGTCGGCGCCCTTGAGCGCGACACGGCGGGACTTGGCGAACGCCAGCGGGTGCTCCGGCGGCAGCGCGCCGCGCCCCATGCCGTTCGTGAACACGGGAACCTGCAGCGCCTCGGCCGCCTCCCGGAGCGCGGCGACGGCGTTCCCCGCGTACACGTCGGAGCCGGCGATGATCGCCGGACGCTGCGCGGCGGCGATGAGCCGCGCGGCCCTCGCGACCTCGTCGGGGTCTGGCTCCAGCAGGGGTACGTCGGGAGCGGCCACCGCGTCGGCCTCGCCGACCGAGAAGATCACTTCGAGCGGCAGGTCGAGGAAGGCGGGCCCCCGGTGTGCGGTCAGCGCGGCGGTCAGCGCGGCGGCGAACGCGGCCGGGATCTCGTCGGTGGCCAGCACCGTGGCGGCGTGCTTGGTGACCGGCGCGACCAGCGGGAGATGGTCGATCTCCTGGAGGCTCCCCGCGCCCCACCGGAACGCGGGCGCCCGGCCGCCGACCACCAGCACCGGGGAGCCGTTGAAGTACGCGCTGGTCAGCCCCGAGATGCCGTTGGTGACGCCGGGTCCGGCGGTGAGTACGGCGAGGCCGGGGCGGCGCTGCAGCTTGGCCACCGCCTCGGCGGCGAAGACCGCGGACTGCTCGTGCCGCACATCGAAGATCGGGAAGCCACTCTTGTGCGCCGCGTCGTAGAGCGGGAACACGTGGCCGCCGGAGAGGGTGAACATCTCCGTCACGCCGTACGCCCGCAGCGCCGCCAGCGCCAGCTCGCCGCCGTGTCCCTCGATCCGCTCAGTCGATGTCATGCGAGCAGGTTACTCGCCGGTTTACACCCGCTCGCCGAGCCAGTCCACCCAGGTCTTGATCACCTCGACCGGCGACTGGCTGCGGGCCGAGGCAAAGGCGATCACGCCGGCCACGACCGGCACGATGATCAGGAGCGCCAGGATGAAGAGCGTCCGGAACGTGCGGGCGAGCCGCCCGGGGCGCCGCTCCGACGCGTACGTCTGGACGGAGGGCCGCGGCGCTGGGGAGACCATCCGGGGCGGCGGCGAGACCGGGCGCGGGGCGGCGAAATGGGACGGGCCACCAGCGCCGGGGGCGGGGCGGCGGGGCCGGCGGTGGGGTCGAGAGCGGCCGGGTCCCCGCCGGCTGCTCGAAGCGCGGTAGCGGGCGGGTGGCGGCCGGCGGCGGCGCGGCCTGGCTGCGCGAGCGTCCGGGCGGCTGGGCGCCGGGCACGATCACGCGGCCCACCGTGCGCGGCTGGGCCGCCGGGGTCGGCTGCGACGCGGTCGTCGGCGGCGCGGAGGCGGGCGGTGCCGGCGTGGCCCTGGTGCCCGGCGGCGTGAGCGGCTCCACGGACGCGGCCGGCAATGGCTCGACCCGGGTGGGCGGCAGCGCCCCGCCGAAGGCGGCCGGCTGCGCGGGCGACACGGACACCGGGGCGGGCGACACCGACACCGGCGGCGGCGTGGCGGGCGAGACCGGGCGGGCCGGCCCGGTGGCCTCCGGCCCGGCCGGGATCCTTGCCTGCAAGGCCGTCGGGCCCGGGGCGGGCGGCGCGGTCGCCAGCAGCGCCTCGCCGGCCAGGATGCTGCCCTCGGCCACGACGAGCTCGGGCTGCTCGATGACCTCGGGCGCCTCGCCCAGCGCCCGGTGCAGCAGGGTCGCCATGAGCGGCATCCGGCTGGAACCGCCGACCAGGAACACGCCGGCGACCTGCCCGTCGCGCAGATTCGCCCAGCGCATCACGCCCTGGGTCACCCGGACCGTCTGGTCCAGCAAGGGCGCGGCCAGCCTCTCCAGCTCGTCCCGGGTGAGGTGGATCTCCAGGTCGAGCAGCGGCACCATCAGGTCGGCGGACGGGCTGCGGGACAGCCGTTCCTTGGCCACCCGCACGTCGTCCCAGAGCTGCCGCTTGGCGCGCCGCTCCTCCACGGTGGACGGATTGGCCAGCCGGGCCCACGCGGCCGGGTCGCGATCCGCGTACGTCTCCTGGATGTACGTGATGATCGTCGCGTCGACGTCCAGGCCGCCGATGTCGTCGCGCCCGTCGACCGCCAGCACCTCGAAGCCGCTGGACTTGCGGGCCACCACGCTCGCGTCGAACGTGCCCGCGCCGAAGTCGTGCACCACCACGACCGAGCCGATCGGCACGTCCCGCCCGAGCACCTTCGCGAAGTAGGTCGCGGCGGCGACCGGCTCGGCGACCAGTCGTACCCCGGTGAAGCCGGCACTGGCCGCGGCGCCCGCCAGCAGCCGGCGGCGGGTGGCTCCCCACGTGGCCGGGCAGGTGAGGGTGATCTCCGGCCGCACCCGGCCGACGGTGCGGTCCCACTCCTCCGCCACGCGGGCGAACACGGCGGCCACCAGGTCGCCCACCGGCAGCTCGCGGTCGCCGAGCAGCAGCGTGCCGTCGTCGATGCGGCGCTTGGGATTGGGCTCGAAGCGGGCCGGGTCGAGGCGGGCGCTGTGCACCGCGTCGCGGCCGACGACCAGGTCACCGCCCGGCTCGGCGTAGACCGCGGACGGCAGCAGCGGCGAGCCGTCCACCAGCAGCGGACGCGCGCGCCCGTCCGGCCACCGCACCACCGCGACGGTGTGCGACGTGCCGAAGTCGATCCCCAAGGCATGCCCCGAGGTCGGCGTCCGGTCGGCTGGCATGCCGATCAGTCTACGATCGCGCGCCACCACCACCGCGTGCACTGCAAGGAAGGGCACCTTGTTATCGCTTTTTGCATAGCAAGGGGCCCTTCCTAACCACCTCAGCGGCCCACAAAGCGGGGTTTGCGCTTCTCCACGAAGGCGGCCATGCCTTCGCGCTTGTCGTCGGTGGCGAACAGGGCCGCGAAGAGCTGGCTCTCCCAGGCCAGGCCCGAGGCGAGATCCATCTCCAGGCCGCCGTCAATCGCCAGCTTCGCGGCGCGCAGGGCCTGGGCAGGGCCTTTCGTGTACGGCTTGACCAGCGCCACCGCCGTCTCGTAGACCTCGGCGGCCGGGACCACGCGGTCGGCGAGCCCGATGCGGAGTGCCTCGTCGGCGTCCACCATCCGGCCGGACAGCACGATGTCCTTGGCGCGTGCCGGGCCGACCAGCCGGGCCAGCCGCTGGGTGCCGCCGGCGCCCGGGATGACGCCCAGCTTGATCTCCGGCTGGCCGAGCTTGGCGTCCTCGGCGACGACCCGCCAGTCGCACGCGAGGGCCAGTTCGCAGCCGCCCCCGAGGGCGTACCCGGTGATGGCGGCGACCACCGGCTTGGGGATCCGGGCGAAAGCCCCCAAGGCGGCGGAGAGGTCCGTGGCGCGTGCCGCCATGTCGGCGTACGACATGTCGGCCATCTCCTTGATGTCCGCACCGGCGGCGAACACCTTCTCCCCGCCGTACACGATGACGGCGCGGACCTCGGGATCGGCGCTGGCCGCCGCGGCGGCGGCGCGCAACTCCTCCTGGACCTGGGTGTTGAGGGCGTTCATGGGCGGGCGGTCCAGCCGGATGGTGGCGATCCCGTCATTGATCTCCACGCGCACAAAGTCAGCCATGCCAGTAGGCTAGTTGGGCCATGGTCACCTACTACAGCGACAAGTCGGTGCAGATCACCTCGGATGCCATCCGGGTGGGCGAGCGTTCGTACCCGCTGCGCGAGCTGGTCCGGGTGTGGCACTCGCGGGGCGCCCGGTCGTGGCGCGCGGTTGCCGGGCGGGGCGCGCTCGGCGCGGCGATGGTGGGTCCGCTGGTCGCCGCCGCGATCGGCATCCTGGTCGCGGTCCTGCTGCACTCGTCGATCACCGTGACCATCGCGATCGTGGGCGTCTCGTGCCTGATCGGGCTCGCGGCCGGCCCGCTCGCCGACGTCCTGCTGGAGCAGATGGACCGGTCGTACACCCGGGGCGCCCGCCAGCTGGAGATCTGGGCGACCTGGCGGGGCCAGCCCGTGCTGCTGCTGGAGACCGGCGACGCGCTGCGGTTCGGCAAAATCTACCGGGCCTTGCAGCGGGCCTTGGAGGTCCGGGCTTAGGTCACACTGAGTGGGTGGCCCTTTACTACCGGGATGACAACGTACGCGTGACGTCGGAGTCGATCCAGGTGGGTGGGCAGACATACCCGATCGCGGAGCTGACCTACGTGTGGCACACGCGGACCCGGCTCACGCTGCGGTCGGGCTCGCGCATCCTCGGCCGCTGGGTGCTCGTCTCGCTGCTGACCGCGCCGCTGGGCTTCGGCGCGCTCTGCGCGGTCTCGGCGCTCTTCGCGGACTGGAGCGAGCGGCTGGGCGCGGCGCTCATCGGGCTCGCCGCGGCCGCCGTGCTGGCACTGGCGCTCGCCCCGCTGCTGGAGTTTCCGTTGATGGCGCTGGAGCGGTCGTACGACCGCGGCACCGCCGTGCACGAGATCTGGGTCCAGCACCACGGCGCCGAGACGCTCCTGATCCGCAGCGAGGACGCGCTGCGCTTCGGCCAGATCTACCGTGCCATCCAGCGCGCCATGGAAGCCGCCTCCTGACATCATGATCGGGTGAATCACGGCATCGCATTGGTACGGCGGCCGAGCAGCCGGCTCGCCGAGGGTTTGGTCACCCACATTGAACGGTCGACTGTGGACATCGAGCTGGCCCGGCGACAGCATGACGCCTACAGCGCCGCGCTGGAGGGCGCCGGCTGGACGGTACGGGACGTGGTGCCCGCCGAGCACTGCCCGGACTCGGTCTTCGTCGAGGACACCGTGCTGGTGTGCGGCAACCGGGCCGTGCTCGCCAGATCCGGTGCGCCGCAACGCCGGCCGGAGGTCGCCGGCACCGAGTCGGCCGTACGGGCGGTCGGGCTGGACGTCACCCGCATCGAGACGCCCGGCACGCTCGACGGCGGCGACGTGCTCCAGGCCGGCGACACCGTGTACGTCGGCCGTGGCGGGCGCACCAACGGCGAGGCGATCCGGCAACTGCGCCGGCTGCTACCCGACCGGCGCGTGGTGGGCGTACCGCTGGGGCGGGTGCTGCACCTCAAGTCGGCCGTGACCGCGCTGCCCGACGGCACGTTCCTGACCTGGCCCGGACTCGTCGACACCGCGGTCTTTCCCGCGGTGCGGACGGTGGACGAGGAGCCGGGCTGCCACGTCGTACCGCTGGGCGGTGACCGGGTGCTGATCGCCGCATCAGCGCCGAAGACGGCCGCCCTCCTCGACGACCTCGGCTTCACGCCCGTCGTGGTGGACATCAGCGAGTTCGAGAAGCTGGAGGGGTGCGTCACCTGCCTGAGCGTGCTGGTGCCTCAGGTGTAACGGGCAGCGAGTTCCACGGTGCGGCGGGCGGCGCCGACCATCGCGCGGTCGGCGAACCGCCCGTCCGGAAGGACCACGGTGGCGTCGCCGTCGGCCAGCGCGGACAGCACGGCCATCGCCCGCGCCACCTCCTCCGGTGGCGGCCGGAACGCGGCCACGATGGCCGGGAGTTGCCGGGGGTGGATGGCCGCCCGGCCGAGGAAGCCCTGGCTCCGGCCCAGCCGGCACGACGCGGCCAGTCCGTCCATGTCGGACAGGTCGGCGTACACGGACATCGCCGGCGGAGGCAGGCCGGCCGCGCGGGCGGCGACGACGATCCGGCCGCGCGGCCACGCCAGCGCGGCCTCGTCGGTGACGCCGAGGTCGGAGCGCAGGTCGGCCTCGCCGAGGCCGATGCTCGCCACCGCGGGATGGGCCATGGCGATCGTGTACGCGGCCTCCACGCCGGCCGCCGACTCGATGAGCGGATGCAGTGGGATGGCAGTTCGGGCCGCTCTCCTGACGGCCTCCGCGGACTCCACTTTGGGCAGTTTCAGCCCGGCCGCCCCTCGGTGGCCGCCAGATCGGCGTCGAGGTCGCCGACCCGGACGAGGACGGGCACGTCGTGCTTCTCGGTGAGGAACTCCGCCACGGCCCCGCGGGCGTACGCCTTGCGGGCAAGCGCGACCGCGTCCTCCAGGTCGAGGATGACCGCGTCCGCGCCCGAGGCGACCGCCTTGGCGAACCGGTCCGGCCGGTCACCGGGCACGTAGAGCCAGGTGAGCAGCATCAGATCACCCCGTGCTCGCGCAGCTCGTCGATCTCCGCCTCGGTGTACCCGAGCTCCATGAAGAGCTCCACAGTGTCCTGTCCGTGCGCCCGCCCGGCGTGCCGGATCGCGCCCGGCGTCTGCGACATCCGGAACGGCACGTTCTGCATCCGGACCGCGCCGAAGTCCTCGTCCGGCACGGCAACCGCCGTCTCCAGCGCCGCGTACTGCGGGTCGGCGAGGACGTCCCGGACGTCGTACACGGGGGCGATCGCCGCCTCGGCCGCCTCGAACGCGGCGACCACCTCGTCCCGGTCGCGCGTGGCCACCCACTCGGCCACCGCGCCGTCCAGCTCGTCCGCGTGCGCGGCCCGCCCCGCGCCCGTGCCGAACCAGGGCTGCTCGACCAGGTCGGGCCGGCCGACCAGGCGCAGCACCCGCTCGGCGATGCTGAGCGCGCTCGTGGAGACCGCCACCCACCGGCCGTCAGCGCACCGGTACGTGTTGCGCGGCGCGTTGTTGTCCGACCGGTTGCCGCGCCGGGGCTGCACGTAGCCGAGCTGGTCGTACCAGGTGATCTGCGGGCCCAGCATCGCCATGATGGGCTCGATGATGGCGAGGTCGACGACCTGGCCGGTGCCCGTGCGCTGGCGGGCGTGCAGGGCCAGCATGACGGCGTACGCGGCGGCGAGCGCCGTGATCGAGTCGGCCAGCCCGAACGGGGGCAGCGTCGGCGGGCCGTCCGGCTCCCCGGTCGCGGCCGCGAACCCGCTCATCGCCTCGGCCAGCGTGCCGAACCCGGGCCGGCGGGCGTACGGGCCGACCTGACCGAAGCCGGAGATGCGCGCGATGACCAGCCGAGGGTTGGCCTCCTGCAGCACGTCCGGCCCGATCCCCCAGCGCTCCAGGGTGCCTGGGCGGAAGTTCTCCACGAGCACGTCGGCACCGGCGACAAGTCGCTTGAGGACAGCGGCACCCTCGGGTGTGGACACGTTGAGCGTCATCGTGCGCTTGTTGCGCCCCAGCACCTTCCACCACAGGCCGACGCCGTCCTTGGCGGGTCCGTGCCCGCGGGACGGGTCGGGCTTGTCCGGATGCTCGACCTTCACCACGTCCGCGCCGAAGTCGCCGAGGAACGCGGTGGCGAGCGGGCCGGCGAAGAGGGTGGCCAGCTCGACCACCCGTACGCCGTTGAGCGGTGGGTTCATGGTGTCGCCTCGGTGAGGAAGACGTCGCCGTTGGTGAGGCCGGTGACGAGCAGCCGGTCCCCGGCCAGCGTGGCGTAGAGGTTCTCCTCCCCGAAGGCGTCGGCACCGTCCGCGCGGGCCGTTCCAAATTGGGACGCCGCCTGCTGCTTGCCCCGGCTGTTGAGGCGGACCGTGAAGACGTCCACGCCGCCGACCGGCACGCCGAACGCACTGCCGGTGAACCCGACCACGGCCACGTCGCCGCCCGGCAGGGCGACCACCTCGGCGCCCGCGTCGTCGCCCTTGCCGCCGGCGACCGTGCGCCACCGCTGGGCGCCGCCCGTGGCGTACGCGGCGGTGAGCACGTCGCGCGCCCCGGCGGTCGCGTCGCCGCCGAGCGCCCCGGTCGCCACGATCGTCCCGTTGCCGGCGACCGCCACGCCGCCGAAGAGGTCGTCGCCGGTGCTGCCGTCCTGAGCCACCCAGCGCGGCGCACCGTCCACACCGAACGCCGCCAGGAACCCGTCGGTGCCGCCCAGGTGGGTGCCGCCGGGCAGCCCGGCCGAGGTCACCCCGGCCACGTAGACGCCGTCGGCGCTCGCGGCGACCGCGTACGCCTTGTCCTCCCCGGCACCGCCGAGCTGGCGGGTCCAGGCGACGGTGCCGTCGGGCCGGATCCGGGCGAGGATGGCGTCCTTGTCCCCCGCGGTGGGTTGCGCGAACGACCCGCTCGAATAGCCGGCCACGTACGCGCCACCATCCGGGGCCGCGGCGAGGCCGTAGAAGCGGTCCGCCTTGGCCGGATCGCCGATCTGGGTCAGCCAGGCGCGCTCGCCGGTCGCCGTGAAGCGGGCCACGAACGCGTCGTCCGCCGGGCTGCCCGGGTGCTTGCCGTCCAGGTCGCCACGCGTGTACCCGGCGACGATGACGCCGCCGTCCGCGGTGTCCACCGCGCCGTACAGCCGGTCGTTGGCGGCGGTGCCGAACTGGCGGGTCCACTGTGCTCGGCTGACCACCGCGTCGAGCCCACCCGCGTAGGGCTGGCCGCTGATCGACCCCGAGGCGGCGTAGGCGAGCGTGCCGCCGGCGGTGACGCCCCCGGCCCAGTCCGCGCCCGCGGTGCCCCGCATCGGCCCCGGCAGCGTGGCCGGCGGGGTGGCGTTGAGCGTGGCGCTCAGGTGCTGGAGCCCGGCGACGAACGCGGGCCGCCAGACGTCCCAGCCGTGGCCGCCGTCGAGCACCCGGAACTCGGCCGCCACCGCGTCCGACCGGCGTACGGCGTTGTAGAGGGTCGCCGCCTCGTAGTCCAGGTCGTGCTTCGCGTCGGCCGGGTCGGGGTTGGCCCACTCGTCGTCGCCCACCGCGATGAACATGTGCACCGGCAGGTCCCGGTCGAGGGTGGGCAGCAGCGCCGGGTAGTTCAGCCGCTGGTACACCTCGTCCACGAAGGGCTCGCCGCCCTGGCCGAACGCGCCGTACTCGCGGGCGGAGGAGTCTGCCGGCGGCAGCGGGTTGTACACGGCCGGGCTGAGCACCAGGGCGTTGGCGAAGAGGTCCTGGTGGGCCAGCGCGTAGCGGAGCGCGCCGTACCCGCCCATGGAGTACCCGCCGACGAGCCGCGCTCCCCGGTGCGCCGCCGTGCGGTACGTCGAGTCCACATGCGACACGAGGTCACGGGTGAGCGCCGTCTCCACCTGACTGCCGGACTCGTACGCCGAGTCGACGTACCAGTTGCCGCGCTCGCTCCATGCCGCGTCCGGCAACACGGCGATGACCGGCGGCACGCTGCCGTCGGCGATCAGCGCGTCCAGGTCGGCCTTGATGCGGGTCCACGCCTGCATCGTGTCGCCGCGCCCGTGCAGCAGGTACAGCACCGGGTAGCGCACCTTCGCGTTCTTCCGCGCGGCGTACCCATGGGGCAGGTAGACGGTGTAGTCGATGTCGCCCGCCTTCGCCGTCGCCAGCGTGCCTTTGGTGGAGGAGCCGGCGTTGGCGGTGCCGGACGCCCCGATAACGAGCAGGGTCAGCACCGCGACGAACAACCGCTTCATGGGGTTCCTCTCAGATCCACAGCACACCGGAAACCAACGTTGCTGGAACGGGTGAGCCCGGCGCCGGCGACCAGCAGCTTCACCGACACCTCTGGCGGCTGCGGGCCGCCGTCGAAATACCAGTCCGAGCCCTCGGCCCGGAAGCCGGCGCCGCCCTTGACGATCACGAACCGGGTACGCCCGTCCGTGTGCTCGCTCTCGGTCAGCTCCCACACCGGCGGCTCGCTCCGGAGTAGCAAGCCCGCCTCGGCGGCCACCTGCCACTCGTCCTCGGTCGGCAGCCGCGCCCCCGCCCATGCCGCGTACGCCCGCGCGTCGGCCAGGTCCACATGGGTCACCGGGCGGTCCGCGGGCCCCCGCCCGGCCTCGAACCGCTCCACCCTGGTTGGGCGGTAGCCGGTGGCCGCCAGGAAGTCGGCGTACTCGCCGTGGGTCACCTCGCGCGCCGCGATCGCGAACGCACCCAGGTGGACCGTCCGGTGCAGGGTCCCGGTGCTGTGCAGGCGGGGCGGCAGCGGCTTCCACTCGTCCACATAGGGCGCCTCGCCGTACAGGCCGGTCTCCCGGATCCGATAGCGCACCACGAGATCCCGCCGCCCGCCGTCGACGGCCCGCATCCCTTCGGGCACACTGTCCCGCTCCGCTCGCGCCACGGCGATCCGCACCGCCGCCCGCGCGGGGAAGGACCCGTCCGCGGAGGGCGGTTCGGGCCCGATGGCTGCTCGGGCCGGCGTGACCGCCGCGATGCCGCCCGCGGGGAGCGGGCCGCCGGCCCCGCCCTCCTTCGGCGTCAGGGGCAGCCGGTGATCAGGTCGACCAGGTCTTCGCGCTCCGTTGCCAGCCAAGGGCCGTCGACGTCGCCGCCCTGGTTGACCACGGTCCACAGTGGCACGCCGTCGTGCACCCAGCGCGAGGCGTACACCTGGCCGCCGGCGTGGTCCGCGAGCGGTGTCCAGTCCTCGGACCGCAACCACGCGGCGTGGCTGGTCTGGACCCGGCGCATCGCGCGCAGCAGCGCGCGGTCCCGCTCGCTCCAGCCCACCCAGACCCCGAAGACGCTTTCCCACACGAGGACGCCCGCGCCGTTGAGCCAGGCCGAGTGCAGCTCGTCCAGATGGCTGCGGTGCCAGCGGCGGGTGTGGTGCAGCATGTGCCGGCGCTCGAACCATTTGGCCCGCAGTACGCCGGGCACCGCCGAGTCGGCGAACCACTGCGCCCAGGACATCGCGTGGTCCTCGATCCGGGCCAGCGGCACCCGCGACTCGCCTTCGAGCACCACGTGCGGCGGCAGGGCGGCCCGGAGCTTGCCGGCGCCCTCCTTCAGGGTGTCCAGGAACACGCCGTCCGCCCCGAGCCACGACACGATGCCCGCCACGGCCGCCTCGTCGGTGACCGGCTCGCGCCGGGTGCCGGTGTCCCACGGGTTGTAGTCGACGAAGACCCGTACGCCCCGGGCTTGGATGGCGCGCACCACGTCGGGCAGTTCCGGGACGTCCCGGTAGAAGTCGAACTGGTTGCGATCGTCCAGCCCGATCACCGGGTACGCGTGCCAGAGCACCACGCCGTCGAAGCCGCCGAAGTCGCGCTCCGCCGCGTCCAGGAAGGCGTCCACTGTGAACTCGCCGCGCTCGTGGTCGTAGAGCGTCTCGTCCCAGAGCCAGGCCAGGCAGACGCTGAAGCAGTCGCCCGGTACCTCGTCGTAGTGCCGGCCCTCGTAGTCGAGGCGCTGGCGCGCACCGGACCGCCAGGCGGTGAGCCGATCCCGCCAGTCCGGCCACCGCGCGGGGTCGTCCGGAGCGGCAAAGATCTTCGCCTCGTCCAGGGTGGACAGGTCCGCGTCCTCATCCAGCGGCACGTGTGTTGGCAGGTCGATCAGGCGCGGCACGTACGGATTCACGCCGACACACCCAGTAAATGGTCGATCTCCGCACGCACAGGGAGCGAACTGGACGCGCCAAACTTCGTGGCGCACGCCGCGCCGGCGGCGCAGGCCCACCGGATGGCGTCCTCCACCGGCCGCCCCTCCGCCCAGGCGACGGCGAGCGCCCCGGTGAACGCGTCCCCGGCGGCCGTGGTGTCGACCGCCAGCACCCGTGGTGCCGCGACGTCGAGCCGTTGGCGGTCCCGGTCGGCGTACGCCGCGCCCCGGGCGCCGAGCGTCATCACCACCCGGGGCACCAGGTCCAGCAGGTCCCCGGGCTCAGCGGGCCGGCCCGCCAGCACCTCGGCCTCACCCTCGTTGACGACCAGCACGTCCACCATGGCCAGCAGCTCGGCCGGCAGCGTCCGGGCCGGCGCCGCGTTGAGCACGACCACCGTCCCGGCGTCCCGTGCCGTGGCGACCGCCTGGGCCACCGTGTCCACGGGTATCTCCAGCTGGCACAGGAGCACGTCGGCGCCCGCGATCGCCTCGCGGTCCGGTGTGGACAGCTCGGTCAGCGCGGCGTTGGCCCCCGGGGCGACGACGATGAGGTTCTCCGCCTGCTCGTCCACGGCGATCAACGCCACGCCGGAGGGGCCCGGCACCGTGCGCAGCAGGCTCACGTCCACCCCGGCCGAGGCCAGGTTGTCGCGCTGCGGCTGGGCGAAGGCGTCGTGCCCGACCGCCCCGACGAAGGCCACCCGCCCACCCGCGCGGGCCGCGGCGACGGCCTGGTTGGCGCCCTTGCCGCCCGGCACCGTCGTGAACGCCTCGCCGAGCACCGTTTCCCCGGCACGCGGCAGGGTTGGCGCGGTCACCACCAGGTCCAGGTTCGCGCTGCCGACAACGACGACCTTCGCGGTCATGAGGACACCTCCCGGGTACGCGTGGCCAGCTCCTCGAACGTGACGCCGTCGAAGCCGCCGATGCTGCTGGTGAGGCGCCCCTTGAGCGGCCCGGTCCACTCCGGCCGGATGCCTGAGCCGCCGGTCAGCGCGCCCAGGACGGAGCCGACCGTGGCGCCGTTGGAGTCGGTGTCCCAGCCGCCGCTGACCACCGCGCAGATCCCACGGTCGAAGTCGCCACCGCTGTACGCGAGCGCGGCCGCCACGAGCGCCGCGTTGTTGCGTACGTGCACCCAGTGCAGGTGCCCGTGCCGCTTCTCGACCGCGTCGACGATGGACTCCCAGTCCCCTCGCAGGGATCGCGCCTCCCGTACCGCCCTGGCGAACGGCCCGTCCGGCAGCACCGACTCGCCGGCGTCCAGCACCTCGTCCACGGTGGACGCCACGACGGCGGCGGACGTCATCGCGGCCACCCACATCGCCCCGCTGACGCCGTCGCCGACGTGGCTGACCACCGCGTCCCGGTACGCCAGGGAGGCGGCCAGGTCCGGCCGGCCGGGTGACGTCCAGCCGTACACGTCGGCGCGGATCTGCGCCCCGATCCACTCCCGGAACGGGTTGTGGTGCCGCGCGGTCTCCGGCGGCACCAGCCCAAGTAGCAGGTTCCGGTACGCCACCCGCTCGGCCGTGAAGACCCGGCCGGCCGGCAGCCAGTCCAGCCACGCCTGGGCCACGTCCGCGCTGGTGAAGTCGCGCCCGTGCGCCTGGAGGATCCGCAGCGCCAGGAGGGCGAAGTTCAGGTCGTCGTCCTCGGGCGTGCCGTCGATGTTCTCGGCGAGGCTGGTCTTCGCGCTGCGCTTGTTCCACGGCCACCGGGCGGCGACGTCTTCCGGTAGGCCGGTTGCCGTGAAGTACGCCTTCAGCGGCCACCGGCCTGTTGCCTCCAGGATTTCGCGGATGCCGCGCCGCGGGATCTTCTCCACCGGCTTGCCGAGTACGCAGCCCACGGCGCGCCCCAGCCACGCCCCCAGCGCCCGCTCCGAGTGCAAGGAAGGGCCCCCTGTTATCGCTTTTTGCATAGGAGGGGGCCCTTCCTTGCACTCGGGCGCGGGGAGCGCGTCGAGCAGTTCCAGCGCTAGGGCGCGGAGCGCGGGGTCACCCGGGACGGAGGCGCCGCTGGTCGGGGCGGTGAGCGGGCCACCAGCGGCCGCCCACCGGGCCTCCACGGCGGACACGTCGCGGCCCTCGTCCCGGCTCGCCATCAGCTCGTACGGCAGCAGTTCCTCGGGCGTGGTCCAGGTGAGCCTCACTGCGCCTCCCGACGTGAGAGCCCCTTGAAGCGCTCCACGCGCCGGGCGTACCGGGCGGCGTCGGCGGCGAACACCTCCGACGCGACGGCGGCCAGCACGCGGGCCGGCTCGGCGAGGTCCAGCCGGGACGCCTCGGCCACCACAGTGGACCATTCGGCGGGTACCGCCGGGGCGCCCCCGAGCGCACCGGCGATCGCACCCGCCATGGTGGCGGTCGAGTCGGAGTCCCGACCGTAGTTGACCGCCCCCAGCACCGCCTCCCGGTATCCCCCGTTCGCGACGACCAGCATTCCCAGCGCGACCGGCAGCTCCTCGATGGAGTGCAGCCGGCTCGGTCGCCGCGCCCCCAACCCCGGGGTGCGGTAGTCCTCCCCCACCGTGTCGTACGGCGCCACCGCCGCGCGCAGTGGCGCGATGGCGGCGCGCGTGTCCGCGTACCCGCGTGCGGCCTGGACCACGGCGGCGATGGCCGCGCCGGTCCCGTCGCGGGCCAGCTCCAGCGCCGCGTCCACCACGTCGTCGACGCCCGCGCCCGGCGCCATCGCCGCGGCGACCGCGGCGGCGAACACCGCGGCCGCCTCGCGGCCATAGCTGTGCTGGTGCGCCCCACCGATCTCGATGGCTTCCGCGTACGCCCCGGCCGGGTCGCCGGCGTTGACGATGCCGACCGGCGCCATGTACATCGCCGCACCGCAGTTGACGATGTTTCCCACGCCCGCCTCACGCGGGTCGGCGTGCGCGTGGTGCAGCCGGGTTACCAGCCAGCGTTCGGCGGCCGCGAGGCGGTGGAAGGCCACCGCCTCGCGCTCCAGGTCCGGGATGTAGACCTCCCGCTCGATCAGGTCGGGCACGAGCAGCTCGACGACGTCGTACGCGTCGAGGTGGTCGCGCTTCTTCGCGTAGGCCCGGACCAGGGCGTGGGTCATCAACGTGTCGTCGGTGATGTGCCCATCGCCCTTGTGGTACGGCGCGAGCGGCCGGCTCGTGGCCCAGTTCTCGTGGAACGGGGGCACGATGCCTTCCACCCAGCCGCCGTAGCGGGTCCGGATCTCCTCGGGTAGCGCCGTCTCGGTGGCACCGCCGAGGGCATCGCCCACTGCGGCGCCGACGAGGCAGCCGACCGACTTGTCGAGCAGAAGACTCCCATGCATGACTACCGCAAAACCTGCTTCCCACCATCCACAAGCTGGGTGCCGAGCTGGTCCAGCGTGATCTTGTTCGCGAAGTACTGCTGAAGCGCCGGCGTGGCGTACTTGGTCTTCCACTCCGGGTAGCCGCTGACCGTCTGGAATGGAGCGATCGTCAGGTCGTTGGCGCTCGCCACCGCGACGTCCCAGCCCTGCTTGCCACTGGTCGCCTTCACCAGCTCCTCGCCGGCCTTCTTGCCGGTGGGCACGAGCCAGTCGCCCTGCGCCAGCCGGGCCTGGTTGGCCGGGTTGAGGAAGTACTCGACGAACTGCGCGGCCTGCTTCTTGGCCTTCGAGTCCTCCGAAATGGACAGCGTCTGCGGGTTGGCGGCCTGGTTGGCGCTCAGCCCCTTGATGGGCGGCAGCGTCACCCACTCAAAGCCGGCCGGCGCCTGCTCTACCATCTGCTGGCGAAGGAACACACCGCCGGGCAGCATCGCGTACTTGCCGGCGAAGAAGCCGGGCAGCGGGTCGGTGCCGCCCATGCCCACCGCGTCCGGCGAGGCCGACTTCGTCACGTAGAGCATGTCGTGGATGCGGCGCGGGATCTCCTTCTCCGCGTCGCCGACCTTCACCTCGGTCTTGCCGCCGTCGGTGTAGAAGAACTTGCCGTCGAAGTTGAGCGACAGGTTCATTACCCGGTTGGTCGGCGACTTCAGCGCCCACGCGACGCCGTAGGTGCCGCCCTTGGTGAGCTTTTGCGCGTTGGCCTGGAACTCGTCCCAGGTCCACCCCTGGCCGGCCGCCGGCACCGTGATCCCGGCCGCGTCGAGCAGCTTCTTGTTGGCCAGTACGACCTGCGACTCCAGCAGGAACGGCACGCCCACGACCTTGCCGTCGACCGTGACCGTGTCCCAGATGCCCTGGCTGATCTCCGACTTGAAGTCGCCGCCCAGCAGGCCGGACACGTCGGCCAGGTAGCCCTGCTTGGCGAACTCGCCGATGGCCGCGCTCTCGTACTGGAAGACGTCCGGCGCGTCACCGCCCTCGAACGAGGTCAGCAGCTGGTCGTGTACCGAGTTCCAGTCGCCCTGGACGTACTCGACCTGGATGTCGGCGTGCTCGGCGTTCCACTTGTCGACGAGCTCCTTGTTGGCCGCCAGCGAGTCCTTCTGCCACGCCAGGCTCAGGAAGCGCAGCTTGACCGGGCCGCTGCTCGGCTCCTCGTCGTCGCCCCCGCCGCCGCAGCCGGACAGTCCTATGAGGAGCGCCGCGGACACGGCCACCAGTTTTCTCAGCATCGATGAGACTCCTAACCCTTAACGGCACCGGCAAGCGATCCGGACGTGAGCCGGCGCTGCAGGAATGCGAAGAAGAGAAGACTCGGGATCGTCGCCAGCAGGGAGCCGGCGGCGAGGGGTCCGAGTCGGGCGATGCCCTCGACCCCGACGAACCTGGCCAGGGTCACCGGCAGGGTCGCGAGGTCGGGGCTCTTGAGCAGGACGAGCGCGAAGAAGAACTCATTCCAGGCGGAGATGAACGCGAACAGCGAGGTGGCGACCACGCCGGGCGCGAGGAGCGGGGCGACCACCCGGCGCAGGACCTGCAACCGGGTGGCGCCGTCCACGGCGGCGGCCTCCTCCAGCTCGCGTGGGATGTTGCGGACGAAGCCCTGCAGCATCCACAGCGCGAACGGGAGTGCCCACACGACGTAGACCAGGACGAGGCCGACGTGGGTGTTGACCAGGTCGACCTGTCGCAGGATCAGGAACAACGGAATCACCAGGAGTACGAACGGGAAGAGCTGGGAAAGCAGCACCCAGCCCAGCGCCGCCGTACCGAGCCGGGTCTTGAAGCGGGCCAACGCGTACGACGCGGGAAGCGCGACGAGCACGGTGAGCACCGCCGTCGACAGCGACACCTGGAGGCTGTTGAGCGCGGCCCGGCCGAGCTCCTGTTCGGTGAACGCCTCCACGTAGTTGTCGAGCGTGGGGTTGTGTGGAATGAGCGTCGGGTGAATCTCCACCATCTCGCGTGGTGGCTTGAACGACGTCGACAGCATCCACACGAGCGGGAAGCCGAGGAAGATGAGGTATCCGGCGAGGGCGAGGTACTGGAGCGTCTTCGCTATTGGCCCGGTGCGGTTCATACGTTGGCCTCCCTCAGCCGGCGCCGCAGATAGACCGCCAGCAGCGCCACGATGATCACGACCATGACGTTGCCGAGCGCCGCCGCGTACCCGTAGTTGCCGTAGCGGAACGCCTCCTCGTACGCGAAGAGCATCGGCAGCATCGTGCGGCCGCCCGGCCCGCCGGCCGTCAGGACGTAGACCAGGCCGAACGAGTTGAAGTTCCAGATGAAGTCCAGCGTGGTGATGGCGACGATGACCGGCATCAGGCTGGGCACCGTGACGCTGCGAAAGCGCTGCCACGTCGTCGCGCCGTCCACCGCCGCCGCCTCGTGCAGCTCCCGCGGTACGCCCTGCAGACCGGCCAGCAGCACGATGGTGGTTTGCGGCATGCCGGACCAGACACCGACGAGAATGACCGCCGGCAGCGCGGTGCCGAAGTCACCGAGCCAGTTGTGCTGCAGGCTTTCCGCCCCGCCTCGATAGAGCACCTCGTTGAGCAGACCGGCATCCGGGTGGTAGACGAGACGCCACATGATGCCGACGATGACCGGCGGCATCGCCCACGGCACGAGCGCCATCACCCGCGCGAACCCGCGGAAGCGCAGCGGCTGGTTCAGCAGCAGCGCCAGCCCGAGCGCGAGGACGAACTGGAGAATCGTCACCGCGAACGACCACACGAGCCCAATCCGGAACGCGCTCCAGAACAGGTCGTCGTTCATCAGCTCGCGGTAATTCTCGATCCCGGTGAAGCTGGTGTCGACGTTGCGGCCCGCGCGCGCGTCGGTGAACCCGAGGTAGATGCCCCGCAGCAGCGGCACCACCGAGAGAATCAGCACGGGCATGAGGGCCGGCAGCAGGAGCAGGTAGACGGTCGTACGGTCGGATCGGGCGCGGGCCTTGTAATCCGGCTTCCTCGCGGCGGGCGGCGCCTCTGCGACTGTCGTCATTGGACGCCTCCACTCGTGGCCCGGATCACCAGGCTGGGTGCGACGTGCTCGCGCCGCGGCGGCAGGGCACCGTCGGCGATGCGCTCCAGCAGCAGGCGGGCGGCGCGCCGACCGCGCTCCTCGGAGCCGAGCGAGACGCTGGAGATCTGCGGGTACGACATCTGCGCCAGCTCGGTGTCGTCCATGCCGACCAGGGCGACGTCCTCGGGCACCCGCTTGCCGGCCACCAGCAACGCGTGCAGCGCGCCAACCGCGATGAGGTCGTTGGCACACACGATCGCGTCGGGCTCCGCCCGGCTGAGCAGCCGCTCAGCGGCCGCGCGCCCCGGCGCGTACTGGAAATCGCCGACCTCGATGAGGTCGACGGGCATGCCGTGGCGCTCAAGCGCCGCGCGGAAGCCGGCGTCGCGGGCGACGCCGGGCACGGTGTCGAGCGGGCCGTTGAGGAAGGCGATCCGGGTACGCCCGGCCGCGACCAAGTGGTCCACGGCCAACGCGATGCCGGAGCGCGAGTCGGTCCGGACGTTGTCCACGGGTACGTCGTCCGCGAGCTGGCCGATCACGACAACCGGCACGGGGGTGGTGGTGAGGGCCGCCACGTGCGCGGCGGTGATCCGGATCGGTGAGATGATCATGCCATCGACGTAACGGTGGGCCAGCCGGCGCAGTAACGCGGTCTCGCTGGCGACCTGCCCGCCGGTGGCGTG
Source organism: Phytohabitans rumicis (assembly GCF_011764445.1). Lineage (NCBI taxonomy): Bacteria > Bacillati > Actinomycetota > Actinomycetes > Micromonosporales > Micromonosporaceae > Phytohabitans > Phytohabitans rumicis. The sequence continues at coordinate 3,114,840 of NZ_BLPG01000001.1, forward strand.
CACGAGCAGTTGGTGCCCCGACTCGGCGACCACCGCCTCGATCGCCCGCATCATCGCCACGTACACCGGGTTGCCGATGTCCTCGACGGCGAACGCGATCAGTCCGGTGCGCTGGGATTGGAGCGAACGGGCGATGGCGTTCGGCACGTACCCGACGGCGGCGGCCGCCTCACGCACCCGCCGCACGGTCTCCGGACTCCCGCCGACGCCGTTGAGCACCCGGGAGGCGGAGGCGATCGACACGCCGGCCCGAGCGGCGACGGTGTGCACCGTCGGCCGCCCGTCGGCAGCATCTTGTAAACGTTTACGACCCACCGGTCGTACCTCCGCAGCTCACTTGTAAACGTTTCCAGGGAGTTTGCGCCGCCCACCCGCCCCGTCAAGGGTTTGTTACCACTTCGTTTCCTCAAGATCCTTCCCCGCGCGCCCCACGGCCCACCCGCCCCGTCGATCAAGGAAAAGCCCGCCGATCAAGGGCATATGGTCGTGCTTTGATCTCCAATCCACGACCATTTGCCCTTGATCGACGGAAAAGTCCTTGATCGACGCAACGGAGGCCCGGAGGCCCAGCCGGATCTTGGTACGAAGTCGTCGCCTGACCGCCCTGACCGCGATTTCGTACCAAGATCTGGACCCCGGAGCTGCCAACGGCACCCCACCCCGCGCCCGCCGATCAAGGAAAAACCCGTCGATCAAGGGCATATGGCCGTGGTTTAGAGATCAAAGCACGACCATATGCCCTTGATCGACGCAAAAGAGGGCGCGACGCACGGAGGGCCCGACGGGGAGAGAGCGCGCGACGCGAAGAGGGCGCGGCGGGGAGGGAGGGGCGGGCTAGGTGGGGGTTACTTCGCGGCCTAGGGGCCATAGGGCCGCCGGGACGAGCTTGAAGTTGGCGATGCCGAACGGGATGCCGATGACGGTGATGCACTGGGCGACCCCGGCCACGATGTGCGTCAGCGCCAACCACCATCCCGCCAGCACCACCCACAGCACGTTCGCCACGAAGGAACCGAGGCCGGCGCTCGGCTTGGCTTCGAGGGTGCGGCCGAACGGCCAGAGCGAGTAGTGCGCCAACCGCAGCGAGGCCACCCCGAACGGGATCGTCACGATCAGCGCGAAGCAGATCAGCGCGGCGATGCCGTACCCGATGGCGAACACGATCCCGCTACCGAAGATCAACCAGAGCACGTTCAGTACTGTCCGGATCACATCTACCAAACTAGGGCATGTCTGGTGGATCTTTGTGGGGCTGCGGCGGGCCCAGACGACGACCAGCGGCACCGGGCGGAAGGCCGCATACAACACCGGTATGCGACATTCCGCCCGGCACTCCCGGATCGCCGCCTGGACCTCGCCTCGCACCCACAAGATCCACCAGACATGCCCTACGAGGCTGATGCGAACATCGCGTCGATCTCCGCCCGCTGGGGCAGGGAGACGGACGCGCCCAGCCGGCGGGCGCACACGGCTCCGGCGGCGCAGGCCCAGCGTACGGCCTCGACCATGTCACGGCCCTCGCCCCAGGCCACCGCCAGCGCGCCGGTGAACGCGTCACCGGCCGCCGTCGAGTCCACGGTCTCCACCTTGAACGCGGGTACGCGTACCGAAACGCCGGTGCGGTCGCCGTACCAGGCGCCTTGGTCGCCCAGCGTCACCACCGCCCGCGGGACGACGGACAGGATGTCGGACATGTCTCCAGCTATGGCCCGCGCCTCCCCCTCGTTCACGACGAGCAGGTCCACCGCGTCCAGCAGCTCGGTGGGCAGCGCCCGGGCCGGCGCCGCGTTGAGCAGCACCCGTACGCCGGCCGCCCGGGCCGCCAAAGCCGCCTCCGTCACGGTCTCGACGGGAACCTCCAATTGCGACACCAGGACGTCGGCACCGCGTACGGCGGAAAGCTCGGCCTCGGTGAGCGAGGTGAACGCAGCGTTGGCGCCCGGCGTGACCACGATGCAGTTTTCGCCGTGCGAGTTGACGACGACGAGGGCGACGCCGGAAGCGCCGTACACCACGCGCACGTGCGCACTGTCCACACCGGACGCGGCCAGGCGTGCCTTGAGGGTGACGCCGAACGAGTCGGAGCCGATCGCGCCGAGGAACGCGCAGGAGGCGCCCGCTCGGGCCGCGGCGATGGCCTGGTTGGCGCCCTTGCCGCCGGCCACCATCGCGAAGTCGTTGCCCAGCACGGTTTCCCCGGGCCGGGGCAGCTCGGGAGCGGTGGCGACGAGGTCCATGTTGGCGCTGCCGGCAACCACCACGCGCGGCGGCGTCATACGGCACGCGCCGCGAAGCGGTCGCCGACGCGGTCCAGCGTCAGCGGCACGTCGAAGGTCTTCGACAGGTTCTCACTCGTGACTGTGTCGCCGATCAGTCCCTGGGCGACCACGGCGCCGTCGCGCAGCAGCAGCGCGTGGGTGAAGCCGGGCGGGATCTCCTCGACGTGGTGGGTGACCAGGACCAGTGCGGGCGAGTCCGGGTCGTACGCCAGCTCGGCGAGCCGGCCGACCAGGTCTTCGCGGGCGCCCAGGTCGAGCCCGGCGGCGGGCTCGTCGAGCAGCAGCAGCTCCGGGTCGGTCATCAGGGCCCGAGCGATCTGCACCCGCTTGCGCTCCCCTCGGACAGGGTGCCGTAGAGCCGATCGGCGAACCCGGCCACGCCGAACTGCTCCAGCAGCGCGCGGGCGCGGATCTCGTCCATCGCCTCGTACCGCTCACGCCAGCGGCCCACCACGCCCCAGGAGGCGGTGACCACCACGTCGGCGACCCGCTCTTCGCCGGGGATCCGATCGGCCAGCGCGGCGCTGGACAGGCCGATCCGGGTACGCAATTCGTTGATGTCGGTGCGCCCGAGCCGCTCGCCGAGCACGTGTGCCGTGCCGGTGCTCGGGTAGAGCCGGGCGCCGGCGATGCTCAGCAGTGTCGTCTTGCCCGCGCCGTTCGGCCCGAGAACGACCCACCGTTCGTCCAGCTCCACCCGCCACGTCAGGTCGTGCAGCAGGTGTGAGCCGGAGCGCACGACACCAACGCTCTCCAGGTCAACCACGAGATCTTCGGACCACGCCACGCGACCATCCAACCACGCCGGACCGGCTGCCCCCACGGATGTGACCAGCACCGTATGGTTCTGGCCCATGACGGCGGTCATCGAGATCGAGGGACTGCGCAAGACGTTCCGGACCATCCGGCGGGGCGCGCGCGTGGCACTCGACGGCTTCGACATGACGGTCGAGGCCGGGCAGATACACGGATTCCTCGGGCCGAACGGCTCCGGCAAGACGACCACGCTCCGCACGCTGCTCGGCTTGGTCCGGGCGGACGCGGGGCGGATGGCCATCCTCGGCCAGCCCGCCCCGGCGGCGCTCCCCGTGGTCACGCGGCGGCTCGGGGCGATCGTGGAGAGCCCGCAGTTCTTCGGCAACTTCACCGGCCGCCGTACCCTCCAACTGCTGGCCCGGGCCGGCGGCGTCCCGCTGGATCGGGTCGAGCACGTGCTCGCCCAGGTCGGCCTGCGCGACCGCGGCGAGGAACGGGTCAAGGCGTACTCGCTCGGCATGAAACAGCGCCTGGCCGTGGCGTCCGCGCTGCTCAAGGACCCGGAGCTGCTGATACTCGACGAGCCGGCGAACGGCCTGGACCCGGCCGGCATCCGGGAGATGCGCGACCTCATGCGGGAGTTGGCCGCGGCGGGCGTGACGGTGCTGGTCTCCAGCCACATCCTGGCCGAGATCCAGCTGATCTGCGACCACGTGACGATCATTTCGCGGGGCAAACGGGTGACGTCCGGGCCGGTCGCCGCGGTCCTGTCCGGCTTCGACCGGGGCGAGTTCCGGGTACGCGTGGCCGACCTCGACCACGCCGCCGAGGTGATCCGCACGGCGGGGCTGGAGGTGACGGTGCACGAGGACCACCTCGTGGTCGCCGACGTGGGCGACCCGGCCTGGCTCACCGAGCAGCTCGGGCAGCGGGGCATGTGGGTCTCCGAGCTGACCCCGCTGACGCCCGACCTGGAGAGCGTCTTCCTCCAGCTCACCGACGGGGACACGCCGCGTCAGGTCGACGTCGTCGGCCCGCCGCGAAACGCCGACGACGTCGCCATCGAACTGGGAGGACAGCCGTGAACCTCGTCGCCGCGGAGCTCAGCCGGCTGACCGCCCGCCGGTTCGTGCAGCTCATGCTCGTGCTGCTGATCGGCGCGGGCGCCGTGACGGTCGGGACCACGCTGGCCACCTCGCACCGGCCGACCGCGATCGAGTGGGACCAGGCCGAGCAGCAGGCGCAGGTGGAGCGCAACCGCATCGCGGACACCCTGGCGGACTGCCAGCGGGCGGAGCTCGACGAGGAGTACTGCCGCCAACTGGCCGAGCGCGATCCCCGCGCCGAGGACTACCTCTACGGCGTGTTCGTCTTCAAGGACGAGATCAAGGGGCTGGTGTACTTCCTCATCTCGTTCCTGGCGCTTTTCGGCTTCCTGGTGGCCGCGTCGTTCATCGGGGCGGAGCTGACCTCGGGCGGCATGACCAACCTGCTGCTGTGGCGGCCGCAGCGGATGACCGTGCTCGGCACCAAGCTGGGCACGATGTTGGGGGCCGTCCTCGCCGTGTCGGTGGCCGCCACGGTCCTGTACGTCGGCGCGTTCTGGACCATCGCCGAGGCCACCGGCGTGCGCGGCGACCTCGACGCGGACTTCTGGAGCGACCTGGGGCTGACCCTGGTGCGGGGCCTGGCGTTCGTGCTCTTCGTGTCGGCGGTCGCCTTCGGTGCCGCCACTCTCGGCCGGCACACCGCGGCGGCGGTCGGCCTGATCGCGGCGTACGCGATCGTCTGGGAGATCGGCCTGCGCATCGTGCTGGAGGTCACCGAGGCCGGGCGGCCGGACCAGTGGGTGCTCTCCAGCTACATCGGGGCCTGGATGGACGGCAGGCTGGAGTTCTGGGACAGCAACGCCTGCCGCGGCTTCGGTCCGTGCGAGGGCACGTACGAGCTGACCTGGGTGCACGCGTCCGCCGTCTTCGCGGTCATCCTCATCGCCCTCGTCGGCGGCGCCTTCGCCACCTTCCGACAGCGCGACCTCGCGTAAGACGAACCTAGGACACCGTCGAGCCGAACACCTCGTCCCGCACCGAGTCGAGCGCGGTACGCAGGGCGCCCTTGAGCACCGGCTCCTCGGGCACCTCGGACGCCACCACCCGGGGCGAGACGAGCGTGATCGCGGCCACCTCGTGCTGCACCCGCTCGGCGAGCGCGGTGCCGCCGGCCTGCCCGACCTCGCCGGCCAGCACCACCAGCGGCGGGTCGAGCACCACGCAGGTGCTGGCGACGCCCAGCGCCAGCCGCCGGGCCAGCTCGTCGAGGAACGGACCGCCCTTGGTCCCGGCGGCGATCGCGGCCCGTACCGCCTCGGCCGGGCCGGCGCCGCGGAAGCCGTGCTCGCGGGCCACCGCGCGCACCGCGTCGCCGCCGGCCAGCTGCTGGAACGCCCCCTTCGACCGGCGGTACGTGTCGCGCGGGATGGGCGCGCCCGGCACCGGGAGGTAGCCGATCTCGCCGGCGGCGCCGGTGCTGCCATGGTGCAGCCGCCCGCCGAGCACGATCGCGAGACCCATGCCGCCGCCGGCCCAGATCAGCACGAAGTCGTCGACGCCCTTGGCCGCGCCCTCGTGCGCCTCGGCGACGGCCGCGAGGTTGACGTCGTTGCCGAAGACGACCGTGGTGCTCAGGTCCTCGCGGAGGGCGGCGAGCAGGCCCTTGTGCCAGCGGGGCAGGTTCCACGCGAACGTGATGTCGCCGGTGCCCGGGTCCACCAGACCCGGCGTGCCGAGCACCACCCGACGTACCGTGCCGAGCGGCGCGTGGGCGTTGTCGGCGGCCTGCACGACGGCGTTGTGCACGACGCGGACCGGGTCGTCGGTGTCCTTGGTGGACAGTTCCGCCTGGCCGACGACGGTGCCGGTGATGTCGGCGCAGGCGGCCACCACCCGGTCGGCGTCGACGACGGCCCCGACGACGTGCGCGCTGCCCGGCGTCACGGCGTACAGCTGGGCGTTCGGCCCGCGCCCGCCGGCCTGCTCGCCCACCCGCGTGACCAGTCCGCGCTCCTCCAGACGTTCCACCAGTTGGGACGCGGTGACCTTGCTGAGCCCGGTCATCTCGCCGAGCTGGGCGCGGGTGAGCGGTCCGCGGGAAAGCAGAAGCTCCAGCGCGGCCCGGTCATTGAGCGCGCGCAGCAGCCGCGGAGTGCCGGGTAGGCGGGGTGAGGCCATTGCCGTCCTCTAGTATTTAGGAGACTTAACAGTTGAACCTTACTGACTTAACCGAGTAAGGCGTAGCGTAATCGGCCAAGCTGGCAAAGACGGTCAGCCGGCCGGACAGAAGGGGCACTCACCATGTCGACCGATCCCGGACTCCGCCGACTGGCTCTGCGCACGCTCCTCGCCGCCTTTCCAGGCAGCACCGCCCCACAGTGGGCGGTCGACCTGGTCCGCGAGGGGCTCGCCGGATACACCCTCTTCGGCTTCAACATCATCGAATCATCGCAGGTCATCGCCGTCACCGCGGCCCTGCGCGAGGCACGCCCCGACGTACTCGTGGCGATCGATGAAGAGGGCGGCGACGTGACCCGCCTCGCGCACGCGACCGGCAGCCCGTACCCGGGAAATGCCGCGCTCGGCGCGGTGGGTGACCCCGCACTCACGCAGAAGGTCTACGCGGCCATCGGATACGAGCTGGCCGCACAGGGCGTCAACCTCAACCTCGCCCCGACCGTCGACGTCAACACCGCCGATGAGAACCCCATCATCGGCACCCGCTCCTTCGGCGCCGACCCGGAGCAGGTCGCCGCGCACGCCGCCGCGGCCGTGACCGGGCTCCAGGAGGCCGGCATCGCCGCGTGCGCCAAGCACTTCCCCGGCCACGGCGCGACCGTCGCCGACTCGCACCTCGAACTGCCCACCGTGGACGCTTCGCCCGAGGTGCTCCGCGCCCGCGACCTGCCGCCCTTCGCCGCCGTGGTCGCGGCCGGCACCAAGGCCATCATGACCGCGCACATCCGGGTGCCCGAGCTGACCGGGGACGGGCCGGCGACGTTCAGCCGGACGGTCTTGACCGGGCTGCTGCGCGAAGAGCTCGGCTTCGGCGGCGCGATCGTCACCGACGCCCTGGAGATGAAGGGCGCCGCGCTCGCCGCCGGTGGCACCGCGCGCGCCGCCGTGCCGGCGCTCGCCGCCGGGGCCGACCTGCTCTGCATCGGCGCCGACGTCGACGCGGCCCTGGTCGAGGAGACCGCCGCCGAGATCGCGAACGCGATCGCCGCCGGGCGCCTGCCGGTCGCGCGCGTCGAGGACGCCGCCGCCCGCGTCGCCGACCTCGCCGCCTGGACGTCCCGCTCCGCGCCGCGCGAGGTCCCGACAACCGATCTCGGGTACGCGGCGGCCCGGCGCGCCGTGCAGGTAGAGGGAAGCGTCGACGGGCTCGCCGCGCCCCTGGTCGTGCAGATCATCGCGTCCTCGACAATCGCCGAAGGGCCGGTCCCGTGGGGCCTCGGCCCGCACATCAACGGCACGGAGCAGCTCCGGGTGGTGGCCGGCGAAGCCAACGCCGCCGAGCTGCTGGCCCGCGCCGGCGACCGCCCCATCGTGGTCGTGGGCCGGCACGCGCACCGGGTGCCCGCGGCCCGCGCGCTGATCGAGGAGCTCGCGGCCCGCCACCCCGTCACGGTCGTGGAGATGGGCTGGCCCTCGCACTGGCGGCCGGCCGGGGCGCGCGCGTTCGTCACCACGTACGGCGCGAGCCTCGCCAACGGCCGCGCCGCCGCGGAGGTCCTCGGTCTCGCATAGCTTGGCCCGCGTGAGTAGGGCGCCCCTGTTGGGCCTTCCCGCGTGAGTGGGGCGCCCCTGTTCAGCTCAGCGCGGGTATAGGGGCCGCGCTACTCACGGCGAGGTACCCCGGAGGGGTCCCCTACTGGGGCAAGCGCCGAGAAGCGACCCAGGCACAGCGCGAAGCCCAAGAGGGGCGCCCTACTCACGTGGAGCAGGAGAGCCATAGGTTCTTCACAGGAACTCCATGAATGGGCGGCTACGGTCGGTCGATGCTGGACGAAGTGATCGCCGGGACGGAGCAGGTCATCGGCACCGGGATAGCCGGCTGCACGCTCCTGTTAGGACTCGCCTTCGCCCTGGCGACCCACCGCCATCTCGCCCAGCGGCTCGGCTGGTCGCGGTGGCCGACGCTGGGCGCGCTCGCGTTCGGCATGCCGATCGTCGCGCTGACCTTGATGCCGCTCGGCCCGATCGAGCCGATGGGAGTCGCCAGGTTCCGGCTGCACCACTTTCTCGTGGAGGCGCGACACCTGCCGTGGCACCACTTCGACGGACTGGGCGCCAACGCGGAGCGGCTCGCCAACCTGGCCCTGTACGTGCCGGCCGCGTTCTTCCTCACGGTGGCGTGCCGGCGGGTGTGGCCGGCGGTGCTCCTCGGCCCGGCCGTGTCGCTGCTCGCCGAGCTGGTCCAGTCGTTCGACAGCTGGCGCAGCCCGGACCCGCAGGACCTCGTGCACAACGCCCTCGGCGCGTGGATCGGCGCGGTCGCCGGGCTGCTGGTCACTGTGAGCCGCATCTCTGTTGAACGTGTTCAAAGTCGGGTCTACCCTGAGGCTGACCGCAATTTGAACACGTTCGAGAAAGGCGTGGGCGGTGGACATCAAGGTCTGGATGTACCTGGTCTATCTGGCGATCAGCATCGGGCTGACCATCTGGGTCGCCAGCACGCTCTCCCGCAACGGGCTGGTGTTTCTGGAGGAGGTCTTCTCCGATAGCCGGCTCGCCGCGGCCGTCAACAAGCTCCTTGTCGTCGGCTTCTACCTGCTCAACCTCGGCTACGTGACGGTGGCAATGCGGACCAGCGGGACGATCGCGGACGCCAGCGAGGCGCTCGAGTCGCTCTCCGTGAAGATCGGGCTGGTGCTCCTCGTCCTCGGCGGCCTGCACTTCTTCAACGTCTTCGCGCTGGGCCGCTACCGCCGCAGCCGGCTGCGCCAGCAGTCCAGCCACCCGCCGCTGCCGCCGGCCGCTCACCTGCCGATGATGCCGCCACCCCCGCCCATGCCACAGCGATGATCGGCTCTCCCAGCGTGGACCCCACGGGGCACGGGGCTCGTGGGGTCCACGCCCTCACCGTTCTGTACGACGCGCACTGTCCACTGTGCCGCGCGGCGCACCGCTGGCTGGCCGCGCGCGACCAACTCGTACCCCTGGAGTTTGTGCCGGCCGGGTCGGACGAGGCCCGGCGGCGCCTCCCCGGCCTGGACCACGGCGCGACGCTGCGTGATGTGACCGTCGTGGCCGACACTGGCGAGGTGTACGTCGGCGACGGCGCCTGGCTGGCCTGCCTGTGGGCCCTGGCCGGCTACCGCGAGCTGGCCGAACGCCTGGCACGGCCGCACCTGCTGCCGGTGGCCCGGCGGGTCATCGCCGCGGCGGCCGCGGTGCGGGAGCGGACCCGCGGCTACGGTGACGATGATGACCGAGCAGACTGCGCCGACGACCGCTGCGGGTGAGCCGGCCACCGCCCGCGGTGAGCACACCCGGCAGCTGATCCTGGACACCGCGATGCGGCTCTTCCGCGAGCAGGGGTACGCGCAGACCACGATGCGCGGGATCGCCAAGGAGGCCGGCGTCTCGGTCGGCAACGCCTACTACTACTTCCCCTCCAAGGAACACCTGATCCAGGAGTTCTACCTGGGGCAGCAGGCCCAGCACCGGACCGCCGCCGCGCCGGTGCTGGAACGGGAGACCGACTTCGCCGCCCGGCTGCGCGGCACCCTGCACGCGGGCATCGAGGTGATGGCGCCGTACCAGGCGTTCGCCGCCACGTTCTTCAAGACGGCGGCCGAGCCGACGTCGCCGCTGAGCCCGTTCTCGGCGGAGTCGTCGCCGTCGCGGGACATGTCCATGGCGCTCTTCCGCGAGGTGGTCGAGGGCTCCACCGCCAAGGTCGACCCCGACCTGCGCGAGGACCTGCCCGAACTGCTCTGGCTGGGCTACATGGGCGTGGTCCTGTACTGGGTGCACGACCGCTCGCCGGGACAGGCCAAAACCCGCAAGCTGATCGACGGCGGGGTGCCGCTGGTGGACCGGCTGGTGGGGCTGTCCCGGCTGCGGGTGCTGCGGCCGGTCACCCGCGAGGTCATGGACCTGATCCGTAACCTCCGCCACTAGGTAACTCTGCGTAGTCGCTTGATACTCCGCCGAACGGACTATTTCCGGCCTTAGCCCCTTGAAACCACATTTAGCGCCACGTAGCGTTACCACGCACCCCCGAACCACGACCTGGGGAAACCACGAACCGCGGACCCGGCACCCCCAACCGGGCCCGCGGTTCGTGTGTCCGGCCCAGTTACGCCCCGCCCGCCCCCGCGCCGCGCTGGCCCCCGCCGCCGCGCTAGGCCCGCGCCGCGCTGGCCCCCGCCGCCGCGCTGGCCCCTCGCCGCGTCGATCAAGGGCAAACGGCCGTGCTTCGATCTCCAAACCACGACCGTTTGCCCTTGATCGACGCGGAAATCCTTGATCGGCGCGCGGGGCCCTGCAAGCCGACAGGCGGTCGTGTGGCGCTTCCCCTATGGCCGGTTGCGGTCCGCGGCGCTTGGCCCGTCGATCAAGGACTGGCCCCGTCGATCAAGGGCTTCTCCGTCGATCAAGGGCAAACGGTCGTGGATCAGAGATCAAACGACGACCATATGCCCTTGATCGACGGGGAAATCCTTGATCGACGCGGCGGGAGGCCAGAGCGGCGGGCCCAGAGCGGCGGGCCCAGAGCGGCGGAGGGCCAGAGCGGCGGGAGGAGGGCCAGAGCGGCGGAGGGCTACTCGGGGAGGGGACTGCGGCCAGGAGGTTTTCGGCGGTGCGCCGGAGGTGGGCGGCGAGCAGGCGGGTGGCCGCCGGGGCGTCGCGAGCCAGGACGGCGGTCAGCAGCCCGTCGTGCTCGCCGGTGACGTCGCGGTCCGGCTCCCGGCCGATGGTCTGCGACCAGGTGCGGTACAGCTCGGCGGAGACGCGCAGGGAGTCGGCGATCTCGCGGAGCCAGCTGTTCGGGCAGCCGTCCAGCAGCGCCCGGTGGAACGCCAGGTGCGCCTCGCTCCACTCGTCGCTCCCCGGCGCCAGGGGCGTACGGGCCAGCACGTGGTGGGCCGCGACGACCTGGGCCTCCCACCGGGTGTCGCCGTGCTCGATGGCCCGGGTCAGCACCAGTCCCTCGATCGCGACCCGCGCCTCGGTCAGCTCCTGCAGCGCCTCCCGGCTCACCTGCACGACGGCGAAGCCGACCTGCGGCTCGGAGCGCACCAGCCCCTGCCCGGCGAGCCGGATCAACGCCTCGCGGATCACCCCCATGCCGCCGCCGTACCGCGACTGCAACTCGGCGAGCTTCAGCCGCTCGCCGGGGCGGAATCGGCCGGCCAGGATGTCCGCGCGCAGCCGGTCGTGCATCTCTTCGGACCGGGTACGCGACATCCCAACATCGTACGAGCACCTCTGGCATTTTCGAAAATCTGGAGTATGTTCGGGCAATGCGATTGGCGAACCAGGGTGGACGAGCCGTGCTCGTGACGGACGGCGACGTGATCGACGTCGCCGAGGCCAGCGGCGGGCGCTTCGGCCCCGACCCGCAGGCGGTGTACGAGGCATGGCCCGAGTTCACGGCGTGGGCGGCGGATGGGCACGCCCCCACCGGCAAGCTCGACGAGGCCGCGCTCGGACCGGTGTCCCCGGCGGCGCGGCAGGTGTTCGCCGTCGGGCTGAACTACGCGGATCACGCGGCCGAGTCCGGCCACCCGATCCCCGAGTACCCCATGATCTTCACGAAGTTCCCGTCCTCCCTCGCCGGGCCGTACGGCGAGGTCGCCCTGCCCAGCGGGTCCGTCGACTGGGAGGTCGAGCTGGTCGTGGTGATCGGCCGGCCGGCCAGCGCGGTGCGCCCCGAGGACGCCTGGCAGTACGTCGCCGGCCTGACCGTCGGGCAGGACCTCTCCGAGCGCGAGGTGCAGCGGCGCGGCCAGCCACCCCAGTTCAGCCTCGCCAAGTCGTACACGGGATTTGGCCCGACCGGACCGGTCCTCACCACGCTCGACGAGGTGGGCGACCCGGCGGCCCTCGGACTGACCACGACGCTCAACGGCGAAGTGGTCCAGGACGGCAGCACGGCCAGCATGATCTTCTCGGTGCCGGAGCTGATCGGGTACCTGTCGGCCGTGTGCACCCTGCTCCCCGGCGATCTGATCTTCACGGGCACCCCGCCGGGCGTCGGGCAGAGCCGCACGCCGCCGCGCTTCCTGGCGCCGGGCGACGTCCTGGAGACCACGATCAGCGGGCTCGGCACGATGCGGCAGACGTGCGTCGCACAGGCGCCATCGGAACGGTGACGGCAGCACAGACGCAACAGCCGGTAGGTCAGCTCCTGCGCCGGTGGCGCGAGAGCCGGCGGCTGAGCCAGCTCGAACTCTCCAACCAGGCGGAGGTCTCCACGCGGCACATCAGCTTCGTGGAGACCGGGCGGGCGGCGCCGAGCCGGGAGCTGTTGCTGCACCTGGCCGAGCAGCTCGACGTACCGCTGCGGGACCGCAACCACCTGCTGCTGGCGGCGGGGTACGCGCCGGCGTACCCGGCCGCCGCGCTGGACTCGCCCCAGCTGTCCGCCGTACGCGCCGCGGTGCGCCAGATCCTGACCGGACACGAGCCGTACCCGGCCGTGGTGGTGGATCGGGAGTGGCGGCTCGTCGAGGCCAACGCCAGCGTCGGGTTGCTCACCGAGGGCGTGGCGCCGGAGTTGCTGAAGCCGCCGATGAACGTGATGCGGGTCACTCTCCACCCGGACGGCATGGCCCCGCGCATCGCCAACCTCGGCGAGTGGCGGGCGCATCTGCTCGCCCGGCTCCGGCGGCAGCTCACCATGACCACCGACGCCAGCCTGCCGGCGCTGTACGAGGAACTGCGCGGCTACCCGTGCGACCAACCCGAGCCGGACGTCGAACTGCCCGGCCCGGGCGACTTCGCGGTGCCGCTGCGCCTGCGCCACGACGGCCGCGAACTAGCGTTCTTCAGCACGACGGCGACGTTCGGCACGCCGCTCGACGTCACGGTCGCCGAACTCGTCATCGAGGGTTTCTTCCCCGCCGACCCGCAAACCGCGGCGCATCTGCACAGCGCCTAACCCGGCACCTTGTCCAGGAAGCCGTACACGCCGCGCAGGCGGCCATCCGCGCCGACGACGGCCACATCGGAACCCACCACCACCGATTCGCCACCAGCCTCCGGCACCAGCTCCCATGTGAAGCGTCCGACGCCGTGGTGCGCGTCGACGTCGCCGGCGAGCCGGAAGGCGAATCCCGGAAACTGGCTGCGGGCGCCGGCGATGACCGCGGCGATGGCGTCGTGACCGGCGACGGACGCGAGCGGGTCGGTGTAGACGCCGTCCTCCGTCCACAGCTCCGCGACGGCGGCTCGGCGGGCGTCGGCGTCCGGCTCGTTCCACGTGGCGATGTAGCGGTGGACCAGCTCGTTGAAATCACTCATGCGAATGACCATGTCATGGTGGATCAGACGCGTCGATTACGTCGGAGGTAATGCCGGCTCAGACGCCGTACACGATCCAGCCGCGGTCGGGAAAGCCGGCGGCCTCGGCGACCCGGGCCGAGGCGACGTTGTCGAACGAGTGCAGGTACGTCGGCACGGCGCCCTCGTCGAGCACCCGGCGGGCCGCCTGGGCAACCAGCCGACGCGCCAACCCTTGGCCGCGGGCCCGCTCCTCGGTGCCGACCGACAGCTCGTTGCCGTGCCCATCGTGGCGCTTGATGCCAACCCCGGCGAGGTACGCACCGGTGGACGGCTCCCGCGCGATCAGCACCTCGCCGCCGAACGGCCGCAACCACTGCGGCACCACGGGATCGTCGAAGGGGACCCACTCCCCGCGTCCGGCAACGCCGTGGGGTCCAAACAGTAGCGGAACACGCCCCGGTAAGCCTTGCGCCTGCCGGCCAGCCCGAGCGCGGTGGGCAGCTTTTCCAGCAGGTCGTCCAGTGGCAGGTCGGCGAGCGCCCGCACCGCGGCCGTACGCGGTGATGGCACGGAGATGACCGTGCCGGTGGGCGAGCCCACACCCACCATGGGATAGACGTGCCCGTCCCAGGCCGGCAGGACCCGCCGCTCCGAACCCACGACCACGAGCTGCTGCCCCGGGGCCACTGGCCCAGCCAGGTCACAAGGTGGTGGTACAGCCGCTTGTCGAGCATCGCCAACGACCTTACATCCACCGGGCCCCGCCCCGGCTCAGCTGGCGGAAGCGGTGCGGACCAGCGTGCGGATCTGGCGCAGGAGCACCGACAGTGGCGCCAGGTCGGCCCGCGAGTCGTCGAACTCACCGATCGCGTTGCGGGTGCGGGCGATCGAGGACGCGTTCGCCTCCTCCCACGTCCGTACCCGTTGCGGCGCCGGCATGCCGGACGGCGTGGAGTTCAGCACCTCCGCGGTGAGCGCGGCCAGGGCCGCGTACAGGTCGTAGCGCAGCGCCATCCGGGCCAGCGTCTGCCACCGGTCCTCGCGCGGCAGCAGCGAGATCTTCGACAGCAGGTCGTCCACCCGGAACTGCTCCGACAGCGCGAAGTACACCTCGGCCACCTCGTCCAGGTCGTGCCCCGCGTGGGTGGCGACCTCGACGACGTCGAGCAGGCCGAACCCGTACACCAACCGGGTCGCCCGGTCGGCGATGTCGTCGGGCAGGCCCTTGGAGGCGAGGCCGTTGGCGTGCGCCCGCAGCGCTTCCCGCTCCGTACCGCGGAAGAGCGTGTCCACTCGGGACAGCAGGTGGGTCACGCCCGGCCGCTGCTTGGCGATCTCGCCCGGAACATCCAATGGGGACCGTCGCGATGAGACCAGCCAGCGCACCGCGCGGTCGAGCAGGCGCCGGCTCTCCAGGTAGAGGAGCGTCTGCACGTCCGTCTGCACCCGGTTGTCCAGCGCCTCGACCGCCACCCACAGCTCGCGCAGCCCGTAGATCTCGCGCACCACGACGTACGCCCGGATGACGTCGGCGGGGACGCGCCGGTCTCCTCGACGGCACGGAACACAAAGGACGTTCCGCCGCGGTTGACCACCTCGTTGACGAGCTGGGTGGCCACGATCTCCCGGCGCAGCCGGTGCCCGGCCATCCGGTCGGCGCACCGCTCGCGCAGCGGCGTCGGGAAGTAGTCGGCCAGCACCTCGGCCGTCCAGTCCTCGTCCAGCAGCGGGTCGGCGAGCAGCTCCCGCTCCAGCGCGATCTTCACGTACGCCAGCAGCACCGCGAACTCCGGCGTGGTCAGCCCGGTGCCGCGCGCCTGCAACTCGTCGTCGCCCGGCAGGGCCTCGATCTCGCGGTCCAGCCCGCCGCGCTTTTCCAGGTCGGCGAGCATCCGCCGGTGCACCGGCAGCAGCGACGCCGCCTGCGCCCGCGCGTTGCCGAGCGCGCACGCCTGGTCGTAGTTGTCGCGCAGCACCAGCTCGGCGACCTCGTCGGTCATCTCGGCCAGCAGGGCATCGCGTTCCGGCAGCGTCATCTCGCCGTCGGTGACCGCGCCGCCGAGCAGGATCTTGATGTTGACCTCGTGGTCGGAGCAGTCCACGCCGGCCGAGTTGTCGATGAAGTCGGTGTAGATGCGCCCACCCCGCAACGCGAACTCCACCCGGCCATGCTGGGTCAGCCCCAGGTTGCCGCCCTCACCCACGACCTTGCAACGCAGCTGGGCGCCGTTGACCCGGATCGCGTCATTGGTCTTGTCACCGACGTCCACATGCGACTCGTCGCTTGCCTTGACGTACGTGCCGATGCCGCCGTTCCACAGTAGATCGACCGGTGCCTGCAGGATGGCCCGCATCAGCTCCGCCGGCGAAAGGGC
Source organism: Phytohabitans rumicis (assembly GCF_011764445.1). Classification (NCBI taxonomy): domain Bacteria; kingdom Bacillati; phylum Actinomycetota; class Actinomycetes; order Micromonosporales; family Micromonosporaceae; genus Phytohabitans; species Phytohabitans rumicis. The sequence continues at coordinate 3,130,758 of NZ_BLPG01000001.1, forward strand.
CTCCACATCCGCGTCGAGGCCAAGCGCCGCGCGCATCTGCGGCGTTATCGCGATGGATTTCAGGGTACGCGGAAACACGCCCCCGCCCGGCGAGATGAGCGCGGGGTCGTAGTCGGCCCACGACGAGCGCGGCAGGTCGAAGAGGCGCTTGCGTTCCACATAGGACGATGCGGCGTCCGGCGCCGGGTCCACGAAGATGTGCCGGTGATCAAAAGCGGCGACGAGACGGATGTGCCGCGACAGCAGCATGCCGTTGCCGAAGACGTCACCGGACATGTCACCGACGCCCACGACGGTGAAGTCCTCGCGTTGCGTGTCGACATCCAGGTCGCGGAAGTGCCGCTTGACGGACTCCCATGCGCCACGGGCGGTGATGCCCATCTTCTTGTGGTCGTAGCCGGCCGAGCCGCCCGAGGCGAACGCGTCGCCGAGCCAGAAGCCGCGCCGCACCGAGATCTCGTTGGCGATGTCGGAGAACGTGGCGGTGCCCTTGTCGGCGGCCACCACGAGGTACGTGTCGTCGCCGTCGTGCCGGACCACGTCGCGCGGCGGGGTCACCTTGCCGGCGACGATGTTGTCGGTGACGTCCAGCAGTGCGCCGATGAAGCGCTGGTAGCAGGCCACCGCCTCGTCCCGGTCGCCGGGCTTCTTCTTCAGCACGAAGCCGCCCTTGGCCCGACCGGCACGATCACGGCGTTCTTCACCATCTGCGCCTTGACCAGGCCGAGCACCTCGGTGCGGAAGTCCTCCCGCCGGTCCGACCAGCGCAGCCCGCCGCGCGCCACCGGCCCGAAGCGCAGGTGCACGCCCTCGAACCGCGGCGAGTACACGAAGATCTCGTACTTCGGGCGGGGCGCCGGCAGCTCCGGGATCGCCTGCGGGTCCAGCTTGAACGCCACGTACGACTTGGGCCGCCCGTCGCTGCCGCGCTGGAAGAACGACGTGCGCAGGGTCGCCTGGATCAGCGTCAGGTACGACCGCAGGATCCGGTCCTGGTCGAGGCTGGCGACGTCGTCGAGCCGCCGCCGGATCTCCTCGATCAGCTCCTTGCTGCTCAGCTCCCGGTCGGCTCCGCTGTCCAGGTGGGGCGAGAAGCGGGCCTCGAAGAGCCGCACCAGCAGCGCCGCGATCCCCGGGTTGTCGATGAACGTGTTCTCCATGTACCGCTGCGAGTAGACCGTGCCGGCCTGGCGCAGGTATTTCGCGTACGCCCGGAGCACCACCACCTGGCGCCAGGTGAGCCCGGCGCGCAGCACCAGCTCGTTGAGGCCGTCGACCTCGGCCTCGCCCGCCAGGCCGCGGCGAACGCGTTCTCCACGTGCGGGCGGACCATGTGCAGCTCCCGGTGCGACTCGGGCAGTTGCAGCCCGAAGTCGTACAGGTAGACGGTGGCGTCGGGGCGGCCGATCTCGTACGGCCGCTCGTCCATGGCCCGTACGCCGAGGGAGTGCAGCACGGGCAGGACCGCGGAGAGGACCATCGGCTCGCCGTACCGGTAAATCTTGAACCGGACCTCGTCGTTGTGCTGCTTGCGGAACAGGTGCATCTCGAGCTGGCCGGGCTCGTCCAGCAGCTCCAGCTTGGCCAGATCCTTGACCGCCTCGTACGGCGCGTGCTGGTCCTTGTAGCCCTCCGGGAACGCCTCTGAGTACCGGTGGTAGAGCTGCTTGGCCTGCTCGTCGCCCAGCTTGCGCTCCAGCACCAGCCGGAAGTCGTCCTCCCAGAGTCGGGTGGCGTCGGCGAGCTGCTCGGCGAGCGCGTCCGCGTCGACCGCACCGGGCGGGTTGCCCGGCTCGGTACGCACGATGAAGTGCACCCGGGCCAGCGTCGACTCGGTCACCCGGGTGGTGTAGTCGACGCCGATGCCGTTCAGCTCGCGCAGCAGGATCTCCTGCATCTTGAGCCTGTTCTGCGTGGTGAACCGGTCTCGGGGCAGGTAGATCAGGCAGGAGATGAACCGGCCGTACCCGTCTCGGCGCAGGAAGAGGCGCAGCTGGCGCCGGCCCGCCATGCGCAACACACCGATGACCGCCTGGTAGAGGTCGTCGGTCTTGATCTGGAAGAGCTCGTCGCGGGGATAGGTCTCCAGGATCTGCAGGAGATCCTTGCCGGAGTGGCTGCGCGGCGAGAGGCCGGAGCGGTCGAGCACCTCCGCGACCTTGCGGCGGACCACCGGCAGGTCGCGCACGCTCGTGCGGTACGCGGCCGTGGAGAACAGGCCCAGGAAGCGCCGCTCGCCGATCACGTCGCCGGCCGCGTCGAAGATCTTGATGCCGATGTAGTCCAGGTAGGCGGACCGGTGGACGGTGGCCCGCGAGTTGGCCTTCGTGATGATCAGGAGCCGCTTTTCCAGCACCTTCTCGTACGCCTCGGGCGTCATCGACGACAGCACCCGCGGTGCCGTCTGGTCCTGGCGCAGGATGCCGAGGCCGGTCCCCATGACCGCTTCCAGCAGCTTCTCGCCGGCGTTCCCGTCGACGAGCTTGTACTCGCGGTACCCCAGGAACGTGAAGTGGTCGTCGGCCAGCCAGCGCAGCAGGTCGACCGAGTCGGTGATGTCCTTCTCCGGCACCGGCGGCCGCTCCGGCGTATTGCGGGTGGCGGCCAGCTCGTCGGCGATGGCGAGCGACCGGCGGCGCATCTTCGGCCAGTCCTCGACCGCCTCGCGCACGTCGGTGAGCACCCGCTGCAGCTCGCGGCGCAGCTGGTCGCGGGCCACCGCGTCGCGTACCGGGTCGACCTCGATGTACATCCAGCTCTCGACGATGTCGCCGTCGATCGCGTCGTCGGCCTCTACCTCGGAGGCGACCTCGGCCAGCTTGCCCAGCGGCTCCCGGCGCACCACGATCTGCGGGTGCACCAGCAGGTGTACGTCGAGGTGGTGCGCGGTCAGCAGCGCGGTCACCGAGTCGACCAGGAACGGCATGTCGTCGGCCACGATCTCGATGACCGTGTGGTGGCCCTGGTTTGTGGCTGGCTCGGTCGGGCCGGGCTCGCTGATCCGCAGCTTCAGCTCTCCCGGCACCCGCTGGTCGGCGAGCTCGCGGTGGCTGCGCGCGGCGCCGAGCATCTCGTCCGCGGTGTACCCGATCAGCTCCTCGTCGGGCGCGAAGCGCCAGAAGCGGTCGACCAGCACGGCGCTGTCGTGGTCGTCGCCGGCGTGCGCGACGGCCTGGGCGACCAGCCGCTCGGTGCTCGGCACGGGTTCGTCGATCTCGACGTCTTCGACCTCGTCGGCGCTTTCGGAGAGTGCGTCCCCCGCCAGGCTGTTGTCGACTGACTGGGTGCCCATGGGCGCACACTCCCCCCTGGGCCCACCACGCTGTGGGCCGTCTTCCGTCCAGCCTAGGCCCTCGCTGAGTACTCCTACCTAGCCGGGATAGGCACGATGTGGGACACCGTCACCGGGTGTGGTCGTACTACCGTCGCGACATGCGTTCCACATACGGGGTAATGAGCGTGGTCCTTGCGGCGGGTGTGCTCACCGCCTGTTCCAGCGGCGATGGACCGGACAAGAGCGTCGACGCGTTCCTGAGCGGATGGCGGTCGGGCAAGCTGGACGCGGTCGGCTTCGTCGACCCCGTCGGGGCGAAGATTCCCGCCGCCGACGTCACGGCCCAGATCAGAGCGCTCTCCGGCGAGTTGGTGGACAACCCGCCCGCGCTCAAGCGCGACGGTGAGCCGAAGGTCACCGAGGACATCGCGACCAGCACGGTAACGGTGGACTGGACGCTCCCGGGTGGCGCGCACTGGACGTACCCGACGACCGTACGCATGAGCAAGGGCAAGGACGACGCCTGGCAGGTGATCTGGGAGCCCAAGGTCGTCCACGAGCAGCTCACCTCCGGTGACTCGTTCGCGATCCGCCGGGAGACGGCGGAGCGGGCCACCATCCTCGACGGTGCCGGCCAGCCGATCGTCGAGTCCCGGGCGGTGGTCACCATCGGCGTCGAGCCGCAGGCGATCAGTGAGGCCGCCGCGCTGACCAAGGACCTCGGCGCGGCGTTCAAGTCGGTCGGCGTGGACGCCGGCCTTTCGGACCTGCCGGCACGGATCAAGGCGGCCAAGCCGGACGCGTTCGTCGAGATCATCACGCTGCGCGAGAACGTTTACCTCAAGATCCGGCAGCGGTTGCAGGACATGCCGGGCACCCGATTCCGCAAGGAGCAGCGCCAACTGGCACCCACGCGGGAGTTCGCCCGCGCGCTGCTGGGCACGGTCGACCCGGTCCTGCGCGAAGACATCGACAAGAATCCCGACAAGTTCGTCGTGGGCGACTTGATCGGGCACGGTGGCCTCCAGGGCAAGTACGACGACCGGCTGCGCGGCACCACCGGGCAGACGGTGGTAATCACCCGAAAGGGACCGGAGAAGACCGAAGACGTCGCCGAGGCGTTCCGCAGCGAGCCCAAGCCGGGCGCGCCCCTGAAGACCACCCTCGACCAGAAGGTGCAGCTCGCCGCCGACAACGCGCTCAAGGGCAACCCTCGACGTACCGCCCTCGTCGCGGTGCGGATCAGCGACGGCGCGGTCCTGGCCGCGGCGAACGGCCCCAACGGCGGCGGGGACAACCTCGCCTTCACCGCATCCGTGCCACCCGGCTCGACGTTCAAGATGATCTCGGCACTTGCCCTGCTCGACAAGGGCGCGGTGAGCCTGGACGGCAAGGTCGACTGCCCGAAGACGGCGACCGTCGACGGCCGCTCCTTCAAGAACTCGCACAACATGGCCCTGGGGAGCGTCCCGTTCCGGGTCGACTTCGCCAAGTCGTGCAACACCGCCTTCATCGGCCTCGCCCCGAAGCTCGGCGACGACGGGCTCGCCGTGGCCGGCCGCTCCGTCGGCCTCGAAGGCGCCTGGGACCTGGGCGTCAACGCGTTCTCCGGCAAGGTCTCCACCGGCGGCTCAGCCGCCGAGCAGGCCGCGGCCGCCTTCGGCCAGGGCACCACGGTGGTCAGCCCGCTCGCGATGGCAGCCGCCACCGCGGCGGTCGCCCGCGGCCAGTGGCAGCAGCCCAAGGTGCTCCTCGACCCGGCCCCAGCCGCGCCTGCCGCCGCCGGGCCCCAGCTCAACGCCGCGTCCGTCGAGGCACTCCGCACGATGATGCGCGAGGTCGTCACGAACGGCACCGCGTCCGCACTGAGCGACGTTCCGGGCAAGCCGGTGTACGGCAAGACCGGCACCGCCGAGTACGACAACAACCCGGAAAACACGCACGCGTGGTGGGTCGGCTGGCAGGACGACATCGCCTTCGCCGTGTTCGTCGAGAAGGGCGGCTCCAGCACCACCGCCTCGGTCCCCATCGCCGAAAAGTTCCTCCGCGGCCTGTCCTGACGCGTGGGAGCCCCAGCTCGGGCGCCGCGCGCGTTCCCTGACCACTCGAACGGAGCCCCATTGCTGCGGTGATCATGAAGCTAGCGTCAAGCCAAGCGCTCTCCCCAACGCCAACCTCATGATCACCGCAGGGCTGGCGCCGATCTAGGAAGAATCGTGGGTATAAATCGGACTCGATACCCACGATTCTTCCTAGATCGATTCGGTCGCCCCACTACCCGGCCTTGGGGGCGCCCTACTCGCGCCGGAGGGGCAGGGGTGCGGGCCGAGCGCATCGCGGGCGCGACGCCGGACCGACCGGTCCACGCCGATCAAGGACTTTCCCGTCGATCAAGGGCAAACGGCCGTGGTTTGGAGATCAAAGCACGACCATATGCCCTTGATCGACGCGGAAAGCCTTGATCGACGGTGCGACGGCGCGACGGCGCGGGAGGGGCAAGGGAGCAAGGGGCGCAAGAGCGGAAGGGGTGGGGTTAGGCGATTTCGGCGGGTGGGGTTGCCTTCTTGGCGCGGGGGCGGAGGCGGCCGGGGCCGGCCTTGGCGGGAGGGCCGAAGGGCTCGAACGCGGGGACGGGGGCCGGCTCGGGGGCGGGGCCGGCTCGGCCACGGGCGACGGGGACGGTGAATCGGCCGTGCGCAGCGGGGAGAGCCCGGCCACCAGCGTGGCGACGATCTCGGCGGCGTACGTGCCGTCCGGGTCGTAGTCGGGGTCGAAGACGGTGATCTCCACGCCGAGGCAGTGCGGCGTGTCCACCAGGCCGGCGAGCAGCAGCTCCAGCTCGGTGAACGCGATGCCGCCCGGGTCGGGCGCGTCCACCGCGGGCATGACGGCCGGGTCGAGCACGTCGACGTCGATGTGCACCCAGTAGCCGGCGCAGTCGCTGAGCTGCTCGCGGGCCCACTGGGCGGTGCGGGCGGCGCCCTCGACGCGCAGCGCCGGCACCGGGCGGGTGATGATGCCGGCGGCCTGCAGGTCGAGGCGGTACTCGTCCTGCGCGCGGATGCCGAGCACCACCACGTCGATGTCGCGGAAGTACGGCCGGCGGCCCTCGATGCCCGCCAGGTCGGCCTGGCCCCGCCCGGTGGCCAGGGCCAGGTCCTCGCCGGCGGCGGCGCCGACGTACGAGGCGTTGCCGGGGTGCCGGAAGTCGGAGTGGCCGTCGACGAAGACCAGCCCGACCTTGCCGCCGATCGATTCGCCGTACCGGTGCATGGCCAGCCCCGAGCCGAGCAGGATCGAGCAGTCGCCGCCGAGCACCACGGGAAACTCGCCGGCCTCGACGATGGCGCCGATCCGGTCGGCCAGCGCCACCGAGTACGCCGCGATCGACTCGGCGTGGCACACCCCGTCGCCGGGGCGCCAGTCCCCCGGGTCGTACCGCGGCGGGGTGAGGCAGCCCGCGTCGCGGGCATCGAGCCGGCCGATCAGGTCGTGGTCGCGCAGTGCGCCAGGCGCCTTCGCGCAGCCCGGGACCGAGGTCTCGGTCGGTGGGCGCAGACCGAGGTTCGACGGTGCGTCGAGGACGGCGAGCCGGCGCATCGGCGGCCGTTAGAAGAGTGCGCTCGCGAGGGCCCGCCGCGCGCTTGCCACTGCCGGATCATCGGGGCCGGCGATGCTGAAGAGCGACAGCAGATGCTTGCGGACCTCCTCACGCTCGTCACCGGCGGTGCGCCGGATCAGGCTGACCAGCCGGGAGTACGCCTTGTCGGCCTGCCCGCTGAGCACTTCGACGTCGGCGGCGAGCAGCTGGGCCGGCACGTCGTCGGGCTTGGCCTGGGCGGTGGCGAGCGCGGTGGCCGGGTTGGCGCCGGCGACCCGCCGGGCGAGGGCCACGTGTGCGAGGCCCGCCTCGGCGGCCGCGTCGGCGGGCGACTCGGCGAGGATCTTCTTGTACGCCCGCTCGGCCGTCTCGAGGTCGCCGGTCATCAGCGCGTCGTCCGCCTCGACGAGGCGCGGGTCTTCCGGGGCTTCCGCGGGCTGCACGCCCCCGGCCTGGAGCACCGCGTCGAGCCACTGGCGCAGCTGGGGCTCGGGCACCACCCCGGCGAACGCGTCGACCGGCTGCCCGCCGACCACGGCGTACACCATCGGGATGCTCTGCACCCGAAACATCTGCGCCAGGCGCTGGTTGCTGTCGACGTCGATCTTGGCGAGCACCCAGGCGCCGCCGCCCTCCACCGCCAGTTTCTCCAGCACCGGAGAGAGCTGCTTGCACGGCTGGCACCACTCGGCCCAGAAGTCAATGATGACGGGAGTGGTGAGCGACCGCTCCAGCACCTCGCTCTGGAATGTGGCCTCGGTGACATCGATCACAGCCACGCCACCGCCACCGTTCTGCGGTGGGGCGGCAGGCGCCGCCGGAGCCGGCGCGGGGGTACGCAGCGCGCTGAGGTCGACCGCGCCGCGGGTAAAGATCGACGGGGTGGTACGTGGGTCGCTCATGGTTCCCTAGTCTCGCACGCGCGACGCGCCGACGGACCAACGCAGCGCGGCCGCTACGCCGACCGCCGCGGTCGCGAATCCGACCGCGGCCAGCACGGCCGGCCACAGCACCGCGGAGGGCGACGGCCAGCTCGGCAACTCCAGCACGATCGCGTCGTCGACGAAGAACGGGAGGTAGTCGCCGGCCAGCCACCAGGCCACGCCCGCGGCGACCGCCCCGGTGACCAAGGCGGCCGTGACGACGGGCAGATACGTCCACAGGCCGGCCCGCCCCACCACCCGAAGCGGCATGCCCTGATGGCGCAGCGCCCGCATGTCCTCCGTACGGCGGCGCCGGTCGACCGCGGCCATCAGCGCGAGCCCACCGAGGGCGAGCAGTACGGCGAAGCCGGCCGCCAGCAGGTGGAACCAGATCGCCAGGGCCGGGGCTCGCCGGTCGAGCATCGCCCGCGCCCGCGCCGTGGTCTGGTCGGCGCTCACCACCAGGCCCCGCTCGGCGAGGCGGGCGGTCACGTCGGCCGGTGCGTCGGGGCTCAGCCACACCTGCGCGCCGGAGAGCCGGGTGCTGCCGAGCGCCGCCCGTTCGGCGTACTCGAGGTCGGCCAGCGCGCCCCGACCACCGAGCCGCGGCAGCGTGGTGACCTGGTCGACCACCTCGAACCTCGGCCGCTCGGCGTCGAGGCCGGTCAGCTTCGTGCTCTCCCGGAGCCGCCCGGCGGCCACCACGGGCAGCGGTACCGGCACGTCGGCCGGCAGCGCCCAGGTGTCCGCCGCGCCGCCGCTGGTGGTGGTGATCGCCAACCCGCCGGCGGTGGCCCGTACCTTGCCGTCTGCCGACCCCCGCCAGCCGCCGGCCGCGGCGAAGTCGGCCGCCGGGACGAGCACCCGGCCGGAGTCGGGGTCGCGCAGCTCCCGGACCACGACGTCGGCGTCGTGCGGGCCGGTGCGGGCGTACACCGCCTCGATGCCCAGCAGCCGGCAGCCGGCGGCGCACCCGTCGGCCGTCCCGGCGTACGTGTGAACCCCGGCCGTGAGCACGCTGAACGAGACCCGGACCGGCTGTCCCCGTCGAGCGGCCGGAGCGTCACCGCGATCCGGAGCTGCCCGCCATCGTGCGGCGGGGTGTCCACCAGCGCGGTGATCCGCTCGCCGCGCAACACGTACGGCTCCGGGGTGGCCGGGCGCAGCAGGGCGGACACCCGCGCCGGGGCGGTGCCGAACTCGGGCCGCCACGTCGCGACCCGGTCCAGCCGGGTGGTGTCGGCGGCCAGTACCGGCGGGTCGTTGACGGTGGCGGGCGGCAGCACGGCCACCGCCATCGCGTACCGCCCCTCGGGGTCGACCTCCCGCACGGCGGTGAGCAGCCGCGCCGCATCGACCGGCAGGACGCTGAGCACGCGGTCGGCGCCGGTCTCCACGGCGGCCCGTTCGGCGCGGGCGCGACCGGCCACGTCGACACCCACGGCGGCGAACCCGAGCAGCGCGACCGCGACCGCCAGCAGCACGAAGAGCCGGTGGCTGCCGGGCCGCCGGGCCAGTTGCAGCGCGCCGAGCGCGATACCGAGCCGGCCGCGGCGCAGCGCGCGCCCGCCGACCCGCGCGGCGAGCGGCATGAGCAGGCGCGCCGCGATCAGCGCGAAGGCGACCGCCACGAGGCTGGGCACGAGCAGCGAGAGCCCCACCAGCTCGCCCTCGAAGCCGCGCAGTTGGAAGACCGCGACCACGGTCAGCACGACGACCGTCGCCTCCACCGCGGTGGACCGCCAGGTGCCCTGCCGGGCCGGCACCCGGCGCAGCAGGTCGGCCACCGGGCTGGCGAGCTGCTGGCGCTGGGCGAGCAACCCGGCCAGCAGCGCCCCGCCGAGGGCGATCCCCGCGTACGGCAGGGCGGCGCCGCTCAGCTCCGCGCCGCCGTCGAACCGGACCCGGGCCACCAGCCACACGGCGGCGGTGCCGGCGACGTACCCGATGGGGGCGCCGGCCAGGATCGCGAGCGTGCTCTCGCCGGCGGTGAGCCACCACCGCACCGGCCGGCGCGCACCCCGCAAAGCAACCAGCCCCAGCTCGTGGCGGCGCCCGGTCGTGCCGTACGCCACCGCGAGGAAGATGACGAACCAGCACAGCCCGACCAGCGGCACGGCGGCCACCGGCACCACCCGCCGGGCCACGGTCTGCGCCTGGTCGACGCGGTCCAGCAGGCCGTCGAGGTCGATGGCCACCTGGGCGAAGAAGCCGGACGAGCCGGTGCCGCCGAGCAGTTCGTCGCGCATGTCGGCCAGGTCGAAGCGGACCTGGTCGAGGTGGTCGGCGTCGAGCGCGCCCAGGCCCGGCACCGCTTCGACCGTCCGGTAGTCCTGCAGGTGCTCCGTCGCGTCGACGGTCTGCCGGTTGACGAACATCGGCTCGCGGTCGCTGTCGCGCGTGCCCAGCGCGAACCAGCCGGTGCGTCCCCAGTAGACCTCGGCCGTGTCCAGCGGCCGGTAGAAACCGACGACGGTCAGCGGGGTCGGCGAGCCGGCGGGCAGGTATCGCCGGGCTTCCTCGCTGTAGCGGGCCGCCTGGACGGTGAGGCCGGCACCCGGCGCCAGCCCCAGCCGGCGCGCGGTCTGCTCGCCGAGCACCGTCTCGCCCGCCGACATCAGGCACCGCCCGGCGACGATCCGCAGGTGGGGGCAGACGTCGGAGCGGAACGTCAGCCACGAGATGTCGGGATCCGGCTCGACGCCGAGCACCGCGAACTGCGCCGAATACACCTGATCGAATCCCTCGACGTCGAGCGCGCGCGGGATGACGGAGTCGAACCCCTCGATGTCGACGGTCTCCTCCGGACCGACGAACGCGGACAGGGAGATGGTGCGCTCGACGCGGTCCGCCTCGGCCACCTCGGTGCCGGCCACCGCCCGGTCGACGGCGTCCAGGTAGACCGGCCCGGCCACCGCGGCGCCCACGGCGAAGACGCTGAGCAGCAGCACGGCCACCGCCTGCGCCTTGCGGGCCGCCAGCATCGACAGGACGAGGGCGATCACGGGCGGCCACCTCCCGACCGGCTCGCGCGTACCAGCTGCGCGGCGGCCACCATGCCGGTCACGCCGACCACCACCAGCGCCCCGAGGCCGGCCAGCACGAGCGGCACCGCCTGCGGGCCGGTGGGCACCGGCAGCACCCGCCAGTCGTCGACGAACACCGGAATCGGCGCCTCCACCAGCGCACCGCCGAGGGCCGCGGCGACCACACCGACGAGCACACCGGCCGCGGCGAGGGCGCCGTAGCCGCCATACCCGATCCAGTGCACCGCCCGCAGCGGAAGGCCCTGGGCCCGGAGGGCGGCCAGCTCAGCCGACCGGTCCGGGCGCTCGACGGCAGCCGCGACGGCCAGCGCGCCGGCGGCCAGCAGCACGCCGATCACGCCGGCGAAGACCTGGAACCGCAGGGCGAGCGGCGGGCCCTGCTGGCCGAACCGGTCCTGCGCCGCAGCGATGGAGTCGGTCGCCAGCACGCCCAGCCCCTGCTCGCGGAGGCGGTCGACCAGGTCGTCCGGGGCGTCCGGGCCGAGCCAGACCTGCGCCTCGTCGCCCAGCCCGGCCGGCGGGGCGACCCGGTCCGCGTACTCCAGGTCGACCAGGTAGGCACGCCCTCCGGCCTTGGGCAGCGCGGCCGCCCCACCGACGAACCGGACCGGCAGCTCGTCACCGCCGAAGAGCGCCAGCCGCGGATCGCCCGGCGCGCCGTCCGCCTGCCGCAGTCCCGCGTACAGCACCGGCAGCGGCACGGGCGTGTCGACGACGTACGCCATGCCCGAACGCACGATGCCGGTGGTCGCGACGTCCGGCGGCGCCGCGATCCGCAGGCCGCCGTCGCGCACCGAGATGGCCGGCCCGAGCGCGTCCTGGCGCACCAGGCCACGCCACCGCGTCGCGTCGGCCACGTCGAGCACCGGCCCCGCCGGCCCGGCCAAGCCGTACACCACGACCGCGGTGCCGGACGGTGGCTCGTCCACCTCACCGTTCGCGGTGGGACGCGCCAGCTCCAGGCCCACCAGCCGGCACCCGCTCTCACCGCCGCAGCCCATCAGCTCCATCGAGTACGCCTTGCGCCCGACCGCCAACGGTCCGAACTGGACAGTCAGCGCCTCGCCGCCGCCGGTCACCAAATGCGTCACCAGCACCAGCGGCGGGGCCGGTCCTTGGGTCGCCACGTCGAGAGTCAGCCGGCCGTCAGCGACCCGCACCGGCGGGGGCGCCGCCGGCCGCAGCCGCTCGGCGAGGTTGGCCGGGCCGTCGCCGTACCCCTGCTGCCAGCTGACCACCCGCGCGAACCGCTCGGAATCGACGGCGAGCACCACGACGCCCGCGCCGTTGCGCACGACGGCGGCCGCGTGCGTGCCGCCGGGGTCGGCGGCGCGGACGGCGGCGAGCAGGTGGGCGCGGCTGCGCGCCTGGACGGTGAGCACGCGGTCGGCCCCGACCTCGTGCGCGGCGCGCTCGGCGCGGGCGCCCGCCCCGACGCTCCACCCGCTCACCGCGGTGGCCAGCAGCGCGACGGCGACCGCGAGCAGCGCGAAGACGCGGTGCGTGCCGGGCCGGCGGGCCAGGTGGGTGGCCGCCATCGCGAGCGGCAGCCGCCCAGCCCGCAGGGCACGGTGGCCGACCCGCACGGCGAGCGGCGCGATCGCCCGGGCGGCGACGAGCCCGACGGCGAGGGCGATCAGGGCAGGCGCCACGAGCACCAGCCCGGACGCCTCGCCCGGCTCGGTGTCGCTGGCGTACGCCTGGTAGACGCCGGCGACCGCGACGACGACCACCACGAGGTCGATCGCGTCGGCCCGCCAGCCGCGCCGGCGGGCGGGCACGTGCCGGAGCAGGTCGATCACGCCGGCCCCGAGCCCGCGCCAGTCCGCGGCCAGGGCGGCGACCAGCGCGCCGAGCACCGCCGCGCCGCCGGCCGCCAGGGACAGCGCGGTGGCCAGGGCGGCGCGGTCGGGGTCGACGTCACCGAGGAGGCGCGCCAAGCCCAGCCCGCCGGCGGCGCCGACCACCGCACCGGCGAGCATCGGCAGCACGCTCTGCTGGAAGACGAGGGCCCACACCCGCCACCAGGCCCCGCCGCGCAGCTTGAGCAGCCCGATGTCGGGGCGGCGCTGCTCGGCGCTGTGCCGTACGGCGAAGAACAGCGCGAACCAGCACAGCACCAGCAGCTCCACCGCGGCGACCCCGACCCCGAGGTTGACCAGGCGCTGCTCGCGCTCCACCCGCTCGGTCAGGGTGGCCACCCGGCTCTCCACCCGCCACACGCCGGCGGCCCGGTCCTGCTGCCGGTCGACCTCGGCGGCCAGGTCGTAGCCGTCGATGCCCAGGTACGCCCGCGGCGGCACCACGAGGTGGTATTCGGCGAACAGCTCCGCGGCCGCGGTCGACACGAGCGTCTCGGTGTTGGCGAGGAGCACGTCGCCCGCGCCGGTGGCCGCGTCGGTGCCGCTGACCCGGCCGAGCACGCTGCCCTGCCAGTACGGCCCGAGCGGGTCGATCAGCTCGTAAAGGCCCGCGACCCGCAGCTGGATCGCCGCCTTGCCCGGGATCTCGAAGCGCACCGGGTCGCCGACCTCCAGCCGCAGCCGCGCCGCCATCCGCCGGCTGATCAGCACCTCGCCCGCGCTGTCGGGGCAGTCGCCGTCGAGCGCGACGTGCGCACACATCTCGTCGCGGGTCCCGAGGATCACCGGCGCGTCCGGACCCGCGCCGATGACGCGCCCCACCACCCGGATCGACGCGATGCCGCTGGCCCCCGGCACGGACGCGATCCGGCCGGCCTCGGCGCGTACCGTGCTCAGCGCGTCGGGCTCGGGCGCCACCCGCCCGGTGACCAGCACGATCCGCTGCACGGCCGGGGCGCTCGCCACGTCGGCGAGGGCGACCGACCGGGCCGCGGACACCACGTACGCCGGGGCGGCGGTCGCGGCCAGGACAGCGAGCGCGGTCAGGAGGAAGAGCGTGGCGGCCTGCGCTCGGCGCGACCGGATCGCGCCAAGCACCACCCGAAGCATGCGCAGACCCTAGCGTCAGATCACTGGGGCTGTGGGGGTGCCGCCAACGACCAGGGTCACTGAACCGTCCACGTGGTCGACGGTGAAGAGGGTGCCGGGCGGGAACGCGCCCAGCACCTCGGGCGGCAGTTGCACCGTGCCGTCGCCGGCCACCACGGCGAAGTCCTGGCCGTCCCGCCCCTCGGCGCCCACCCGGCCGTCGCGGATCGTCACCGCGCGGCCCAGCCGGGCGCCGACCTCCGCGTCGTGGGTGACCACCACGATCGTGGTGCCGCGCTCCGCGTTCACCGTCTCCAGCGCGGCGAGCACCTCGTCGCGGCCGTGCGTGTCGAGCTGGCTGGTGGGCTCGTCGACGAGCAGCAGCCCCGGCGAGGCCGCGATGCCGACCGCGAGCGCCGCCCGCTGGCGGGCGCCCGGCGGCAGGTCGTCGATCCGGGCGCTGGCCTTGCCACGCAGCCCGACCAGGTCGAGGATCCGCTCCGGATCGTCCAGCTCGATGCCGGCGGTGCTGGCCGCGCGGCGCTGGGCCAGCCAGACGTTGCGGTGCAGCGTGGCGTACGGCAGCAGGTTGCGCGCGGCCCCCTGCAACACCACGCCGATCTCGGTGCCGCGCAGCCGGGAGATCTCGGCGTCGGTCAGCTTGCCCAGGTCGTACGTGCCGACGCTGACCCGGCCGGCGGACGGGCGCATGAGCCCGCCGAGCAGCGCCACCAGTGTCGACTTGCCGGAGCCGGACGGGCCCACCAGCGCCAGCATCTCGCCGGGGTTGATGGAAAGGTCGACTCCGGACAGCGCCACCACGTCGCCCGCCTCGGCCCGGTAGATGTGCACCACCCGCCGGCACGCCACCGCCAGTCCACTCACGGGCTTCATTAAACCCCATGCAAGGAAGGGCCCCTTGTTATCGCTTTTTGCATAACAAGGGGCCCTTCCTTGCAAGATCTAGAAGCGGGCGGGCTCTCGGTAGACGCCCCACTCGCGGCGCAGGGCGTCGCAGATCTCGCCGAGGGTCGCCTCGGCGCGGGCCGCGTCGAGCATCGCGGGGATCATGTTCTCCTCGGCTCGGGCCGCCGCCACCAGCCGGCCCAGCGCCGCGTCCACCCGGGACCGGTCCCGCGCGGCCCGCCGGGTGGCCAGCAGCCGGCGCTGCTCGACCTCCACCTCCTGCGAGACGCGCAGGATCTCCAGCGGCTTGCTGACCGTGCCGAGGTGCCGGGTCACGCCGACGACGTGCTTCGACCCGTCCTCCAGCGCCAACTGGTACGCGAACGCCGCCTCCGCGATCTGCCCCGTGAACCAGCCGTCCTCGATGCCGCGCAGGATCCCCGACGTGACCGTGCCGTCGGAGCCCATCGCCGTGATCCGGGCGAAGATCTCCTCGGCCTCCGCCTCCAGCTTGTCGGTGAGCGCCTCGACGTACCAGGAGCCGCCCAGCGGGTCGGCCACGTTGGTCACGCCGGTCTCCTCCATCAGCACCTGCTGGGTACGCAGGGCGATCTCGGCCGACTCGTCGGTGGGCAGCGCGAGCGTCTCGTCGAGGGCGTTGGTGTGCAGCGAGTTCGTGCCGCCGAGCACGGCCGCGAGGGCCTCCACGGCGGTGCGTACGACGTTGTTGACCGGCTGCTGCGCGGTCAGCGACACCCCGGCCGTCTGGGTGTGGAAGCGCAGCCACAGCGCGCGCTCGTCGGTCGCCCCGTACACGTCGCGCAGCCAGCGGGCCCAGATCCGCCGCGCGGCGCGAAACTTGGCGATCTCCTCGAAGAAGTCCAGGTGCGCGTCGAAGAAGAACGACAGCCCCGGCGCGAACGCGTTGACGTCCAGCCCGCGGGAGAGCCCCAACTCGACGTACCCGAAGCCGTCGGCCAGGGTGTAGGCCAGCTCCTGCGCGGCGGTCGACCCGGCCTCCCGGATGTGGTAGCCGGACACCGACAGCGGCTTGTAGCGGGGGATCTCGCGCGCGCAGTACTCCATCAGGTCGCCGATGAGGCGCAGGTGCGGCTCGGGGTCGAAGAGCCACTCCTTCTGCGCGATGTACTCCTTGAAGATGTCGGTCTGCAGCGTGCCGTCCAGTGTGGACACGTCGGCGCCCTGCCGCTCCGCGGCGACCAGGTACATGCAGAAGATCGGCACGGCCGGGCCGGAGATGGTCATGCTGGTGGTCGTGCCGGCGAGGTCGATGCCGTCGAAGAGGACGTCCATGTCGGCGGCCGAGTCGATGGCCACGCCGCAGTGCCCCACCTCGCCGAGCGCCTGCGGGTCGTCGGAGTCGCGCCCCATCAGCGTCGGCATGTCGAACGCCACCGACAGCCCGCCGCCGCCCGCGCCGAGGATCATCTTGTAGCGCTCGTTGGTCTGCCGGGCGTTGCCGAAGCCGGCGAACTGCCGGATCGTCCAGGTCCGCCCGCGATAGCCGGTCGGATAAAGCCCCCGGGTGTACGGGTACTCGCCCGGCCAGCCGACCCGCTCGAACCCGGGCACGTCGGCACCGGGCGGTGGACCGTAGACCGGTTCCACCGCCATCCCCGAAAGCGTCGTGAAGTCCGCGTCGCGCTTGCGCGCCGCGTCGTACCGGGCCTGCCAGCGAGCGCGGCCGGCCGCGATGCCGTCGGCGTCCATGCCGCCGAGATTACGCCGAGTAGCCGGCCGCCCGCGCCTCGTCGCCGCTGACCGGGCCGCTGTCCTCCACGTGTACGTCGTCCACCCGGATGTTCACCTCGGTCACCTCGAGCCCGAGCAGGTTCTCCACCGAGCCGATCACCTTGGCGCGCACCTTCTCGGTCACCGAGTGCACGACGAAGCCGTACTCGATGACGAGGGTGATGTTGATGGCCGCGCTGCGGCCCTCCAGCCGGACGGACATGCCGCGGTCCGCGTCGTCGTCGGCGTCGCCGAGGCCGATCCGCTCCTTGACGTTCGCGAAGAAGCGCGCCACGTCGCCGCCCAGGTCGTAGACGCCCGGGACTTCGCGGACGGCGATGCCCGCGATCTTCTCGACCACCTCGTCCGCGATGGACGTCGTGCCCCGCTCGGCGGCCAACTCGGCGTTGTTGCGCAGCCGGTCGACCACCTGCGAGGCGACCCGCCCGGAGGCCGCGGCGGCCCGCTCGACCGCGTCGCTCACCTGCTCGATCGTGCCGTTCACGGCCCCAATCGCGCCGTTCGCGGTGCCCATCGCATCATTCGCGGTCCCTATCGCGTCGTTCGCGGCCTCTGGAGCCGGCGCCTCGGAAACCTCTTCGACGGCCTCTTCCTGGCGCTGGGTAGGCACCTGAGCCGCTACGTCGGTCATGACATCTCCCCCTGGTCTGGCAGCAGGCCAACGGCCGGAGCGTACCCGGCGCGGGCGAACGCGGGGAGGGGCGTTACCGGCCGTGATCAGCCGCGTACCAGGTCGGCGCGGCCGTCGAGCAGGTGCAGCTCCGCGTCGCACGCGGCCGCCGCCTCCGGGTCATGCGTCGCGAACACCACCGCCGCGCCCCGCTCGGCCTCCGCGCGCAGCAGATCGAGTACGCGCTGCCGATTGGCCGCGTCCAGCTCGCTCGTCACCTCGTCGGCCAGCAGCACGTCACCGGTGAGCGCCAGCCCGCGCGCGATCGCCGTACGCTGCTGCTGGCCGCCGGACAGCTCCTCGACGAGCTGATCCGTCTGCCCGGTCAGGCCCAGCCGCTCCAGCGACTCCGCGGTCAGGCGCCGCGCGTCGGGTGGCGACACGCCGGTCGCGATGAGGGCCACCTGAAGGTTCTCGCCGGCGGTCAGGATCGCGGCGAGCCCGTTGTCCTGCGGCACGAGCACGACGCCGCGCGCGACCGCGTGGTCCCGGTCGCGCAGCGCCTCGCCACCGACCGTGACCGCGCCGGCCGCGGGCGCGAGCAGGCCGGCCATCGCCCACAGCAGCGTCGTCTTGCCCGCACCGGACGGACCGGTCACCGCCAGCACCCGTCCCGGTGCCGCCGTCACCGACACATCGCGCAGTACCGGCTCATTCCGCCCGTACGCCACCGAAAGCCGATCAACGATCACCGTCCCGCCCACGGCGCAGACCCTAACCCCTCCAACGTGATCAGGGCGTCCCTCACGTTGCTGGAGCAGCTTGAGGGACGCCTTGATCACGGAAGGTTGGCTACCAACTGGGCGGCGGCGGTGTAGGGGTCGAGGGTGCCTGCTGCGACGCGGGCGGCGAGGTCGCTCAACGCCGTACCGTTGCGTAGGGAGCCGATCTGGTCGCGGAGGGTGCCGAGCGCGATGGCCTCGACCTCCGCCGCGGCCCGCGCTTCGCGGCGGCGCCGCAGTTCGCCGTGCTCGACCAGCCAGCCACGGTGCTTGTCGATCGCCGCGACGATGTCGTCGATGCCCTCCCCGCGCACGGCCACGGCCCGCACCACCTGCGGCCGCCAGCCGCCGGGGGCGCGCTCGCCGAGGCCGATCATGCCCTGGATGTCGCGGTACGTCGCGTCGGCGCCGTCGCGGTCCGCCTTGTTGACCACGAACACGTCGGCGATCTCGAGGATGCCGGCCTTGACCGCCTGGATCGCGTCGCCCATGCCGGGCGCGAGCAGGACGAGCGTGGTGTCGGCCAGCGACGCGACCTCGACCTCGGCCTGGCCGACTCCCACGGTCTCCACGAGTACGACGTCGCAGCCGGCCCCCTCCAGCACGCGTACGGCCTGGGGCGTCGCCGCCGCGAGCCCGCCGAGGTGGCCGCGGCTCGACATCGACCGGATGTAGACGCCGGAGTCGGTGGCGTGGTCCTGCATGCGTACCCGGTCGCCGAGGATCGCCCCGCCGGTGAACGGGCTGGACGGGTCGACGGCCAGTACGCCCACCCGGTGGCCGCGTGCCCGCAGCGCCCGGACCAGTTCGTTGGTGGTGGTCGACTTGCCCACGCCGGGCGACCCGGTCAGCCCGATCACCTGTGCCGCACCGGTGTGCGGGGCGAGCGCCGCCGCGATCGCCGGCAACAGCTCGTCCCCGACTCCACGAGCGTGATCAGCCGCGCCACGGCACGCGCGTCCCCCTCCCGCGCGCCACCGACGAGCCCTGCGATATCCCTACTCCGCCTCACGCCAAACCCGCCGATCTTGGAGTTATCAGGTTCCATATCGGACAACTCGACATGACAAGTCCAAGATCGACGAAATCAGAGGGCTAGGGGACCTTGATGATGAGCGCGTCGCCCTGGCCGCCGCCGCCGCATAGGGCGGCGGCGCCTACGCCGCCGCCTCTGCGCTTCAGCTCCAGGGCGAGGGTTAGGACTAGGCGGGCGCCGGACATGCCGATCGGGTGGCCCAGGGCTATGGCGCCGCCGTTGACGTTCACGATCTCGGGGGTCACGCCCAGCTGTCGGGTGGAGACGATGCCTACCTGGGCGAACGCCTCGTTGATCTCGATGAGGTCGAGGTCGGCGACGGTCAGGCTGGACTTCTTGAGCGCGTGCTCGATGGCGTTGGCCGGCTGGGCGTGCAGCGAGTTGTCCGGCCCGGCCACGTTGCCGTGGGCGCCGATCTCGGCGAGCCAGGTCAGGCCCAGCTCCTCGGCCTTCGCCTTGCTCATCACGACGACCGCGGCCGCCCCGTCCGAGATCGGCGAGGAGGTGCCGGCGGTGATCGTGCCGTCCTTGGTGAACGCCGGACGCAGCTTGGCCAGCGAATCGGCCGTGGTGTCCGGGCGGATGCCCTCGTCCTCGGCGATCACGATGGGCTCGCCGCGCCGCTGCGGCACCGACACCGGGGCGATCTCCTCGGCGAACGCGCCGTTCTTCTGCGCGGCCGCGGCCCGCTGGTGGCTGGCCGCGGCGAACGCGTCCTGCTCCTCCCGGGTGATGCCGTGCCGTACGCCGTGCCGCTCCGTCGACTCGCCCATCGAGCAGCAGTCCCACACGTCGGTGAGCCCGTCGAGCGCCATGTGGTCCTTGATGACGACGTCGCCGTACTTGTAGCCTTGGCGCTGGCCCACGAGCAGGTGCGGTGCGCTGGTCATGGACTCCATGCCGCCGGCTACCACGATGTCGAACTCACCCGCCCGGATGAGCTGGTCGGCAAGCGCGATCGCGTCGAGGCCGGACAGGCAGACCTTGTTGATGGTCAGGGCGGGCACGGACATCGGGATGCCGGCGTTCACCGCCGCCTGCCGGGCCGGGATCTGACCGGCGCCGGCCTGGAGCACCTGGCCCATGATGACGTACTGCACCTGCTCGGGCGCGACGCCGGCCCGCTCCAGCGCCGCCTTGATGGCGAAGCCGCCGAGCGCCGTCGCCGGGAAGTCCTTGAGGTTGCCAAGGAGCCGCCCCATGGGGGTACGCGCACCCGCGACGATCACCGAGCCCGACATGCCGGCCTCCCGAGCTACTGAACGGTTATTTAGTGCAGACTAGCGCCATGGAGGACCTCTCTTCTGCGGACTATGTCACAGGCATCGGCATCGTCCGCATCGACCACGTCGGCGTGGCCGTCGCCGATCTGGACGCCGCGATCGAGTTCTACGGGCGCGTCTTCGGGATGCGCTGCGTGCACCGGGAGACCAACGAGGAGCAGGGGGTCGAGGAGGCGATGCTCGCCGTCGGCCCGACCGAGGAGGGTGGTCAGATCCAGCTCCTGGCGCCGCTGTCCGCGGCGTCCACGATCGCCAAATTCCTCGACCGGAACGGCCCGGGGGTGCAGCAGGTGGCGTACACGGTGACCGACGTGGAGGCCGCGAGCGCCGCGCTGCGCGAGCGCGGCATGCGCCTGCTCTACGACGCCCCGCGGCGTGGCACGGGCGGCTCCCGGATCAACTTCGTGCACCCCAAGGACGCCGGCGGGGTACTGGTGGAGCTGGTCGAACACTGATCAATGGAGTTCTTCACAAAACGGTTCCGCACCCAAGCTACCGTTAAGTAACCTGCGCCACACACAGGAGGTGGGTGCAGTGCAGAAGATCCTCGAAACGATCATGGCGGCGGAGGGCTCCGGCGACCCGGGGCGGGAGCTGGCGGGCGTGGCCGACCTGCCGGTCCCGGACAGCTACCGGGGCGTGGTGGTGCGCGCGGACGAGACCGCGATGTTCGACGGGATGGCCACCCGCGACAAGGACCCGCGCAAGTCGCTGCACGTCCAGGAGGTGCCCACCCCGGAGCTGGGCCCCGGCGAGGCGCTCGTCGCCGTGATGGCCAGCGCGATCAACTACAACACGGTGTGGACGAGCATCTTCGAGCCGCTGTCGACGTTCAAGTTCCTCAAGAAGTACGGCCGGCTCTCCGAGCTCACCCGGCGGCATGACCTGCCGTACCACGTCGTGGGGTCGGACGCGGCCGGCGTCGTGCTGCGGACCGGGCCCGGCGTGACCCGGTGGAAGGCCGGCGACGAGGTGGTCGCGCACTGCCTCTCGGTGGAGCTGGAGGACGCCGCCGGCCACGACGACACGATGCTCGACCCGCAGCAGCGCATCTGGGGCTTCGAGACCAACTTCGGCGGCCTCGCCGAGCTGGCCGTCGTCAAGGCCAACCAGCTCATGCCCAAGCCACGCCACCTCAGCTGGGAAGAGGCGGCCAGCCCGGGGCTGGTCAACTCCACCGCGTACCGGCAGCTGGTCTCGCACCACGGCGCGAACATGAAGCAGGGCGACGTCGTGCTGATCTGGGGTGCCTCCGGCGGGCTCGGCGGGTACGCCACGCAGCTCGCGCTGAACGGCGGCGCCATCCCGGTGTGTGTGGTGTCCTCACCGGAGAAGGCGGAGCTGTGCCGGCGGATGGGCGCCGACCTGGTCATCGACCGCGCCGCCGAGGGCTATCGCTTCTGGAAGGACGAGCACACCCAGGACACCGACGAGTGGCGGCGCTTCGGCGAACGGGTCCGGGAGCTGACCGGCGGCGACGACCCGGACATCGTCTTCGAACACCCGGGCCGGGAGACGTTCGGCGTGAGCGTGTACGTCGCCAAGCGCGGCGGCACGATCGTCACCTGCGCGTCGACCAGCGGCTTTATGCACCAGTACGACAACCGGTACCTCTGGATGAACCTCAAGCGCATCGTCGGCAGCCACTTCGCCAACTACCGCGAGGCGTGGGAGGCGAACCGTCTGATCGCGCTCGGCCGGATCCACCCCACGGTGTCGCGCACCTACGCCCTGGAGCAGACCGGCCAGGCCGCGTACGAGGTGCACCGCAACGCCCACCAAGGGAAGGTCGGCGTGCGCTGCCTCGCGCCGGAAGACGGACTGGGTGTCCGCGACCCAGCTCTCCGCTCCCGGCACGAGGCAGCCATCAACCGCTTCCGCGGGCACTAGCGGCCGGCTAGTCGCACCCCAGCCCGCGGCCGGTCGCGGTCACCCGGTAGTTGCCGTCGATGTCGACGACCTTGTTGTTGGACCAGGCGACTCCGCCGCAGTCACTGTCCGATGGGCCGTAGTCCCATGCCTCATCGACGATGAGGTTGCCGCTGAACGTATATCCGTTGCCGTACATCCGTGCGGTGTATCCGCCGCCGGCCAACAGGTTGTCGGTGATCTTCGCACCCTTCGATCCGTCGGAGAAGAAGATCGGCGACGTGCCGTCGACAAGGTTGCGTTGATCGATTGTGTTGTGCCGGATGACCACATTGGAGCCGCCACCGTAGCCCTGCACACCGTCGGAGTGGAATCCGCGTTCGGCGCAAATCTTGGCGTACGAGTCCTGAACGAGAATGTTGTTTCCCGAGTTGCGGAACGCGTCGCCGAAGTTGCGTACCAGCACCCGCGTGGCCGTGTAGTCGCGATGCCCCACCGCGTACTCCTGGTCACATCCGCTGGGCTTGCCGAGCGTACTGTCCGTGATCGTGAAGCTGTGTGCCGTGTTGGTGTGCGAGCCACCCGCGTACCGGATGCCGCCGTAGATCTCGCTGTTCTTGACCTCGACGTCCGGTGCCGCGATGTACAGCTGTCCGGTGATCCGCTTGCCGCTCACGACCTCGCCGGCCTTCGATGCGGTGTAGCTGCCGTTGATCGTGGTGAGGCTGGTCCCGGCCGGTACGCCGGTGCAGGCCGGCGTCGGGTACGCCGGTAGCGGGCACTTCCCGCCGCCCGATGGCGGCTCGGGCGCGCCCGTGGTGGGCGCGGGTGCCGGCTTGGCTGTGGGCGTGGGCGTGGGTGTGGGCTTGGTGGTCGGCGTGGGCGCCGGACCGCCACCCTGGTTACTCACCGTGAACGCCGCCCAGGCGTTCACTTTCTCGCCGCCGGTCAGGGTGATCTCGGCGAAGATGACGTGGTTGCCGTCCGCGACCGTGGTGGTGTCGAACGCGTTGGCCGACCCGTCGGCCGCCCCACCCGCGAAGTCGAAGGGCCGCTGCCGCTCGATCCGCAGCGCGGTCCGAGCGGGGTCGTCGAGCCAGAACGTGGCCGCGGCGACGCCCTCACCCGCCGCAGTCACATAGATCTTTCCGCGCGCCACCGTCCTGTTCAGCGGCACCGCGCCCGTCCGATCCGGACGGAGGCTGGTGTAAAGACCGAGCGAAGCCTCATCGGGCGCCGTCGCATCCGGCGAGACCGACGCGCGCGCGACACCTACCGTCACCAATCCCGCCACCACAACGGCTATCGGCAGGAACAACATGAGGGGGTTTCGACGGAGCCGGTTTCTCCTTGTTTGCACCGCAGCATCCTTCCGCAAGAATGCGAATCTCCTGTCGGATTCACATTCAATAGGGTTGCGTTGGCGACACGCCGACATGGCGGATCACCACCGGACCGGAGTCAACGCGCGGTACGCAGGGGTGTCAACCGAAACGGGCTATCGCGGCACAATGCATTAAGGGCTCTTTAAGTGAACGGCTCAATTGTCATCGATATTCACGATGCGAAAGAGTCGACCAAGGGTCAGGAATCGGCCATACCCACGGCCACACGGACCGCCGAACCGACATTGGATCAAGCTCGGCGTGGCCGGCTGGTGCGAATCGCCACAAAGCCACACAAAGTTGACCTTGACAAGCGTGGGCGACATGGACCCTTACGCTCTTGCGTAGCCCCCGGTGGGTCTGCCAGTATGTCCCAATGCCCCAGCAGCAGCAGTCCTCCCTCGCGTTCTTCGAAAACGCGAACTCACAACATGACTTCACCGTCGTCCTTCGGGGATACGACCGTGGGCAGGTCGACGACTTCGTCGGCCGGCTCAGCGCCGCACTGACTCAGTCCGAGCAGGCCCGTGGCGAGGCCGAGCAGCGCATGAACGACGCGCAGCGCCGCCTCCGCCAAGCCGAGCAGCGCCTCAACTCGGTGGAGCAGAAGCTCACCGACACAAACAAGCAGCTCGAAGAGAACAGCCGGCCGACGCTTTCGGGTCTGGGCACCCGCGTCGAGCAGATCCTGCGGCTGGCCGAAGAGCAGGCCAACGACCACCGTGGCGAGGCCAAGCGCGAGTCGGAGGGCATTCTGTCCGCCGCGCGCCTGGAGGCCCGCGAGATCACCGACAAGGCTCGCGCCGAGGCCGCCGCCATGAAGGCCACCGCCGAGCGCGAGGCCGGCCAGGTCCGCACCGCCTCCGAGCGCGAGGCCGCGGAGGTACGGGTGCAGGCCCGTCGCGAGGCCGACACGCTGCGTGCCGACGCCGACCGCGAGACGAAGCAGCTGCGTACCGTCACCGCGCACGAGGTGGCCGAGCTGAAGTCCACCGTGGAGCGTGAGGTCGCCACCCTGCGCGCCACCGCCGAGCGGGAGATCACCCAGCTGCGCGCGAAGGCGGCCCGCGAGGCCGAGGAGAAGCGTGCCGAGGCGACCAAGCTGCTGACCGACGCGCGCGACAAGCGCGACAAGGACCTGCAGGCCCTGGCCCTGGAGCTCGCCGAGCGCCGGGAGAAGTCGGAGCGCGAGGAGTCCGAGCGGCACGCCGCCCAGGTCGCCCAGACGCAGAAGCTGGTCGCCGAGGCCGAGGAGCGCGCCCGCGCCGCCGAAGACCGCGCCAAGGAGATCGAGCAGCGCGCCGAGGCCCGCCGGGTCGAGTCCGAGCGCAACGCCACCGAGACCATCGACAAGGCCAAGGCGCTGTCGGAAAAGACCCTCAACGAAGCCCGCGCCGAGTCGCACCGCCTGGTCAGCGAGGCCCGCACCGAGGCCGAGCTCACCACTCAGGCCGCGCGCCGGGAGGTCGAAGACCTCACCCGTCAAAAGGACGCGGTCACCGCGCAGCTCGGGCAGATGCTGTCCGGCCTCGCGGGCATCGTCCCCACCGCCCCGCCGGCCGCCAAGCCGGACGACAAGGCGGGCAAGGGCGAGGGCGACCGGGTAAACGCGGGCTAGGCGGGCCGACCGGCTCACCGCTGCACGGGAGTTGCCGGATCGCGGGGCAGATGCGACCGACCGCAGGCCGTACCGGATCACCGGTACGGCCTGCGTTGGCGTGCCCCGCGCGGTCCCCCTATACAGCCTGGCATCCGCCGAATGGTGTGTATCCAGGCGACATTCAGCCGAGCGTGTGAGGATGGAGGGCATGTCGCACGGCGGAGAGCTATTCGGTCTCAGTGATGGTGTGTCGTCGGAACCGTCCTTTGAGACGGCGATGCGGGGCTACGACAGACGCCAGGTGGACCGCTACGTCGCCCGTGCGGAGGGCGAGATAGCCACGCTCGCCGCCGAACGCGAGCAGGCGTACGCCCAGATCCAGAACCTGGCCGCCCAGGTGGAGCAGCTCCAGGCCGAGATGG
Source organism: Phytohabitans rumicis (assembly GCF_011764445.1). NCBI lineage: Bacteria > Bacillati > Actinomycetota > Actinomycetes > Micromonosporales > Micromonosporaceae > Phytohabitans > Phytohabitans rumicis. Next base: position 3,156,220 of record NZ_BLPG01000001.1, read on the forward strand.
TGAACGTCCGCCGCCAGGCCGCCACGATCGACAAGGTGTCGTTCCGGCACCTCGGCCCGCGGGTCGAGCAGATCCTCGCGCTCGCCGAGGAGCAGGCCGACGACATCCGCAGCAGCGCCAGCCAGGAGCTGGCCGACCAGCGCGTCGAAGCCGAACGCGCGGTCGGCGAGGCCCGGTCCCGCGCGGCCGACGCCGTACGCGATTTCGAGATCGCCCTCGCCGCCCGCCGGGCCGACGAGGAGAAGGCCACCGGCGAACGCCGGGCCGCCGCGGAAGCCGCCGTCGCGGGCGCGCAGGAGCAGGCCGAAGCCACCATCAAGGCCGCCGAGGAGCGGGTCGCCCGGATGCGCGCCGAGGCCGAGGGCGCACTCACCCAGGCCAAGCAGGAGGCGAAGCGGATCACCGCGCAGACCACGCAGTTCGTGGAGCAGACCCGCGCGGAGACCGACTCGTACGTCAAGGCGACGCGCGCCCAGGCCCAGCAGGAGCTGGCGCAGTGGCGGGCCAGCGTCGAGCAGGAAATCAACCAGCGCAAGGCGGCCGCCGACCACGAGTACGCCCAACGCCGCGCGGGCGCCGAGCAGGAGTTCGGGCAGTGGCGGGCCGGCATCGAGCGGCAGGTGTCCCAGCGTGGCGCCGAGGCCGAGCGGTACACCGCAGAGCTCCGGCGCCAGGCCGAGGAGCACGCGGCCGGAATCCGGCGCGAGGCCGAGGAGCACGCCGCGACCGTGCGGCGGCAGACGGAGCAGCAGGCGGCGACGGCCCAGCAGCACGTGGCCACCACGCAGAAGCACCTCGCGTCGACCCAGCAGGAGACCGCCGCGGCCGGCCAGTTGCTCGCCGAGGTGCAGCAGCAGGTGGCGCAGGCCCAGCAGGCGCTCGCCGAGGTCAAGCAGCAGACCGTGGCGACGCGCCAGGAGGGCGACCAGTTCAAGCGCCGCCTGACCGAGGTGCAGCAGCAGCTCGCCACCGAGCGCCAGCGACTGACCGACGCGCAGCGCACGGCCGAGCAGGCCGAGCGCAACGTGGTGGAGGCCAAGGCCACGGCGCAGCGGGCCAGCGAGGCGGCGGATGCGTCCGAGGCGGACCCGGCCGAGACCGAGGCCGCTGGCAAGGTCGCGTAACTGGCCCGGTGCCGTTACCCTGCCACGGGGTTTACCAGCGTGGGAGGGGTCAATGGCAGACGAGCGGCCGGCACAAAACGACGCCGACGCCACGCCGGAGGAAGGCACGCTGGAGGAAGGCACGCCCGACGAGGAGCCCATACCGCCGCCCTCGGGCAAGTTCGGCCGGCTCGGTCGCCCGCTGGGGCGCAGCCCGTTCCTCATCGGGTTCTACGGCGGGTTGGGGCTGCTGCTCGCGTACACCACTTATCTGGCCGTGCAGAACGCGGCCGGCATCCTTCTGCTGATCTTCATCGCGCTGTTCCTGGCCATCGGGCTGAACCCGGCGGTGGTCCGGCTGACCCGCTGGGGCCTGCCCGCGGCGCCGCCGTGGCGGTGGTGACGTTCGCCGTCCTGCTGCTCTTCTGCGGCGGCCTCTTCGCGCTCGTACCGCCGGTCGTCACCGAGTCCGGCCAGGTCATCGACAAACTGCCGGAGTACATCGACCAGCTCAACGAGAACGCCACCATCCGCGACCTCAACGACCGGTACGACATCGTCAGCCGGGCCTCGTCGGTGGTCACGCCGGCGAACGTCTCGCGCGCGCTCGGCGGCGTGCTGGGCGGCGCCTCGCTCGTCTTCGGCACGATCTTCCGGGTGCTGACCGTGCTCGTGCTGACCATCTACTTCATGGCCGCCTTCGACCGGATGAAGGCCGGCGCGTACCAGCTCGTGCCGGCCACCCGCCGGGAGCGGGTCGCCCTGATCACCGACGAGATCCTGACCAAGGTCGGCGCCTACATGGTGGGCGCGCTGGCCATCGCGATCGTCGCCGGCGTCAGCACGTACGTCTTTCTCATCGTCGCGGGCGTGGCGTACCCGTTCGCGCTGGCCGTGGTGGTCGCGGTGTGCGACCTTATCCCGCAGATCGGCGCGACGCTGGGCGCCGTGGTGGTGAGCCTGGTCGGGTTCGCCAGCTCGCTGAGCGTCGGCATCGCCTGCGTCATCTTCTTCCTGGTCTACCAGCAGGTCGAGAACTACCTGATCTACCCGAAGGTGATGCGCCGATCGGTCGAGGTCAGCGACGTCGCCGCGATCGTGGCCGCGCTGCTGGGCGTGGCCCTCTTCGGCGTCATCGGCGCCTTGGTCGCGATCCCCGCCGTCGCCGCCGTCCAGCTCATCATCCGCGAGGTGCTGGTGCCCCGCCAGGAGTCCCGCTAGGAACGTCCCGCGACCGTGGTGACAAGATCACCATGTGGCTCTGGCGGATCGCGGTCGACACCATCGGGCGTACGGCCACCACAGTGGAGCCGATCCGGCCGGTCGCCTTCGGCCGGGCCACGTACGCGCTGTCGAAGGGTCAGGTAGGCCATATATCCGATGCGGCCTGACCGGTTCGCCTTGTGCACTTACCCCAAAGGGTGAACGCCGTCGAGTCGATTTCACGACAGATCATGGACAGTCCACTGTCTTTGGCCGAAAGTGGCAGATCCGGAGTTGGCGTCCGCCGCTTATCATCTGGCAACTAGGCAATTTTCACGGGGCCCGGTTCAACCACGTCCTCTGCCCTCGGAGAACCATAGATGAATAAAGATGTCCCCCGCCTCGCGCTCGTTCTCGCGGCGGCTGTAGCAGCGGTCGCCCTCGTACCGCCGTCAACGGCGACGGCGGCCACCGGCACGTTCGGAAATACTGCGGTCGGTAGTCAGGTAGACACCGACAACAGTAACTACCTGAGCGGCTCGCGCTTCACCATGGGCAGCACGGACGGCGCCGTGACCAGCATGAGCGTCTACGTGGACCAGATCAGCTCGGCCCCCAACAACAAGTTCGAGGTGGGCATCTACACCGATTCAGCGAACAAGCCGGGATCGCTGATCGCGCAGAGCGCCACGGGTACGCTTTCGGCAAGTTCGTGGAATACGATCGCCATTACCGCGAATTTGACGGCGAACAACTCGTACTGGCTGATATACAACACGAACGGCGCCGCCAGTAACCGCAACAATATGCGGTACAACGGTGGTGGCACGAGCACCTTCAGCTCGTCGAGTACGCCTTTCGGGACGTGGCCCACGACATTCACCTCCGCCGCGAACGGCGGTGCCAACTTCTCCATTTACGCCACGTACACCACGGACGACCCGCCGCCACCGCCGCCGCTTTCCAACAGTGGTCCGGGCGGCCCGGTGCTCGTTATCGGCAGCTCGGCGAACATGTTCACCACCTACTACGCCGAGATCCTCAAGGCCGAGGGCATCAACTACTACCGGCTGATGGACATCGCGAACGTGTCCGCCTCGACGCTGTCCAACTACGACGTCGCCATCCTCGGCGAGATGCCGCTGACCGCCACCCAGGTCTCCATGCTGAGCACCTGGGTCACCGGCGGCGGCGACCTGATCGCCATGCGGCCGGACAAGCAACTCGCCTCTGTGCTCGGGTTGACCGCCGGCTCGGACACGCTGGCCGAGGCGTACCTGCGGATCAGCAACAGCGGTCCGGGCGCCGGCATCGTCAACACGTCGATCCAGTACCACGGCACGGCCGACCGGTACACGCTCAACGGGGCGACCGCCGTGGCGACCCTCTACAGCAACGCGACGACGGCGACGGCGAACCCCGCGGTGACCCTGCGGTCGGTCGGCTCGCAGGGCGGTCAGGCGGCGGCGTTCACGTACGACCTGGCCCGCTCGATCGTCCTGACCCGCCAGGGCAACGTCGCCTGGTCCGGGCAGGAACGCGACGGAATCGACGGATATCAGGCGCACGAAATGTTCATCGGCGCGCCCAATGGCGTTCCCGACTGGAACACCGTTGACCAGCGGCTCATCCCCATCGCGGACGAACAGCAGCGCCTGCTCGCCAACATGATCCTGCAGATGAATCAGTCGAAGAAGCCGCTGCCGCGCTTCTGGTATTTCCCCGGGACGAGAAGGCGGTGATCATCATGACCGGTGATGATCACGCCGCGAACGGCGCGACGCCCGCCCGGTTCGACCAGTACAAGGCGTACAGCCCGAGCGGCTGTAGCGTCGCGAACTGGGAATGCATCCGCTCCAGCTCGTACGTGTACACCAACACCACGCTCACCAATGCACAGGCGGTTTCGTATAACGCCGAGGGCTTCGAGGTCGGCCTGCACCCCAACACGAACTGCCGGCCGTGGGGCAGCGCGGCGAGCCTCGACACCCTCTACGAGGACCAGCTCGACACGTGGAAGGCGAAGTACACCGGCATCCCGTACCCGGACAGCTCGCGCACCCACTGCGTCGAGTGGGACGACTGGGCCACGAACGCCAAGACCAAGCTGGCCCACGACATCCGGCTGGACACGGATTACTACTACTACCCGCAGTCCTGGGTGCAGAACCGGCCCGGGTACTTCAACGGCACGGGCCAGATCATGCGCTTCGCCGACCAGGACGGCAGCACGATCGACGTCTGGCAGGCCACCACGCAGATGACCGACGAGTCCGGCCAGACGTACCCGTTCACCGTGGACACCCTGCTGGACAAGGCGCTCGGCGCGGAGGGTTACTACGCGGCGCTGACCGCCAACATGCACACCGACTCGGCGACCAACCTGCCGTCGAATTCGGTCGTCGAGGCCGCACTGGACCGCGGCGTGCCGGTGGTCTCCGGGCGGCAGATGCTCACCTGGCTCGACGGGCGGGACGGCTCCTCGTTCCAGTCCATCGACTGGGACGGGAACGAGCTGAGCTTCACCGTCGCGGGCGGCGCCAACGGGCTGCGCGGCATGGTGCCCAGGACGTCGTCCGCAGGCACGCTGTCGAGCATCACACGCGGCGGCAGCTCGGTCTCGTTCACCTCGCAGACCATCAAGGGCATCCAGTACGCCTTCTTCACCGCCTCGACGGGGAACTACGTCGCGACGTACACGACGGGCGACAGCGCCGCGCCGACGATCGTCTCCACCACCCCCGCCGACGGCTCCACGTCGGCCGCGGTGAGCGACCCGATCACGGTGCGGTTCAGCGAGGCGATGGCGAGCGCCACCATCAACACCAGCAACATCGAGCTGCGTACCAGCGGTGGCGCCCTCGTCACCAGCACCGTCGCGTACGACGCCGGCACCACCTCGGCGGTCATCACCCCCAGCGCCGCCCTCGCCGCCGGCGCCAGCTACACGGTGACCGTCAAGGGCAACCCCGGCGTCAACGACTCGGCCGGCAACACCATGGCCGGCAACTACACGTTCTCGTTCACGACGACGCCGCCCAGTTCCACCGTCTTCGGCTTCGACCAGGTCGGGTCGCAGGTGGACTCCGGATCGCAGAACCACATGAACGGGTCGCGCTTCGTCACCGGCGCGGCGGGGCAGACGGTCACCACGATGGCGGTCTACATGACCAACGTGACCAGCAACAACCAGTACCAGCTCGCCATCTACACCGACAGCAACGGCTCGCCCGGCACCCTGGTGGCGTCCAGCACGTCCGGCACCCTGACCGCCAACTCATGGAACACCCGGCCGGTCAACGCCATCCTCGCCGGCAACACCGCCTACTGGCTCATGTACAACACCAACGGCGACAACAACATGAGCTTCAACACCAGCAGCAGCGGGTCGGGCAGCTGGTCGACCTCGTCGCAGGCGTACGGCTCCTGGCCGAGTGCCTTCGGCAACGCCACCCTGTCGAACGCGAAGTTCTCCATCTACGCGTACGACGCGTCCGGCGTTGAGGTCCCGCCGACGGTGCAGACCAGCACCCCGGCGAACGGGTCGACGACGGCGTCGACCACCGACCCGATCACGGTGAAGTTCAGCGAGCCGATGACCGCGAGCACCATCAACGCCAGCAACATCGAGCTGCGGACCAGTGGCGGCACCCTCGTCAACCGCACCGTCGCGTACGACGCCGGGACCACCTCGGCGGTCATCACGCCCAGCGCCGCCCTCACCGGTGGCGCCGGGTACACGGTGACCGTCAAGGGCAACCCCGGCGTCAACGACTCGGCCGGAAACACCATGGCCGCCAACTACACCTTCTCGTTCACGACCGCCACGCCGAGCGGTCCGACGCTGGGCTACAACCAGATCGGGGCGCAGGTCGACGAGGGGTCGCAGAACCACATGAACGGATCCCGGTTCGTCACGGGCTCCACAGCGATGTCGATCACCTCGATGTCGGTCTACATGACGACGGTGACGAGCAACAACCAGTTCCAGCTCGCCATCTACACCGACAGCAGCGGCTCGCCCAGCACCTTGGTGGCGTCCAGCGCCTCCGGCACCCTGACCGCCAACGCGTGGAACACCCGGCCGGTCACCGCTACGCTCGCCGCCAACACGGCCTACTGGCTCATGTACAACACCAACGGCGACAACAACATGAGCTTCGACACCGGCAGCACCGGGCAGGGCGCCTGGTCCACGGCCAGCCAGACCTTCGGTACCTGGCCATCGACGTACGGCAACTCCGCCAAAACCACGGCGAAGTTCTCCATCTACGCCTCCTGACCCACACGCTGAAGAGGGGCCGGCTTCGCCGGCCCCTTCTTCGCGTGCCCCCCTCTTTGCGTCGATCAAGGGATTCCGCGTCGATCAAGGACATATGGTCGTGCTTGGATCTCTTTTCCACGACCATATGCCCTTGATCGACGCGGAATCCCTTGATCGACGCGGCGCGGGCGGCGTCCGGTGGGGGCAATCGACGCGGGCCGGCCGGGCAGGGCGGTGGGCCCTTGGGGCCGCCGTGGTCATTCCCTCGATCAAGGAATCCGCCGTCGATCAAGGGCGAATGGTCGTGGTTTGGAGATCAAACCACGACCATTCGCCCTTGATCGACGCAGCGCCGCAGCGCGGGGCCGGGGCGCCGCGCGGCCCCGGGCCGCGCGGGCGGGGGTTACAGCGCGGGGGGTACGGGTTTGCCGTCGTCCCAGACGTTGTTGCGCCACACGTTGCCGGACTTGGAGCCGTCGAACGAGGTGATCGGGCCGTATGTGCCGCACTTGCCGTTCTTGCCGCGCTGGAAGACGTTGTTGGTGAACACGATGCCCTGCACCTGCGTGCCGTACGGCTTCTTGGTGTCCATCCCGCCGTACGCGCAGTACGGCGTGTTCTCCGACGCGACGAAGAGGTTGCGGTCGAACGTGTAGTTCGAGTTGGCCGAGAAGTCACCGAAGATGGCCGCGTTCGCGCTGCACCCACCGCTGGAGTTGCCCGGGTGGTCGCAGGCCAGCGTGTTGTGGATCAGCCGGATGTTGCTGCCCCCGTTGGACAGGAACGCGTCCAGGTGCCAGTCTTCGCCGTCCGGCATGTACTGCGCGTGCAGCCACGAGTCCTGGATCAGGCAGTTGCTGCGGCAGTTCACGTTGGTCTGGCCGCCACGGATCTCGGTCCGCAGGACGGTGATGTTCTCGAACGCCACCGTGTGCGTCTGGCCGGTGCCGCCGTCGATCTCGCTGTCCTCGATCCGCACCGATCCGCTGCCTTCGGAGATGATCTGGCCGTTGATGCGGCTCTTCTTGATCACCACGTTCTTGGCCTTGACCGCGATGTCGCATTTGATGGTCTTGGCCTCGATGACCGTGTTGGCCTTGGTGATCGTGCACGACCCGGAATACGCCTTGAGGCTCGTGCCCGAGGGCACGCCGGTGTTGCCCGCGTTGGGAAACCCGCTCCGGGACGGTGGCTCTGAATCGGCCGGCGCGGAGGTGGCGGACGCGCTGGGCTTGGCGCCGAGGCGACCCACGCCGCCCGGCGTCGCGGACGCGGACGGGGACGGCGTGGACGAGCTGCTCGACGTCGCGGAGGGACCGGCTGTCGGTTCGATCAGGGCGACGTTGTCGGCCGGACGCAGGCGCGCGATGCCCATCAGGATCATCGCCACCGCGAGGCCGATGGCCGGCACCGCGATGAGGCCGACGGTCAGCCGGTTGCGGCGAAACACCGGTTCAGTGCAGCTTGCCGTCGACGAACGCGGTTAACGTGCCGAGCGTCTCGAACACCTCGGCGGTGACGTCCTCGTCGTCGATCGTGATGCCGAACCGCTGCTCCAGCGCGGCCACGAGCTCCAGCACCGCCATCGAGTCCAGCTCGGGCAGGCTGCCCAGCAACGGGGTGGACGCGTCGATGTCGGCCGCGCGGTCCTCGATGCCGAGGGTCTGGGCAAGGACGGCCTTGACGTCCTCGGTAGTCGCTGTGCCGGTCAGATCCATGCGGACCCCTCTATCAGACGAGCACCTCGGCGGGTGCGGGATGGCTGAGGAACGCGGTCGGGCTTGCCGTCAGGCCGTAGGCGCCGGCCTGAAACAGTATGACCAGGTCGCCGACGTCGGCACGGGGCAACGGTACGTCGCTGCCCAACAGGTCGAGCGGCGTGCACAGGCATCCGACCACGGTAGCCGTCTCGTCCGGCTCGGCGCCGATCCGGTTACCGATCGCGAGCGGATAGTTGCGGCGGATCACCTGACCGAAGTTGCCGGACGCCGCCAACTGGTGGTGCAGTCCACCGTCGACCACCAGGTACGTCTTGCCGCGCGACTGCTTGCGGTCGACGACCCGGGTGACGTACACGCCGCACTCGCCGACCAGGAAGCGGCCGAGCTCGATCACGACGCGCGCCTCCGGCAGGTGCGGCCGGATCTGCCCGTCCAGCAGCTCGGCCAGGTTCGCGCCGACAGCCGCGACGTCGAGCGGCTGGTCCTTCTCGTGGTACGGGATGCCGAAGCCGCCACCGAGGTTGAGGTACCGCAGTGGGCCGGTCATGTCCTCCGCGAGCCGCAGTGCCAGCTCGACCGTCTGGCGCTGCGCGTCGCAGATGCTCTCGGCGCGCAGGTTCTGCGATCCGGCGAAGACGTGGAAGCCGAGCACGTCGAGGTCGGCCACGGCCAGGTCCTTGAGCACCGCGGGTACGCGTTCCGAGTCGATGCCGAACTGCTGCGGCCCGCCGCCCATGCGCATGCCGGACCCTTTGACCTGGAAGTCCGGGTTGACCCGGATCGCCACGCGCGGCCGGATGCCCAGCCGTTCGCCGATCGCGATGACGCGGTCGGCCTCGTTCTCCGACTCCATCTCGATCGTGACGCCGGCCGCGACGGCCTGGATGAGCTCGGCGGTGGTCTTGCCCGGCCCGGCGAAGCTGACCCGGGTCGCCGGCATCGGGGTGTCCAGGGCCACGCGCATCTCCAACGCGGAGGCCACGTCGAAGGAGTCCACCAAACCGCTCAGGTGCTGCACGACCGCCGGCATCGGGTTGGCCTTGACCGCGTAGCTCAGGTCGATGCCGGACGGCAGCACCGACCGCAGCAACTCCACCCGGCGGGTGAGCAGGCCCCGGTCGTACGCGAAGAAGGGCGTGCTGCCGACCCGTTCGGCGAGGCGGTCGACCGGGATGCCGCCGACGCTGAGCGCGCCGCCCTCGGTGGCGAAGGCGGCGATGGCGGGGTGCACGTTCACGACAGCTCCTGACGCAGCCGGTTGCGGTCGAACTTTCCGTTGGGCGAGCGGGGCAACTCGGGTCGCACCACGATCTGCTTCGGCAGCATGTAGAGCGGTAGCTGGCGCTTCAGCTCGGCGAGCAGGGCGGCCTCGTCCACCTCGGCGCCCGCCGGCGGGCTGACCGCGATCAGGATGTGCTGGCCGAGGTCCGCGTCGTCGACCCCCATCGCGACGGCGTCGCGGACCATGCCGGTGGCGTACACGACCTCTTCGATCTCCGCCGGGCTCACCCGGTAGCCGGAAGTCTTGATCATTTCGTCGCCGCGGCCGACGAAGTAGAGGAAGCCGTCCTCGTCCCGGACGACCAGGTCGCCGGACCAGACCGCGAACTCCGGCAGCAGCGCGCCCTCCCGGCCGGGCACCGGGCGGAAGCGTTCCGCGGTGCGCTCCGGGTCGTTCCAGTACCCCATCGCGACCAGCGCGCCGCGGTGCACGAGCTCGCCCTGCTCCCCGGGTCGGTGACCGTGCCGTCCGGGCGTACGACGAGGATCTCGGCGTTGGGGATGGCCTTGCCGATCGAGTCCGGCCGCCGGTCGACCTCGGCCGGATCCAGGTACGTCGAGCGGAACGCCTCGGTGAGCCCGTACATGAGGTACGGCGCCGCGCCCGGGAAGATCGCGCGCAGCTTGTCCAAAGTGGACTTGGGCATCCGGCCGCCGGTGTTGGCGAAGTACCGCAGTTGCCGCGTCGCGTCGGCCGGCCACGTCTGGTCGGCGAGCTGGATCCACAGCGGCGGTACGCAGGTGAGCCCGGTGACCCCGTGCTTGGCGCAGAGCCGGACGACGTCGCGGGGCAGCAGGTAGTTCATCAGGACCGCGTGGGCGCCCACCGTGAAGGCGGTGGTCAGCTGGCTGAAGCCCGCGTCGAAGCTGAGCGGCAGCGCCGCCAGGATCACGTCGTCCGAGGTGTTGCGCAGGTAGCCGCTCACGCTGTCGGCGCCAGCGATCAGGTTGCGGTGCGACAGCACCACGCCCTTCGGCTTGCCGGTGCTGCCGGACGTGTAGAGGATCGCCGCCATGTCGATGTCGATCGCGGCGCCGCCCGCGTACGGCTCACCGCCGGCCAGGTCGTCCCACCGGCTGACCGTGTATCGCGGGTCGGGCGCGGGCTCGCCGCCGACCAGGACCACGTGCTCGATGGACGGGCAGCCGGCCAACTCGTCCCGCAGGGCCGCGTACCGCTCGGCGGAGGTGACCAGCACCCGCACGTCGCAGTCGGCGAGGATGTAGCCGACCTGCTTCGGCCGCAGCAGCGGGTTGACCGGCACGAAGACGCCGTCCGCCGCCGAGGTGCCGAACACGGCCGCGACCGTCTCGATCCGCTTCTCCAGGTAGACCGCCACCCGCTCGCCGCGGCGCAGGCCGAGCCGGTGCAGCCCGCCGGCCACCCGGCCGACCTGCTCCCAGAGCGCCGCGTACCCCAGCGTCACATCCTTGTACGTGAGCGCGGGCGCGTCGCCGTCCCGCGACGCCGCGGCCGCCACGATGTCGTGTAGTCGGGTGTGCATGTACCTGTTCTCCTGTTGGATCCACGCCTCACCAGGCGACGCAGACGAGCTCGCTGTAGAGGTAGTCGATCTGGTCCGGGCCGAGGCTGGCGCTCTTGAACATCTTCCGGCGCGGGGAGCCGAGCATCCGCGACAGCCGTGGCCGGCGCCCGACCACCCGCAGCTCCGCGAGCGTCGCCAGGACGCCGTGCTTGAAGAGCAGGTGCCGGACCAGCCGGCCGCTCATGGCGTGCAGCAGTTCGGGGTTGCTCACGTGCAGGATCGAGGCGAACAGCGGCAGGCGCTTGCGCCGGTCCTTGCGGAAGACGACGTAACACCACTCGCCGCCCCGGACCAGCACGACGTGCCGAGCGGCGGCCGTGCCCGCGTGGTCGCGGTAGCGTTCGAGCTCGTCGCCGGTGAGCGTGTCTTCGATGACGCTGCGGTCCGCGCTGACCCGCCCCCGGCCGAACCACCCCGGTCGCGGCAGGGCGGGCACGATCGCCGTCGCCGTGTCGAGGAACTCGAACTTCAGCCGGGTGTTCATCGGTACGACGTTGCCGCTCGGCGACAGGTCGGTGAAGTGGAGGCCCTCCTGCGCGAGCAGGGCCTTGAGCAGGCGGAGGCTGTGAAAGCGGTGCTCGGGCAGCACGCACCACGCGCCGAGGTTGCAGAAGCGCTCGCGCCGCCCGTCGATGACACGCTCGGAGTAGAAGGCGAGGTAGACACCCACCACGGCGTCGCCGTCCACGAGCATGAAGCCGTGGTTGGGCGCGTCGACCTTCCACGGAACGTCGACGGCGCGCTGCCACGCATCGGCGGAGACCCGGCTGTTCAGCTGCGCGTGCAGAAAATCGGCTACCGCCGGAACATCCGAACCGGTGATGGGTTTGACGGCGATGGCCATCGGAGCTAGTTCTCCAACTCCGTCAGCCGTCCATCGGATTCCTGGTACTCGTCGCCGGTCTTCGGGCAGACGTACCGGCCGTCGCCCTTGCCGACCAGCGGAACGCCGGCGCGGCCCACCCAGCCGACCCGGCGCGCGGGGACCCCGACCACGAGCCCGAAGTCGGGCACGTCCTTGGTGACCACGGCACCGGCGGCGACCAGCGCCCAGCGGCCCACGGTGACCGGAGCGACACACACCGCACGGGCGCCGATCGCGGCTCCGTCGCCGATCGTCACGCCGATGGCGGTCCAGTCGTCGGCGCCCTTCAGCTCACCGGATGGCGTGACCGCGCGGGGGTACTCGTCATTTGTCAGAACCGCGGCCGGGCCGACAAACACACCATCGCCGAGTTGAGCGGGTTCGTAGACGAGTGCGTAGTTCTGCAGCTTGCAGTTGTCGCCAATGTGAACACCCGGACCGACGTAGGCCCCCCGGCCAATATTGCATCCCCGTCCGACCGATGCACCCTCCCTTACCTGTGCGAGGTGCCAGACCGAAGTACCGTCGCCAAGGTGGGCCGATGGGTCAACGTCCGCGCTTGCCTGTACGCGTACGTGACCTTTGGACTGCGTCACAGGTGTCCTTCCCGCATGCGGATGTGCCCGGTGACAATACCGCGCCACCCGGTGACGGACCGAGGTGTGCCGGATTTCCGTCAGTCCTTCGCAGCAACCATTGCGACCAGGTAGTTTGCGTGGGCGCGGCCGCTCATTCGGCCGATTCAAGCTTGCAACAGTGCGTACACAACTCCCAACAGAGCGAGGACTCGTGAGCTTTCCCCGTCCGGGCGACGGTTCAGAGCCGATCGGCGTTGCCGTCGTCGGCGCCGGCTACTGGGGCCCCAACTTGGTCCGCAACTTCCAGAACTCCGCCGACTTTCGGCTGTGGTGGCTATGTGACCTCGATCCCGCCCGGGCGCGCCGGGTGCTGGGGGCTACTCCACCGTGGAGGTGACCGACCGCCTCGACGAGGTGCTGGCGGATCCCCGGGTGTCCGCGGTGGCCATCGCGACACCGGCCGGCACCCACCTGGACGTGGCGATGGCGGCGTTGCGGGCAGGCAAGCACGTACTGGTGGAAAAGCCGCTCGCCGCCACGTACGCGGACGGCCTGAAGCTGGTCGCGGAGGCCGAGGAGCGCGGGCTCACGCTCATGTGTGACCACACGTTCTGCTACACGCCCGTGGTCAAGCGCATCCGTGAGGCGCTGCACACCGAGGAGCTCGGCGAGGTCCACTACTTCGACTCCGTGCGCATCAACCTCGGCTTGGTGCAGCGCGATATCGACGTGATCTGGGACCTGGCCCCGCACGACCTGTCCATCATCGATTTCATCCTGCCGCTCGGTATCCATCCGGTGGCGATCAGCGCGCACGGCGCCGACCCGATCGGTGCCGGCCGGGCCTGCGTAGGCTTCGTGACGCTACAGCTCAACACCGGGGCAATCGCCCACCTGCACGTGAACTGGATGTCACCCATCAAGGTGCGCACCACAATCATCGGCGGCTCGAAACGGACCCTTGTTTGGGATGACCTCAATCCCACCCAACGGCTGTCCATCTTCGACCGCGGTGTCGACGTGGCCGTACCCGAAGAACTCAGCGCCGACGAGCGCCGGGATGTCTTTGTTTCCTACCGGACCGGCGACATGGTCGCCCCCGCTCTCATAGAACGAGAGGCACTGAGCAGCATGATCCAGGAATTCGGGTCCGCGATCCGCACGGGCGCGCCCGCGTTGACCGACGGGCACTCCGGCCTTCGGGTGCTCGCCATGCTCGAAGCCGCGTCGCAGAGCCTCGCCAACGGCGGTGCGATGATCCCGCTGGCGGTGCAGCGATGAGCGCCGCCGTGCCGATCCGCGGCACCCGCGCGCTCGTGACCGGCGGCGCCGGCACGATCGGGTCGCACGTCGTCGACCTGCTCGTGAAGGGCGGCGCGAGCGAGGTCGTCATCCTGGACAACTTCGTCCGCGGTCGCCGGCAGAACGTCGAATGGGCCCTGTCGAACGGCCCGGTGCGGATCGTCGAGGGCGACATCCGCGACGTCCCGCTCGTACACGACCTGTCCCGCGACAAGGACCTGGTGTTCCACCTCGCCGCCATCCGGATCACCCAGTGCGCCGAAGAGCCACGCCTGGCGAACGAGGTCCTGGTGGACGGCACCTTCAACGTGCTGGAAGCGGCGCAGACCGCCGGCGTACGCAAGGTCGTCGCCTCGTCCTCGGCCTCGGTCTACGGCCTCGCCGAGGAGTTCCCCACGACGGAGCGGCACCACGCGTACAACAACGACACGTTCTACGGCGCCGCGAAGGCGTTCAACGAGGGCATGCTGCGCAGCTTCCACAGCATGTACGGCCTCGACTACGTGGCGTTGCGCTACTTCAACGTGTACGGCCCGCGGATGGACGTCTTCGGCCTCTACACCGAGGTGCTGATCCGCTGGATGGAGCGCATCGAGGGCGGCACCCCGCCGCTGATCCTCGGCGACGGCCTGCAGACCATGGACTTCGTGCACGTGGCCGACATCGCCCGCGCCAACATCCTGGCCGCCGAGGCCGACATCACCGACGACGTCTTCAACGTCGCCAGCGGCGAGGAGACCAGCCTCCGGGAGCTGGCCCAGGCGCTCAGCGACGTGATGAAGTCCGACCTGGCGCCGGAGTTCGGGCCGGCCCGCAAGGTCAACGCGGTGACTCGCCGGCTCGCGGACACCAGCGCGGCGGCCGAGCAGCTCGGCTTCCGCACCGAGATCGACCTGCGCGACGGCCTGCGCGACCTCGTCGAGTGGTGGCGCGCCACCCGCCTCGCGGGAGAGGGCGCCGCATGAAGCGCATCCCTGTCATGCTGCCCATGCTGGGCGAGGAGGAGGCGCAGGCGGCGACGGAGGCGATCCGGTCCGGCTGGGTCGCGCAGGGCCCGCGGGTCGCCGAGTTCGAGAAGCGGTTCGCGGCGGCGACCGGCTCCGAGCACGGCATCGCGCTCAGCTCCTGCACCACCGCGCTGCACCTGGCGCTGATCGCGGTCGGGGTCGGCCCCGGCGACGAGGTCATCGTGCCGTCGCTG
Organism: Phytohabitans rumicis; assembly: GCF_011764445.1. Lineage (NCBI taxonomy): Bacteria > Bacillati > Actinomycetota > Actinomycetes > Micromonosporales > Micromonosporaceae > Phytohabitans > Phytohabitans rumicis. The sequence goes on from NZ_BLPG01000001.1 coordinate 3,171,285, forward strand.
TCGTTCATCGCGACCGCCAACGCCGCCCGGTACGTCGGCGCGACGCCCGTGTTCGCGGACGTCGAGCTGGCCACCGGCAACCTGACCGTGCAGACCATCGACGCGGTACGCACCGAGCGCACCCGCGCCGTCATCGCCGTGCACCAGGGCGGCATGCCGGCCGACGTGCACGCGCTGCGGGCCGCCGCGGACGGCTGGGGCGTCGCGCTCATCGAGGACGCCGCCTGCGCCGCCGGCAGCACCGCGTACGGCCAGCCGGTGGGCGCCGGCTCGCTGGTGTCGGCCTGGTCGTTCCACCCGCGCAAGGTGATCACCACCGGCGAGGGTGGCATGCTCACCACCGACAACGCCGAGTGGGCGACCCGCCTGCGCCGGCTGCGCGAGCACGGCATGAACATGTCCGCCGCCGAGCGCGAGGCCAGCACGCAGCCGGTGCTGGAGGCGTACCTGGAGACCGGTTACAACTACCGGATGACCGACATCCAGGCGGCGATCGGCCTGGTCCAGCTCGACCGCCTCGCCGGCCTGGTCGCGCAGCGGCGGGCGTTCGCGGCCCGGTACCACGAGCTGCTCGCCGACCTCGACGGCGCGGTGCCGGTGCGCGACCCCGCGTACGGCGAGAGCAACTTCCAGTCGTTCTGGGTGCTGCTGACCGACGACTTCGGCGCCAGCCGCAACGACGTGCTCACCGAGCTGGCCGCCAACGGCGTCTCCGCCCGGCGCGGCATCATGGCGGCCCACCTGGAGCCGGCGTACGCGGACGCCCCGTCGGCGCCGCTGCCCGTCACCGAGCGGATCACCAACGACTCGCTCATCCTTCCCCTGCACCACGCGTTGACCGAGGCCGACCAGGACCACGTGGTCGCCGTACTCCGAAAGGCCGCTGGACGTTGATCCCCCTGGTCGATCTGCAGGCCGCGCACGTCGAGGTGGCCGAGGACGTCGCCGTCGGCTTCAAGCGCATCCTGGACAACACCGCATTCGTCGGCGGCGAAGAGGTCGCCGCCTTCGAGCGGGAGTACGCGGAGTTCTGCGACCTGCCGCACTGCGTGGGCGTCGCGAACGGCACCGACGCGCTTGAGTTGGCGCTGCGGGCCGTGGGCATCGGGCCCGGCGACGAGGTCGTGCTCCCGGCCAACACCTTCATCGCCACCGCCGAGGCGGTCGCCCGGACCGGCGCCACCACCGTGGTGGTGGACATCGACCCGGCGACGTACCTGATCGACGTGGACGCCGCGCTCGCCGCCGTCACGCCGGCCACCCGTGCCGTCGTACCGGTGCACCTGTATGGGCAGCTCGCTCCGGTGGAGGCCCTGCGGGCCGCGCTGCCGGCGGAGGTCGCCATCGTCGAGGACGCCGCGCAGTGCCAGGGCGCCACCCGGCACGGACGGCCGGCGGGCTTCGAGGGGATCGCCGGGACGAGCTTCTACCCCGGCAAGAACCTCGGCGCGTACGGCGACGCCGGCGCGGTCGTCACCGCGTCCGCCGAGCTGGCCACGGCCGTACGCCGGCTGGGCAGCCACGGCGGCCTCACCAAGTACGTCCACGACGTCATCGGCGTGAACAGCCGGCTGGACGCCCTGCAGGCCGTGGTCCTGCGGGCGAAGCTGGCCCGGCTGGCCCGGTGGAACGACGCCCGGCGGGCCGCCGCGGCGCGGTACGACGAACTGCTGGCGCAGGTCGACGTCGTCCGCCCGGTCACCCTCGACGGCAACGTGCACGTCTGGCACTTGTACGTCGTGCGGGTGCCCGGCGACGGCACACCCGCCCGCCGCGACGCGGTGCTGCGCGCCCTGAACGCCGAGGGCGTTGGTGCCGGGATCCACTACCCGGTGCCGGTGCACCTGACGCCGGCGTTCGCGCAGGTGGCGCGCCGGGCCGGCGACCTGTCCCGGACCGAACTGGTGGCCGACGAGATCCTGTCCCTGCCGATCTACCCGCAGATCACCGCCGACCAGCAGGAACAGGTCGTCACGGCGCTGCGCGCCGCGCTCTGACCACGGCTAAAGAGGTTTTGGGGCCGGGGTGCCTCGCGAAGCCCGTCAGGCTTGATGTCTTCGCGAGTCACCCCGGCCCCAAAACCTGACCAGGGCGTTCCAGTCGAAACACTCACCAACTCTGGAGTTACCGCCGACCTTTACTTCCCCGGGGACTCAAAGGTCGGCGCTAACTCCCTTGTTAAGGCTGAACCATCGCCGTCTTGCTTGACCAGGTCGGTTTTGGGGGCCGGGGTGACCTGCGAAGACATCAAGCCTGACGGGCTTCGCAGGGCACCCCGGCCCCCAAAACTCCCTAGTACCCGTAGACCTCGTCCTCGATCACGTCGACCACGACCCGCTGCGCGACCTCCCACGGCGTCGTCCGGACACTCCCGGCGACGACCGTGGGCAGCGGCGCATCCGGGCCTACGGCGTCGCTGAGCGCGTCCGCGATCCCGAACGGGGTGGGCTGGGCCCAGCCGATGTACGGGTTGTCGATGCTGGCCTCGGAGTAGCCGCCCGACTGGCCGACGACCGGCAGCATGCCGCAGGCGAGCATCTCGTCCGGCACCAGCGACAGGTTGGTGAACGACAGCGCGATGCCGGCGGCGCAACGGTTGTAGAGCTCCGCCAGGGCGGCCGGCCGCAGCACGCCGTGGTTGGTGGCCGGGAACGGCACCCGCGCGTTCGGGTCGCCGAAGAGGTGGATCTCGTGGTCCGGGTGCCGCCGGTGGAACTCCCGCAGCGCCAGCACGCCGAGCTCGAACCCGCGCCGGGCGGTCTCCCGCCGGGCGTAGAACACCACGCCCGTGCGTCGATCCGGGTTGGTCAGCCGGTAGATGCCGGTGTCGACGCCGAACTCCGCCACCGCCGCCGTGACGCCGTACTTCTCCTGGAGCAGGTGCGCCAGCATCGGCCCGACCGTGATGGCCCGGAAGCCGAACCGGTACGTGTCCTCGGCCAGCACGTGGTGGGAGCCGAGCGGGTAGAACCACGGCTCGAAGTCCTGGACGAAGTAGAGCCGCCGGGTCGGTACGGCGGCCGACGCGATCAGGTGCGCCGTCTCCCAGCCCGAGGCGACGTACGCGTCGATCGGCGCCAGCCCGTCCGTGACCGACCGCACCTCGGCCCGCATCTTGGGCCAGAACCGCCGGATGGTCTGCTCGTGCCGGCCCGGGTCACCGTGGTAGCGGTCGTAAAGGTAGAGCACGCACTTGTGGCCGGCCGCCTCCAGGCCCTCGACCATCCGGAAGAGCGTGGTGTGGCCGCCGGAGCCGGGCGCCGGCGGGGTGCTGACCCAGCCGATCGTCAACGGCGTGCCCTTGGCCGGGCGCCGGTCCGGGACCACGAGCTTCAGGCCCCGGGAGTCGGTCAGGTTGTCGAAGTCGAGCGGGTTCTCCAGGTCGGCCGCGCCCATCCGCCGGTACGCCACGCGGGCGGCGCGCTGCGCGAGGCCGCGCGCGCCGTCCCGCTTCAGAACGCCGAGGACCTCGCGGGAACGGGGTCTGCTCATCGTGTGGTCACCTCTGCCAACTGTGGGTCACGAGTCGTGAGTGGTTCGGCGGCCGCCTCGGTCGCGTACTCCTTCATCGCGACCAACTGGGCCAGCCATCGCCGGAACGGCAGGTAGAGCAGGCCGGCGTAGACGGCGGTCGCGGCCGTGCCGCCGAGCGCGCAGGCAAGCAGCAGGTTGTCGACGGCGCCGGACGCGAAGATGCCGGCGGCCGCGGCGGGCACCGCGGCGACGAGCGCCAGCCCGATGCGGCCGACGATCGGGGCGACCCGGACCCGGTACCGGCGCGCCAGCAACAGGTACGCGGGCACGATCACCAGGCCGGCCACCGCCGCGTTCGCCCAGCCGGCCCCGGACAGCCCGGCCCACTTGATGCCGATCGCCATCGCGGGCACCAGCGTGCCGATCCACACCAGCTGGGCCACGAGCTGCCGCTTGGTCGCGCCGACCGCGACCAGGAAGTTGCCCATCAGCTCCACGACGATGCGGATGGCACCGTAGACCGCGAGCCCGGCCAGCGCCCCCGCGGCGGGCAGCCACTTCTCGCCGTACAGCAGCGGCACCACGGTCGCGGCCAGCGCCGACAGCAGCAGGCCGGCGAGGGCCGACCAGGCCGCGGTCACCGCCACCGCCGCGCCGAAGCCTTGCGCCTTGCGGTCCGGGTCGGTCAGCCGGGCGAATCCCGGCAGCGCCACCGCGCGTACGGCCGCGCCGAGCGCGTTCAGCGGCCAGGACGAGATGTTGAACGCCAGCAGGAAGAACCCGAGCGCCACCGAGCCCATCATCGAGCCGACCATGAGGTTCGGCACGCTCACGATCGCCATGTAGACGAGGTTGGCGGCGGCCAGCGGGATGCCGAACCGGACCAGCCCGCGGGCGATGTTGCGGTCCCAGCCGAACTTCGGGCGCATCCGGACCATCCAGAACTGCACGGCGGTGGTCGTCGACTGGGTGATCACCCGGGAGATCGCCAGCGCCATCGCGCCGAGGCCGGCGAGCACCAGGCTGACGGTGATCACCATGTCGAGCACGAGGGCGATGAGCCCCAGCGCGGTCTGCTCCGGCTGGCGGAAGTCGCGCTGCATGATGGCGTACGGCACGCAGGACATGCCGGCCAGCACCAGGGTCAGCGAGATGACCTGGACCACGCTGGTGGCGCCCGGGCTGCCCATCGCGTTCGCGAACGGCCCGGCGGCCAGGCACATCACCAATGCGAACACCGCTCCGCTGGCGGTGGTCAGCGTGGTGGCGGTGGCCGCCCGGCCCTCGATGTCGCCGGTCCTGATGAGGTCGGCGCTCAGTCCCAGGTCGGCCAGGGCGAGCAGCACGTTCTGCAGGGTCAGTGCGACCGCGAACGCGCCGAAGTCCTCCGGAGCCAGGAGCCGGGCCAGGATGATGCCCAGCCCGAGATTGCCGAACCGCAGGAGCAGGTTGTTGACCGTGCTCCAGACGAGCGCCTTCTTGATTTTGGAAACGAACTCGTGCGATGCCTCTTGCGGCATTATCTCGCCTTCACCGTGCTCTCCACTCCGGACCACCGGCGGCGCCGCCACTCGAGGTGGTGGCGGACCTTCTTACGCAGCGCGGTGACCCGCGGCGGCACGATCGGACCCTTGCCCGCCTCGACGCGCCGCTCGGTGCGCCGCAGCGCCTGCATCAGCCGGCAGTCCGCCGCCGCCGGGTCCAGCTCGACCGCCAACTCGGCCAGCTCCTTGGCCAGTTGCGGGCTGGCCGCCTCCGGCCCGTGGTCGTACGTGTCGAGGGCGATTCCCAGCGCCTCCTGCGACAGCGCCCAGCGCGCGGCGCCGCGCAGCCGGTCGACGTCGGGCAGGTCCTTGCCGTCCTCCTCGAAGAAGATCTCGAAGGCGTGGTGCCGCTGGCCGATGTCGGTGATCGCGCCGCCGTACTGCTCGGTGTGCATGTTGGCCCCGTGCACCCGGTAGTACGCCTGGTCGACGCCGTTGAGCCGGCCGATCGACCCGTGCGCGGCCGCGCGCAGCCACATCAGGAAGTCGCAGGCGTGCGGGACCCGGGGGTCGTACCCGACGAGGTCGCGCATCGTGCTCATCCGCATCATGACCTCGGGGGTGGCGACCGGGTTGCCGCCGTTTCCGCAGATCCGCGCGAGCCACTCCTGGCCGGGCCAGATCGTCCAGGACCGCAGGTTGCCGCGCGCCGGGGGCAGCTCGTCGGCGAAGGTCAGCGCGAAGCCGTGCACCATGCCCACGTCGGGATGGGCCTGCAGCAGGGCGGCCGATCGGGCCAGCGAACCGGGAGCGAGCAGGTCGTCGGCGGACAGCAGCACGACGAAGTCGCCGTCCACGGCGTCCAGGCCCTCGTTGAAGGTCTTGATGTGCCCGACGTTGTGGTCGCGGGCGATCGCGCGCACCCGGGGATCCGTCGCGGCGAGCTGCTCGGCCACCGCGCCGCTGCCGTCCGGGGAGGCGTCGTCGACGATGATGACGTCGAGGTCCACGCCCTCCTGGTCCAGCACGGACCGCACGCAGTCGGCCAGGTAATGACCGTAGTTGTAGCAGGGAATCGCCACCGCCACCTTCGGCCGGCCGCGGAGCGGTTCCGGCCGTACCCGCATCACCATGGTCAGTCCTCGCCCTTCCCAACTGTGCGCCCATTTCGCGCCGGCGCCCCATGATGAGCCAACCTTGACCAGGTCGCGGTCCGGTACCCGACAGCGGTCCGGTCTCTTGGGCGTACGGCCACGTCAGCCGCCCAACCGGTTGACGGTCGAGGTCCGGACGGTGCGGGCCGGATGGGTGAAGCGCCACACCGCGCCACACAGGCCCGACAGCAGGGCCAGCGTGAACGAGAAGGTGGTGAAGCTGAAGGAGTCGAACGTCAGGCCGACCAGCACCGCGACCACCTGTGCCGAGATCAGCGCGGCGCAGAGGTGGCGGTCCTCGACCCGGTCCGTCCGGCGCAGCGCCACGGTCGCCAGCGAGATGCACGTGATGTGGAACGCGGCCAGCGCGAAGACCCCGACCAGTCCGCCGGTGATCAGCGTCATCAGCCACTGGTTGTCCAGGATGATGTAGAGGTCCGGGATCAGCGTGCCCGGGCCGCGCCCCAGCCACGGGCGCTGGGAGAACCAGGCCGCGACGTGGTCGTAGTCCTGCGTCCGCCCTCGATGCTCGGATCCTCGCCGGCCCAGAGGAACATCGCCTTCAGCGTGCCCAGCAGGCCCGGCCGGAGAATGACCAGGGCGCTGATCACGGCCCCGCCGACGAAGAGCATGTTGTAGCGCATCCGCCAGTCCCACGCCGCGATGAACATCACCACCAGCGCCGCGGCGAGGGCGACGACGCCGGTACGCGAAATGGCCATCGGCAGCGCGCCCGCCATCAGCAGGGTGGCGCAGCCGAACGCGTAGCGGGTGGCGCGGTGCTCGGCGAACCGGGCGAAGTGGAGGCCGAACGGCACCGCCATCGCCATGACCGTGCTGAACTCGATGTAGTGCGTCGCGGTGCCGGCCACCCGGAAGAGGCCGCTGTCGCCACGCAGCTGGAAGTCCGCCAGATCCGACTTCAGCTCCAGGCCCGGAATCGTCAGGTACTGGGCGATATCGAAGGCGAGGACCGACTGGATGATGCCGACGAGGGCCATGAAGCCGCCGCTCCACACGAACACCCGCAGCACCCCGCGCAGCCGCTGCCAGTTCGGGATCCCGTCGGCCGCCATGAGGACGACGCCGAGAAACTCGGCGGTGATGAGCAGCTGGAAGTTTTGTGCGTTGGCCTCCAGCGTCGGCAAGCCGCGCAGCACGCCGGCCAGATAGGACAGCATGAAGGCCAGCAGGTAGAACAGGCACGCCCAACGCAGCGGCTGCGGCCCCACCATGAGCAGCCAGGGGCTGAGCCGGGCCAGGACCCACCAGGCGAACAGGACCAGCCCGACGATGAGGGCGGGGCGCCCCGCGAACGTCAGGCCCGGCACGATGAGCGTGGCGGGCAGCGCGTAGAGCAGAAACACCATGAGGCTGACGACGGCGGCGGCGTCCAACCGGACGCGCAGGCGCCTGGTCGTGTACGTGCGGGGTGCGATCAGCGACGGTTCGAGGTCAGTCGGATGCACCGCTGCGGTGGTCAACGTCAGGGCTTCTTATCTGCGCGCCAGGACATGTGGGACAGCGGAAGAACGATGGTGGCGTCGGCGCCCACGGGCGGGAAGTCGGGCATGTCGTTGCCCTTCGTGCCGTCCCCGTCGCGTGCCTTGGAGTCGGCGGCGTTGGCGGACTTGTACTCGACCGCCTGGACCGACGACTTCGACGTCTCCGCCGGGATCGGCGGCATGGCCGGCAGGCGCCCGGTGGGCTGGTCGTCCCCGTTGGACGAGGCAGGGGTGCGGATCCGGATCGGCTCGACGATCGCGGCCTTGGCCGCCCCGTTTCCGTTGTTGCCCACCTTGGGCGACGTCTGGGCCGCCAGCCGCGCGGTGGTCACCACGTCGGCCGCCGCCGCCTCGGCCACGTCCGTACGGCGCCGCAGGCGCCGGCGCAGCAACGCGTCAAGGGCGATGGTGCCGGCGATCGTCATCAGCACGCCAACGCCGGCGGCGACGACCAGGACCCGCATCACCTTGGAGCGGACCACCTCGGGCGAAGAGCCGTCATTCAGCGTCAGCGAGGTGATGGTGTCTTCGGGCAGCACGCCGTACTGCTTCTGCTTGGCGGCGATGTCCGCGGCGATGAGCCTGATGACCTCTTGGACGGTGGCCGTCGCCTGTGCGCTCGTGGGCGCGATCGCCTCGATCTCCAGCAGCACGGTGTTGTCGTCCATCGTCACCGTGACGCTGTCCGAGAAGCCGCGGTCCACGAGCCCCTGGAGCGCCTCCTGGTCGGTCACGGCGAGGGCGGCGGCGTTGGCGAGCGCCTCGTACCCCAGGTCGATCCACGGGTTGGTGGGCCTCGGCTTGGCAGCCGGGTCGACCGCCTTGCCGGCACTCGGGGCTGGAATGATCTGCACGTGCCCCTTCGCGCTGTAGTCGGGGCCAACCGTCTTGGCGACGAACACCACGATCACAGCCGAAAGGAGAAGCATCGGCGCGGCTACGTACCAGCGCCGAAACAGCAGCTTGGTGAGATCCCAGAGATCCACGGTGTCCTCTCGGCGAGACATGGAAAGGCCACGGAGTCCGTAGCAGGTTCAAGTTTGCGCTGCGGGTGCAAACCTTGGCAAGCGGGCACCGGATGCCCGCCGCTGAGGCATCATTCCTGGTCGCACCGGCGTTTGTAAGATACCCGACACGGTGCCCGGCCACCTGGCCACTTGTCTTGACGTACGCGGTCCAGCACGGTTTCTAGGATGTTGCCGCAATGACAGGAAGTGATCTACCTCGATGAGCAGCCGACCACAGATAGCCATTCTCGTGGCCAACCTGCCAGCGGAGCGTGACCGCCGGGTCATCCGAGAGTGCCTGACGCTGGAGGAAAACGGCTTCGATGTGACGGTGATCGCGCCACGCGGTGACAAGACGCTGCGGATCCTGCCCGGCAGCCGCGGCACCCGGCTCAAGCCCTACCCGGTGTACGTGTACGGCAGCGGCGTGCTGTCGTTCGCGTTCGAGTTCGTGTGGTCGTTCCTCTGCATCGCGGTCCGCCTGCTGGGCGAACTGTTCCGTGGCCGCGCGCACGCCGTGCAGGTCTGCAACCCACCGGACATCTACTGGCCGCTCGCCCTCGTATGGCGCGCGCTCGGGCGGCCGTGGGTCTTCGACCATCACGACCTGTGTCCGGAGATTTACGCGGCGCGCTCCGGCGGCACGGCCAACAAGTTCGTGTTCCGCGCACTGGTCGCGATGGAGTGGCTGACCGCGCGGACCGCTACCGCCGTTATCGCGACAAACGAATCGTTCCGGGAGAATGCCCTGGAAAGGGGTGTATCGCCCGAGAAATTGACCGTGGTGCGCAACGGCCCGGCGGCCAGCGAGATCGCCCGCAGCACCGCCGAGACCGCGGCCCGGCACGCGGCGGACGAGCCGCACCGCATCGTCTACCTTGGCGTCTTCGGACCGCAGGACAACGTCGAGGTCGCCGTGCTGGCGGCCGAGGAGCTGGTCCGGCGCCGCGGGCGCACCGGCTGGCGCCTGGTCCTGGCCGGTGACGGCGAGACCATGCCGATCCTCACCAAGCTGACATCCGACCGGGGCCTCGGCGACATCGTCGAGTTCACCGGCTGGCTCGGCGCGACCGAGGTGGACGCCTTGCTCCACACCGCCACGGTCGCCATCCAGCCCGACCTGCCGACCCGGATGAACCATCTGTCCACGATGGCCAAGACGGTGGAATACCTGGGCCGTGGCGTACCGGTGGTCGCCGTCGACCTGGTGGAGACCCGGCGCAGCGCCGAGGAGGCCGCGGTGTACGTGCCGACCGGCTCACCCGTGGAGTTCGCCGACGCGATCGACGCGCTGCTGGACGATCCCGCCCGGCGCGAGCGCATGCGCACCCTCGGTCTGGCGCGCTTCGCGAGCGTGCTCTCCTGGGACCACCAGTCGCTCGCGTACGCCGCACTGTGGCGGCGGCTGCTGGTGAAGCGGCTGCCCCGGACCGCGTCCGTATCGAACATCGGCGACCAGGCAGGATCATGACCAGCATCGTCATCGCGGCGCACAACGAGGCCGCGGTCATCGGCCGTTGCCTCGACGCCTTGCTGTCCGGAGCGGCGGCCGGCGAATTCGACATCACGGTGGTGGCCAACGGCTGCACCGACGACACCGCGCGGGTCGCCGCGCGTCCCGGCGTACGCGTGCTCGACCTTGCCGCGGCCGGCAAGCCGGGCGCGCTCAACGCCGGCGACGAGGTGGCGGTGGGCTTCCCCCGCGTCTACCTCGACGCCGACATCGTGCTGACCGCCGAGGGCGTACGCCGCGTCGCCGGCGCGGTAAGCGATCCCGGTCCCGGCGACCCCCTGGCCGCCGTGCCCCGGCGGGAGCTCGATCTGACCGGCCGGCCGCTGCTGGTGCGCGGCTACTACGCCATCAACAGCCGCATGCCGGTCTTCCGGAACGGGCTGTTCGGCCGCGGCGTCATCGCCGTGTCCGCGGCGGGCCGGGCCCGGTTCGAGCGGTTCCCCGAGATGGTCGCCGACGACCTGTTCCTCGACTCCCAGTTCAGCATCGCGGAGAAGCGGCAGGTCGACGAGGTGACCGCCCGGATCGCCACGCCCCGGCGCACCGCCGACCTGTTACGCCGGCTGACCCGGGTCCGGCGTGGCAACGCACAGATGCGGGCCGCCGCCGGCACCACCGCGGTGCCGGTCGAGGTGCGGCCCGCCGCACGGCTGTCCTGGCTGCGCGACGTCGTCCTGCCCGGCCCTGGCTGGCGCCGGCGGCCGCGTGCTACGTCGGCATCACCGTGGCGGCGGCACTGTCCGCCCGGCGCACCAGCGGCGGAAACAACTGGGAACGTGACGAATCATCTCGTGAGGACGAGGTACACGCCAAGCATGGGTAGAGACCGGGTCATCAACGTCTGCTTCCACGGCATCGGCACGCCGCCGCGCGAACTGGAGCCCGGGGAGGCGCCGTACTGGGTGGAACGCGACCAGTTCCACGCCATCTTGGACGAGATCAAGACATGGCCGTCGGTGCGGATCAGCTTCGACGACGGCAACGCCTCCGACGCCGAGATCGGCCTGCCCGCCCTGCGCGAACGCGGCCTGCGCGCGGACTTCTTCGTCCTGGCCGGCCGCCTGGGTACGCCCGGCAGCCTCGACGAGAGCGCCGTCCGCGAGCTGCACCGGGCCGGCATGACGGTCGGCACGCACGGCATGGCGCACCGCTCGTGGCGCGGCATGGATCCGCAGACGCTGCTCGACGAGCTGGTCGTCGCCCGTACCCGGTTGGCCGGCGTGGTCGGCGACCCGGTCGACACCGCGGCCTGCCCGCTCGGCCGGTACGACCGCCGGCTGCTCGGCGAGCTGCGCCGGCTCCGCTACACCCGCGTGTTCACCAGCGATCGCCGGGTGGCGCGCGGCAGCGCCTGGCTACAGCCGCGCTTCAGCGTGCGCTGCCACGACACGCCCGAGTCGATCCGGGCCGAGTTCCTCGCCCGACCGGCCCTCCCCGCCGCGCCCGCCTGACCGCGGTAGGCGTAATCAAACGCCTCCGCTAGCCCCGCCCCCGCTTTGCCGCGCCGATCAAGGCTTTCCCCGTCGATCAAGGGCATATGGTCGTGGTTTGATCTCTTTTCCGCGACCGTTTGCCCTTGATCGACGCACATGTCCTTGATCGACGCGGCCAGACGGGCCCGGTCCGGCGCGGCGTTACGATTCTCAGGCAGATTTACCCCGGTCCGCACCACCTGCGGACCGCATGCTCCCGCGGGCACCGCGCAGGTCGGCGGCTCGCAGAGCGAGCCGAAATCCCCGACCTACGCTGCCAGGTCCGCGAGACAAGCCCGCCGGAGTCCAACAACCGGCGAGCGCCGATCAAGGCTTTCCCCGTCGATCAAGGGTTTCCCCGTCGATCAAGGGCATATGGTCGTGCTTGGATCTCCAATCCACGACCGTTTGACCTTGATCGACGCGAAAGTCCTTGATCGACGCGGCAAAGCGGGCGGCCGGGTGCGCGGGCCAAGCGGGCGGCCGGGCGCGCGGGCGGCGCGCGGCCGGGCGGGCAGGAGCGGTCAGCCGGCTCGGGCTACCACGTGGGGGCCTGGCGTCTCGCGTAGGCGGGCTGGGCTGAGCAGCGCGCGGGCCGCCATCCGGCTCGGGCGCTTGCCGATCAGGGCGCGGCTGGCCTCACGCAGGAACAGCGCGGCCCAGAAGGCGGCGGTGGACAGCCGACCGTGCCTGCGGCTGTAGAGCCGCACGCGGTTGAGGGTCAGCAGGGTCCACAGGCCCGGCGACACCCGGGACTCGCCGCCCAGGTGCACGGCGTCGGCGGTGGGCGTGTAGCGGGTGAGGAGGCCGTTGTCGCGGGCGCGCAAGGCGTAGTCGGTCTCCTCCGAGTAGAGGAAGAACGACTCGTCCCAGCCGCCGTTGCGCCGCCAGCACTCCGCGCTGATCAGCATCGTCGAGCCTTCCGCCCAGTCGGTCACGGCCTCGCTCCGGTAGCGACGCTCGTCCGTCACCACCTCGCCGAGGGCGTCGTACCGGCCGGCCCGGCCCGCGCCGAGAAACGCGTCGCCCAGGATCCGCAGCACGCTCGGCTCGCGGCGCATGGTCTGGATCAGCGCGCCGTCGCCGTCGCGCAGCCGGGGTACGGCGATGCCGGTGCCCGGGGAGCGCAGCACGGGCATGAGCCGCTCCACGCAGCCCGGCCCGAGCCGCACGTCCGGATTGAGCACCAGGACGGCGGTATGCGGACCGGCGACGGCCATCGCGGCGTTGATTCCCGCCGCGTACCCGGCGTTGCGCCCCATCTCCACCACGGTGGCGTCCGGAGCGTGCTCCTTGAGCGCGGCGATGGTGCCGTCCGCCGAGGCGTTGTCCGCCACGATGAGGCGCCACCGGAAGCCCATGAGGCCGGGTGCGAGCGATGCCATCAAATCAGCGATCAAGTTTTCGCTGTTGTAGGTGACGACGATCACCGCGACCATTTCGAGAGTGCTGATCACGCCGAACCATCTTTCCGGCAGTAACGGCCCGGAGGGAAGGGAGGTTTGTGTCGGCTAATCATCACCGGTCGGGTGAGGATGGCCACCGATCGGCCACCGGTACGTCCGCGAACGCGGCCACGGTACGGTCGGCGTACGCGCTGGCGTCGCCGTACTCGATCGGGCCGTCCCAGGCCGACGGCAGCGGCACCGGCACCTCCGGCGCCACCCGCCGGACCACCTCGTCGAGTACGAGTTCGGAGTGGCCGACCCACAGGTGCTTCGCCCCGGGTACGCCGACCACCTCGGCCTGCGGCACGGCGGCGAACCGGCCGCGCGCCTCGTCCGGCCGCAGGTAGTCGTCGAACTCGGGCACCAGCGCGGTGACCGGCTTGCCGGATTCCGCCCACACCGCGAGGTCCTCCGCCGTGGTGAAGCGCAGCGGCGGGGACAGCAGGATCGCCCCGGTGACCGCCGGATCGCAGCCGTACTTGAGCACCAGGTCGGTCCCGAACGACCAACCCAGCAGCCACACCCGCGGCAGCGAGGCGAACTCGGCGTACTCGATGGCGGCGGCCACGTCGTACCGCTCCCCCACCGCCTTGTCGAAGGCGCCCTCGCTCGTGCCGCGGACGCTGCTCGTGCCCCGGGTGTTGAAGCGCAGCACCGCCAGCCCGGCGAGCGCCGGCAGGCGCCAGGCGGCCTTCCGGAACAGGTGGCTGTCCATCATGCCGCCGTGGGTGGGCAGCGGGTGCAGGCAGACGAGCGTGGCCACCGGGTCCCGGTCGGCCGGCAGGGCGAGCTCACCGACCAGGCGCAGCCCGTCTGCGGTGTGCAGCTCGATGTCTTCCCGGCGGCCCGGCAGGATGGCGTTGGCGCGGATCTGGGTGCTCACGCCAACAATCTTTCACCGGCGCCGTTCCCTCGCATGCGGCTGGGCCGGCGCTCGCTCCGCTCGCGCGTGGCCCGGGGCCCAGAAGGCGCCGCCTTCCCTCGTCGCTTCGCTCCTCAGTCCAGACGACGCCGGCCCCGGGCCCAGCAGCCCGCGTGCCAGTGGCGCCGGTCGCTCTCGTCGCCGCGGCCGTCCACCGGCCAGGCCACCACGTGCGGCGTCCCGGGCCGGATCTCCTGGTTGCAACCCGGACACCGGTACGTCTTAGCGGACGCACCGCCCGGAATGGTCCGCACCGCCCAGTCGCCGTCGCTCCACGCCTGGACCCGCTGTACGCCCTGCCGGGCGCGCTCGACGTCGAGCGGTGACACATCGTCGCGGCGTTGGTTTCGGCGGGGCACGGGCCCAGCTTATGAGCGCGTGAGCAGCACCAGCTTCACACCCTTGAAGGTGCCCTCCGGCGTCACCTTGTACGGCTGTAGCAGCGTCTTCCGCTCGGCCGCCAGCCCGCCCAGCGGGTCCGGCGAGTACGTCGTGCTGATCAGCCAGATCCGCTCGGCGTCGACGGCCGTACAGGGGGCGGTGTTGGGGTTGCCGCACTCCCGCGCCGAGTACGACCCGCGGGCCACCGACGTCACCGTCAGGAACACGTCGCGCGGCTTGGGGTCGTCGCGCAGCTCGTAGTCGACCGCCTCCCGGGCGAGGTCGGAGAGCTGGCCGAACACGTCGTTGTACGCGATGCCGTCGCCGGGCTTCTGGTGCGCGCGGATCACGTCGATGGCGCCGGCGTAGTCGGGCTGGCCGGTCACCGGGCTGGCCCGTACCGCGCGCTGGTCGGGCACCACGGCGACCGCGAACACCGGCAGCAGCAGCACCGCGCCCAGCAGCCAGGTCCAGGACGCCTCGCGCCGCAACACCACGCCGCCCACGCCGCAGAGCGCCGCCGCGGCGAGCAGCGACCAGGCGGGCAGCGTGTAGAGCACGTACCGGGCGAGGAACATGTGCAGGACGGGGTACGTCACGTACACGAAGACGATGGGGAGCACCGCCCAGACGACCAGCGCCAGGATGGCCTCGCCCCGCTGGCGCCACAAAAGCAGTGCGCCGAGAACGCCCACGCCCACGATCAGCCCGGCCGCCTCCCACGACAAGAAGAGCTCGCGTGGAAACGTCCGTACGGCGTTGAGGTCCGCCTTGATCCAGTCGATCGACGCGGACTGCCGGGAGGCGAACGACAGCAGCGGGATGATGCCGAGCCCGGCGACGCCGACCGTGCCGGCCCAGCGGTACCGGCGCGCGTCGTCGCCGTCCGTGGTGCGGGCCACGAGCACGAGGTGGGCCGCCAGCACGACGAGCGACGCGAAGTGCAGCAGCCCGGCGCCGACCAGGCTGCCGCCGTACAGCGTCCAGCGCAGCCACACCGGCTTGTCCATGGCGCGCACCAGGAGCAGCGTGGAAAGGACCACCATCATGGTCACCAGCGCGTAGGAGCGGGCCTCCTGGGCGTACCGGCTGATTGCTGGAATGGCGGCGAAGAGCAACCCCGCGACCACGCCGACCGGCGTGTTGACCAGGCGGCGCCCCAGCAGCGCCAGGCATCCCGCGGCCAGTGCCATCGCCAGCAGCGAGGGCATGCGCAGGGCCAGCGGCGAGTCGCCGGCCACCGCGATCCACGCCTTGCTCAGCAGGATGTAGACGGTGTGCACGAGGTCGGTGTTGGACAGCAGGTGGGCGAGGTCCCGGAAGGACAGCGTGGCGGCGTGCCAGGTGGCGTACTCGTTGTTCCACATCTGCCGGTCGCTCGCGCCGGTCCAGCCGATCGCGAAGGCGGCCAGGAACGGGATGACCGCGAGGACGGCCGTGTACGGCGACCCGGTCCGGGCCGGCTCCGGGCGGGGCGGCGACGCGACGGACGGCGAACCGTCGCCGGGCGCGCCGACCGCGTGCTCCGGAGCTAGCACCATGACCGAGGTCCCTTCGTTACGCAACGCGGAACCCGAAGGCCGCGCTCTTCGCCTCGTCGCGGAAGCTGCGCATCGAGGCAGCGTCGCGGTCGATGTTCCATTTTCCGGAGCCGTCGTTGTTGAACCAGACCAGGCCCAGCACGTCGGGCCGGTCGGCGATGCCCTCGAACAGGTCGGCGATCTGCGCGGGGCGGGAGGAGCCGGGCTCGGCGGCCGTCTCCACGATGAGGAACGGCCTTTTCGTGAACGCCCGGATCTGCTTCATCGTGGGCTCGAAGAGGGTATCGAAGGTTTTCTTGCCCTTGTGCGTGTAGTAGCCGTCCATCCCGACCCAGTCGACGTACTGGTCACCCGGATAGTAGGGCTTCAGCTTCACGTTCGGCATCGGGTTGATGACGTTTGGCGTCCAGGCCCAGATGACGTTCTTCACGGCGGCGCGGGCGAAGAGGCCGTGGATGTGCCGCCACGCGGCGACGAAGTCCGCGGGCGAGTTGTTCTGCCGGCCCCACGAGTACCAGTCGCCGTTCATCTCGTGCGCGAAGGTGAGCACGACCGGCAGGTTCAGCGTCCGGATGGATTCCGCGAAGGTGAGGATGTAGTGGTCCTGCTTGCCGGCCGCGATGTCGACGAGCGTCGGCTTGAACGGCTCCCACCGGATCACCGGCAGCGCGCCGTACTCGTACGCCTTGCGGGCCTCGGAGATGGCGAACGCGTCGTCGAAGCTCTCGTAGATGGCGATCAGGTTCGGCTTCTTGCCGACCCGCGTGGCGAAGCCCTCGATCTTCGACATGTCCGTCGGGGCGCCGTCGATGGCCACGCCGAGAAACTTCTTGTCCGGCTTGAGCAGGTGCTTGACGTCGTACGGCGTAACGGGCGACGGGCTCGGCGAGCCGGACGTCCCGGGCCCGGGGTCGGCGCTCTGGCTCGTGGCGACCGACGCGAGCAGCTTGGAGATGTTGACCCGGCTGAGCGCGGCGTATTCGACGACCGCGATCGAAAGGATCACCAGGGCCACGATGATGTGCCGGCTTTTCACATCACGACCTCGACGTCCTTGCGCGGGTCGACCAGCAGCGCCTGGGCGACGATCGCGAGGAAGAACGCGCCGCCGAGCAACGCCGGGGCGAAGACCAGCGCGTCGCCGGTCACCATCCGGTAGCCGGCGACCGCCACCCACAGCAGGCCGGCGCCGGCCGTCCAGTACCTCAGACCGGTCCAGAGCCGCTTGGTCTTGCTCTTCTGGCCCTTGCCGCCGGTCGGCTGCCAGCCCATCTGCCGGCCCCGCAGGATGTCCAGGATGGCAAAGGCGTGGGCCCAGCCGTACAGCATCCGGACGGTCCAGGACTCCAGGCCGTACCGGACCCGGTGCCACAGCGGGAAGAGCACGAAGTTGTAGATCACACTGGGCAGGATGAGCAGGTAGTTCGACAGCGCCATCGCGTGCGGGAAGAACAGCAGCATGACGAGCGGGATGATCGGGCCGGCGAACGTGAAGACGGCCGTGTGCACGTAGTAGCAGAAGCCCGAGACGTAGCTGAGCCGGGCACGCCACTTCAGCTTGGTCTGCCAGAACTTCTTCGACCCGAGCAGGCTCATCGACCCGGCGCACCAGCGGTACTGCTGGGTGAAGAACGAGTCGACGTCGCCCGGGCAGAGCCCGGCCGCGAGCGGCAGCGGGATGTACCGCAGGTGCCAGTTCTTCATCCGCAGGTCGAAGCCCGTGTGTACGTCTTCGGAGTGCTCGATCAGCGTCGAGCCGCCGATGTCGTCCAGGGCGGCGCGGCGGTACACGGCGCAGCTGCCGACGCAGATGGCCGCGCCGTGGTGCTGGCGGGACACCTGCACCGACCGGTAGAAGAGCTCCTGCACCGCGCCGGCGCCGCGCTCGACCCAGCCCTGTCCCTTGTGGACCCGGAAGAACTGCGGCGATTGCACGATGCCGAGGGTCGGGTCGGCCTCGAAGTACGGCAGCATCTCGTCGAGCATGTCGTGGCGGGGCGAGAAGTCGGCGTCGAGGACGAGGATGTAGTCGCCGAGGGTGCGCTCGAACGCGTACCGCATGTTGCCGGCCTTCTTGTACCACCCCCGGTTCGGCCGGCGCTGGTAGACGAAGCTGAAGGCGAGGGCCATCCGCTCCATGTCCTCGGTCGGCGAGTCGTCCAGCACGTACACCGTGACGTTGCCGCGGTAGTACGTGGCCATCTGGCGCACGTACTCCCAGGTGTTGGCCAACACGTGCGGCGGCTCGCCGCACACCGGCAGGAAGATGTCGACCGCCGGGTACCGCTCCGGCTTCCAGCCGTAGACGAGCTGCTTGTGCTCCTTCATGTCGAAGCCGGGTGTGAAGAGGTTGACGCACACCGAGATGACGTAGTACGCGAGCGTGAAGAGCAGCAGCGGCGTCAGCACCAGCAGCCAGGGCGCCAGCCGGAGGAAGAGCACCTGGCTGATGACCAGCGAGCCGAAGCTGACGAAGGAGAAGAGCATGAGGCCGGCCAGCCGGCGCTTGCGGTAGAGGTACTTCTCGTCGTCCGTGGGCGGCAGCGGCACCGGCGCGTACGCGGGGCGCATGATGACTTCCGCGCGCCGGCCGCCTCGGCGCTGCGCGGGCACCTTGACGGCTCCGGGCAATCTGAACTCGGCGGTGGCGTCGATTGGCAGCGCGGCGTCGGTGCGCGCGGGCGAACCCACGGTGGAATTTCCCCCTAGTGCGGACGAACAAGGGAACAGCTGATGTGAACAGAAGCACATCGGAGGTAGGGGTTGACGATCACCTCCGGATGGGTCTCGATCGACCGGCTATGCCCGATTTCTGGTCTTTATCGATGGCCCCGCAGGCGGTAGACAAGGTCAAAAACCTATAAAATCCGACGCCAGCTCGCAATAGCCCGATTGGACAGGCGCGACGTGCCCGCACAATCGCCGCGCGACCGTGACCGGACGGCCATATGCCCACCTCGCGAAGTGCCGGTACGCTGCCGGACGGCCGGAATTGAGGCAGGTCGAGGACGAGGAGCGCAGGGTGGCCGACGTCGGGTTCGCACGTGCCCAGCAGAAGGTACCGATGTGGAGCCCGGAGCTCCGCCGCGGACTGAGCCGGGTGCTCGCGCTCACCGTGTTGCTCACCGCCGCCCTGGTGGTCGCCGCGCCGGCCCAGGCCGCCGACAACCTCGTGCAGAACCCCAGCGGGGAGGCCCTCACCAGCGGCTTCCCGAACTGCTTCGAGAAGGCCGGGTTCGGCACAAACACGTTCACCATCGGCACCACCACGGACGCGCACACCGGCAGCGTCGCGACGAAGGTCAGCATCACCGCGATCACGTCCGGTGACCGCAAGGTCACGATGGCGCGGACCGCGGCCTGTGCCCCCACGGTCACCGCGGGTCGCCAGTACGACCTGTCCGTCTGGTACAAGTCCACGACCGTCGCGGCGGCCATGACGGTGTTCCGTCACGACGCCACCGCCGGCTGGCAGTACTGGACCGACCTCGCGACGCTCGCCGCGACCAGCACGTACGCGCAGAAGACGGTGCGCACGCCGCCGCTGCCGACCGGCACCGACCAGATCGTCTGGGGCCTCAGCCTGTACGGCACCGGCACGCTCATCACCGACGACTACTCGATGGTCGACGCGACCGCGCTGCCGCCCACACCGACCTGCACCGCCGGCGTCGCGTGCACCAAGGGCCAGTGGCAGGTCATGCCGTACCAGTCGCAGGTGCGCGGCATCCACGCCGTCGTGCTGCAGAACGGCAAGATCCTGCTGGTCGCCGGCTCCGGCAACGACACCGCCGCGTTCCGGGCCGGCACGTTCAAGACCGCCGTGTACGACCCGGCGACCGGCACCTTCACCAACGTCACCACCCCGGAAGACCTCTTCTGCGCCGGCCACGTCCAACTGGCCGACGGCAAGGTGCTGGTGATGGGTGGCAACAAGCAGTACCCGACCGCCGACGGCACCTCCGGGTTCAAGGGCCTGAAGAGCTCGTACCTCTTCGACCCGGCGACCAACGCGTACACGAAGATCAACGCCATGACCGCGGGCCACTGGTACCCGTCGGCGACGGTGCTCGGCAACGGCGACGTGATCTCGCTCGGTGGCCTCGGCGAAGACTCGAAGGGCACCGCGTTCACCGAGTACTACAAGGCTTCCGAGAAGCGCTGGCTGGCCTGGAACGAGGTCAAGCAGACCTGGAAGTGGTGGGGCCTGTACCCCACTATGGTGCTGATGCAGGACGGCCGCCTGTTCTACACCGGTAGCCACACCTTCGGGGCTGGCCTGGCCGGCAGCGGCGCGTCCATCTACGACTACAACGCCAAGACCATCACCGACGTGCCCGGCCTGCAGAACAAGGACTACCGCGACCAGTCGATGAGCGTCATGCTGCCGCCGGCCCAGGACCAGCGGGTCATGACGATCGGCGGCGGCAACGGACACACCAATGTGGACGCCAACCGGCTCACCGACATCATCGACCTCAAGGCGGCCAGCCCCACGTACAAGCCCGGACCGCTGATCCCGCAGGGGACGCTGACCGGCGGCGTGGCGCAGAGCGGCGACCAGGGCAAGATGTACGTCTCCGCGGTGCTGCTGCCGGACGGCACGGTCTTCGAGACCGGTGGCGCCCTGCACAACCGCGCCGACCCGGTGTACGAGGCGTCAATCTTCGACCCGATCTCCAACACGTTCCGCCCGCGGATGGCCACCGACCCGGTCCCGCGCTCGTACCACTCCTCGGCGTTCCTGCTGCCCGACGGCCGCGTCATGGCGATCGGTGAGAACCCCGGCAACGGCACGTTCGACATGCGTATCTCGGTGTACTCGCCGCCGTACCTCTTCCAGGGCACCCGCCCGGTGATCCAGTCCGTCGCCGCGACGAACTGGGCGTACGGCAGCACCCAGAAGATCACCGTGAGCGCGCCGGTGGTGCGGGCGTCGCTGATCCGCCCGGCCGCGGTGACCCACTCCTCCGACCCGAACCAGCGCTTCGTCGAGCTGCCGATGACGGTCAGCGGCAACACGATCGGGCTCAACGTGACCAGCAACCCGAACATCGCGCCGCCCGGCTGGTACATGCTCTTCGTGCACGGCGCCAACGGCGTGCCGTCGGTCGCCAAGTGGGTCAAGCTCGGATGAGCCAGGGGTTCCGGGCCCTCGCTGACTGGCTGAGGGCCCGCAGCCGCCGCGAGCGCTACGGCGCCGCGGTGCTGCTCCTCGTGGTCCTGCTGTCGGTGGGCGCCTGGGCGATGACGGGCGGCACCGGCGGCGCGCCCATCTGGTCCGACGGCGCCTCCTTGCGCGACACCGGGGACGGCGGCGGCGCCGCGCCCGACGGGGATGCCGGAAGCGGCTCCGACGCCGGCTCGGGCGGCAAGGGGAACCAGGCCGGCTCGGCGGTGTCCGCCCCGCCGCGGGTGCTCGACTTCGCCGGGCAGCCGGGTGCCACCCCGGAAAGCCCGTTGCCCTCTCCGACGGCTCCACTGGAGATCGAAGAGGGCAACGAGGGCTGCGACTACTCGTACGGCGACCGCACGGTGTGCGTCCCCTGGGAGTTCCCGGAGGGCGTCACCGACAAGTGCGCCTGGCTCAAGGAGCGGGGCTACAAGCCGTTGCAGGTCAACGGCCGCGACCGCCACGGCCTGGACCGCAACGGCGACGGTATCGGCTGCGGCGACGGCGACTAGCCGGTCAGCTTCGTCGACCACGTCTCCGGGCGGCCCGGCTTCGCGTCCGGCGCCAACCGCACCCGGCCGTACCCTTCGTCGAACGTCAGCACGTGCACCGGGAACCCGCCGAAGTCGTAGATCACCAGACGCCGGGCCGGGATCGCCGTGTTGACACGACTACCGGGCCGTGTGGTCCCGGAACCCCCGACCCACCTTGCGCCCGAGGTAGCCGGCCGTCACGAGGTGCTCCAGCAACGGCGCCGGGGCGAACCCGGGCTCGCGCAGCTCCAGGTACAGCTCGCGCTGGATGGCCAGCGAGACGTCCAGCCCGACGACGTCGAGCAGCTCGAACGGCCCCATCGGGTAGCCGCAGCCCAGCTTCATCGCGTAGTCGATGTCGTCGGCCGTCGAGTACGACGCCTCCAGCATCCGCACGGCGTCGTTGAGGTACGGGAACAGCAGCGCGTTCACCACGAACCCGGCCCGGTCGGCGCACACCACGCCGGTCTTGCCCAGCCCGCCCACCACCGCCCGCGCGGTGGCCAGCGCCTCCGGCGAGGTGCGGATGGTGCGTACGACCTCCACCAGCGGCATCACCGGCGCCGGATTGAAGAAGTGCAGCCCCACCACGTCGGCCGGCCGGTGGGTGGCCATCGCGCACTGGATCACCGGCAGCGACGACGTGGTGGTCGCCAGCACCACGCCCGGCTTGCAGATCTCGTCCAGCGACGCGAAGAGCGCCTGCTTGACGCTCAGCTCCTCGATGACGGCCTCCACCACGAGGTCCACATCGGCCAGGTGCTCCAGGGTCGCCGACCAGCTCACCCGGCTCAGCGCCGCGTCCCGGTCGGCCTCGGTCAGCTTGCCCCGCACGACACCCTTGTTGAGCGACTTCTTGACCGACTCGCACACCCGCGCGGACTTTTCCGCGCCGCGGGTCACCGACACCACCTCGTACCCGGCCTTGGCGAACACCTCGATGATGCCGGTGGCCATCGTCCCGGAACCGACCACACCGACCTTCGCGATCACGCGCGCGCCGTCGGTGGCCGCCGGATCCGCGGCGGTCGGCGTTTGTTCATCGGGTACGACTACCGGCGAACCCGCTTTCTCATAGGCGTAGAAGCCCCGTCCCGACTTCCGGCCCAGCAGTCCCGCGGTGACCATCTGCTTGATGAGCGGCGCCGGGGCGTGCCGGCGGTCCCGCCCACCCCGGCGGTACATCGTGTCCAGGATCTCGTACGCCGTGTCCAGCCCGATCAGGTCCATCAACGCGAGCGGGCCCATCGGCAGCCCGCAGCCGAGCTTCATGGCCGCGTCGATGTCCTCCCGGGTCGCGTAGCGCGACTCGTACATCGTGACGGCGTGGTTCAGGTAGCCGAAGAGCAGCGCGTTGGCGATGAACCCGGCCCGGTCGTTGATCGTCACGTCGACCTTGCCCAGCCGCTCGCACAGGGCCTCGACGTCGGTGACCACGTCGGGCTCCGTCACCACCGTGCGGATGACCTCGACCAGCTTCATGATCGGCGCCGGGTTGAAGAAGTGGATGCCGATCACCTGGTTGGGCCGGTGCGTGGCGACCGAGATCTCGGTGACGCTGAGCGAGGACGTGTTGGTCGCCAGGATCGCGGTCGGCTTGCAGACCTGGTCCAGCTCCGCGAAGATCCGCTGCTTGAGGTCGAGGTGCTCGGGCACCGCCTCGATGACGAGATCCACGTCGGCGAGCGCCGCCAGCCCGACGGCGAACGTGACCCGTCCCAGCAGCGCGTCCCGGTCTTCGGCGGCGAGCTTGCCCTTGGCGACGGCCCGGTCCGTCGACCCGACGAGGGTGGCCCGTCCGCGTTCGAGCGCGGCGTCACTCACCTCCACCGCGAGCACGTCCAGGCCGTTCCGGGCGAAGACCTCGACGATCCCGGCGCCCATCGTGCCCAGCCCGACCACGCCAACGCAGTTGATCTCGCGCGCCACGACCCACTCCCTAACGCCGCCTAAGGCTCCGTTTTTCGGAGTCTCCCACGCCCTACTGACGCGTAACAAAGAGGTGGCCCATCTCACGGCCGCGCCCCCACCGGGTGCCAGCAGGTGATCATGGGCTATCACCGGGGTGATGTGGTCCAGCGCACGCCGACCTGGCGCAGGTCGGCCGCCAGCTTCGGGCCGATGTTGACGAGGCTCCGCAGATCGCTCTCCATGGGCGTACCACTCCAGTCCGAACAGGACGATCGCGTCGTCGAGCGCCCGGGCCAGCCGCCGCAGCGCCGCCAGCGGCACGCCGTCGCCGCCGGCCGCCCACTCGCGGACGATCCGCAGGATGGCCAGTGGGCACCGGATTTGTTATGTCCCACATATCCTACTGATGGGTAACCCGGTTTACACTCCGGACATGACGGCTGTGCACACCCCCGGAGCGCCGCGGATCGAAGACGGCGAGCTGGTCTCCACCAACCCGGCGACCGGCGCCGAGGCCGGACGCTTCCCCGTGGCCAGCGCCGAAGACATCGGACGCGCCGTGGAGCGCGGGCGCGAGGCGGGCCTGTGGTGGGCCGGGCTCGGCTTCGCCGGCCGCAAGGAGCGGCTGCTGCGGTGGCGCGCCCTGCTGGCACAGCAGATCACCGAGCTGGCCGAGCTCTCCAACCGCGAGGGCGGCAAGCCGGTCGCCGAGGCGATCGTCGAGGCCACGTCCGGGATCGAGCACGTCGACTGGGCCGCGCGCAACGCGCGGCGGGTGCTGGGCCCCCGAGGGGTACGCAGCCGGCTCGTCCTCGCCGAGTTCTCCGCCCACCTGGAGTACCAGCCGTACGGCGTGGTGGGCGTGATCGGGCCGTGGAACTACCCGGTGCTCACCCCGCTCGGCTCCATCGCGTACGCCCTGGCCGCCGGCAACGCCGTCATCTTCAAGCCCAGCGAGTACACGCCGGCCGTCGGGCAGTGGCTCGCCGACTCGTTCGCCCGGGCGGTGCCGGAGCATCCGGTCTTCCAGGTCGTACACGGGCTGGGCGACGTCGGCGCGGCGCTGTGCCGGTCGGGCGTGGGCAAGCTCGCGTTCACCGGGTCGACCGCCACCGCCAAGAAGGTGATGGCCGCCTGCGCCGAGACCCTGACCCCGGTGCTGCTGGAGGCCGGCGGCAAGGACGCGATGATCGTCGACGCCGACGCCGACCTGGACGCGGCGGCCGACGCCGCGGTCTGGGGCGGCATGACGAACGCCGGCCAGACCTGCATCGGCATCGAGCGGGTGTACGCCGTGGCACCCGTTTACGACACCCTCCTCGCCAAGGTGGTCGAACGCGCCGGCAGACTGACCGTCGGCGCGGGCGACGGCGCCGACATCGGCCCGATCACCATGCCCTCGCAGATCGACGTCATCCGCCGGCACATCGACGACGCGATCGCGCGCGGCGGGCGGGCCGTCCTCGGCGGGCCGGAGGCCGTGCAACCGCCCTACGTACGCCCGACCATCCTGGTCGACGTGCCGGAGGACGCCGCGGCGGTACGCGAGGAGACCTTCGGCCCCACGCTCACGATCCGCCGCGTGCAGGACGCCGACGAGGCGGTCAGCCTGGCCAACGCCGTCCCGTACGGCCTGGGCAGCTCGGTCTTCGGCCGGCGCCGGGCCATCGCCATCGCCCGGCGGCTCCGCACCGGCATGAGCGCCATCAACTCGACGCTCACCTTCGTCGGCATGTCCACGCTGCCGTTCGGCGGGGTCGGCGACTCCGGCTTCGGGCGCATCCACGGCGACGACGGACTGCGCGAGTTCGGCCGGGCCAAGGCGATCACGAAACGGCGCGGTCCGTCCCTGCTCCCGGCCATGACGTTCGACCGTACGCCGGAGCAGGTCGCGAGGATCGTCAAGCTGGTAAAGCTCCTCTACGGCCGTCGTACCCCCTGACCTGCCCCACCCCTCCCCACCCCGCCCCGGCCCGCCCCTTCTTCCCGTCGATCAAGGGCAAACGGTCGTGGTTTGATCTCCAATCCACGGCCGTTTGCCCTTGATCGACGCGGAATTCCTTGATCGACGAACGCCCCGGCCGGAACCTCGTCGCGGCCATCGCCGTCGAACGGGCATGAAGCGGCGCGTAGCTCTGGTGTGTGTGGTCGTTGCCGGCATGGCCGGCTGTGGTGAGTCGGGGGCGGAGACGGCCGCGTCGTGGCAGGAGCCCGGCAGCTACTCCTATGTGCTCGCCTCGCAGTGTGGCGAGCGGCTGCTGCTCGGGCGGTTCCGCATCACGGTCGAGCAGGGCAAGGTCACCAAGGCGGAAGGGCTGGACGGCTCTGCGCGCCGGGCACTGGAGGGCAAAAGCGATAGCCCGCCGACGCTTCGGCAACTCCTCGACGAATGGGAAAGCGCACGCCGGGACGGCGCCGAGGTGGCCGACCTCAGCACCGACCCGGGCGACGGCCATCCCACGAAGATAATGATCGACCCCGTGAAGAACGCGATGGACGACGAGGCGTGCTATACGATCACCGAATTCGCGGTCGTCTAGCACGTGGGTTGAATGTGATCCGCCATGTTGCGGTACGGAATGACGTCGGCCTTCGTGCGTACGCTCGCACTGAGGCTGAACAGGACCCGATCACTCGTGTGGCTCGGCACGGCCCCGTGAT
This sequence comes from Phytohabitans rumicis, assembly GCF_011764445.1. Taxonomy (NCBI): domain Bacteria; kingdom Bacillati; phylum Actinomycetota; class Actinomycetes; order Micromonosporales; family Micromonosporaceae; genus Phytohabitans; species Phytohabitans rumicis. Next base: position 3,197,464 of record NZ_BLPG01000001.1, read on the forward strand.
TCAAGAACGCGACGCTGCCCGCCTTGTTGAAGTGCACCGATTCGGTGCGATCGTGCCAACCGGACCAGGCCAGGTCCTGCCAGGCGCAGGTTGACGTGCGCACGCGCGGGTAGTTGAAGTTGATGCCGTCGTAGTAGCAGAATGACCCGGATGGGCAGTCAGCGGCGGCGAAAATACCGGCCGACCGCACAAAGGTCATCACCAGCATGCCATCGCCATAGCTGATCTCAGTCGCGTTGATCTGCTTGCCGCCGGGGTACTTGAGCAGGTGGGAGTCTATTTGCTTTTGCACGGCGCCATCGGCTGCCGGAGCCGCCGGAACGGCGACGGAGAATACGATCACAAGGGCGGCGAAGATTGCGGTTCCCATGGCTGAAAACCGGCCAAAAGGTGGTTTCATGGTGTTTCTCCAGCGTATCCCCAGACTGATTCGGGAGGCGGCCGCAGTTTTGACTGTACGGCCATCGAAGATCATAAACCACGTAGGGTCAGCTAAGCGTCTCTCTACGTAATCAAGATCTGGGCTGGTTACACCAACGTCCAATTCAAGATATTCAAGTACGCGGCAGTGGGCGCCGACTCCGGAGGAGAAGCAGTGGAAGATCGCAGTCGGTACGTCGCCGCGGCGGCCGGCGTGGCCGTCCTCGCGACCATCCTGGGGATCGTCGCGGTGGCCCGGTCTCCCCACGGCCGGCCCCGGGACACCGCTGCGGGCGCCCTGCCCGGATGCGTGCCCGATGCCACCCGTCCCGCCCGCGCTCCCCTGACCGACCTCGCCCATGCCGTCGCGGCGCTGACCGGGGACGCACCGACGGGCAAATACACGTACGTCCGGGCGCGCACCTGGTCCGTCGACACCACGGCCGAGGAGCGACCCGAGATCGCCAACCGGGATGAACGGCTGTGGTGGACGGCCGATCGCTCCGGCCGCCGCCAGATCACGGTCCTGCCGTCCCTACCCCTGGCGGACCTGGCCACCGCCGCGCCGGATCCGCCGACCGCCGGCCGCGTGCTGGTCGACCTGTACCGGCCCGGCGAGCTGGCCCTGGTGGTGGACCGCCCATCCGCCGATCCCGCCGTGCTGGCGGCTCAGCTCGCCGCGCACGAGCCACCGAGCAACGGTCACCACGCCACCGTCCGCGCCGTCGCCGACATGTACCGCTATCACGCGCCCGACCCGGCGCAACGAGCCGCCGCGCTGCTCGTCCTGGCGGACACCGACGGGCTCACGGCCTGTGGCACGGTGACCGACCGGTTCGGCCGTACCGGCCTCGCCATCAGCGCGGACAGCGACGGCGGCACGACCCGGCACGTCCTCGCGATCGACTCGCAGCAGGGCTCGGTGCTCGGCTATGAGCGGGTGGCCGTCGTACAGCCGCCCCAGTCGTCGATGCGGACGCCCGGCGTCACCGCACAGGTCCTCTTCCTGACCAACGAACGGACGGACACTCAATCACCCGTGCCGCAGTCGCCCAATGGCTCCTCGCCCACGTAGACGAGCTGCCCCACGTCGGTCTTCGTACGGCTCCTCCGCACGGAGTAGTCCGCGTCGCTCTCCCCGGCCAGCGCGCCGTTGTCGTACAGGAGCTGCCAGTGGGCCGAGTCCTGGAAGAAGAGCATGGCCAGGTCATGCATGATCAACCGCTGCCCGCGCAGCGCCCCGTCCTCGTGGTCAGCCAGGTCGAAGTCCTCAGGAATCGCGAACGTCACCGCCGTACACGCCGGTATCCGACGCGAGGTGCTGAGGCTCACCGTCCCGTCGGGCATTCCGTCTCCGCCCATCGCGGCGTCGTGAGAGGCCAGCAGCTCCAGACTCAGAATGTCTTTCGGCGCCCGGTCCTCGACGACAAACGTGGTGCCCGCACCGACGGTTCGCTCGCTTTCGGTGGGCTGATCGACGATCCGCATAGTCACCATCGAGGCGTACTTCTTACGATCCCGATCGAGATTGTCTCTGTTGACGCGCTCCCCTTCGTCAGCGGCGCGCTGGGCAATGACGTTGGCGCTTTCCTCGACGCGCACCGCGTCTTTTTCCGCCGCCGAGCCGAGGAAGGCCGGCACGGCGACGACGATGGCAACGATCACGCCGGCCAGCGTGGCCACCTGGAGCAGGTTCCAGTCGCGGGCCTCCTGGCTTCGGTGCCGGCCCCTGTTACGCCTCACAAGGTCAAAATGTTAGCCCCGATCTTGGCAGCGAGCCCCATCGATGAACTGGCAGAACCAAGGTTACCCATTAGTACCGAATCCACGAATCCGCTGATCAACCGGCACGCCCGCACCGCAGGCGATTTCGAGATCACCATCGGTGAAACGTCACTGATATCCGATCGTGTCTTTGAAACGGTATACCCGAAATCAATTCGCCTTGTCGCGACGCGAAAGGTTTCACCGTGAGACATTCCATTCCGATGCGTTTGCCGTGTCAATAAGAAAGCGCTCTCAGAATGGAATGAACCATTCTTGTGACCATCCGACCGTCCGTAGTGGACAGATCACCGTACGCGATGACCTGCGGGGCAGCGCGGCTCCACCAAAGCGAGTATGTTGCCGTGGTCCATTTCCAATATCGAGAGGTTCATCGCTGTGTCCACTACCGTGGCAGCTCCTGAGAAGAGCGTCGGCACCGCATACCTGCTCTGGTTCTTCCTCGGCGCGGTCGGCGCCCACCAGTTCTACCTGGGCAAGACCGGCCGGGCGATCAGCTACATCTTCACGCTCGGCTGGCTGGGCATCGGCCTGCTGATCGACCTGTTCACGCTCCCCAAGCAGGTCCGCGCGGTCAACGGCACCCCGGCCGCCTGAGCCCCCCGTTGTGATCAGGGCGTCCCTCAAGTCGCTATAACAGCTTGAGGGACGCCCTGATCACGGAGGTGTTCAGAAGAGGGTGAGTTCGTCGCGTTCTATGCCGCGGAGTTTGTCGTAGTTGACGACCACGCAGCGGATGCCGCGGTCCTCGGCGAGCACCCGGGCCTGCGGCTTGATCTCCTGGGCGGCGTACACGCCGGCCACCGGGGCCAGCAGCGGATCCCGGTTGAGCAGCTCCAGATACCGGGTCAGCTGCTCCACGCCGTCGATCTCGCCGCGCCGCTTGACCTCCACCGCCACGGCGGCGCCGCCCGCGTCGCGGCAGAGTAGGTCGACCGGACCGATCGCGGTCATGTACTCCCGGCGTACCAGCGTGAAGCCGTCACCCAGCGTGGTCGGGTTGGCCGCCAGCAGCTCCTGCAGGTGCGCCTCGACGCCGTCCTTCTGCAACCCTGGGTCCACGCCCAGCTCGTACGAGGTGTCCTGGAAGATCTCCTCAAGGGTGATCCGCAGCTCCTCGCCGGCCTTGTTGACGACCCGCCACACGCCCGGCGCCTCTTCCATCCGGCAGGGCGGGCTCATCCAGTTCAACGGCTTGTACGCCCGGTCGTCGGCGTGGATCGAGACCGACCCGTCCGCCTTCACCATGAGTAGTCGGGTCGCGGGCGGCAGGTGTGCCGAGAGCCGTCCGACGTAGTCCACCGAGCACCGCGCTATCACCAACCGCACCCGGAGAGCCTAGCCAACTGGCGCGGCGGTGGGATGCTGGGACACGTGTTGGAGGTGCTCACCGGGACCGGTCTGGCCGCATCGGCCGGGCTGAACGCGTACATCCCGCTGCTCACGATGGGGCTGCTGGCGCGTTACACCGATCTGATCGACCTGCCGAGCGGCTGGAGCTGGCTGGGCAACGGCTGGGTCCTGACGATCCTGGCGATGCTGCTGGCGGTGGAGTTCTTCGCCGACAAGATCCCCATGGTGGACAGCGTCAACGACGTGGTGCAGACCGCCGTACGGCCGACCGCGGGCGGGCTGGCCTTCGGCGCGGGCTCCAGCTCGGAGACCGTGCTGGTCACCGACCCGGGCGACAAGAACCAGTGGGTACCGATCGTCGTGGGCGTGTTCATCGCGCTCGGCGTGCACGGATTGAAGTCGGCGGCCCGGCCGGTCATCAACGCGTCGACCGCCGGGGTCGGCGCACCGGTGGCGAGCACCGCCGAAGACCTCACCAGCGTGGTGATGTCGGTAATCGCGATCATCCTGCCGTTCCTGGTGCTGTTCTTCATCGTCGCGATAGTGTTCGCGTTCATCTGGCTGGTGCGCCGCCGGCGGCACCGAAAGCGCGAGCGCCAAGCGGCGCGCGCGGCCGGTTTCCGCGTATAGGAGATCCATAGGCCGCGTCCGCCTGTGCGGCGCGACGCACGATGGCGCCGCGGACGCGGCTGTGGCAAGCAAGGGGAGAGCAGCGTGCGCCGAGGCCCCGTGATCGTGCTGATCGCGGTGACGTCCGGTCTGCTCTCCGTGCTTCTCGCCGTCGCGGTCAACGTCGCCACCGGCGGCACGCTGCCCGGCCCGTTGCGGGGCGTGTCGTGGCTGGCGTGGCCGGCGGTGGGCCTGCTCGGCGCGGTCGCGGTCGGGCTGGCGATCTGGCAGCAGCACCTCGCCGAGCGCGAGCTACCGCCCCGGGCGCCGGAGCCGGCGGCCCCGGTGCGCGTCCTGCCGCCCCCGCGCGAACTGCCCGCCGCGGTCACCGCCTTCGCGGGCAAGGCCGACCTCGCCGCGGTCCACCGGCTGCTCGCCGATGGCTGCCGGGTGCTGGCCGTGGCCGGCCCGCCGGGTGCCGGCAAGTCCACGCTCGCCCTGCACGTCGCCCACGAGCGCCGGCACCTCTTCCCGGACGGGGAGCTCTTCGCGGCGCTGCGCGGCGCCGACCCGGACCCGGTCGCGCCGGAGGCGGTGCTCGCCCAGTTCCTCGACCGGCTCGGCGCGCCCGAGGACGAGCGGCGCGGCGGGCTGGACGATCTCGCGGCGCGCTTCCGCTCGGCGGTGGCCGACCGGAAGATGCTCATCGTCCTCGACAATGCCCACAACGCTGCTCAGGTGCGTCCGCTGCTGCCCGGCGGCGCGGGCTGCCTGGTCCTCATCACCAGCCGCCGGCTCCTCGTCAACCTGCCGCACGCCGTCGCGCACCCGATCGGGGGCCTGGAGAGCGAGGAGGCACGGGAGCTGTTCGCCAGGGCCGCGAACGATCCGCGGGTCGACGCCGATCCCCAGGGCGTGGCGCGGATCGTCGAGCTGTGCGGCGGGCTGCCGCTGGCCGTACGCATCGCGGCGGCCCGGCTGAAGGCCCGTCCCGCCTGGACCCCGAGCGACCTGGCCGGCCGGCTGGAGAACGAGCGTCGCCGCCTGCAGGAGCTGACGCATGAGGACCTGGCGGTGCGGTCCAGCTTCGAGGCATCGTACGGAGAGTTGTCCGATGTGGACCGCACGGTGTTTCGCCGGGCGGGCTCGCACCCGGGCCGCGTATTCGGGCCCAGCGCGGCCGCCGCGCTCGCCCTGCTCGACGAGTCAGCGACGTACGCGGCGCTGGAGCGGCTGGTCGACACCCACCTTGTCGAGTCCCCCGCGCCAGACCGGTACCGGCTCCACGACCTGCTCCGGATCTTCGCGCGGGACCTGCTGTCCACCGAGGATCCGCCGTACGACCACAGCGCCTATCTCGACTGGCTCACCGCGCACGCCGGCACGGAGGACCGCGAGAACGTCGTTGCCGCCGTGCGCCACGCGGTGGAGCGGCGCGCGTTCGAGGGTGCGTGGAAGCTTGTCGCGACGGTCCATCCGCTGCTGACCCACGCCTCGGATCACATCTATCGCCTCGCGCTCTGGCAGGAGGCGGCCATCGCGGCCGACGCCCTGGGCGACGAGGCACGCAAGGCGCGGGCGCTGCGCTGGGTGTCCAACGGGTTCCGCTCCGGCGGCGAGGTCACCAAAGCGCTCGCACCCGCGGCGGAGGCGGTGGCCATCACGGAGCGGCTCGGCGACCGTGCGGAGCAGGCATACGCCGTCGTGGCGTACGGCGAGGCGCTGCGCGACCTGAGCCGCTTCGACGAGGCCAGGGAAGCGCTGGAGCGAGGGCTCGCGCTCTTCATGGACCTAGGCGACGTCGGCAGCGAGGTCGGCGCCCGCAGCGCGCTCGGCTCGCTCTTCAACACCCTCTGGCAGCCGGAGTCCACTGTGGCGGTACTGGAGCCGGCGCTCGTCCTCCTCCCCGACGTGGCGGAGCACCGCCGTTCGTGGGTGCTGCTGGGGCTCGGCATCGCGTACAAGTTCACCGGCCGCAGAGATGAGGCGGGCGAGCTCATCGCGCGCGTCCTCGACCTGTGCCGGCGCACCGACGACGAGTACGCCCGGGGATACGCGCTGCAGGAGCGCGGTTGGCTCGCCTCGGAGGAGCGGCGGTTCGACGACGCCATCCAGGACATGCGCGCCTCGCTGGAGGTGTTCACCCGGATCCGGAACAGCGCCGGCGTCGGCGGGGCGTACGAGGCGCTCGGCGCGGTCGCGGCCAACGCCGGCCGGCACGAGGAGTCGATCAGCGCGTGCGACGCGGCGATCGCCCAGTTCGAGCGGCTGCACGACCGGGTGCGCACCGGCCGGGCGCGGCTCAACAAGGCGCGTGCGCTCGCCGACGCCGGCCGCACCATGCAGGCCCGCGCCGAGTGGGCTGCGGCGGAGGCGCTGATCGGTGACGCTCCCCTGCCCGAGGTGGCGCGCCTGCGCGAGCACCTCCGCCGCCTCATAGACGAACTAGGACCACCGGAAGAGCCGGGCCGCTAGCGCGCCGAGGCCGAGCAGATACGCGGCCAGCACGCCGAGGTGCAGCACCGACGGGAAGCCGCCCGTCCACGCCTCCTGCATGGCCTGTGACGCCGCGCCCAGCGGGGTGAAGTCGCTGACCCGCCGCACAGCGTCGGGCATGACCGGACCGGGGGTCCACATGCCGGCGAAGAAGAGCATCGGGAAGTACACCAGCATGCCGATCCCGGACGCCGTCCTGGCCCGCGGCGCGACGGCCGCGATGAGCAGCCCCACGGCGAACATCGCGCCGGTGCCCAGCAGAAACGCGAGCAGGAAGCCGAGCGGCTGCCGCGGCAGGTCGACGCCGAACCCGGCGGTCGCGACGGCCACCGCCAGCACCGCCGCGACGAGCGTGGCGGCGCCGTTGACGGCGAGTTGGGCGCCCAGCAGCCGTACCGGCCCCACCGGGGTGGTGGCCAGCCGGCGCAGCACGCCGCGCTCCCGGTACGTCGCCAGGTACGCCGGCAGCGTGCTCACGCCGGTCGTGGCGATGGCCATGGCCAGCACGATCGGCGCGTAGACGTCGATCGGGCGCAGCCCGCCGAGCTCGTCGGCCGGGTCGCGGAAGCCCGGAATGGCCAGCCCCAGCGCGAGGAGCAGCAGGGCGGGGAACGCGACGCCCATGACGAGGCTCATCGCGTCCCGGGCGAAGAGCTTGGACTCCACAATGGTCAGCCGAGCGACCGTCACAGCCTTGCTCCCGTCAGGGCCAGGTAGGCGTCCTCCAGCGTGGCGCGGTCCAGACCGTGCTCGTCCTGGACCCGCTTGATGAGGGCGGCGGGCGTGTCGACGGCGACGGTGCGGCCGGCGTCGATCACCGCCACCCGGTCGCAGAGGCGCTCGGCCTCCTCCATGAAGTGCGTGACCAGGACGACGGTGACGCCCCGGTTGCGTACGCTCTCGATGAGCGCCCAGGTGTCCCGCCGCGCGGCCGGGTCGAGCCCGGTGGTCAGCTCGTCCAGCACCGCGATCCGCGGCTCGCCGACCAGCGCGAGCGCGATGGACAGCCGCTGCTTCTGCCCGCCGGACAGCGTGCCGAACTTGGCCTTGCGCTGCGCCGACAGCCCCATCGCGTCGAGCAGCTCACGCCAGTCCGCGGGCTCGGCGTAGAACGTGCTGTAGAGCTCCAGCGCCTCCCACACCCGGATCTTTTCCGGCAGCTGGGACTCCTGGAGCTGCACGCCCACCAGCTCCCGCAGCTCGGCGCCGTCGTGGTCCGGATCCCTTTCGAGTACGCGGATCGCGCCCCCGTCGCGGCGCCGCATGCCGCTGACGCACTCCACAGTGGTCGTCTTGCCCGCGCCGTTGGGCCCGAGGATCCCGAAGATCTCCTCGCTGTCCACTGTGAACGACACGTCCGCGACGGCGGTCGTCTCGCCGTACGCCTTGCGCAGGTTGCTTACCTCGATGACCGGACTCATCCCGACACCTTCCTCATGGGCGCGTTGCGAATGAGGGCGAAGTTGACGGCCCACGCCGCCGCGATGCTCGCCGCGGCGATCAGCACGCCGACCACCAGATGTGGGGTCTGCCAACCGAATCCGCGGTTGATGCCGTATCCGGCCCACAGCGAGTTGAACCCGACCTCCGACACGATCGCCGGCAGCGACGACACCGGGATGAGCGCGATGCCCCACCAGGTGCCGAGCCGGTAGAAGGCGGAGCCGATGAGCCAGCCGGAGCACAGGTACGCCATGCCGACGAAGAACTCCGCCACCAGGGTCGCGAGGCCGTCGCCGAAGGACTGCACCGGGTACGGGTCGGTCTGGATCGACAGCAGACCCTCGGCCGAGTAGATGGGGTGCTCGACGGCGTACCCGACGGCCATGATGACGGCGTAGAAGGCCGCGACGGCGACCAGGTACGCCGTGGCGCCGAGCGCGAAGTGCCGCCGGGTGACCCCGTTGCCGACGTAGACGGGCAGGAAGACGCCGGTGAGCATGACGCCGAGCGCGGACAGGAAGTACTTGGGCGCCGATCCACCGGACGTCGCCCAGATGCTGACGTCCGCCGTTCCGACCGTCACGACGATGGTCACGATCGTGGCGTAGACCGACACCATGATGGCCCAGTAGCCGGCGATCATCGGCAGCGCGGTGCGCAGCTGGGCGCGGGCGACGGTCCAGGCGGGATGCGTACTCATCGGGATGCCTCCGCGGCGGCGGTGAGGTGGACGAAGAGGTCCTGGAGGCTCACGGGCCCCAGATCGAGCCCGGCGGCCCGCGCCTTGCCGCGCTGGTCGTCGTCGAGCTGCCCGTAGATGGTGGTTGACTTGGTACGCCCCAGCCGCTGCTCGCCGAGCACGGTGTGCCCGGCCACGCTGAGCTGGCTGAGGAACGTGTCCACCTGGTCGACCAGCCCGGTCACCGCGACACCGCGCGAGCGCAGGGTCTCGGTCTCCTCGTGCGCGATCAGCCGGCCGTGATCGAGGATCACGACCTCCTCGAAGAGCGAGCCGACCTCCTCGATCAGGTGCGTCGACACGATCACGGTGCGCGGATGGGCGATGTAGTCGTTGAGCAGCTCCTCGTAGAAGGCGTACCGCGACGGCGCGTCCATGCCCAGGTATGCCTCGTCGAAGATGGTCAGCGGCGCGCGGGCGGCAAGGCCCAGCGTGACGCTGAGCGCGGACTTCGCGCCCCGCGACAGCGCCCCCACACGCTTCTTCAGGGGTAGGTCGAAGCGGTCGATCAGCTCGCGGGCGTAGTCCTCGTCCCAGTTCGGCCGGAGCGTCCGCGCGAGCCGGAGCACCTTGCGCACGCAGTCGCTGTCCTGCGCGTCGACCCGGTCCCGCACGAAGCAGATCTGCCGGGTGATTGCCGCGTTCTCGAACGGCTCGGCACCCTCGACCCGCACCGCGCCGCTGGTCGCCCGGCGGAACGCGGAGACGATCGACAGCACGCTGGTCTTGCCCGAGCCGTTGCGCCCGAGCAGCCCGTAGATCTTGCCGCCGGGCAGCCGGAGGGACAGGTCGTCGACCGCGACCGTGTCGCCGTACCGGAGGGTGAGGTGGTCGACCTCGACGGACAGGCTCATCGTGCTCCCTCGATGCGGCGGATGACTTCGTCCAGCGAGATGCCGATGACCCGCGCCTCGGCGATCATGGCGTCGACCACCTGCTCGAAGAAGCGCTCGCGGCGCTCGGCCCGCAGCTTCTCCCGCGCGTTCGGGCTGACGAACATGCCGATCCCGCGCCGCTTGTAGAGGACGCCCTCCTCGATCAGCTGGTGGAAGCCCTTGGCGGCGGTGGCGGGGTTGATCCGGTAGAAGCTCGCGTACTGGTTGGTGGACATGACCTGCTCGTCCTCCCCAAGTGCCCCGCTCAGGATGTCCTCTTTGATCTTGTCGGCTATCTGCTGATAGATCGGACTCCGGTCGTCGAACACGGGAGCACCTCAAAGGTTCTTAGGTTCATTACTTGACTAATGAACCGTAGCACCGACGAACCGGAGGGTCAACGGCGCGGCAGACGCGCCCGAGCTTGAGGAATATGGATAGAATTGCCCCGTTTGTCCGTACAGGGGGGTGCCAGTGGCGAGCGTCGCCGAGGTGAAAGCGGCCATCGATGCCGCGATGATGCACGTGCAGGAGGGCCAGGAGGCCGTCCGAGCCGCGAACGAGAAGCTCGGCGAGGCACAGCTGAGCCTGGCCGCCGCCGTCGAGGGCAGCGGGCACGAGTCGGTCACCTCCGCGCAGGCCGCGCTCGCACAGGCCGCCACCGAACTGGAGGACTGCCTGACCGCCACCCTGGGGGCGATGGACCAGGCACAGCAGTACGCCGCAGCGCTATGAGCTCGTTGTTGCATGCGCTCGCCTACCGGATACAGGAGGTGGGCGAGGAGCTGCCGATCGGTCAGGTGGCCACCGCCGCCGACCGCCTGCGCAGCGCCAACGGCCTGCTCGCCTGGGTGATGCAGGCCAGCGCGACACACGCGCCGGCGCCCACCCTCACCGCCGCCGGTGAGCACCTCGACCACGCCGCCGGTGCCATGCTCGCCGCACGCGAGGCGCTCACCGGTTACCTGCTGTCGATCGGGCTGCCGCGGGACGCCGTACCCCCGCCGGACCGGGACTGGCACGCGGCGCTGGCACCGGCCGCGCCACGGCGACCGCCCGCGGCGCCCGGCCCGCCCACGCTGACCCACTTCTGGGCCGACCGCGTCGAAGTATTGACTGATGACTCAGGCAGGCACCCGGACAAGGGCGCGGAGTCCACAGCGGACCTCCTGCACCGCTGCGCCCGCGCGGTCATCGACGAGGACCGCACCCGGCTGCGCCGGGAGCTGGTCGCGGTGGACCCGGCCGTCGGGTTGGGACTGTCCGCGGTGGCCGCCGCGCCGCTGCGCTTCCTCGCCGCCGAGCTGGTCGGTCACCCTCCGTCCACACCAGACCTTCCGGGGGTACGTCGGGCCGCCCTGCGCCGCGTACGGACGCTGCTGCCGGCGGTGGAGGAGGTCGTCGTCGACGAGTTGTTGGCGCGCACGTGCCACGCCCCGCCGCCGAGGCGCGAGCCCGACGAGCGGACCCACCCGGTCGACGCCGCGGTGGTCGCCGGCGTGCTCGTCGGCGCCCTGCTCGCCGCGAACGGGCGGGACGCGGACGAACTGGCCCGGGTGACCGAGGAGCTGCGCAAGGCCGAAGAGCAGGCGCACAACGAGGACCAAATCGGATTCCTGGTCGATCGCCGCCGAGCTCAGCCCCGGCTCCTACCGGGATCCGAAGGTGGGCAGCAGCGTGCCTAGCTCGCGGCCGGGGCTCGTGGCCGACGTACGCCAGGATCTGTCGGCGGCGCGCGGCCTGACGCGCGCGGCACTGGGCGCGGCGGAGACGGCGCGGGTCGAGGCGCACGGCCGGCGCGACAAGACGAACGCCGAGCACGGCGAGCGCCTAGCCGGGCTGGTCGGCGCGCGCGAGTCGGCCCGGCAGGACATCCGGGCCCGCTTCGAGTCCCGGGCCGGCGCGCTGGCCGAGGAATTGGCCGCGGTAGCGGCGGAGTGCGCGCCCGGGGCGGCCGGAACGTCGTGGCGCGCCTGGCGGCCGACCGAGCCCGAGCGCGGGCGCCGCCCTGGCCTCTTCCGCATCGGCACGCTCGGCCACGAGCCGGCCGGCGCGGGCACCGTCCTGCCCGCGCTCGTGCCGCTGCTCGATCACGCGCATCTCTCGTTCACCGGCGATCCATCCACAGTGGATGGCATGATCGCCGGCCTGCTCTTGCGGGTGCTCGGCAGCACGCGGCCCGGCGAGGTGCGCCTGACCGTGTACGACCCGGAGCAGCTCGGTGGCAGCCTCGCCGGCTTCGCGCCGCTGGGGAACGCGGACCTGCTCACGTTCGTCGGGCCGGGCGGCCTGACCGGGATGCTCGACGACCTGGTCGAGCAGATCCGCCGGATCAACGAGAGCGTGCTGGCCGGCGAGTACGCGTCGCTGGCCGAGTTGACCGCCGCGACCGCGGCCCGGCGCCCCGAGCCGTGGCGGCTGGTGGTGCTGCTCGGCGACGCGGCCACCGCGGCCGACCTGACCGCGGCGCAGCGGGCCCAACTCGACCGCATCGTCCGGACCGGCGTGGCCTGCGGCGTGCACGTCCTCGCCCGCGGCCTGCCGATCGAGGCGCACCCGACCGTCGAGCACGTCGCGGTGGTGGGCAGCACCGCCGTCTGCGGCACGGCGGGCGACCTGGCCGTACGCCTCGACGTGCCGCCCGCTGCCGACCGGATCGCCGCGGTCTGCCGCGAGCTGGCCGAGGTGCTGCTGGCCGGACCGCCGCCGGCGCAGTTCGCCGACCTGGCCCCGGAGAAGCTCTGGGCCGAGTGCTCGGCGGCCGGCTTGGTCGCCCCGCTCGGCGACGGCCCGCACGGCGACCTGGTCGAGGTGCTGCTCGGCGACGACCCGCCGCACGCGCTGATCGGCGGGCCGTCGGGGTCCGGCAAGACCAACCTCATCTACGCCTGGCTGGGCGCCCTCACGGCCCGCTACTCGCCGGACGAGCTGGCCCTGTACCTGCTCGACTTCAAGGAGGGCGTGTCGTTCGCCCGCTTCGCGCCGGGCCGGCGGGACCCGAGCTGGCTGCCCCAGGTACGCCTGGTCGGCGTCAACGTGAACGGCGACCGGGAGTTCGGCCTGGCCCTGCTGCGGCACCTCGCCGACGAGCTGCGCCGCCGGGCGTCCGCGGCGAAGCGGCACGAGGCAACCAAGCTGGCCGAGCTGCGCGCCGAGGACCCGAGCGGGCACTGGCCGCGCATCGTCGCGGTGATCGACGAGTTCCAGGTGCTGCTGGCCGGGCGCGACGCGGTGGCCAACGAGGCGGTCGGCCTGTTGGAGGACCTGGCCCGGCGGGGGCGTTCGCAGGGCATCCACCTCGTGCTCGCCTCCCAGGACGTGTCCGGGATCGAGGCGCTGTGGGGGCGCTCCGCGCTGGTCGCCCAGTTCACCCTCCGCATCGCGCTGCCCAAGGCGCGCCGGATCCTCGCCGAGACGAACCTCGCCGCCGACGTCATCCCGCGCTTCCACGCGGTGGTGAACGCCGACTCCGGCGTACCCGACGCCAACCGGATCGTCCGCCTACCGGACGCCAGCGACCGCTCAGCGTGGCGGACGTTGCAGGAGAAGCTGTGGCACGCTCGGCCCGAAGGGCTCGAACCGCCGCGGCTCTTCGACGGCGACGCGGTGCCGCCGTACCCGGCGGATCTGGGGGCTTGGCGGGTTTGGCGGCCGACGGCGCCGTGCTCGGCGAGACGATCGACGTACGCGCCCGCCCGGCGGTGCTGCGCCTGCCCCGCGCGCCGGGGCGCAACCTGGCCGTCCTCGGCACCCGCACGGACGAGGCTTGCGCGGTGCTCGGCGCGGCCGGGCGGTCACTGTCCACGTTGGACTCGTCGGCGCGGTTCAGCTTGGTGTGCCTGGACGACGACGCCTCCCCCGCGGCCACCGTGCTGCACGCCGCCCTGCCGGACGCCCGCTGGTACGACGCCGACACGGCACCCGAGCTGCTGGCCGAGCTGGCCGAGGCGCCGGCCGGCCCTCCGCACTACGTCATCGGGTACGCCTGGGACGCCGCGGCCGGGCGGCTGCCGGCCCTGCGCCACGTGCTGGCCCGCGGGCCGGAGCGGCACATCCATGTGCTCGGCTGGTGGCGCGGGGTCTCCCGGCTCCGCGACGACCTCGGTGGGGCCGGCGCCCGCTTCGACGCGATCGGCGCCTGGGTGGCCCTGGACGTACACGGCAACGAGCTGGCACCGCTCTCGCCCCAGCCGGGCGGGCCGGCCTGGTATCCACGGCCGCACCGGGCACTCTTCTTCGACCGTGCCGCGCACCGCGTACCCGAGGTCATCATCCCGTACGAGGTGACCACATGAGCGTGGCGGAGTACCGGCGGTTGGTAGGGCAGCTCGCCGGGGCGGTGAGCCTCCGGGACGCGGAGCTGGCCGCCGCCGAGCGGTCCTATCAGGACGGCGCGGCGGCCGCGACCACCGAGCTGGCCCGGGCGAACGCCGAGGCCGGCGAGGCCGATCGGCGAGCCGGTGCGGCGGCCACCGCCGTGGTGGACGTGGACCGCGAGGCGGCCCGGCTGTGGGACGAGCTGCGCGGCGCGGGTGGCTGGCTGACCCGCCTCCGGCGCCTTGGCGAACTACCCGCACCCACCCCGGACGACCTGCTCCCGGACGCCAACCCGGTCGAGCTGCTCGACGCCGCCGCCAAGCGGATCGACCAGACCCGCCGCGGGGCTCCCCGCCCACCGGTGCCCCGCTGGGTGTTGCCGCTACTGCCCCCGCTGGGCGCGGCGGCCGCCGCGATGACCGGCCTGGTGGCGGGCGGCCTCGTGACGCTGGCCCACTTCGACACCGGCCTGGAGTGGCCGCTACGGCTGCTGGGCTGGCTGGCCTTCCTGCTCGCCCCCTTCACCGGCGTCCCTCCCGCCGCCATCCTGATAGACCGCGCCTGGGGCAGCCGCCTGGACGCCGGCGCGCTGGCGCTGGTGGTGGTAGGCGGCCTAAGCGCCGGCTGCGCCCTCTCCCTAGCCTTCGCCCACAGCTGAGTGCAAGGAAGGGCACCCTGTTAACGCTTTCTGCATAGGAAGGGTCCCTTCCTAACAGCGCAGGCCCTTGACGGCGCCCCATGGCGTCGGTAACACTGCCGCAATCGGGGAGAAATGTTAACGCTAACACAGAGCTTGGTGGGTTCCATGCGCATGCGCTCCCTCTTTGCACTCGCCGCAGCCGCCGTCCTACTTGTGCCCGCCGCCCCCGTCCGGGCGGCCGAGGCGGCGGAAATCACGGACGGTCTCGTGCTCTGGTACAAACTCGACGGTTCCGCGGCCGACTCCTCGGGTCACGGCCGCGACGGCGTCGTCAACGGCACCCCGACCTGGACGGCCGGGGAGGGCCTGGGCTTCAACGGATCCGACACGTACGTCAAGGCCCCGGACAGCGTGCTGAGCGGGCTCACCTCGGTCAGCGTCTCGTTCGACGTGCTGATCGACCCGACGCAGAGCACCCCGTACTTCATCTATGGGTTCGGCAACTCCAGCGGCAGCAGCGGCAACGGCTACCTTTTCACCACCGGCAACGGCTTCCGGACGTCGATCGCCACCGGCAACTGGTCGACCGAGCAGACCACCTCGGCGCCGTACAGCCTCTTCCGCGGGGCGTGGAAGCATGTGACGTACACGCAGGCCGGCAACACCGGGATCCTGTACGAGGACGGCGTGGAAGTGGGCCGCAACACCGGGGTCACCACCACCCGGGTGCGATCGGTGGCGGCGTGACCACGGCCAATTACATCGGACGGTCGGTCTACTCCGGCGACCGGCTCTTCAAGGGCCGGATCCGCGACTTCCGGATGTACGACCGGGCGCTCACCGGTGGCGAGGTCGGGCAGCTGGCCGTGCCGGCGACCACGCAGGGCGTCGCGCAGGACACGGCCGCCCTCAGCCTGGGCGACACCAGCGCGGTGACCGCCAACCTGAGCCTGCCCACCACCGGGGCGTACGGCTCGGCCATCAGCTGGGCCACCAGCGACAGCTCCGTGGTGACCGCGGCCGGCGTGGTCACCCGCCCCGGGTTCGGCCAGCCCGACGCCCATGTCACCCTGACCGCGACGCTGAAGAGAGGGGCGGTGACGGACACGAAGACGTTCGACGTCACGGTCCTCGCCGAGTACGACGACCAGCGGGTCGCCGACGCGGCGGCCGCCGCGCTGGCCGTGCGAAACATCGACGACGTACGCGGAAACCTGACCCTGCCCGCGACCGGCCAGAACGGCACGACGGTGGCCTGGGCGTCGGCGAACCCGGCGGTCGTGTCCGCCACCGGCGAGGTCAACCGGCCGGCGCACGGTGCCGGCGGCACGACGGTGGAGCTGACCGCCACGGTCACCAAGAACGCCGCGAGCGCCACCCGCACGTTCACCGCCACCGTGCCGGAGCTGCCCGCGCAGGAGGGCCTGACCGGGTACATGTTCAGCTACTTCACCGGCGAGGGCACGGCCAACGGCGAGCAGGTCTACTTCGGACTGAGCAAGGGCAACGACCCGCTGCACTGGCGCGAGCTGAACGGCGGCAACCCCGTCCTCACGTCCACATTGGGCGAGAAGGGGCTGCGCGACCCGTTCATCATCCGTTCGCCGGAGGGCGACAAGTTCTACCAGATCGCGACCGACCTGCGCATCTACGGCAACGGCAACTGGGACGCCGCGCAGCGTACGGGCAGCAAGTCCATCATGGTCTGGGAGTCGACCGACCTGGTGCACTGGACCGACCAGCGCCTGGTGCAGGTCTCGCCGGACACCGCTGGCAACACCTGGGCGCCGGAGGCGTACTACGACAAGGGGCTCGGCGCGTACGTGGTCTTCTGGGCGTCCAAGCTGTACGCCGAGGACGACCCGAGCCACACCGGCAACACCTACAACAAGATGTTGTACGCGACGACGCGTGACTTCCACACGTTCAGCGAGCCGAAGGTGTGGGTCGACCCGGGCTACTCCGTCATCGACTCCACCATGGTCGAGCACAACGGCACGTACTACCGCTTCACCAAGGACGAGCGGAACAACACCTCCTCGACGCCGTGCAGCAAGTTCATCACCGAGGAGAAGGCGACGTCCATCCTGGACCTGAGCTACGACTTCGTCGCCGACTGCATCGGCAAGGGTTCCATCAACCAGGGCGAGGGCCCGACCATCTTCAAGTCGAACACCGAGGAGAAGTGGTACCTGTTCATCGACGAGTTCGGTGGGCGCGGCTACGTCCCGTTCGAGTCGACCGACCTGGAGTCCGGCGTGTGGACGATGTCCACGAACTACGCGCTGCCGTCCCGGCCCCGGCACGGCACGGTGCTCCCGGTGACGCAGGCCGAGTACGACCGGCTGCTCGCCGCGTACGCCGTACCGGTGACCGGGGTGAGCGTGACGCCGGCCGAGCTGACCCTGGCCCGTGAGGTCAACCGGCAGCTCAGCGCGACCGTGACGCCGTCCAACGCGACCGTCCCGGACGTGACGTGGTCCAGCAGTGACGAGTCGGTGGCCACGGTCAGCGAGGTGGGCATGGTGCACACGCTCGCGCCGGGCACCGCCACCATCACCGCCCGCACGGCCGACGGCGGGAAGACGGCCAGCACGGTCGTCACCGTCACCGACCAGTACCCGACGGATCTGCTGCTGCGCTACGAGTTCGACGAGACGAGCGGGACGACCGCGCGCGACTCGTCGGGGCGCGGCAACGACGGCATCTATGAGCGCTCGCCCGGCTTCGGCACCGGCGTCACGGGCGGCTCGGTCAAGCTGTCCGGCGGCGCCAGCGGGTCGAGCACCGCGCCGTACGTCACCATCCCCAATGGAGTGTTGGCCGGGGCGGACAGCGTGACCGTGTCGGCGTACGTCAAGTGGACCGCCTCGACCACCATCAACCAGTGGATCTACGGCCTCGGCCCGGACAGCACCAAGTACCTGTTCACCGGGCCGCGCAACGGCGGTGGCGTGCTGTACTCGGCCCTCACCACCGGTAGCTGGTGGTCCGAGCACAACCTGCCGACCGGCGCGGCACTGCCCGGCGGCAGCTGGCAGCACATCGCGGTCACCGTGGACTCCTCCAGCCAGACCGCGGTCATGTACCTCAACGGGGCGCAGGTGGCCCGGGCCACGAACGTCACCGTCAAGCCGTCCGACCTGTACGACGCCACGAAGAGCTACACCGGCTACATCGGACGATCGCTGTACTCGGCGGACCCGTACTTCGCCGGCGAGGTGGACGACTTCCGGATCTACAACCGGGCGCTGCCGCACAGCGAGATCCTGGCGCTGGCCGGCAACACCACCGGCATCGCGGTCGCCGCGGTGCCGGAACTGAAGGTGGACGCGATCGTCGACGACGCGAACAGCAAGGTGGTGCTGCCGGTCAAGGAGGGCACCGACGTTCGCAAGCTGGCGCCCGGCTTCGTGCTGGCGCAGGGCGCGACGATCAGCCCGGCGTCCGGTACGACGCGTGACCTCACCACGCCCGTCACGTACGTGGTGACCGGCGCGGACGGGGCAAAGAGGACCTGGACCGTGGAGGCCAAGGTGATGAAGAGCCCGGTGCTGCCGGGGCTGTACGCCGACCCGAACATCGTGGTCTTCGGCAACCGCTTCTACATCTACCCGACGACGGATGGCTTCGCCGGCTGGAGCGGCACCCAGTTCAAGGCGTTTTCGTCGACCGACCTGGTGCACTGGGAGGACCACGGGGTCATCCTCGACCTCGGGCCGGACGTCTCCTGGGCGGACGACAGCGCGTGGGCGCCGTCCATCGTGGAGAAGAACGGGAAGTACTACTTCTACTTCAGCGGTGGCATGTCGACCGGCGACACCCGCAAGCACCTCGGCGTCGCGGTCGCGGACTCCCCCACCGGGCCGTTCCACGACGCGCTCGGCAAGCCGCTGGTGCCCGCGGGGACGTACTCCGGTCAGATGATCGACTCTGCGGTCTTCACCGACGACGACGGCAGGTCCTACCTGTACTGGGGCAACGGCAACTCCTACCAGGTGCCGCTGAACGACGACATGGTCTCGTTCGACCCGGCCCAGGTGCGCACGTACAAGCCGACCAACTACAACGAGGGCACCTTCGTCTTCAAGCGCAACGGCCTGTACTACTTCACCTGGTCGGAGAACGACACCCGCAGCGAGGACTACCAGGTGGCGTACGCGACCGGCACGTCCCCGCTCGGGCCGTGGAGCGAGCGCAAGGGCGTGTTCCTCGCCAAGGACCTGTCGCTGGGCATCAAGGGCACCGGGCACCACTCGGTGGTCAACGTGCCGGGCACGGACGACTGGTACATCGCGTACCACCGGTTCGCGATCCCGGGCGGCGACGGCACGCACCGCGAAACCACCATCGACAAGCTGGAGTTCGAGGCGGACGGCACCATCAAGAAGGTGGTGCCCACATTGGAGAGCGTCGAGCCGGTCGTCAACCACGCCCCGGTGGCGGGCAGCGTGGCCGGTCCCTTGACGCCGGTGGCGATCGGCGCGGACGCGACGGTGAGCGTGCCGTTCACCGACGTGAACCCGACCGACCTGCACAGCTGCGCGGTGGACTGGAAGGACGGCACGGTGTCCGCGGGCACGATCGCGGGCGGGCAGTGCACGGCCACCCACCGGTACGCCGGCCAGGGCGTCTTCGAGCCCGTGGTCACCGTCGCGGACCTGCGCGGCGGCTCAGCGACGGCGACCCTGTCGTACCTGGTGACGTACAACGCGGCGGGGTCCTATGTGGCCGGCAGCGGCACGATCGACTCGCTCGGCGGGCGGGGCGTATTCGGGGTGACCGCCGGTACGGCCCAGCGCAACGGCGCGATCGCGCTGCGCTTCCGGACCGGTGACGTGGACTTCTCGGCCACCACGTACCAGCGGCTGGCGCTGGGCAACCGGGAGGCGACGTACACCGGCGTGGGCACGCTGGCCGGCCGGGGCGAGTACGCGTACACGGTCTCGCTCGAAGACGGGCGGACCACGGACCGCTTCTGGATCCGGATCACCAACAAGCGCACCGGCGCCGTGGTGTACGACAGCCGCTACCGCTGCGGCACGGAACTCATCGCCACCGGCGCCATCCTTATCAAGACAGGCCGTTAGCCTCACGGACAACGGTTACGAGCTCGTCCATGATGCCGGTGAGCGCGAAGTCTTTCGGAGTGAAGACCCGCGCTACACCGGCGTCGCGGAGCTTGGCGGCGTCGGCGGGCGGGATGATCCCGCCGACGACCACCGGCAGGTCCGCACGGCCGGCCGCGCGCAGTCCATCCAGGACAGCGGGTACGGCGTTGAGGTGCGACCCGGACAGGACGGAGAGGCCGACGAGGTCGACGTCCTCTTCCACGGCGGCCGCCACGATCTGCCCCGGTGTGAGCCGGATGCCCTGGTAGACCACCTCGAACCCGGCGTCCCGGGCGCGCACCGCGATCTGCTCGGCGCCGTTGGAGTGGCCGTCGAGGCCGGGCTTGCCGACCAGCAGGCGCAGCCGGCCGGTGCCGAGGTCGCGGGCGGTCCGGCTGACCCGCTCGCGCACGCTGGACAGCGACGCGTCTTCGCGCAGCGCACCCGCGGCGGACAGCCCGGTCGGCGCCCGGTACTCGCCGAACACCTCGCGCAGCGCGCCCGCCCACTCGCCCGTGGTCACCCCGGCGCGGACGCAGTCGAGGGTCACGGGCATCAGGTTTTCGGAGCCCGCGGCTTGCTCTTTCAAAAGAGTGAGCGCGTTGTCCACGGCGGACCGGTCGCGGCCGGCCCGCCACGCCCGTACGGCGTCCGCGGCGGACCGCTCCACGGCCGGGTCGACTTGCTCGATGGCCTCGGCGCCGGACGCGGTCAGCGGCGACGGCTCGGTCTCGGTGAACCGGTTGACGCCCACCACGACGTCCGTGCCCTCTTCCAGCCGGCGGCGGCGCTCGGCCAGCGAGGCGACGAGCGCGCTCTTGAGGTAGCCGGTCTCCACGGCGGCCACCACGCCGCCCAGGTCCAGGATCTTGTCCAGCTCGACCCGGGCACCGTCCACGATGGAGTCCACCAGGCCCTCGACCACCCGCGACCCGTCGAACAGGTCCGGATACTCCAGCAGGTCCGACTCGAACGCCAGCACCTGCTGCATGCGCAGTGACCACTGCTGGTCCCACGGGCGGGGCAGTCCGAGCGCCTCGTTCCACGCGGGGAGCTGGACCGCGCGGGCCCGCGCGCCACGGGAGAGCGTCACGCCGAGCATCTCCAGCACGATCCGCTGGATGTTGTTCTCCGGCTGCGCCTCGGTCAGCCCCAGGGAGTTCACCTGTACGCCGTACCGGAAGCGGCGCTGCTTCGCATCGGTCACCCCGTACCGGTCACGGGTCAGGTCGTCCCACAGCCGCGCGAACGCCCGCATCTTCGCCATCTCCTCGACGAAGCGCACGCCCGCGTTGACGAAGAACGAGACCCGCTGCACGACGTCGCCCATCCGCTCCGGCGGGACCTGACCGCTGTCGCGCACCGCGTCCAGCACGGCGACCGCGGTGGCGAGCGCGAAGCCGACCTCCTGCACGGGCGTCGCGCCGGCCTCCTGGAGGTGGTACGAGCAGATGTTGACCGGGTTCCACTTCGGAGCGTTGGCGACGGTCCAGGCGATCGTGTCGGTGGTCAGCCGCAGCGACGGCGCGGGCGGGAAGATGTACGTCCCGCGGGACAGGTACTCCTTGACGATGTCGTTCTGCGTCGTGCCGGCCAAGGCGTGAGTAGGGGCCCCCTGCTCATCCGCGGCGACGACGTACAGGGCGAGCAGCCACATGGCCGTCGCGTTGATCGTCATGGACGTGTTGGCCTCGGCCAGCGGGATGCCGTCGAAGAGCGCCCGCGCGTCGCCGAGGTGCGCCACCGGCACGCCGACCCGGCCCACCTCGCCGGCGGCCAGCTCGTGATCTGGGTCATAGCCGGTCTGGGTCGGCAGGTCGAAGGCGACCGAGAGACCGGTCTGCCCTTTTGTCAGGTTGCGGCGGAAAAGCGCGTTGGTCGCGGCCGCCGACGAGTGCCCAGCGTAAGTGCGCATGACCCACGGGCGATCCCGCTCGGGTAGGCGACTCTCCATGCCAGCAGTCTAAGTTACCGTTAAGTCACATGAGCCGGTGAAAAACCCCACTAGGGTGAGGGCCCATGGATTCCGCGATCTCCGTGCGTGGGTTGCGCAAGTCGTACGGCGACACCACCGCCGTGGCCGGGCTGGATCTCGAGGTACGCCACGGCGAGGTCTTCGCGCTGCTCGGGCCGAACGGGGCGGGCAAGACCACGACGGTGGAGATCCTGGAGGGCTTCCGCAAGCGGGACGCGGGCGAGGTGCGCGTGCTCGGCCACGATCCGACCGAGGCGAGCCCCGGCTGGCGGGCCCGGGTCGGGATCGTGTTGCAGGGCACGGGTGAGTTCGAGGAGCTGACCGTCGCCGAGGTGGTGCGGCACTTCGCCGGGTTCTACCCGAACGCGGCCGACCCCGACGACGTGATCGACCGGGTCGGGCTCACCGACAAGGCCAAGTCGCGTACGCACACCCTCTCCGGCGGCCAGAAGCGCCGGCTCGACGTCGCGCTCGGCATCGTCGGCCGGCCCGAACTGCTCTTCCTCGACGAGCCGACCACCGGCTTCGACCCGGCGGCCCGGCGCGAGTTCTGGCAGCTCATCCGCGACCTGGCCGGGGCCGGCACGACGATCCTGCTGACCACGCACTACCTGGACGAGGCCGAGGCGCTCGCCCAGCGCGTCGGGGTGATCGCCGCCGGGCAACTCATCGAGGTGGACGAGCCGAGCCGGCTGGGCGACAGATCGAACGCACCCGCGACGGTGTCCTGGCGTACCCCTGATGGATGGCAGTCGGAGCAGAGCGCGTCGCCGACGGCGCTGGTGGCCGAGCTGGCCGCGCGCTTCGGCGGCGAAGTGCCGGGGCTGACGGTGACGCGGCCGACGCTGGAGGACGTTTACCTGAAGATGATCGGAGAAAAGGCGTGATCGGGCTCGCGCGGCGGCAGGGCGTCCTGGAGATCAAGCAGTTCCTGCGCAGCCGGGAGTCGGTCGTCTTCACGATGGCGTTCCCGGTCATCATGATCTTGATTTTCGCGTCCATCTTCGACGGTGAGATCGCGCCGGGCATCAAATTCACCCAGTACTTCGTCACCGGGATGATCGCGACCGGCCTGCTGACGGTCGGCTTCCAGTCCCTCGCGATCCAGATCCCGATCGAGCGGGACCGGGGCGTGCTGAAGCGGCTGCGGGGTACGCCGATGCCGAAGTGGGTCTACTTCGCCGGCAAGGTTGTCATGGTCGCCGCGATCGGGGTGGTCGAGACGGCGATCCTGCTGGGGGTGTCCGCGGCGTTCTTCGACCTGTCGCTGCCGTCGTCGGCGTCGAAGTGGCTGACCTTCGCGTGGGTGTCCGTGCTGGGGCTGAGCGCGTGCACGCTGTGCGGGATCGCGTTCTCGTCGGTGCCGCGCAGCGCCCGGGGCGCCACCGCGGTGGTCACCCCGGTGGCGCTCGTCCTGCAGTTCATTTCGGGCGTGTTCTTCGTCTTCACCGACCTGCCCACGTGGATGCAGCAGATCGCGGCGATCTTCCCGCTGAAGTGGATGTGTCAAGGGCTGCGGTCGGTGTTCCTGCCGCCGTCGTTCGCCGCCGCGGAGCCGGGGGGCTCGTGGGAGCTGGGCAAGGTGGCCCTGATCCTGGGGGCGTGGTGCATCGTGGGGCTGGTGTTGTGCGTGCGCACGTTCCGCTGGACCTCGGCGCGCTCCTAATACTCGTAGAACCCGCGGCCCGTCTTGCGGCCCAGGTCGCCGGCGGTGACCATGCGCTGCAGCAGCTCCGGCGGGAAGAACTTCTCGTCGGCGGTGTCGGTGTAGATGTTCTTGGTGGCGTGCAGGAGCACGTCGACGCCGGTCAGGTCGGTGGTGGCCAGCGGACCCATCGCGTGCCCGAAGCCGAGCTTGCAGGCGGTGTCGAGGTCTTCCGGGCTGACAACGCCGGACTCGACCAGCTTGACCGCCTCCACCACGAGCGCCGCGATCAGGCGGGTGGTGACGAAGCCGGCGATGTCGCGGTTGACGACCACGCAGGTCTTGCCGATCTCCTCCGCGAACGCCTTCGCGGTGGCCAGCGTTTGGTCCGACGTTTTGTAGCCGCGGACCAGTTCGCAGAGCTTCATCATCGGTACGGGCGAGAAGAAGTGCGTGCCCACCACCGACTCGGGGCGCTGGGTCGCCGTGGCGATCTGGGTGACCGGTATCGCACTGGTGTTCGTCGCCAGCACCGCGTCCGGCCGGCAGACCTTGTCGAGCTGCCGGAACACGTCCTGCTTCACGTCCAGGCGCTCGAAGACCGCCTCGACAACGATGTCCGCGTCCGCCGCCGCCTCCAGGTCGGTGGTGGTGGTGATCCGGGCCAGCGCCGCCTCGACGTCGTCGGCGCCGATCGCCCCCTTGCTGGCGAACTTCGACAGCGACGCGCGGATGCCGGCTACGCCGCGCCCCGTCGCCGCGTCGTCCAGGTCCCGCAGGGTCACCTGCCAGCCCGCCTGGGCGGCCACCTGGGCGATGCCCGATCCCATCAAGCCGGCTCCGATGACCGCCAGTCGACCCGCCATGTGCTCACTCCTCATCTGGTTGCCTGGTTGGATGCTAAACGACCATTCAGGGTGACCTTGAAGTGTCACACTGACGCCATGGGGCTCGGCGACGCCTGGTACCTGGCGGGGCCGCTGATCGCATTCGCGGTCGTGGGCGTGCTGGCCGCGGTGCTGCGCTGGGCGTTCGGGCGGGACGAGGTGGTGACCCCAGCCCCGGTGACCGACGACTTCGGCCTGCTCCGGGTGGCCGCGCTCGTCGACCGCCTGGACGTGGCCCTGCGGGTACGCCAGGCGTTGCGCCGGGCCGGCATCCGCTCCACGCTGTCCACCGGCCTGGACGGGCTCATCAAGATCCTCGTCTTCCCCGACGACGCGGCGCGCGCCCGCCGGGTCCTGGAGCGCGACGGGTCGCCCTAAAACGTGTACGTCGGCTCTTCGGGGGCCGCCGCGCGCTCGACCTTGACGCCCAGGCGGCGCAGATCCGGCACGAAGCCCGGGTAGCCGCGGTCGATGTGGTGCACGTGCGAGATCTCGGTAAGCCCGTCGGCGCACAGCGCGGCCATGACGAGCCCCGCGCCGGCCCGGATGTCCGTCGCCGCCACCGGCGCGCAGGACAGCCGCTCGCGGCCGTTGACCACCGCGTGGTGGCCGTCGGTCCGGATGTCGGCGCCGAGCCGGACCATCTCGTTCACGAACATGAACCGGCCGTCGAAGATGTTTTCCGTCACGAGCGAGACGCCCTCGCTCACCGAGGCGAGCCCGATCGCCATCGGCAGCAGGTCCGTCGGAAAGCCCGGGAACGGCAGGGTCACCACGTCCACCGCGCTCGGCCGGCGGTCCATCTGCACCCGGAAGCCGTCCGGCCGGGTCTCCACCAGGCCGCCCGCGGTCACCACCTTGTCCAGCGCGATCTCCAGGTGGGCCGGGTCGGCGCCGGTGACCGTCACGTCCCCCTGGGTCATCGCCGCGCCGAACGCCCACGTACCGGCCACGATGCGGTCGCCCACGGTGGCGTGGTGCACCGGATGCAGCTCGGTCACGCCCTCGACGCGCAGGGTCGACGTACCGGCACCCGCGATCCGGGCGCCCATCTGCGTCAGCATCGTGCAGATGTCGACGATCTCCGGCTCCCGGGCCGCGTTGTCGATCACGGTCTGCCCGCGCGCGAGCACGGCCGCCATCAGCAGGTTCTCCGTCGCGCCGACGCTGGGGAAGTCCAGCCAGATGGACGCGCCGCGCAGCCCGTACGGCGCCGAGGCGATCACGAACCCGTGCTCGCCGGAGACGTCCGCGCCCATCCGGGCCAGCCCGTCGACGTGCATGTCCAGCCCGCGGGACCCGATCGCGTCGCCGCCCGGGTGCGCCACCCGTGCCGACCCCCGCCGGGCCAGCAACGGGCCGAGCACGCAGATCGAGGCGCGCAGCCGCCGTACGAGGTCGTAGTCGGCCTCGGTGCCGGTGTGCTCGGGCACGTCGATGTGGACCTCGTCGCCGACGTACTCCACCGCGCAGCCGAGCCGCCGCAACACCTCACCCATGATCGCGATGTCCGTGATCCGGGGGATGTTGCTCACCACCGTACGACCGGGGGCCAGCAGGGCGGCCGCCATCAACTTGAGCGCCGAGTTCTTGGCGCCCACGACCTGGACCTCGCCCGCCAGCCGCGCCCCACCCACAACCTGGATCACGTCCACGTCGGCCATCGTAGAAGCCGGACGTACGCTAAGGCTCATGGCCGTCCACCTCACCCGCATCTACACGAAGGCCGGCGACACCGGCACCACCCGGCTCGTCAACAACGAACAGGTGGCGAAGTCCGACCCGCGGATCGCCGCGTACGCCGATGTGGACGAGTGCAACGCCGCCATCGGGGTGGCGCTCGCGCTCGGCCAGCTCACCGACGAGGTGCGCGAAGTACTGACGCTGGTGCAGAACGACCTCTTCGACGTGGGCGCGGATCTGGCGAACCCATCGTCGGACGCTCCGGCGCTACGGGTCACCGAGGCGTACGTCGCCCGCCTTGAGGGCTGGTGCGACGACTTCAATGCCCGCCTGTCCACACTCGACTCCTTCGTACTGCCGGGCGGCACGCCAGGCGCCGCACTGCTGCACGTCGCGCGTACCGTCGCCCGTCGCGCCGAGCGGACGGCATGGACACTGGTGGATGCCGATCCCACACGAACCGGCACCCTCCCGGCAAAGTATCTCAACCGGCTGTCGGATCTGCTGTTCATCTTGGCGAGAACGGCGAATCCCGACGGCGACGTGTTATGGGTGCCGGGCGCCAACCGGTGATCCTGAAGTGGGCCTTCGCCTTACTCCTCCTGCTTTCCTCCTGCTCGTCGCCCGCCCCTTCCATCGCTTGGCAGGAGGTCACCCTCCCGTCCGCCGAGGCCGCCGTCCGTGACCTGGCCTTCTGCGACAATCACTGGTACGCCGTGGGCGGGCTCCCGACCGGCCCCGCCGCCTGGACGAGCAACGACGGGCAAACCTGGACCGGGGTACGGCTGACGCCCGTCAGCTTCTACGGCAAGCAGAGCACGATCTTCACCGTCGCCTGCCGGGGCACCGACGTCATCGCGGTGGGCGCCGCGTCGGGCGGCGCGCACGGCAACCCGCGTACGAGCACCTGGCGCAGCCGGCCCGACGGCTCCTGGCTGGAGTACGAGCCGGAGTTCGAGCAGTTCGGCGGGCAGGAGTCGGTGGGCGTCGGCGCGGCGGCGGCTGGTCCCGCGGCTGGTCTCACCGGGTGGGCGATCGCCGGCAACTGGCTGGGACCCGACGGCTCCCCCGGCCCGGCGCTGTGGCGCTCGACGGACGGCATCTCCTTCACCCGCGTGCTTGTGGCACCGGCCTCGTCGGCGCGCGGCACGGATGTGGCGTTCGCCGCGGGGCGCTGGATCGTCGTCGGTGAGGCGTACGGCGCCACCCTGTCCGGTGCATCCTGGACCTCGGTCGACGGGACGCGCTGGACCAGCGTGCCGGTCGAGTCGCCGCTGGCGCTGGTCACGCCCGACGGCGACGGCGCGCTGGCGGTCGGCGCCGGCGGCGCATGGTGGTACGACGGCGCCGGCTGGCAGCGCCGGGGCGGGCTGGCCGCCGACGCCCGCTTCCTGAGCCTGACGGCCGGCGACGGCCTGGCCGTGACCACCGGCGGCTCGACGGAGTGCCGCCTGTGGTCGACCCGCGACGGCGGCACGACCTGGCGCGAGCTGACAATGCCAGCCCCGCTCCCGATGACCGCCGAAACGGCCGCATCGGTGGCCGTGGGCGCTGGCCACGTCGTACTCGCCACCGACGACGGCCACCGCTCCCACCTCTGGCTAACAACCGCCGCCCCCTCTAGCCCCCTCCTCCGCGCCCGCTCGCGCCCCGCCCGCGCCCCGCTGGCCCCGTCGATCAAGGGCATATGGTCGTGGTTGGATCTCTTTTCCACGACCGTTTGCCCTTGATCGGCGCGAAAATCCTTGATCGACGGGGATCGGCCGAGGCTGGCGTGCGGCGCGCTGGGGCTGAGGCGGCCCACCGTCGCCGCGCACGGCGAGGCGACTTAGCGCGTGATCGTGGCGACCTATTGCCCCTGGAGGGGTAGTTCCTCGCCACAGTTGCCCACGCGCCGTCTTCTGGGGCCGAACCTTGACGAACGTCGAGGCCACCCCACTCAACGGCGTCGATCAAGGATTTCTCCGTCGATCAAGGGCAAACGGTCGTGGATCGGAGATCAAAGCACGACCATATGCCCTTGATCGACGGGGCGAGCCGCGCAGAGGACGCGCGGGAGGCATCAGTGGGTGGCTAGAAACGGGGAAACCGCCCCCGGAGGGGCGGCTTCTAGCCAGGACATGAAACCCGTCACGGTGGACTTGGCCATGGCGATCTCCACCGGGGCGTGGTGGCTGAGACAGCGAAGGATCACCCAGTCGGTCGGCATCGTCAGGCGTTCCTGGCCCTCCGGCGGCCGCCGCCGCTCGACCACGAGCCCATGCCGGGAGAGCACCCGCTTCGGCCGGATCGCGAAGCTGAACATCCGGTACCAGCGCAGCTCGTCACCGACGAACCGGCCGAAGCCCGGTGACCAGCCGCGCCCGTCGAGCATGGTGGAGACGCGCAGGTTGAGCTTGATGGTGCCGGCACCGGCCACGAGGGCGCGCCGCACGAAGAGCACCGCCACGAAGGCGAGCAGGATGAGTACGCCGACCCCGATCCACTCCAAGACCAGCATCGGCGTCGCTGGTCAGCGCGTAGCTGGGGCGGCTGGGGTGGCGCTCTCGGCGAGCACCGTCACACCCTCGGCGGTGACCGAAAGGAACCCGCCGGCCACGTCGTACGCGATCTGGTCGCCGCCGGTCAGCTTGACGCGTACCTGGGAGGGCTCGGCGAGCTGGCCCAGCAGCGGGGCGTGACCCGGCAGCACTCCGAGCTCGCCCTCGGTGGTCCGCGCGACGACCATGTCGGCCTCGCCGGACCAGACCTTCTCTTCGACGGCTACGAGCTCGACATGCAGTGCCACGCTGTCTCCTCGGTTCAGGGATTGAGCCGAGTCTAGTCAGGTAAGGTACGCCGCCCCAACGAGGGTGGTGGGGACCACAATCATCTTTGGATCAGCTCGGGGTGGGACACCACGAACGTGTCGAGGGTGTCGGCCTGTACGGCGGCGAAGAAGTCCTGCGACGGGTCGAGCAGCTCTTCGCCCTTGTAGTTGCTGCCGGTGCCCACCCCGCGCCCGGGTAGTTTGATCATCGTGATCGAGCTGGCTCGGAGGTTGCGCAGCGTCAGGCCGTAGTCGACCACGCTGTGCCCGCGTCCGTTGAAGATGAGCGACTCGCCGGCCGAGCGGAGCACCTTGTCCAGCTTGACCGGGTTGGTCACCACGTCCTTGCTGAACGCCTGGCTGACCATCGCCTTGATGAACTGCTGCTGGTGCTTCTGCCGTACGTAGTCGCCGCCGACGGTCTTGCGCTGCCGCACGACGTCGAGCGCTTCCCAGCCCTTCAGGTGGTGGGTGCCCTTCTTGTACACCTTCTGCGGGCCGATGTAGCCCTCGCCGTTCGGGTTGCCCTTGCGACCACTGCCGTCGGGCTGGAGGTGCTCGGACTTGACGTCGATGTCGAGGGTCATGGTCACCCCGCCCATGGCGTCGACGATCTTCCTGAAGCCGGTGAAGTTGATGATCGCGCCGGCGTCGAACCGCTTGATGCCGGTGTAGTTGGTGACGGTCTTGGCCAGTAGCTCGAAGCCCCGCGCCGGGTCGGGCTTTTCCTGGCCGGGTACGCGGCTGCCGTACGCCATCGCGGCATTGATCTTGTCGCGGCCACCGTCGAAGTCGGCTTTCGGGAAGGCCGGGATTTCGACGATCAGGTCACGCGGGAGCGAGAAGAGGTAGCCGCGGTCGTGCCCGTCCGGGACCTGCAGGATGAGGATCGAGTCGGAGCGGGGCGGCTCGTTGGGGTTGTTGGCCCGCGGGTCGATGCCGACGAGCAGGAAGTTGAGCGGGCCCTTGATGTCGGTCTTCGGCTCCGCGGCGGCCGCTGCCTCGTCGCCGAAGAGGTCGGCCGTCTCGACCGCGCCCTCATACCGGGCCAGCAGCACCTCGGTCGCGACCAGCGAGCCGCCGCTGCCTAAGAGGAGGAAGGCCCCGAAGATGGTGCACAAAACCGCCCAACGAGGCTTTTTCCGCACCCTCAGGCCCTCCCGTCGCCAATACCTCTCACAGATAGAGACGGGCGGGAGGGCCGAAAGGTTTGCTCGGACCTACGAGATCTACTTCATCAGTTCGCGGGCGTTGCGCTCCAGGTCGTCCAGGCCACCGCACATGAAGAACGCCTGCTCGGGGAAGTGGTCGAACTCACCCTCGCTGATCTTCTTGAACGCCTCGACGGTGTCCTTGACCGGGACGTACGAGCCCTTGATGCCGGTGAAGACCTCGGCCGCGTACGTGTTCTGCGACAGGAACCGCTCGATCCGGCGGGCCCGGCCGACGGTGACCTTGTCGTCTTCGGACAGCTCCTCCATGCCGAGGATGGCGATGATGTCCTGCAGGTCCTTGTAGCGCTGCAGGATCCGCTTCACCTCGGAGGCGACCGCGTAGTGCTCGGCGCCGACGAACTCGGCCGCGAGGATCCGGGACGAGGACGCCAGCGGGTCCACCGCCGGGTAGATGCCCTTGTCCGAGATGGACCGCTCGAGGTTGGTGGTCGCGTCCAGGTGGGCGAACGTGGTGGCCGGCGCCGGGTCGGTGTAGTCGTCGGCGGGCACGTAGATCGCCTGCATGGACGTGATGGCCTGGCCGCGGACCGAGGTGATCCGCTCCTGCAGCTCGCCCATCTCGTCGGCCAGCGTCGGCTGGTAACCCACGGCCGAGGGCATCCGGCCCAGCAGGGTGGACACCTCGGAACCGGCCTGGGTGAACCGGAAGATGTTGTCGATGAAGAGCAGCACTTCCTGCTTCTGTACGTCGCGGAAGTACTCGGCCATCGTCAGCGCGGACAGCGCGACCCGCAGGCGGGTGCCCGGCGGCTCGTCCATCTGGCCGAAGACCAGCGCGGTCTTGTCGATGACGCCGGACTCGGTCATCTCGTGGATCAGGTCGTTGCCCTCGCGGGTGCGCTCACCCACGCCGGCGAACACCGACGTACCGCCGAAGTTGTTGGCGACCCGGATGATCATCTCCTGGATGAGCACCGTCTTGCCCACGCCCGCGCCGCCGAAGAGGCCGATCTTGCCGCCCTTGACGTACGGGGCGAGCAGGTCGAGCACCTTGATGCCGGTCTCCAGCATCTCGGTCTTGGGCTCCAGGTCCGCGAAGGCCGGCGGCCGGCGGTGGATCGTCCAGCGGTCCTTGATGTCGAGCTTCTCGCCCTCCTTGAGGTTGAGGCACTCGCCGATCGCGTTGAACACATGACCCTTGGTGCCGTCGCCCACCGGCACGCTGATGGCCTCGCCGGTGTCGCGCACCACGGCGCCGCGGACTAGGCCGTCGGTCGGCTGCATGGAGATCGCCCGGACCAGGTTGTCGCCCAGGTGCTGGGCGACCTCCAGGGTCAGCGTCTTCTCACCGCCGGCGAGCGACACGTCGACGTGCAGGGCGTTGAAGATGTCGGGCATCGCGTCGCGCGGGAACTCGGCGTCGACGACGGGACCGATGACCCGGACGACCCGACCAGTCGCAGTTTCAACAGCAGCAGTCATCACTCATTCACTTCCCGCCGCGGCCAGCGCGTTCGCGCCGCCGACGATCTCACTGATCTCCTGGGTGATCCCGGCCTGGCGCGCGGAGTTCATCTCGCGCGTGTAGTTCTGGATCATCTCTTCCGCGTTGTCGGTCGCGCTCTTCATCGCCCGGCGGCGGGCCGCCGACTCGCTGGCCGCGGACTCGATGAGCGCGGCGTAGATGCGCGTGTTGATGTACTTGGGCAGCAGCGCGTCGAGCAGCGCCTCGGCCTCGGGCTCGAACTCGTACGCCGGCAGCAGACCCTCGGACCGGGGGCGGTCCTCGACCTCCATAGGACCGATGATCCGGCATACCGGCGTCTGCGTCATCAGCGACTGGAACTGCGTGTACACGATGTGCAACTCATCGACGCCGAGGACGCCATCCGGGCCGGGACCCTCGTGGTCGTCGTCCGCTCCCTGGACAAAGGACGAGATCAGCGTCTCGCCGATGGTCCGGGCGTCGGCGAACGACGGCTGCTCGGAAAAGCCCGTCCAGTTCGCCTCGATCGGCCGGTTGCGGAAGCGGTAGTACGTCACGCCCTTGCGGCCGACGACGTACAGGACCGGCTCCTTGCCGTCGGCCCGCAGCCGGGCGATCAGCGACTCCGCGGTCTTGATCGCGTTGGAGCTGTAACCGCCGGCCAGGCCGCGGTCGCTGGTGATGACCAGGATGCCGGCCCGGCGCACCCGCGGCCTCGCGGTCAGCAGCGGGTGGTCGATGTTGGCGTTGGACGCCAGCGCGGTCAACACGCCGGTGATCGCCTGGGCGTACGGCAGGGACGCCGCCACCCGCGCCTGGGCCTTGGCGATGCGGCTCGTGGCCACGAGCTCCATCGCCTTGGTGATCTTCTTCATCGACTTCGCCGTGCGGATCCGTTGACGAAGAACGCGTACCTGGGCCGCCATCGCTCGTCCCTACTGCTTCTCGGCCGGCGGGGTGTCGCGGTAGCGGGTCACCGTCTCGTGGTTCTCCTCGCCCTCGAGCGCCTTGGCCGGCGCCTCCGTGCCGAGGTGCTTGTCTTCCTTGCCGAGGAACATCTGCTTGAACTTCACGATGGCCTCGTCGAGGCCGTTGACGATGTCGTCGTCCCAGTTGTTGTCCGCGATCGACTGGAGCGTCGGCTTGTACGAGTGCCGCAGGTACTCCAGGAACTCGGACTCGAACCGCCGGACCTCGCCGACCGGGATGTCGTCGAGCTTGCCCTCGGTGCCGGCCCAGACGGAGACGACCTGCTCCTCGACCGGGTACGGCGAGTAGTTCGGCTGCTTCAGCAGCTCGACCAGGCGGACACCGCGCTCCAGCTGGTCCCGGGACGCCTTGTCGAGGTCGGACGCGAACGCGGCGAACGCCTCCAGCTCGCGGTACTGGGCAAGGTCGAGCCGCAGCCGGCCGGCGACCTTACGGAGCGGCTTGACCTGGGCCGCGCCGCCCACGCGAGAGACCGAGGTGCCGACGTTGATCGCCGGACGGACGCCCTGGTTGAACAGGTCGGACTCCAGGAAGATCTGGCCGTCGGTGATCGAGATGACGTTGGTCGGGATGAAGGCCGAGATGTCGTTGGCCTTCGTCTCGATGATCGGCAGGCCGGTCATCGAGCCGCCACCCAGCTCGTCGGACAGCTTCGCGCAACGCTCCAGCAGCCGGGAGTGCAAGTAGAAGACATCACCCGGGTACGCCTCGCGGCCCGGCGGGCGGCGCAGCAGCAGCGACACCGCGCGGTACGCCTCGGCCTGCTTGCTCAGGTCGTCGAAGACGATCAGCACGTGCTTGCCGGCGTACATCCAGTGCTGGCCGATCGACGAGCCGGTGTACGGGGCGATGTACTTGTAGCCGGCCGGGTCGGAGGCGGGCGAGGCGACGATGGTGGTGTACTCCATCGCGCCGTGCTCCTCGAGGATGCCCTTGATCGACGCGATCGTGGACGCCTTCTGGCCGATGGCGACGTAGATGCAGCGCACCTGCTTCTTCGGGTCGCCGGACTCCCAGTTGGCCCGCTGGTTGAGGATCGCGTCGAGCGCGACCGTGGTCTTGCCGGTCTTGCGGTCACCGATGATCAGCTGGCGCTGGCCCCGGCCGATCGCGGTCATCGCGTCGATGGCCTTGATGCCGGTCTGCAGCGCCTCGCTGACGCCCTGCCGCGCCATCACGTTCGGCGCCTGCAGCTCCAGCTCGCGGTAGCCCTCGTTCTCGATGTCGCCGAGGGCGTCGATCGGGGTGCCGAGCGCGTCGACCACCCGGCCCAGGAACTTGTCGCCGACCGGCACGGAGAGCACCCGGCCGGTGCGCTTGACCCGCTGCCCCTCCTCGATACCGGCGAACTCGCCGAGGACCACGACGCCGATCTCGCGGACGTCGAGGTTCAGGGCCACGCCCAGCGTGCCGTCCTCGAACTCCAGCAGCTCGTTGGCCATGGTCGAGGGCAGGCCCTCGACGTGGGCGATGCCGTCGCCGGCGTCGGCGACGGTCCCGACCTCCTCGCGGGTGACGTCGGGCGTGTACGAGGCGACGTAGCGCTCCAAGGCGCCCCGGATCTCCTCGGTCGAGATGGTCAGCTCGGCCATCCTCAGCTTCCTTCTGGGTTCGAGTGGATCTAAAGCGGGCTAGCGCTTCGCGAGCGCGTTACGGGTGTCGGTGAGCCGGCGCAGGACCGTGCCGTCGTACAGGTCGGAACCGACCCGCACGCTCATCCCGCCGAGGATCTCCGGCTGCACCTGCTGCTTGATGGAGACCTCTCGACCGTACAGTTCGGACAACTTGGCGCCCAGCCGGCGCTCTTCCTCGTCCGTGAGCAGGGCCGCGACCGTGACGTACGCAACCTGGCGGTCCCGCCGGTCGGCGGACAGCTCCACCAGTCGGGTCAGCGCGCCCTCGAAGGAGCGCCCCCCGAAACCGGACAGCGCCACCTCGACCAGCCGGAGGGTGATGGGCTTGGCCTTTCCGCCCAGCAGGGCACGGGCCAGCTCGGCCCGCTGCGAAGCCGGGGCGACGACATCGCCCAGCGTCGCGGCCAGCGGGAGATTGGCGGAGACGACCTGCCCGAAGCGGAACAGCTCGTCCTCGACCTCACCCAGGTCGCCGGCGCGGTCCGCGCTGGCCAGCAGCGCCTCCACGCCGAGCCGCTCGGTCGCGCTGAGCAACTCGGACGGCGCCGACCAGCGGCCGGAAACCAGTGCCGAGACCAGGTCGAGACCGGCCTTGCCGACCTTGCCCGCGAGCAGGCTGCCGAGCAGACCCGCCCGGTCCTCGCCGGGACGGGCCGGGTCGGACAGCGCCCGCCGCAGCCGCGGCTCGCGCCGCAGCAGGTCGGCGACCGCGAGCACGTCGTTCGCCGTACCCGCGATGGTGTCCGGGTTGGCCCGGCGCGCGTGCGCCTCCAGCCGCTGCGCGGCGGCGGCGTACGACTCCCGGCTGGCGGCCTGCATCAGCGGGCCCCCGTGCTCTCGAGGTCGGTCAGGAACCGCTCCACGGTGCCCTTGCGGCGGGCCTCGTCCGCGAGCGACTCACCCACGATCTTGCTGGCCAGGTCGACCGCGAGCGTGCCGACCTCGGCCCGCAGCTCCCGGACGATCGTCTGCCGCTCGGCTGCGAGCTGCTCCTTGCCCGCGGCGATGATGCGGTCCGACTCCTCCCGAGCCTTCGCGAGTACGTCCTGCCGGATGCCCTCGGCGTCGGCGCGGGCGTCGTCCCGGATCCGGGCGGCGTCGGTACGCGCCTCGGCGAGCTGCGCCCGGTACTGCTCCAGGAGCTGGTTCGCCTCGGCCTGCGCCACCTCGGCCCGCTGGATGCCACCCTCGATGGCCTCGACCCGGGCCTTGAAGGTCTTCTCCATCTGCGGGAAGACGAACTTCATCAGCACGTAGCAGAGCAGGGCGAACGCGATCGTCCCGATGATGATCTCTTGCCAGATCGGGACGATCGGGTTGTGCTCCGTGCCCTCGGTGGCGATGACGTACATGAAAACCTCCCGGTAGGGACGGGCGGGCTAGAGCTGGCCCTGCCAGATGAAGCCGAACGCGATGCCCAGCAGGGCGAGCGCCTCGACCACGGCGAAGCCGATCCAGACGTACGGCAGGGTGATCCGGGACGACTCGGGCTGGCGCGCGGTCGACTGGATGTAGCTGGCGAAGACCAGACCGACGCCGATGCCGGGGCCGATGGCGGCCAAGCCGTAGCCGATGGCCGCGGTGCTGCCAACTACCTCAGCGAGTGCCATTGATATTCCTCCTGGTTATCGCGCGTGACCATCACGCGCAGACGACGATGCGGAACTTGCGAGACTCAGTGCTCTTCGGCGAGCGCGCCCTGGATGTAGCTGGCGGTGAGGACGGTGAAGACGTACGCCTGCAGGACGACGACCAGCGCCTCCAGGAACGTCAGCGCGATCGCCATCAGCCAGGAGAGGATCGACACCGGCGCGAGCAGGGCGCTCGAGTTCAGCATCACGAACCCGCCGAGCGTGAACACCAGCAGGATCATGTGGCCGGCGAACATGTTGGCGAAGAGCCGGACCGCCAGGGTGAACGGGCGGAACAGGAAGGTCGAGGCGAACTCGATCGGGATCAGCAGCGGCAGGATGAACCACGGTGCCGGCGGGATCAGCGAGTGCTTCATGTAGCCGGCGAAGCCGTGCTTCTGGATGCCCACGAAGTTGAACAGCACCCAGCTGATGATGGCGAGGATCGCCGGGAACGCGATGTGCGAGTTCGGCGACATCTGGATGCCCGGGATGATGCCGAAGAGGTTGGTCAGCAGGATGAAGCAGAACAGCGTCGTGAGGTACGGCGCGAACCGCAGACCATCGTGGCCGATCATGTCCTTGGCGATGTTGTTGCGGACGAAGCCGTAGATCGACTCGGCGAGCCACTGCTTCTTCGTCGGCACCAGCTTCGGGTCCCGGTAGCTGACCAGGAAGTAGATGATGAGTGCGGCGACCGCCACCCAAACGAGGATGACCACCTTGGTGAACCACGGCTCGGTGCCGTGGACGACCGGCGGCAGGTAGAAGTCCTCGACGCTCGGCGGCCACGGGACTTCCGCCGCAAACCTCGCGCTCATAAGCCCTCCTCTAGGCGCCGAGTCGGCGGACGATCAGGTAGATGCCGCCCGCCGCGCCGACCACCGCTCCGATCCCGATGGGCACCCCACCGAGGTCGAACCTCCGGTCGACCAGCCAACCGATGAACCCCCACACCGACATCCCGGCAATGAGGTAGCCGATCGCCACCCAACCCTGTCCGGCTCCGCCGTCAGGTTGTGGGGGGATTGGTCACCGGCCATGACGCGCCGAACCATATCAGGGGTGTTTCACGAGGGTGCGACTCACCCCCACGCAAGCTCCTTGTGCGGGCGGCAGGGGATACTGGAGTCGTCTGTGCCCGTACGCTACTCCTCGATCGCCACCTCGTGGTGTCGGGTAGCCGGCCAAACCTTCGTCAGCCACCAGATGTGGACGCCCGTCCATGCGACCACGCCGGCGGCGATTCCCCAGCCCAGCGGCACCATGCCGGCCCAGCCGGACGAGGACACGGCGATCATCACGCCGCCGAGCAGGCTGAACTTCGCCACGTACAGGCCCAGGCCGAACGGCAGTACGAGCTGCGGGCTCTGCGTGTCGGCCCAGGCCAACACGACGGTCGACAGCGCGAAGCTGAAGCTCGCGACGGCCACCCCGATGCCCGCGCCGGCGGCGCCGGCACCGCCGGCCAGCAGCCCACCGACCACGACCGCGACCACGGTGACCACCGTGGCGGCGCCGAGCAGCGTGGGCAGATGACGCAGCCGCCACCGCCGATCCTCAACGTTCATCGTGGGTACGCCGGAAATTTGCGCACGAGCTCGCTCACCTCTTCGCGTATCTGGGCAAAAGCGTCGGAGTCGCCCGCCGGGTCGGCGCGCACGGCACGGGCGATCAGCGAGGCTACCTGCCGCATCTCCCCTTCGCGCATGCCCTGCGTCGTCACGCTCGGGGTGCCGACCCGGATACCCGAGGCGACCATGGGCTTCTGCGGGTCGTACGGGATGGCGTTCTTGTTCAGCGTGATCGACGCCGCATCGCACCGCTCCTCCGCGTCACGCCCGGTCACTTCGAGGTCGCGCAGATCGATGAGGGCCAGGTGGGTGTCGGTGCCGCCGGACACCGGTCGCATCCCCTCGGCGGCCAGCCCGCCGGCCAGCGCCTGCGCATTCTTGATCACCTGCGTGGCGTACCCCTGGAAGTCGGGCAGCGACGCCTCGCGGAGGGCGACCGCCTTCGCGGCGATGGCGTGCATCAGCGGCCCGCCCTGGGTGAACGGGAAGACCGCCTTGTCGATCCGCTGGGCCAGCTCTTCGCGGCACAGGATCATGCCCCCGCGCGGGCCGCGCAGGACCTTGTGGGTGGTAAATGTCACGACGTCGGCGTGCGGCACCGGCGACGGGATCGCCTTGCCCGCGACCAGGCCGATGAAGTGGGCGGCGTCGACCAGCAGGTACGCGCCGATCTCGTCGGCGATCTCGCGGAAGCGGGCGAAGTCGATCAGCCGGGGGTACGCGGTGGCGCCGCAAATGATCATCTTGGGACGGTGCGCCAGAGCCAGCTCGCGCACCTCGTCGTAGTCGATCAACTCGGTGTCCTTGCGGACCGTGTAGCCGACCGTGGCGAACCATTTGCCGGAAAAGTTCACCTTGCTGCCGTGGGTCAGGTGGCCGCCGTGCGGCAGATCCATCGCCAGGACGGTGTCGCCCGGCTGGAGCAGCGCCGCGTACGCCGCGAGGTTGGCGCTGGCCCCGCTGTGTGGCTGGAGGTTGGCGTGGTCCGCGCCGAAGAGCTCCTTGGCCCGGGCGATCCCGATCTCCTCCGCCTTGTCGACCTCGGCGCAGCCGCCGTAGTACCGCCGTCCCGGATATCCCTCGGCGTACTTGTTGGTCAGCGTCGAGCCCAGCGCGGCCAGGACCGCCGGCGAGGTCAGGTTCTCGCTCGCGATGAGCTGCAAACCGCCGCGCAGCCGGCCCAACTCACCCACGACCACCGCGGCGATCTCCGGGTCGGTGGCCTCCAACTCGGAAAAGTCAGGCCCCCAGAACGTGCTCATGGGGCAGTTTATGAGCCCGAGAAGGCGATGTCGGTGCTCGGAGGGGTGAAGTCCTTCTCCGGCTGGCCCTCCAGCGCCGCCGCCATGGTCCGCGCCACCGCGTTGATGACCTCCTGCTGGATGGCCGAGCCGACGTGGTCCTGCGGGTCGTCCGGATTGGCGGCGATCGACGCCACCGCGATCTGCGGGGTGAACCCGACGAACGTCTCCGTCGAGGCGTCCTCCGAGCTACCCGTCTTGCCGGCGACCGGCCGGCCGTCGAGGATCGTGGAGACCTGGGTGGCGGTGCCGCCGTCACAGCGCCCGAACGCCGACTGCTGGCCGACCGGGCAGCGGGCCGCGTCGGTGGCGGCTCGGGCGATGTCCTCGGTCAGCACCCGATCGCAGGACGGGTTGCCGGCGGCCACCTTCGCGCCCGAGGCGTCGGTGATCGACACGACCGGCAGCGGCTTGCAGTACGTGCCCTCGGCCGCGACCGTGGCGTACGCGTTGGCCAGGTCGAGCGGCGTGGTGGCCGCCACGCCGAGCGTGAACGAGCCCCACCCGGCCGCGTTGTCCTTCGCGAAATTCGCGTCGCTGTCGGCGCGGAACGTGATGCCCAGCCGCTGCGCCATCTCGACCGCCTTGTCGGCGCCGACCTGCTGCTCCAGCCAGACGAAGTACGTGTTGACCGAGCGGCCGAAGCCGGTCCACATGGTCCGCCGGCCATCCATCCAGGACGGGTTGGCGTTGCTCGGACACCACTTGCCGTTGCAGCTCTCCGGGCCGCTGGCCGGGTAGTCCGAGACAAACTTGGCCGGCGCGTCGAACGCCGTGTCGAGCTTTCGGCCCGACTCCAGCGCGGCCAGCATCGTGAAGAGCTTGAACGTCGATCCGGCCTGGTAGCCGTCGATGTCCCCGCCGCCGGCGATGAGCTGGTTCATGGTGCCGTTCTTCAGGGCGTAGTGGCGGTTGACGGCCATCGCCAGCACCCGACCCGTGCCCGGCTGGACCACCGCCATCGGGGCCGCGCGCTTGTTGCCGTACCCGTAGACCTTCAGCGTCTGCTGCTGCGCCGCGGCCTGGATGTCCGGGTCGAGCGAGGTGACCACCGTGTAGCCGCCGCGCTGCAGGTTGCGCTCCCGCTCCTGCGGAGTGGCGCCGAACGCGGGCTGCGTCATCCACCACTGCCGCAGGTAGTCGCAGAAGAAGCCCCAGCCGTTCTTGGCGGTTGCCGAGCAGCCGTTGGGCTGGGCGGTGGGGTCGAGCTTGAGCGCCTCGGCCTTCGCGGCGGCGGCCTGCTGAGCGGTGATCGCGCCCGTGCCGACCATCGAGTCGAGCACATAGGTACGCCGTTCCAGCGCCCGCTCCTTGTTGCCGTCGATCGGGCTGTCCGTGTCGGGCGCCTGCACCAGCCCGGCCAGCAACGCCGCCTCGGCCAGCGTCAGCTTCGCCGGCACCTTCCCGAAGTACCGCATGCTGGCCGCCGCGATGCCGTACGCCCCGGCGCCGAAGTACGCGATGTTCAGGTAGCGGCTCAGGATCTCGTCCTTGGACAGCTCCCGCTCCAGCGCCACGGCGTACCGCATCTCCTGGAGCTTGCGGGTGGCGGTGTCTTGCGTGGCCTCCTGGCGCTCCTTCTCGGTGAGATCCGGGTCGGTCTTGAGGACATTCCGGACGTACTGCATGGTCAGCGTGGAGGCGCCCTGCTCGACCGTGCCGCCCCGACCATTGGCCACGAACGCCCGTACCACGCTGCGCAGGTCGACGCCGCCGTGCTCGAAGAAGCGGGTGTCCTCGGCCGCGACGATCGCCTGCTGCATCACCGTCGCGACCTCGCTGAGCGGCACGTCCTGCCGGTTGACGTCGTAGAACGTCGTGATCAGCGTCTTGCCGTCGTTGGCGTAGACGTACGACGTCTGCGGGGGCGGCGGGGTCTTGAGCTCGCTAGGCAGGTCGAGAAACGCGTCGCTCGCGGACTTGGCCGCCAGCGCGACGATGGCGTTCGCCGGGAACACCGCGGCGGCCACCGCCACCCCGGCGAGCAGCCCGCACAGCACCAACGTCGTGAACTTGGACAGCAGCGATCGCCTACGCACCCACCCAAGACTCCCCACACCAGGGGTGATTCATCCACCTCCGAGCGGTATTCCCAGCAAACTCCCAGCCCTCCCGCCCGCCGATCAAGGGCTTCCCCGCCTCTCCCCCGTCGATCAAGGGCAAACGGCCGTGCTTTGATCTCCGATCCACGACCGTTTGCCCTTGATCGGCGCGAAAGCCCTTGATCGGCGAAGCGCTACCAGGACCGGGGCGGCGTCCACGACCGGCGCGCGGCCGAGCGGCGCCGATGCAGGAGTACGGCGAAGAGCGCCCCGAGTACGACGAGCACCGCCGCGCCGCCACCGATGAGCGGGAGGGCGCTGGTGGCCGCGACCGGCTCGGGCTTCTGCTGCGCGACCGGCTCTTGCTCTTGCGCGGCTGGCGCCTGCTCCTGCGCGTCCGCCGTGGCGGGAGCCGTGGTGGTCGGGGCCTTGGCGACGGCGGGAGCCTTGGTGGCCGGAGCGGCAAAGACCACATCCGAGCATGAATAGTACGTATCCGGCGTACTCGAGTTTTGCCAGATCGTGTAGATCAGATGGCGGCCGACCTTGCCCGCCGGCAGCGTGCCCTTGAACCGGTAGGAGCCGCCCGTGAACGACGGGTCCTTGGCGGTCAGGAACGGCTTGGTTTCCAGGTCCGACCAGGCCAGCGGCGCCGTCGGGTCGTATCCGTCGCGGGTGACGTAGAGCCGGAACGTACCCTCGTGCGGGATCGTGCCGCGGTACGCGAAACTGAGGCCCGCGCCGGCCGTGAGCCTGGTGGACGGCCAGTCCTTCCGGGCCAGGTCGAGCCCGCGGTAGCGGTCGATGCCGGCGCTGCACAGTTGCCCGTCCGGGATCACCTCGCGGTCCCGGCCACCGACGTTGGGCAGGCGCAGGTTGTCCCAGTCGTCGAACTTGTCCGTGCCGCTCGCGGTGAGCGCCGCGACACAGGCCGCCGAGTCGCCGCTCTCCCCTTCCGTGCCGCAAGCCGCGAGCCGGCTGACCGGCGTGGTCAGCGCCCCGTGCGCCATAGCCGGGGCAGGCACGGCCAGGATGCCCACGACGACGAGCGCGGAGAGCAGCTTCACAGGATGGGATACGGCGCCCACTCCCGGCGAGTTCAATCGACCACCCGCCAACCTCGCCCCGCGCGTCGATCAAGGCTTTCCGCGTCGATCAAGGGCAGATGGCCGTGGTTTGGAGATCAAAGCACGACCATATGCCCTTGATCGGCGGGGAAAGCCTTGATCGACGGGCAAAGGCGCGCGGCGCTGCTACTGCGTGGGGAGCAAGGTGGCGGCCAGGGGGCCTACCGTGTCTTCGATTTCGTCGGCGACGCGGCTGAACGCCTGGTCGCCGCGCCCCCATGGGTCGTCTAGGTCGTCGGCGGGCAGCGGCGAGGCGGTGCCGCGCGCGGCGTTGACGGCCTCCACCAGGGCCACCCCGCGGGCGAAGACGGCGTCCGGGGTCGGCTCGGCGGGCGGGAGGGCGGCCGAGTCAATCGTTGTCAACAGCCGGCCGAACTCGCCGAGTACGAACGTGCGCGCCGCCGCGTCGGGGCGCAGCGCCACGACGTACTCCTGCTGGTCCGCCGTTGCCGTGAGGACGAGGTCGGCGGCGTCGATCAGGTCCGAGCGGAGCTTGCGCGCGAGGAAGCCGTTCACGTCTCCGCCGCGGGCCCGCACCTGCCGCGCGGCCGGCGGGTTCATCTCCTCGCCGGCGTGCCAGCCGCCGGTGCCGGCGCTGTGGCTGTGCATCAGGTTTTCGGCCGGCGGTGCGGCGTCCGCCTTCGCCAGCCGATCCCGCACCGCGACGTCGAGCAGCCGCTCCGCCATCGGTGAACGGCAGATGTTGCCCATACACACGTGAAGGACGGTGAACGGCGGCACGTCATGCCTCCTGGTCGGCGCCGACGATGTCAGGAACGACCTCGCGCAGCTTCTCGATCGGGATGGCGCCGTCGCGCAGGATCTTCGGCACGTCGCCGGTCAGGTCGACGATCGTGCTGGGCACCGGATCCGGGCACGCGCCGGCTTCGAGGTAAACCCGCACGGCGTACCCGAGCTGGTCCCGAGCCTCCTCGGCGGTGACCGCCGCGGGCTGGCCGGTCTTGTTGGCCGACGACACCGCCATCGGGCCGGTCTCGCGCAGCACCTCCAGCGCCACCGGGTGCAGCGGCATGCGCACCGCGACCGTGCCGCCGGTGTCGCCGAGATCCCACTGGAGGCTGGGCGCGTGCTCGACAACGATGGTCAGCGCCCCCGGCCAGAACGCGTCGGCCAGCTCGCGCGCCGCCTTCGGCAGCATGAAGACCAGTCCGTCCAGGGTGTGCCGGGATCCGACCAGCACGGGCGGGGGCATCTGCCGGCCCCGGCCCTTGGCGTCGAGCAGGGCCTTGACCGCGTACGCGGTGAACGCGTCCGCACCGATGCCGTACACCGTGTCGGTGGGCAGC
Source organism: Phytohabitans rumicis (assembly GCF_011764445.1). Taxonomy (NCBI): domain Bacteria; kingdom Bacillati; phylum Actinomycetota; class Actinomycetes; order Micromonosporales; family Micromonosporaceae; genus Phytohabitans; species Phytohabitans rumicis. The sequence goes on from NZ_BLPG01000001.1 coordinate 3,240,518, forward strand.
ACGACCAGCTCGCCGTTCTTGACCGCCTCGATCGCCGCGGCGATGCCTCGGTCTCGGTCGGCCAGCGACCGGCAGTCGTAGAGCATCACGCAGTGCAGTCTGCCATGCGGGACGCCGTCGCGTACCGCGGCCGGCCAGCCAAATCACGATGGTCATCGATGTCAATGAACCGGCCGTCGGCGCGCAGCAGATCCGGCACCGCTACACCGTGGGTGTCGTCGTGCTCGACCCCGAAAAACCCGCCCGGCCGCAACAGCGCCGCGGCCCGCGCGAGCACCGGCCGGATCACGGACAAGCCGTCCGGGCCGGCAAACACCGCCTCCGCCGGGTCGTGGTCGGCCACATCCACGGGTACGGCGACGCCGGCCGGCACGTACGGCGGGTTGCACAGGACGAGGTCGACGGTGCCGTCCAGCTCGGCGAGGACGGCCGGGTCGGTGGCGTCGCCCTCGACCACCTCGATCGGCGGATCCGCGGCCGCGGCCCGCGCGCCGGCGTTCCGGCGCAACCAGGCCAGCGCGGACGGCGACCGCTCGACGGCGTAGACGCGGGCGCCGGGCGCCTCGTTGGCGACCGCGAGCGCGATGGCGCCGGAGCCGCTGCACAGGTCGACAACGACGGCACCCGGCCGGATCACCGAGATGCCCCAGCCGGCGAGCAGTTCGGTCTCCGGCCGCGGCACGAACACCCCCGGGCCGACCGCCAACTCCAGGTGCCGGAACCCGGCCGCGCCGACCAGGTGCTGGAGCGGCTCGCCGGCCGCCCGCCGGGCGACGAGCGCGTCAAACTCAGCAAGTTGATCAACGGTGAACCCCTCGGCGAGCGCGAGGCGCCCGCGCGGGATCCCAAGGACGTGCGCGGCCAAGATCTCAGCATCGACCCGCGCCGCCGGCTGCTCGGCCTTGACCAGGGACTTTGTCGCGCGAACGACCGCTTGCAACGCGCGCGTCCGTTCCGTCCCTTCGGAGGGCTGTTCCATATCGGCTGTCACGAGATAATCATTAGATAGCGGGTCGGCGGGAGGAGGCACGGGGTGAGTTGGCTTGACCGGGTCGCTGACCAGGCCGAGACCCTCCGCGAGGCCCGCAAGCTGCAGGAAAACAGCCGCTCCGCCGAGGCGTCCGCGCTGCTCGACCGCGTGCTCTCCACCACCATCGATCCGTACACCCGGGCGGACGCCCTCGTCCAGCGCGTCTCCGCGTTGATAAACCTCGGCCGCACCGCAGAGTACAACCTGGCGGTGCAGAAGGCGTTCGACGCGATCGAGGAGGTCGGCGAGCCGCTCCTCAAGGGCAACCTGCACGCCCTCGCCGCGCTCGCCGCCCAGCACCAGGGCGCGCTGGAGCGCTGCGTGACCCATCTGGTGCAGAGCGCCCGAGCGATGGCCGCCGTCGAAGACATCGACTGGGACACCGCCGTCGCCTGGAACGACCTGGCCATGGCGTACTCGTATCTGGGCTTTCACGGCCACGCGCTGAGCGCCATCGAGCGGGCCCGGCAGGTCGCCACCGCGGCCGACGTGCCGGCCGAGACGTTCGCCGCGCCGGGCATCCGGCTGCGCAACGCGGTCGCCCTCGACCACAACGGCGACTCCGACGGCTGCCTGCGCGTCCTGCGTGACATCACCACCGACGCGGAGCGCTTCCTCGCCGGCGACAGTGGCGCCCGGCTGCGCCCCAGCGGCCGCGCGGCGTACGGCTACGCGATCGCCCGCCGGGCCGCGCTGGGCGAGCCTCCGGAGTCCGCCCGGCAGGCGGTCCGGCTGCTGGCCGACGGCGGCGACGGGGCCCGCGCCCGCGACATGCGGGTGCTCGGCGAGGTCTGCCTCGCGATGGCGGCCGGCAACCCGATCGAGGCGATGACCCGGCTCGAAACCGTGGCGGTGTCCGCCGAGACGCTCGGTGCCGCCGAGCACCCCCGGCTGAGGAGCCTGACGTTCGCCCGGGCCGGCGACCACGCGGCCGCGCACCGGGCCGACCGGCACGCGTTCCGGCTGGCCGCCCAGCGCAGCGACCGCCTCCGCGACATGTACGTCGAGGGCATCGCCGCCCGGCTCGACCACGAGGACATGCGCCGCTCGGTGTCCCGCTACCAGGACGAGGCGCTGACCGACCCGCTCACCGGCCTCGCCAACCGGCGCCACCTGGAGCGCTACGTGGCCGCGCTGGTCGGGCGGGGCGAGCGGGCCACGGTCGGCGTCTGCGACCTGGACGGCTTCAAGGCGGTCAACACCGCCCACGGCCACCTCTCCGGCGACCTGGTGTTGCAGCGCATCGCCGGCGTCATCAACCGGGTGATGCGGCGCGGCGACTTCGTGGCCCGCTACGGCGGCGACGAGTTCGTGGTGGTGCTGCCGGGCGCCGGCAAGGCCGAGGCCGCCGAGGTGGGCCGGCGGATAGTCGCGGCGGTCGCGGCCGAAGACTGGCAGTCGCTGGTGCCGGGCACCCCGGTGGGCGTGAGCGTCGGGTTCGCCGAGGTCAGCAGCTCGGGCGCCAACCTGCGCGAGGCCCTGGGCGAGGCGTTCGAGCTGGCCGACCGCGAGATGCTGCGCGCCAAGCCCGCACCGGCTCCCGCGGCCGCCGCTTCGTGATCAAGGCGTCCTTCAAGTCGTCATAGCAACTTGAAGGACGCCTTGATCACGGAAATTTAGCGGGACAGCGTGGTTTCGCCGGCCAGGCGGGCCTGGCGGTCCGCCTCGGCCAGGGCGTCCAGGACGCCGTCGACATCGCCGGCCAGGACCAGATCCAAGTTGTACGCCGTGTAGCCGATCCGGTGGTCGGTGATCCGGTTCTGCGGGAAGTTGTACGTCCGGATCCGCTCCGAGCGGTCGACGGTGCGCACCTGGGACCGCCGGGCGTCCGAGGCGGCCGCGTCGGCCTGCTCCTGGGCGGCCGCGAGCAGCCGGGCGCGCAGGATCCGCATCGCCTGCTCCCGGTTCTGCAGTTGGCTCTTCTCGTTCTGGCAGGACACCACGATGCCGGTGGGCAGGTGGGTGATCCGTACGGCCGAGTCGGTGGTGTTGACGGACTGGCCGCCGGGCCCGGACGAGCGAAACACGTCGATGCGCAGGTCGTTCGGGTCGATCGAGACGTCGACGTCCTCGGCCTCGGGCAGGACCAGCACGCCGGCGGCGCTGGTGTGGATGCGCCCCTGCGACTCGGTGACGGGCACGCGCTGCACCCGGTGCACGCCGCCCTCCCACTTCAGCCGCGACCAGACGCCGTTGCCGCCCTCGGGTACGCCCTTCGTCTTGACCGCCAGCGAGACGTCCTTCACACCGCCGAGATCCGAGTCCTGGGCGTCGATCACCTCGGTGACCCAGCCGTGCCGCTCGGCGTAGCGGACGTACATGCGCAGCAGGTCGCCCGCGAAGAGCGCGGACTCCTCGCCGCCCTCGCCCGCCTTGATCTCGAGGATCACGTCCTTGGCGTCGTGCGGGTCGCGCGGGATGAGCAGCTCCGCCAGCCGCTCCTCCAGGCCGGGCAGCCTGGCCGCGATCGCCTCGGCCTCGGCGGCGAACGAGGCGTCCTCCGCAGCCAGCTCCCGGGCCGCCTCAAGGTCCGCGCGAGCCACCTCCAGCTCGCCGGCCGCCTTGTACAGCGGCGCCAGCGCGGCGAACCGCCGCCCGACCCGGCGCGCGGTGTTCTGGTCGGCGTGGATCGCCGGATCGGCGAGTCGCTTCTCCAGCTCCGCGTACTCGTCCAGCAGCGTCGTCAGGCGGTCGGTGCTCATCGGCGTACCCCTTGGTCGAGGGAAGAATGCGAACGGCGCCCGCCCTCGGTCAAGCCGAGGGGGCGCCGTCGGGGTAGCTACTTGGCCTTCTTGGCCGCGGCCTTGGCGTACTTCTGCTGGAACTTGGCGACCCGGCCGGCGGTGTCGAGCACGCGCTGCTTGCCCGTGTAGAACGGGTGGCAGGCGCTGCAGGTC